>CAJQLF010000043.1 GCA_905479115.1 uncultured Flavobacteriales bacterium
AGACACCGCATGGATCTGAGTCCTGAAAACCGAAGGAATCATCTATGAATTGTTGCCGACAAGAGGAACTTGAGATGAACTCGGTCATTTTAGCACTTCTTTGAAGCCGATAATTGTGGGCAATCACACCGACTTGGTCGGGGATGACAACATGAGATGTAGCCTCTCGGGGACGAATCCAATTCAAGGACACTTCGCCCTGTACGGTTGCATATTTCAACCATCCTCTGGATTGAAATAGGTTCAGCGCAGCTTCGGCCTGAGTCGCAGATACATTCCAGTATCGAAAGTCCCTCAAGGTCCAGGTGCAGTGATTTTGCTCTGCTGACTTCAAAAGAAGTGTGGACCACATGGTCTCATCTCTCCTCAATGCGGGAAGGGCCTGAGAATTGACCCGAATATCAAAGGACAATCTATCGAGGTTTTGAACGGATCCGAAGTAGCCTGACCGCTCCAGCAGAGCGATTGATTCCTTCGCTTCTGACATGCGCACACCTTCCTTTAATGCCCATGTCGCGAGCGAAAATTTCAATGCATCATGCGGCTGCTCCCCAATTGCCACCTGACCCTGATTTGAGATGTATTGATACAATGATCGCATGCGCTCTAAATTGGGAGCTTTTCTCTCGACACGTTCTTGTGACTCTCTTATTTTGGTGTCATTCAAGAAAAGAATGCATTGACTCCTATTTCCATCTCGACCGGCTCTCCCTGCTTGCTGGATATAAGATTCAAGGTTTTCAGGCAGATAAGGGTGAAAGACCCACCGAACATCCGGCTTGTCAATGCCCATTCCAAAAGCACTCGTGCATACAATCACACGGATCTCATTGCGAATCCATTGCCTTTGTCTTTGATCTCTCGTCTTAGCATCGAGGCCGGCGTGATAGGCAGCAACGCCTCCATGGACATTTCTGAGCCTCTTTGTCCAAGCTTCTGCCTCATACCGGGTAGCCACGTAGACCAACCCCGTTCCAGTGGACTCATGGACAGCGCGTATTAGCAGTGCGTCTGGATCTTGTACATCACATACAGCATATTCCAAATTGATTCTGCGCGGAGATAGCCGATAAGGATGGACATTTTTCAGGCCGATGCTCCTTATTATATCCCTCATCACATCTGGAGTAGCAGTGGCTGTAAAACATCCACACACGGCATTCTTGAAGCGGGAAACAAAACGATGAATCGTTCTGTACTGGGGTCTGAAATCATGTCCCCATTCCGAAATGCAATGAGCCTCATCAATTGCAATCGTCCGAACGTCCCAGTTGCTCATCCGCGCTTCAACATCCGGGTGATTCAAGCGCTCTGGTGAAACGAATAAGAATGCAGATGGAATTCGTTCTACATTGTCTAAAATTCGTTCAAACTGACGTTTGTCCGAAACACCTCCCAATGAAAACGCTCGTATTCCGCGTTGCTTCAAGTCATCCACTTGATCATTCATCAAAGCAATCAACGGGGACACGACCACGGTAAGTCCACCGCGCACCAATCCCGGTAATTGGTAGCACATCGATTTTCCCCCTCCTGTTGGAATGACTGCAACAATGTTATCTCCTGCAATCAGGGAGGCAATGGGGCCTTCTTGATGCGGACGCAACGACTTGTATCCCCAATGTTTCTGGAGCAAGGAGTGGATAACCTCGTGTTGAATGGTGTTTATTTTTTTCAATTCCTCTTTTTCCAATCACCCATAGATGAGCGAACTTGCGCTCAAGAACCAAAGGTCATGAAGAACATCGTAGCAGGAAACTGGAAAAGCAACAAATTAATGAACGAGGCACTGGAGTTGATGGCTGGCTTAAACAGCGGCCTCCCAGCACTCCTGCATACGGAAGTCCTAATAGCTCCGCCATCGCCCTATTTATCCCGACTAGCTCAAGTAGAGAGCAATATGAAACTGGCCGCACAAACGTGCAGTGCGTCATCCATGGGAGCCCACACCGGAGAGCACACCGCAGAAATGTTAACGTCCATAGGGGTACATGCTGTCTTGGTTGGCCATTCAGAGCGGAGGGAGGCCTATGGTGAGTCCAACGAAGTCGTACAGGCGAAAGTGAGCCAAGCCATTGAGTCGGGGATGCAGGTGATTTTGTGCTGTGGCGAACCACTTGAACATAGAGAATCAGGCGCACATTTTGAATGGGTCGAATCCCAGTTGAGACATGCCTTAAATTCTGTTGCTCAGGCTACAATGAACCAGGTCGTTATCGCATATGAACCCATTTGGGCGATTGGGACCGGCAAAACCGCTTCTTCCGACCAAGCCCAAGAAATGCATGCGTTCATCCGAAATTTACTGGCGGATCTGTACGACCAACACACAGCGACACATTGCCAAATCCTATATGGCGGAAGCTGCAAGCCAAGCAATGCCCTTGAAATTTTTAGCCAACCCGATGTCAATGGTGGCTTGATCGGTGGAGCAGCATTGGATGCGACTTCCTTTTTGGCCATTGTAGCAGCATCCGAATCAGCTGCGAAGGCATGATAGATAAATCGGATCGGTTTTTTCGTCTTGACTTGACTTTCAGCCCCGTCTTGCCGGCTCGTGAAATCGCTATTGCTTGGCTAGACGGCTTAGGGTTTAGCATGTTTGAAGACTACGAACAGGGACTTGTTTCATTTGCAAAAGAATCCGAATTGAACGAGGAAGGCATTGCGCCTGTCATTGCCTCATTGAGTGAAATTGCGACCGTCTCTTCTCAACAGAGTTGGGTGAAATCTGAGAATTGGAACGCCCAGTGGGAGAAAGATTATGAGCCCATTGACGTAGAAGGAAGGATGCTTATGCGAGCTCCGTTCCACGCCCCACCAAAATCAGGATTGGACATCATTATTCAACCAGAGATGTCCTTCGGAACGGGTCATCATCCGACCACATGGCAAATGATGCGAGGATTGTTGGATATTAAGATGAAGAACAAATCCGTGTTGGATGTAGGATGCGGAACAGGCGTCCTCGCCATTGCCTCAAAGAAGCTAGGAGCATCGCAGGTTGTAGCTTTTGATATTGATGAATGGTCTCATCAAAACACATTAGCCAATTTGGAGCGAAATGCGATGGCCAACCAAGTCATCACCTTCCAAGGAAGCATTCAGGATCTACCCGAGCATTTCAATCCTTTTGATGTGGTTTTGGCTAATATCAATCGAAATGTCCTCATCGCAGAAATGCCATTTTATGCAAAACACCTTACGCATCATGGACATCTTTTGCTGAGCGGATTTTTTCGAAGCGACATTGAAGCCGTCTCAGCTGCCGCACAGGAGCAGGGCATGCACTTGTTGCACGAACTATCGCGGGAAGACTGGGCATGTCTTCTGTTGACAAAGACAAAGGACTTGCACACTATTTCATAAGGTAGACGTTGTACTTTCAAGCCATGTCCGCGATCAAGGTCGATTTCATTTTCTCTCTCAAGCTCGCTTGTGTCCTGCTCATGAGCGTGACATTGATGCGCCCAATTCAGGCACAGGATGAAACATGCCTTGCTATACTCGAAGAAACGGCCAAACAAGTGCGCAAGACTTCAGAGGAAGAAGCGAAGTGGATTCGAAAAGAATTCTCTTTGTCAATTTGTGGACCTGACGCCTCAAATTCTCAGCGAGAAGATATTGTGGCCGTTTTAGATTTATTTGATACCCACCGTATCACTGCAAACAAGGGATTGCTCGATTACTTGCACACGGCGGAAGCGCTGATTAAGAAAAATCAACTCATTCGTTGGGACTCGTGGCATCAGATCATCCAGTCTATGATGGAGGATAAAAGGCAGAGAAAAAAAATCGCTGCTTTTTTAGCGGCTTCTGAAAATCTTTTGTTGCACGATGTGCTGAGCTCGGGAGCCCGGCATGAATGGCAACTCAATGGAAAACCTTGGTACTTCGAAATCATTGACAACAAGCCCATGTTGCGCTTTGATTCGTGCAGCGTTTTCGCTCATTTCCAAGGCGATACGATGCGCTTTGAAAACGTTGCGGGTCAATGGGACCTGACCAGCCGAGATTGCCAGATATCCGAAAGTCGATTTCCATGGTATGGGACAAGCTTTAACCCCGAAGCAACCTATGCTATGCTGCCAGCGGGTACAATCGACTTGGACCAAGATGATTACAAGAGTCCAAATGCACTGTTTTATTCTTCGTTTTCATCTACTCCATTAACTGGAAACTTCAGCGCCAAACTTGAGCCACAGAAAACACCCGATTCAAAATCCTATCCTGCCATTCGGTGCAGGGAGAACAATTTGGTCCTGGACAGCCTGTTTCAATCCTTTCGCTATTCTGGAGGATTGCAGGTTCGGGGATCTCAAATACGAGGAATTTCTAGCTCCTCAGTACAAGCCACCATGCATCTTATGCAGTCCGACACTGTGTTCATGCACTTTGCGGCAGACGAAATCATTATCAGGCAATCCGGGTGGAGCGCGGTGCATGTTTTGAGTGAGGTTCACTACCGCGGTGACACCTTGTCTCACCCAGATTGCAATGTCCGGTATCAAACTGCTCCCAACATTGTTTCGGTCACTCGACAAATGGAAGGGATTGGGCAGCAGGCTTTCAAGGATAGCCATCATCAATTGAGTTGGGATGTTGAAGGCTTCTCATGGGAAATTGGGCAACCTCTCATAAAGATTGGATCTCCTCTTTTGGCTAGAGCCAATGCCGCCGAATTCACGAGCTTCAACTATTTTGAAAAACAAGCATTCGACGCCATTCAAGGCATCGATCCCATTCACCCTGTGGTCGAATTGTACCGGTTCACACGTGAAACCGGGTTGAGAGTCTTTACCTCGATGGATTATTCGATGTACATTAAACTGAGTGAAATCCAAGCGAGAGCGATCCTGATGAACCTAGCCAATGATGGTTTCCTTTCGTATGATGTCGAGGACCGACTTGCAACTATTCAGCCCAAAACGTTTGGACACATGGCCTATGCTACAGGCAAACGAGACTACGACAAGCTTCGCTTTTACTCTACCCCAAAAATGGGTGATAACGCCACCTGGAGCCTGATTAATGGATTTATGGAAATTCGTGGAGTGGAAAACGTGGTACTGAGCAATCGACGAAACGTATCCATAGATCCCGATGATGCAGTGGTGACGGTTAAGTCAGGTCGTGACATGGTGTTTAATGGAAGAGTCAGAGCGGGGAACATTGAATTAAACGGCCATGGACTGGAGTTTTCGTACGAGACTTTTACCATTGATTTCAATAAAATCGAGGAAGTTCGCTTGAGCATAAATGACACCGAGTCCACAGACGTAATTGGGCGACCACGCAGGATATGGTTAAACAACGCCTTGCAGGATATTTCAGGGCAATTGGCGATCGATCATCCGACGAATCGCTCTGGGAAAAAAGCGGAAAGTTTCCCGTCTTATCCAGAATTCACCAGCAAGGGAACCAGCTTTGTCTATTACGATCAACCCCGACTATATGAAGCAGCGTACAACAGGGACCGATTTTATTATGCAGTAGAGCCGTTCAAGATTGAAGGCTTGGATGAACTCACCCGTGAAAACCTAAAATTAGCCGGCACCCTCGTTTCTGCAGGCATTGTTCCTGATATCACTCGACCCTTGATTGTTATGCCCGATAACTTTCTCGGAATGACCGCTATCACTCCCGCAAATGGCTCCGAGCTATATGGAGGTGCCGCTGAGTTCACGTCTACCTTATCCTTAGATGGCTCGGGGTTGCGAGGTGATGGTGTCGTTAACTTTTTAAATGCCCATGTCGATGGAGAGGCTATGGTATTCTTACCAGATTCTATCATTGGTTCATTTGCGAACATGCGACATGATTGGAATGAAATCGATAATGTGCCTTTTGCAACCGGTGAAAGCGGACGCCTTCGCTTTGAACCTTACCAACGAACTTTAACCCTCAGCAGCGACGTACGACCTTTTGAATTATTCGAGGCGCAAGCAGCCCTTACAGGAAGCATAACTGTAACGGATACGGGGATGAAAGGTGCCGGTCTATTGGAGTTGACGAAGGCAAGTCTTAAGGCCAGTGACTTCACGTTTGAATCCGAGAAAACGCTTTCTCAGCATGCCGCATTTGTTCTGCAAGGGAAGAATAAGTCCATCTCTGCATTTGCGACGGATGATGTTCAATGTTCTATAGACTTTGATGATCGAGTTGGAGAATTCACGCCAAACTCAGGAGAAACAGCCATTGAACTCCCTATTCAGCAATACCGCTGCTACATGGATAAATTCAGGTGGTTCATCGATGAGGATGAAATTGACCTGATTTCAGATCGAGACATTACTGTACTGCCTATAAATTTTAGCGAAAACCGAGTTCACTCTAATTTCATCAGCACACATCCAACACAGGATTCTCTTCATTTCTTGAGCACTTATGCCACATATCTAGTCGGAGAAGATATCGTGCAATGCAATGGCGTCAGTGAAATAGCCGTGGCCGATGCTCGCATCTATCCGGATAGCGGCCGCATCACCATCCGGCAACAGGCTGAATTGGACCCTCTTCTGAATGCGCGCGTCATCGCCAATTCAGCCACACAGCATCACCTCATAGAAAAGGCTCAGATCGAAGTTTCAGGACGCTACGCATACCAAGGAACGGGCGCGTATCAATATACAGACGGCGAAAAGCGAGTCCAAGAAATTATTCTCGACCACATCTTTGTCGACGACAAATTTCAAACTCAAGCAGATGGAAGCATATATGCACGTGATAACTTTCGTTTAAGTCCTCACTTTTCTTTCGCAGGCGTAGTCAATATGATCGCCAGTGAAGAATTTCTTGTTTTTGATGGCGGCGCAAGGATGACCCAAGCCTGTGACCAATTCAAGGTAAGTTGGATTAAATTCCAAGCCAGCATAGACCCGAACGCTGTTGCCATTCCAATCAAGGACGGCTTGGAGGATATAGATGGTGAACCGATTGCCTGCGGTGTCATGACGTCTTCTCGGCCACCATTTAACGTGTATCCAGCATTTTTGGATCCACTTGGTGAGGCGAGCGACATCTACCTTGTAGCGCCTGAAGGTGAGATTCGATTCCGGGACCAATCCTACGTTATCTCCACCTTAGCCAAATATGAGGATGCCTCAGACCCGGGTAACCTTATCGCACTCGATGTTTCTACGTGTAAACTATCCGGCAGCGGATCAATCGATTTCCCTCTGAATTATGGCATGGCGAGCCACACAATGGTTGGGAATTTTGATTTGGACAAACGCGGTAACTTCCATTTCCGTGGGACGTGTATGATCAATTATCATTTCAACAAAGCTCTGTTTGAACGGATGGCTCTTCAAATTCCATCTTGGCAGGAAAGCTCACCCATCGATATTCAAAGCACGAATTATGAGATGGCACTGAGCAGTTGGATGGGGCCGGAGGATAGCCAGTTACTAATCAATGATTTGGCCATGACAGGCGAGCTTAAAAAGGTCCCTAAATTCATGCAGAATGGCGTTGTACTTACCAATGTAGATCTGGTTTGGAACGATTCCGAAGAGGCCTGGCTCTCTACCAGTTCATTTGGTTTGGCGACACTTGGAAAAGAGGCCTTGTTCATGGAAACGCAAGGGAAGCTAGAGTTGAGAAGAAGCCGCAGTGGCGACGCCTTTACACTTTACTTTCATGGGGACGAAGAAAACTGGTACTACCACGATTACAAATTCACCAATGGGACGGAGGGAAAGATGAATGTGACTACAAGTGATATGGTATTTTATGAATTGCTCGCCGGACTTAAGGCTGATAAGCGCCGAGATAAACTCAAAAATGGCCAATCCATTTTATTCCAATACATGGCATCTCGCAAAAGACGCGATAACTTGGTGGACACATATCGGGATTTCGAATGACTCCACACGAACGTTACCCTCATCTTTTTACCCCGCTAAAATTGGGACCTTTGTTGTTGCCCAATCGCTCCTTGATGGGGAGCATGCATACGGGACTTGAAGAGGAGAAAGGTGGATTTCATAAGTTGGCGGAGTTTTATAAAGAGAGAGCGAAAGGAGGTGTAGCACTCATTGTTACGGGAGGAATTAGTCCGAACCGGGAGGGGGCGCTAGGCCCCAACGGAGCGCGCATGCAGAGGCCAAAACACGCGAAGCAACACCTCCCAATTACCAAGGCAGTTCACGAAGCCGGAGGTCGTATCCTTCTGCAAATCCTACACGGTGGACGGTACAGTTATCATCCGTTCAACGTTGCACCTTCCGCCTTAAAAGCACCCATCAATCGTTTTAGACCCCGCGAACTTTCTACTCGGGGGGTAAAGCGAACCATACGATCATATGTCAATGCGGCACGACTTGCCCAAAAGGCAGAGTATGACGGCATCGAAATCATGGGCTCTGAAGGATATCTCATCAACCAATTCATTGTATCTGCGACCAATCATCGCACGGATGAATACGGCGGTTCTTTTGAGAAGCGCATCCGTTTCCCACTTGAAATCATTCGGGAAATCCGTGCCGCTGTTGGACCGCAATTCGCAATAGTCTATCGCCTCAGCATGCTTGATTTGATAGCGGATGGTAGCGATTGGAATGAAGTAGTGGCATTGGCCAAAGCCGCAGAAGAAGCGGGAGCAGACGCCATTAATACAGGGATTGGTTGGCACGAAGCACGCATCCCAACAATTGCCACTTTGGTTCCAAGAGGTGGCTTCACATTTGTGACGAAAAAGCTCATGGGAGAGGTGTCTATTCCGCTGATTACAACCAATCGCCTGAATACACCCGAAGCATGCGAAGCTGCCCTCGAATCGGGATGCGCAGACATGGTCTCCATGGCACGTCCGTTCCTCGCAGACCCAGATATCATCGCCAAGTCAAAAGCGGACGAAGCCGATTCAATTAACACATGCATTGGCTGCAACCAAGCATGTTTAGATCACATCTTTCAGCGGAAAGTCGCTTCATGCCTGGTCAATCCACGTGCAAGCCACGAAGGTAAATGGCCGCTCCACGCAAAAGCGGTTTCAGTCCAAAAAATAGCGGTTATCGGCGCTGGCCCTGCAGGCTTGAGTGCTGCTACCGAATTGGCTCGTTTGGGCCATGAAGTGGCCTTGTACGAAAAGAAATCGGAGATTGGCGGTCAATTCAATTTGGCCAAATTAATTCCGGGTAAACAAGAATTTTATGAGACCCTCCGTTATTTTAATTTCTTGCTGCACAAGCTCAAAGTCGAGGTACACCTCAACACACAGGCCACAGCTGAAATGCTCAAAGAATTCGATCATGTTGTGTTGGCTACCGGTGTGACACCGAGAACATGGGAAATTCCAGGAATGGACCGTGTTCCCGTCAGCAACTACATCGATGTCCTAACAGGGCGTGTGAAGGTAGGACGCGTCGTAGCCATTATCGGCGCTGGCGGAATCGGCTTTGACGTCGCTGATTTCCTTCTGCACTCGAGCGAATCGGAAACGGCTGATTTCTATAAAAAATGGGGTATCGACCGGAATTTGGATGAACGCGGTGGCGTGCTTCCTCCAACCGATACACTTTCTAAGCATGAGGTGCATTTATTTCAGAGGTCTCCAGGCAAAGTAGGGGGAAGGCTTGGCAAAACTACCGGATGGATTCACAGGTTAAACCTGAGGAAAAGTGGAGTGCAAACGCACGCTGACGTGAAATATGTGGAAGTGAATGACGCTGGACTCAACTACATGCAAAACGGTGCGATTCAATGTTTGGCTGTGGACTCCATTGTTGTTTGTGCCGGACAAGTCCCTCATTATCCTCTAGAAAATGAGCTGAGAGGCTTCAATGTCGAGGTTCACAGAATTGGCGGCGCATCAAATGCCAAAGCATTAGACGCACAACGCGCCATTCGAGAAGGTCTGGAGCTGGCTTACGCATTAAGTGAGCTTGACCACGACAGAACTCAATAAATCAACCGATTAGTCCGGAGTTTTCAGGTGAGATGTGTGCCATTCCTTCATCTCTTGCACGGAATCAAAGCCTTGCTGAACGAATTCATTGAGTGCTTTGGTGTTGGATACGGGCGGAGGTAGAAGAGGTCTGCCAAATCGAACGTGTATGGGATTTCGCTTGATGCGGATTCGGCCGGAAGGAAGCGCATGCCGAGTCCCATGTATGTGAAGAGGAATAATGGGGACTTGAGCGTTTGCAGCGAGATGAAAAGCCCCCTTCTTAAATGGCTGAAGCCTTCCATCCTTTGTTCTTGTTCCTTCAGGATAAACGATAACTGAAATCCCGTTTTGCAAAGTTTTCCTCAATTGAACGACGGACTGTTTAGCAGCAGCTGGGTTTGAACGGTCAATGAACACGGTGCCAACTCGCTCATTCAGCAAACCAAGCACAGGAACTCTGCGAATGCTATCCTTTGACAAATACACGATGGGTTGCGGAATGGCGCTTGCAGAGGCATTAATATCGAGTAAGCTTGAATGATTGGCAATGAAAATGGCTTGGTCGGGCCAGTCTGCATAAGGTTTTTCAGTGCCATGAAACGTAACCTTTGGAGCAGATCCACTCACGATCCGCACCATGTTCTTGCTCCACATCCTTTTTCCGATTTTAATCAGAACCCATTTCGCCGCGTTTTTATTGATGAGTATGACACACAGCGCAAAAACACAACAAAAGGCAGACCAAACAAATCCAATAAGGGTGGTAATCAATGACATTTCAGGACAAATATGACGACAAAAAGCGAACGATAAAGAAAAGCAACTAGGCTCGTGCGGCAGCTATTTGTTCTGGTTTTAGTTGAATCACCTCGCCCGGTGATAAACCCAATCCCTTTAAAGTCAAATCCCCCACTTCTGCGCGAATGAGACGGAGTGTTGGATGTCCCACGTTCGCCGTCATCCTGCGAACCTGACGGTTCTTTCCTTCCTTCAGTTCGAGCGCTATCCACGAAGTAGGCACAGATAACCGGTGACGAATTGGCGGAGTTCGATCCCAGACTTCAGGCTCATCCATCACGCTCACACGAGCGGGCTTCGTGCGTATTTCCTGCTTTTTAATGCGAAGCAGCATGGGCTGTTGAAAACGTTCTAAGGTCTCTTCGGTTGGCGCGCCTTCTACTTGCACCCAATACGTCTTCCGGCTATTCTCTTTGGGGTCTGTTAGTTGCTGCCTGAGTCGCATATCATCCGTTAAAAGCAGAAGTCCTTCAGAGTCGCGATCCAACCGGCCTATCGGCCAGACATCCTTGGGTAAATTCAATTGAAGTGACAATATTCCAGGGTGGTTTCCTTCTGATGAGAATTGACTCAAAATCCCAAACGGTTTGTTCAATGCGTAGACCATTCGTTTAATCTTTCCAATCAGCTAAGAATACATTCGTGTTTCGCGTTCTTCCGTTGTTGCGGTTGCTCGAAAAAGCGATGCGTTTTCCGTCAGGTGAAAACATCGGAAACGAATCAAATGCATTATCGAATGTGACTTGCTCAAGTCCCGTCCCATCGGTATTGATCATGAAAATATTAAACGGAAAGCTCCCGGTCTTGTGATTACTTGAAAACAAGACCTGCTCTCCATTCGGGTGGAAATAGGGCGCCCAATTCGCCCCTCCCAAATCGGTTAACTGCCGCATGTCTGATCCGTCGATATTCGCAATGAACAGCTCCATTTCAGTTGGCTCCACCAATCCATTAGAAAGCAACTCTTGGTAATGAACAATCTCATCTTCTGTCCTGGGCCGGCTTGCCCTCCAAATTAGCTTTTGGCCGTCAGGCGAGAAGAAGGCTCCACCATCGTATCCCAAATCACTCGTGACTTGGATAACATTGGTTCCATCCAAATCGCAGGTGTACAATTCCAAATCACCGCTGCGCGTGCTAGTGAAGACCATTCGGTCTCCTTGAGGGCTCACAGTTGCCTCGGCATCATAACCAGGTTCTGTAGTCAATTGGCTGATTAAGTTTCCCTGCAAATCATATGTGAAAATATCGTAGGCCGCGTAAATCGGCCAAACATACTCCCCATTGGGACCACGCGGGGGGACTGCTGGACATAAGCTGTCGACAAGATGAGTCGAAGCAAAAACGACCGATGTGTCACCGGGCAAAAAATAAGCGCAAGTCGTGCGCCCTTGACCATTGGAGATTTGGTTTAACCCGTTTCCCTTGACCTCTAATTCAGCTTCCAGATCCATCCAGAAAATCTGATCACACGGCGCTCCCCACGCATTATTCGCTGCCTGGAATACGAGCTTTTCACTATCAAATGACCAGTAAGCTTCAGCATTATCCCCACCGAACGTCAATTGCTTCATGTGGTGCAAATGAACTTCCTGATCGTAACGCAGCGTATCCTGGATGCTAGAAGATTCAGATGCAGATTCTGATGGTTCAGTTGATGGTTGTTCTGAGCAAGAAGCCAGGAGCAACGGAAAAAAAAGTATCAATGAATGATTGAATGTCATGGGTCTATCCGATTTTTGCGCAAAACTACTTTTAAATGCTGCCCATTAAACCAAAGCTGTGTAAGGAATTTGTCCAAATACCTCTTGCCATTGGGATTGCGTTTTTATTTCTCATTGCATGCCAAGGCGATTCAGAACACGACTCTGCCATGCTGATGCGGCAATCGGTAGAAGCTCTCACGGATTCCACAATGCAAGGAAGAGAAACTGGCACAGAAGGCGAAGTGAGGGCATCCAAGTGGATTGCTGACCACTTTGATCAACTGGGGTTGTCTCCAAAGGGAGTAGAGGGACCTCTTCAGACATTCAGCTATAAACCGCATCCTCCGATGCAAGTTCACGGGTTAGGCGACTCCACAAAAATGGGCATGGCACTCGTGAATGAAATCATGGGGAACAACGTTTTGTATGCTCATCAAGCCGCCAAAACTCAGTTTTGGGGCGTGATTGGCGCTCATTATGACCATTTAGGTTATGGAGACGAAAACTCCCTTTTTCGAGGTGAACCCAAAATCCATAGTGGAGCAGATGATAACGCATCAGGTGTAGCGGGTATGTTGGAATTAGCGAGGCGATTTTCCCAATTACCAACGGGTCACTCCATGCTCTACGCTGCATTCTCCGGAGAGGAAAAGGGACTTTGGGGTTCAAATCACTTTTGTAAATCTCCAACTGTCTCATTGGACTCCATTCGATACATGATCAATTTTGACATGATAGGCCGTCTCAGAGGAGACACATTAGCTGTTTATGGCACGGGTACATCGCCGAGGTGGATGGAATTGCTTGATGCGTGCAATTCGGATTCCTTGATTCTGGTTCCGAGCGAGAGCGGAGTAGGTCCCAGCGACCATACTAGTTTTTATTTGGAGGGGATTCCTGCACTGCATTTTTTCACGGGTCAACATCCCGACTACCACAAACCATCGGATACGGCAGACAAAATCAACGAACAAGGCATGTTGAAAATCGTGAATTTTGTGGACCGCATTGTTCGTAAGCTGAATGATGAACCCGAGTTTTTGTTCACAGCTACTAAAGATCAAGATGAAGAAAGCACACCTCGATTCAATGTGACCTTGGGAGTCATTCCCGACTACCTCTTTTCTGGTGAAGGCATGAGAATTGACGGTGTCTCTGAAGGAAGGCCCGCTTCAAACGCAGGCATGAAAAGAGGCGATATCGTTATCCAGATCGATACAGTCGAAGTGATTGACATGATGTCTTATATGACCGCACTAAGTCAGTTCGAAGCAGGCCAAACTTCTGCCGTCACAATTCTTCGAGGAGGCGAGGCACAAACGTTGCCGGTCAATTGGGATTGAGAAAATATTAACCATCAATAGAAATTGGAATAAGACACATCCATGTGAATTCATCGCTCCCTTCATCGGGAGAGGAAAGTCCGGACAACATAGAGCACCACACTTCTCAAAAGGGAGGCGTTTAGCTGAAAAGCTGAATGACAGAAAGTGCCACAGAAATTTATACCGCCAATGGCTTCGGCACAGGTAAGGGTGAAAAGGTGAGGTAAGAGCTCACCAGCTTTGAAGTGATTCAAAGGCTTTGGTAAACCTTGTGGGTTGCAAGACCATGTACACTAATGCTTGAGAGCTGCTCGCTCGAATTAGGGGGTAGGTTGCATAGATAAATGATGAATCGCTTTTGCGAACAGAATCCGGCTTATGTCATGGATGTGTCTTGATTCAATCAAAAAGAAAAAAAAGGCCTTGTTTTTTTTTGTTTTTTCTGACGATTCTTTCAGAGATTAGCGTCAAGAATATTGAATCAATGAATTTTAATGAAGCCGAAACCAAGGAATTAGCTGATTTCTACAATCAAGAGAAGATAAGAATCCAAGCCCAATTAAGGCATGTGGAAAAAATTCTCCGCAAAATTTCAGGTCGAACTATGGACTCTTCTGGAGTAATACTTACCAAACAAGGAATCAAAGCAAAAAAAAGAGGTCCCAAAAGTGTTTGGGGAAAATTCATACTTGAGCAGCTGGCTATATGCAAGAGACCTATGAGCTACAAAGAACTCATGGAAATAGCTATGAAACTCCATGGTGGTGGGAATTCAAATTATCAAAGTATTCGCGCAAGCATTTTAAATAGTGCCTTTAGACTGCGGTCAATCCAGGGTAAAGTTGCTACGGTCCACCAAGAAGGGAAAAAAGAAAAATTCATCGTTCTGGTCCAATGGTTGGACGACAAGGGAATGCTGCCTAAGGAGCAACAAAATTGGCTCAAAAAGGAAATGAATTTTTTCCCAAGCGCGGTAGATCTTTCCGAGATTCCTGTTCCCAAGTATGCCGAAGACTTAGGACAGCCATAGGAAACTTTTCTTCATAGGAACTGCGGATATCCGCAAACAAAAAAAGGCCTCGAGGCCTTTTTTTTTGGGATGAAAAATCATCCGTTTAACAGAAATCCAATGTTAACCCATAAACGGGTAGCGGTAATCTGTTGGAGGCGCAAAGGTTTCCTTTATTGTACGAGCGCTCGTCCAGCGCCATAAATTCAAAATACTTCCAGCTTTGTCGTTGGTTCCTGATCCTCGGGCTCCACCAAAGGGTTGTTGCCCGACTGCTGCACCTGTTGGCTTGTCATTGACGTAGAAATTTCCCGCTGCATGCTCCAATCGTTTCGTGACCCTATCAATAACCAAACGATCTTTTGCAAAAACTGCACCCGTGAGAGCATATTCGCTTGTGGAGTCAACAAGATCCATGGTTTCCTCAAAATCCTCGTCCTGGTAAACATAAATCGTCAAAACAGGCCCGAATATCTCCTCGACCATGGTTCGAGAAAGAGGGTTAGACGTGACCGCGATCGTTGGTTCCACAAAATATCCTTTTGACTTGTCCGCTGCCCCACCCGCAATGACCTCTACTTCATTTGACTCATTCAGAAAAGACAAATACCCTCGAATCTTATCAAACGACCGCTCGTCAATTACAGCCGTAACAAAGTTCCCAAAGTCTTCTGGGGAGCCCATTTTTATACCGTTCAAATGCTCAATCAATTTTGATTTAATCTCAGGCCATAGGCTAGATGGCATATATGCTCGGCTCGCCGCACTGCATTTTTGTCCTTGAAATTCAAATGCACCACGTATTAAACCTGTTACTACCTCGTCAACATTCGATGAAGAGTGAGCCAAAACAAAATCCTTTCCACCCGTTTCACCAACAATGCGCGGGTAACTTTTGAAATTACCGATGTTCGCGCCAATTTCTTGCCACAAATGACGGAAGACCCCCGTTGATCCGGTAAAGTGCAGGCCTGCAAAATCGGGGTGCTTGAACACCACGTCACCCGCTACAGGTCCGTCGCAGGTAATCATGTTAATCACTCCATCTGGAAGGCCCGCTTCTTTGAACACTTCCATGATGACTTGCGCCGAATAAACTTGAGAGTCAGCCGGCTTCCAAACAACCACATTGCCCATCAGGGCAGGAGCAGCGCACAGATTGGCAGCAATGGCAGTAAAATTAAAAGGCGTAATAGCGAACACGAATCCTTCAAGTCCCCGGTACTCGAGTCGGTTCCAAATTCCGTCTTGACTATCCGGTTGAACAGATTGAATCTCCTGAAGGAAATGCGCATTAAAACGCAAAAAGTCAATTAATTCGCATGCTGCATCGATTTCTGCTTGAAAGATGTTCTTCGACTGCGCCAACATTGTTGCAGCATTAATCTTTGCTCGATATGGACCTGCAAGTAAATCTGCGGCTTTCAAAAAGACGGCTGCTCGTTCATTCCAAGGCAAACCAGCCCATGCTGGGCGAGCTGCTAAAGCAGCTTCAATCGCTGCGTTCACATGTTGAGCTTCGCCATAATTAAAGTGCCCCAAAATGTGCTGATGATCATGCGGTGGCGACATGGGACGTTTATCTCCCGTTCGAACCTCTTCTCCACCTATGTACATCGGCACGTCGATGGCTTTTTGACTGAACATTTCGCGGTACATGTGAGCGACTTCATCCCGTTCAGAGCTGCCCGGTGCATAAGATAAAATGGGTTCGTTAATCGGGTATGGAATGTTGAAATTACCTTTTGACATAAAGTTGAGTTTTTGTTCAATTCAATGTGCAAAGCTAATTCACGGCACTTCAATTGATGGATGTCAAGCAGTTTATCTTGGTCCTATAATGGTTCATTTAAGTTGAAGAAAATGCAAACCGACCAACATCGTGCTGTTTTCGGCCATACGGCCACAAATGGAATTTTTACCTGCGTCCTGTTTTGGATAGGGATTGCACCCGTTTTAGCACAGGCCCCTGAGTGGTCCGAAAGGGACTTAGCAAAGTCGGTTCATCGGGCAGAACAGACGTTTAATGCCGGCGAAATGAGTCGCGCTTATGGTCTTTTTGCTCACCTCGTTAGTGTCGCCAACGATCGAGCATTTCTGCACTATCGATTCGGGGCAACTTGCACATACACCTCTCAGCGACTTAATGAAGCGAAAGAGCATTTAGAAATCGCTCGAGAACTTGGAGTTCTTGAATCAGAGCATGAAGCTGGCTGGCATTATTACAAAGGGCGACTCCACCACATCCAATACGAATTTTCCGAAGCGGCCGTCCACTTTCGTACAGCCATCGATCTGGCTGGGAAAAATGACCATTGGCTTAATGACGCTAAGCTTCGATTTGGTCAATGTACAAATCAGATTGGATTCACGAAAGATGCTTTTGTTTTGGAAGAAAAGGAGACGCTTATCTCGCATTCTGAAGACTTTTTTCGCCTATATGAATTCCCAATCAGCATGGGCCGATTGCTGGTGGTCCCTCAACAACTTCTGAGCAAGGAGGATAAAAAACGAGAATTCGAATCCCATTTGCACTGGCTGCCTGGGCATCGGTATGCCTATTACGCGAGCTACGGTAAGGAGGGAGATACAGGACTAGATATTTACAGAGTTGCCGTTAATGGTTCGGGCGAATACGGTGAGCCATTGAAAATGCCTTCGCCTATCAATGGAGATTTCGATGACTGTTCTCCAATCTGTATTCCAGGAAACACCAATGAAATAGACCGGATTTTCTTCTCCAGCTCGAGACCGGAGTCCATCGGTGGGTTCGATATTTTCGAATCTCAGGGGGACTTCACATCAGAACTCGTAACGACGACCCATGAAGAAATGGCGATTCAGTTGCCCTTTGAAATCAACAGTACAGCTGACGAACACTTGTACTGGGATGCCAAAGGAATAGAACAAGCGTGGTTAACCACGAATAGAAACCAAGATTTTGAAGGACGTGAGGTGTGGCGTTTTAACCGCAATTGGGAGCGTGCATGGCCCATTGCCTTGACATTTACGCTGGACAAAGGGGCTTTACCAGGAACGCTCGTGATCTCTTCTTCCGACGGGCAAACTCCCGTCCTTCAGAGCATTCTGCAATCCGGAGAATCTTTCAGCACGATTCTGAAACAGCAATCTAAGCTTACCATTGCATGGGAAGGCGAAAGCGGGGAGTTATCGTGGAGTGAAGTCGTAGAAATCCCTTCCCACAACCAAAGTGTTATCGCAAGTGACCCCATCATCGTATCATCTCCTACGAAAGGAACGATCTCAGCACAATTGGCCAGCATTGCCTTGGTCAACCAACCTGAGTTATCGTGGACCTATGCTGCGATGAATGCCAAAGTATGTTCTGGTGAATTTGGAGAGCCGCTGTCCGATAATGAATTCGCCAACCTTTACGGGAATCGGCTTGAAGAAATTAGCATTGAAAAGGTTTTGCAGGCAGCCAATCAATCTTCGGATGACGCAACAGTAGAGCAAAACACCATTCCCCAGTGGATGCTCAATGCCATGTTAGAAGCGGAGATATTACAAGACTTCAATCTCATTCCACAGACCATTACCCAAGCACGAAAAGAAGCTTTAGCCATTCAAGGTCAAATGGAGAAAACACAGTGCTGGGATGCGCCTGGGTCAGAAATGTGGAAGGTGAAAGCTGCCATCGAACGCTATGGAGAGCCTGCTCTGGCTGTGTTATCAGACCAAACCCGTTCACTTCGAAATCAAACAGCTAAACACCGAGATGACTGGGCTCAATGGACCCAGAAATTGGAGGACTACGTTCAGCCTGTGGGCTCTCAATCGGAGGATTGGATGATCATGTTAGCGTATTTCGAAGCCCAAGTCAAATCGTACAACGGAGCAGTCGTTCATGCAGAAGACATGTACCGCAGGATTGATTCTCATTTGCAATTTGAACGATGGCTTTCGGAAACCATGCCTTTGGAAATACCTGAATTTCGCCACGACTTGATTCGCGTTTTGAACAGTGCGCCTGAGGTTTACCAAGCTATGAACCAAGCTGCAACCGCGCTAGGGCAGCAGGCCGATCCCAGTAGATTTTTACATCCCATGCAAACCGGCCTATGGAATGCATTCACCGACAGCATATCGGAATTACAGACCATGGACATCTATTCTTTGCCCGGCATGGAAGATTCTCAAGCATGGTTTCTTCGCAGCGGTGGCATCATGGAAGAAATCGAATCCATACCAGACATCAACGAGCGAAAATCCAAAGGGCAACAAGCCATTGGTTTGGCTTGGGAGACTTATCAGGCAGGAGCAGAACAATACGAACGAGTCATCGCAGAGTCTCAAATGAGCCCGGGGGCATGGTGGCAATCATTCGGACCACGAGAATCCAACGCGGACGAATCAATGCAATCCAATGATTATGATGGATATGAAATGTTTGTAAAACATGATGATCCCATTTTGGAACAAGCACACCTCTATCAGAAAGAATTAGATAACATACGCACGGGAACCAAGAACCAGGAAGCGCATAGAGCCCATGTCAAACGAGCGATAGCCATGCGCTCCACCATTGCCAACGAAATGATCGCCTTATTTGGCGGAGAATCCACCCGCAGGGACAATCGGGTCAAGGTTGCCACGAAAAAGGTGAGCGAGTCCAATGTTCCAGAGGAAATCAATCACCGCACTCCGGTGTCTGAATCGAATCCACTTGCAACAATAAGTTCAGTGGAAACCACTGTCTTGGCTGCAGAAGAGGAAGAAGAAAATCCGGCTGCGGAAACGCTGCCAATAGCACTTAGCACGAAACAAACAACCGAACGTATATATACCGTGCAGGTAGGAGCTTTTATTAATCAACCAGACTTTAAGCAAGAGCAAACTACAGATGAAGCGTTCGTCATTGAGGTCTCCGGTAAATTGACCAAATATGGCATTGGTCGACACGCTGATTTGACACTCGCTTTGGACCATTTAGACCAAATCAAAAAATGGTCACCGGATGCCTTCGTCAGACAAATCCCAAATACAGTTGAGACGACTAAAAAAGTCTCTAAAAACGGAAATGCTTCTGACGATTCAAATCCTCCAGCGAAAGAAAATGTGAAGAAAGCGGAGCCAGCTGCTCGAAAAAAATCATCAGCAAAAACACCTGCAAAGAGAGACAAAACGGCCTCATCAAATGTCGAATCCACCAAGAATTTCAGAGTGCGGATCGTTGAATACAGTGGAACGCTTCAGCCTGCAGAGGTCGCTTCGCTTTTGCGTTTGGGGAATGCTGTCAGGCTCAAAACGGCTAAGCTGACAGGGAAAACGGTTTATTTTACTGAAAATTTCACATCAATTGAAGGAGCACAGGATGCTTTGGCTGTAGTTTTGTCCCAGGGATTTAAACAAGCCGAAATTGAAGTCACGTACTAACCTGGTTCTTCCAATGCGAGTGTTCTTGGCACTCTCAGCAGCATTCTTAAGCCTAGCGAGCCTTCAAGGGCAAAGCCTTGTGATCAACGAGCTATTAGCAAGCAATGACTCCTACGATTACGATGACTTTTTTCAATTCGAAGATTGGATCGAGGTATACAATGGTGGAGGAATCCAAAACTTAGCCGGTTACTATCTTAGTGACGACCCTGACACATTAAACAAGTGGATGTTTCCCTCTTCAAATCCAGGATTAACCACGATTCTCCCTGGTGGACATTTGCGAATCTGGTGCGATGACGACGAACAGCAAGGGGAGGACCACGCCAATTTTAAAATCAGCAACGAAGGTGAGTCTCTCTTTCTTGTCGCCGAGGACGGTACGACGATTTTAGACAGTATCACCATTGGAATCCAGCAAACCGATATTTCTTTTGGCCGAAGCTGTGATGGCTGCTCTGAATGGCAGTATTTCAATGTACCCACGCCAGATGCACCTAATTTGACAATCGCACTTCCACCGGCAACACTTTACATCAATGAATTCCAATCAGTAAACACCTCAACAGTCTTTGACGAGTCATTTGGATTTTCATCGTGGATCGAAGTATTCAATCCGAACGACTACCAAGTCAACTTAGCCAATTACACCCTCTCTATTGGCACACAGTCCCATGTTTTTAGCGCAGAAGCGCCGTGGCAAACCACCATTGAACCCAATGGGTTTCAACTTTTTTGGTTGGATGGAAACACCGCATCAGGGGCAAACCATACCGGGATAGTACCGTTTGAAGATGGCGTGTTGAGTCTTCTCCACGACGACAACACGATTATCGACGAAATCAATTGGGTCATGAGCTTAGAAGAAGACAACAGTCGCGGGCGCATCTCAGACGGTTCTCCCAATTGGACGGATTTCTCAACGCCAACTCCGCGAGTAACGAATTCCTTGCAGATTATTTCACCTGCGAGCGTAGTATTGAATGAAGTTCAATCCGATAATTTCATCACTTACGCAGATGAAGTGGGAGAGTTTGATGATTGGGTCGAATTGTACAATCCGACCAATGAACCAATCGATCTTGCAGGTTATTACGTGTCGGACAGACTAGACGTCCCACAAAAATGGCAAATTGCCACCACAGCGGGAGACTCGACCGTTATACTGCCTGGCGCGTTCCTCATGCTCATTGCGGATGAAAACGGTTCACAGGGTTGGAACCACATGAATTTTAAGTTAAGCTCATTGGGAGAATCAATTGCCTTGCGTTCGCCTGATGGATTTAGTGTCGCTGATTCTGTCTTTCTGCCCGAATTAGCGCCCGATCGATCTTGGGGACGACAATACGACGCGGGAGCGCCATGGGTAGAATTTTTCATTCCGACTCCTGATGCGTCCAATGGTCCCATGGTGACAGAAAACCTAAGTGGTCTTGGAGAACAGAACATTTACCCCAATCCAATAAGCTCCGGCCATTCCGCATTTTTTCCTTGCGCGGGGACGCTGTATGACACGCACGGGAAGGTTCTCCTTGAATGGTTCACACCCCAAAGCATCGCATTGCACCTCCCTGCTGGCCTCTATTTCGCTCGACTTGAATCTCCTCAAGGCCAGTCGACCCAGAAGGTTTTGGTTCATTAGAAAAACTGAACGAACAGCTCCGAAGCTGACTTCTTTCAATTTCAAAATGAAATCGGCCCAATTTCAGGAGAATTGATTACTTTTGCCATCCTATTTATTCGCCTCTGGAACATGGCGATCCTTTAACACTTCTGCATCTGTTCCAATGCAGGATACAAATACATACTGGTAACGCCATGAGCGAAGATACTCAGCAACCAGAAGAGCAAGCAGAAAATTCTGCAGCTCCACAGGCCGAAAGCACGCCTGATTCACCTGAAACAAAAGAACCTACAGCTGAAGCGCCAGAAGCGCCTGAAGAGGACACGACAAACGAAGCTCCTGTAGAGCCGTTCGTGAAGCTTACAGAGCGTCCTGCGCTTGCTGAACCAGGAGACTTTGATTGGGACACATTCGAATCGGATGTAGATGAATATGAAGAATCAGAGCGAAAGACACTTGAGACCACTTACGAGGAATCGTTAACGCTCATCAAGGAGAAGGAAGTCGTCGACGGTACCGTCGTCACCATTACCAAAAAAGAGGTAGTCGTGAACATTGGGTACAAATCTGAAGGAATCGTCAACGCGAGTGAGTTTCGATACAATCCCGACCTAAAGGAAGGGGATGTTGTGCCTATCTTCATTGAGAGACAAGAGGACAAAAACGGACAACTCGTTGTCTCCCACCGGACGGCACGTATATTCAGTGCTTGGGACAAAATCAACGAGGCCAAAGAAAAGGATCTCATCATCCAAGGAGACGTCAAGTGCCGAACGAAAGGCGGCTTGATTGTTGACGTGTTTGGAATCGAGGCATTTTTGCCTGGATCTCAAGTGGATGTAAAGCCCATTCGAGATTTTGACGTTTACGTCGGAAAGCAAATGGACTTTAAGGTCGTGAAGATTAACCAAGAGTTCAAAAACGTAGTCGTCTCGCACAAAGCGTTAATTGAAGCTGAACTCGAGGAGCAGAAACGAGTCATTATTGGTGGCCTCGAAAAAGGACAAGTCTTGGAAGGCACCGTCAAAAACATCACTTCTTACGGTGTGTTTGTTGATTTGGGTGGCATCGATGGATTGGTCCACATCACGGATATGTCGTGGGGCCGCGTGAATCACCCGGAAGAATTGGTCGAATTGGATCAGCAACTGAATGTGGTTATTCTCGATTTTGATGACGACAAGCGACGAATTGCGCTTGGTATGAAACAATTGACAGCTCACCCATGGGATTCGATGACGGAAGACCTCGTTGAGGGAGCTCGAATCAAAGGAAAGGTTGTTGTTATAGCTGATTATGGTGCTTTCGTTGAAATTGCACCAGGTGTTGAGGGATTGCTGCACGTCTCTGAGATGAGCTGGTCTCAGCATTTACGTAGTGCACAGGATTTCTTAAGTGTCGGCGACGACATTGAATGCCTCATCCTAAATATCGACCGCGAAGAACGAAAAATGTCGTTGGGGCTGAAGCAACTCAAGCAAGATCCTTGGGCCGAGATAGACCAACGTTACCCCGTCAACTCAAAGCAGAAAGGCGTTGTCCGAAACTTCACGAATTTCGGTCTATTCGTAGAATTGGAAGAAGGAATCGATGGTCTCGTCCACATTTCAGATTTGAGCTGGAGCAAGAAAATTAAACATCCTTCAGAGTTCTGCAGTGTAAGCGACGAAATTGAGGTGATCGTTCTTGAATTGGACAAGGAGAATCGTCGAATGAGTCTCGGTCACAAACAATTGGAAGAAAATCCATGGGAAGTGTTCGAAACCATCTTTGCAGTAGGTTCGAAGCATGCTGGCACAGTGATCAAAACGGAAGGCAACAATGCAATCGTGTCTTTGCCATATGGACTTGAGGGTTCATGCCATGCAAAGCACCTCATTAAGGAAGATGGCAATGCTGTCGCTGCTGAAGAATCAGCAGAATTTGTTGTTCTCGAGTTCAATCGAAACGCAAAACGAATCACGGTCAGCCACACACGTACGTTTGAAGAGGCCCCACAAGCTACGGCAACACCTTCTAAGGAACGCAAGCCTAGATCAAGTGGAGGCAATAACCGCATGATGAATGAGGTAAATTCGAGCGTTGAGCGCAGCACTTTTGGAGATTTCGACGTCCTGAATGCATTAAAAGAGCAGATGGATGGCGGTGAGACTGGAACTGAACAGCCAGAGGAAACAGCTGCAGAAGCTCCAAAGAAGGCCCCAACGAAAAAGGCTACGAAGAAAGAAGAATCCGAAGTTGAGGAAATAGCTGCAACAGCAGAACCAACAACGGAAGAGCCTTCTGAAGCAGAACCTGACGAGGAAAAAGCTGAAACGAAGAAGCCCGCTGCGAAGAAACCAGCTGCGAAGAAGCCGGCTGCGAAGAAGCCGGCTGCGAAGAAGCCCGCAGCGAAGAAGCCCGCTGCGAAGAAGCCGGCTGCGAAGAAGCCCGCTGCGAAGAAGGCACCAGCAAAAAGTAAAAAAGCTGATGATGCTGAGACCACTGAGTCTTAAGGCTAAATCTTCATGAGAATCGAAAAAAGGGAAGCCATCTGGTTTCCCTTTTTCTTTGCTCGTATCTTTGCACACGATGGTGTCACAAATCCTCATGGATGAAGCTCAATTTGAGCGGGTCATTGACCGTCTAACGCATCAGCTGTTGGAGCATCATGATTTTTCAAATACAGATCTCGTTGGCTTGCAGCCAAGAGGTTATTGGTTTGCTCAAATTATACAACAGCGGCTGCAGGCCATCTTAGGTAAACCCATTTTTTGCGGTGGGTTGGATGTCACCTTTCATCGAGATGATTTTCGCCGGAGAGAAAACCCCATATCACCGTCATTAACTGAAATGCCCTTCCTGATCGAAGGAAGACATGTCATTATGATCGATGACGTCCTGTTTACAGGAAGAACTATTCGTGCAGGACTGGATGCGTTGCTCGCTCACGGCAGGCCATCATCGGTGCAATTACTCGTGCTTGTTGACAGGAGGTTCCAGCGCGAATTACCGATTGAACCTCAGTTCATCGGCAAGTCCATCGATAGCATTGACTATCAGTACGTCAAGGTCATCTGTGACGAAACCAGCGAATCATGTCGCGTCATGCTCTTTAATGAAAAGCCCGCATGAATAAGCTATCTGTACGCCATTTGATAGGAATACGCGGTCTTTGCGAGAACGACATTGAATTGATCTTTCAAGCAGCAAAGGAATTCAAGGAGGTCATCAATCGTCCCATTAAAAAGGTTCCCTCACTGCGTGACTTGACGATAGCCAATCTCTTTTTTGAGAATTCAACTCGGACAAGACTCTCCTTTGAACTTGCGCAAAAGCGTCTCAGTGCTGATGTTGTGAGTTTTTCAGCTGGAAGCAGTTCGGTGAAAAAAGGCGAGACACTTGTGGATACGGTCAACAATATCCTCGCCATGAAGGTGGACCTTGTGGTCATGCGCCACCCTCATCCTGGGGCACCTCAGTTTTTGGCAAACAAGGTCGACACCATTATTGTCAATGCAGGTGACGGGACCCATGAACACCCTACACAAGCTTTGTTAGATGCCTTTAGCTTACAAGAAAAATTAGGCACACTCGTAAACAAGAACATTGCGATCATAGGAGATATCAGGCATTCACGCGTAGCGATAAGCAATATACTGTGCCTCAAATTATTGGGAGCTAACGTTCGAGTTTGCGGTCCCAAAACATTGATTCCTAAACACATCCAATCAATGGGGGTGACGGTCAGCCACAACCTAGATGAAACGCTAGCCTGGTGCGATGTGGCCAACATGCTTCGCATTCAACAGGAAAGGCAAGAGTCACAAGGTGTGTCCTATTTTCCATCCTTACGGGAATACGCATCATCGTTTGGATTGAATAAAGCACGTTTGGACAAATTGGACAATGAAATTGTTATCATGCACCCAGGACCGATTAATCGAGGAGTAGAAATAACGAGCGATGTCGCCGACAGCCAGCACGCTATAATTCTAGATCAAGTTGAAAACGGTGTAGCGGTGCGAATGGCTGTTTTGTATTTGCTAGCTTCTATGCAATGAAACACTTACACTTTCTTCTATATTTACGGCATACTATCGATTCATGAAGTTTTCTACAGAAATCCGCGATCACATCGCCATAGTGACGTCCCACGTTGAGAAGCTCGACGCACTCCACGCACCCGAATTGAAGGGGGAATTTGTCCAATTAGCAAAAGAAGGCGTGCTGTATATCATACTGGATATGAGTAAGTCTCGGTATTGCGACAGCTCTGGCTTAAGTGCTGTTTTAATTGGGAACCGCCTATGCCGTGATTCAGAAGGAAGTTTTGTTCTTGCCGGGCTGCAGCCATCAGTTGAAAAACTGGTGCAAATCAGCCAACTCGATAAAGTCTTAAATATAGTTCCAACTGCTTCTGAAGCCTATGATTACATGGTCATGATGATTACAGAGGCCGAAATCGGCTCCGACAAAAAAGGAACCGAATAACCAATAAACCTGATCAAATGCGTTATCTCACTACCTTACTTTTAAGTCTTTTCTCATTCACCTTGTTTGCGCAGTGCGACGCAGATTTCGATTTTGGTGAAGCCGAATGGGGTGCATCTCCTGATGCCAACGCTGGAGAGCAATTTGACACGGCGTACGTAGACGTGCCTTACGCGGATGTGTTCCACGTACTCGTTCCAACAGATGCTTCTGCAATTGACCCCATGTTTACCTTACCGCTTGATTCAGTTCTTCTCGTAGGCGTGACCTTGATTGACACGGTCACCTTGGAGACATTTGCGTTGACTGATGTAGGACTTGATATTATTTGCAACAATTTAGAGAGCTCTCCAAATCCATGTACTCTTATTGCCGGTGATCAATACTGCGCGTCCTTAGAGGGTACGCCAACCAATGGAGGAGTCTATCAAATGACCTTAGAAGTGGAAGCCTGGGTAACTGTTTTTGGTGTAGGAGTAGCCCAACCGTATCTCTTCGCAGGTTACATTTTGGATATTGTCGGCGAGTCCAGTGGAAATAGCACGCTGGAGGAAGAAGCTGAACTTTGGTCGGTATTTCCCAATCCTGCGGACGAATCCGTTATGATTCAAGGACTCACTTCCAACGCTCGAATCCAAGCCTTCGACATCGCAGGAAAAGAATTGACCTTGCCAATTAACAACTTCTCTTCATCGAACGTATCCATCAATACGCGTGGATGGAGCAACGGTCTATACTTCCTTGTTGTCTCAACTGATTCTGGCGTAAACACCCGGCGCATCCTTATTCGGCACTAAGTGCGGAAGCTTAGCTAGGTTGCGTTTTGAAATCGTCATTTTAGGGTGTGGTGCAGCCACTCCAACGTTGCGACACAACCCAACATCGCAAGCAGTTAATTGGGATGGACGTTGGTTCTTAGTCGATGCGGGAGAAGGAGTGCAGTTGGGAATCCGGCGACATCGAATTCCTCTTCAAAAAATTGAAGGCATTTGTATATCGCATCTGCACGGTGATCACGTTTTAGGTTTACCGGGTCTCTTGGGGAGCATGAACCTCTTTGGAAGAACTGCATCTTTGAATATTTATGGTCCAATTGGACTCGAGCAATTTGTAAAACAAGCGCTGAAGTCAACTGAAACCTACGTGAGATTTCAACTGATCTTTCACGCCAATTCGAAGGATGCCTGCGAATCCATTATGCAATGGAGAGATTGCACTCTGCAAAGCGTACCCGTAAAACACCGCATTCCTGCCTATGGGTATATATTCGATTACGTCCCGACCATCCGCAACATAAAAAAGGAGGCCATTAGAACCTACATGCTGCAGCGTTCAGAGATTTTGACACTTAAGGCGGGAAAGGATGTTCTCCGGAAAGACGGGAAAACCATACGCGTTGACGATGCGTGCATGCCTTCGAAATCTTCCTTGAGATACGCATACAGTGGCGATACGACCCCCTGTGATTCATTTATACAGGCTGCGCGAAACGCAGACGTTCTTTATCATGAAGCGACTTTCATGACCGCGCTTGAAAAAACTGCTCGAAAGACAGGGCACAGCACAGCGTTCCAAGCTGGTCATGTGGCAAAAGAAGCGAAAGCAACCCATTTAGTTATTGGACATCTTTCGAGCCGATACCGGGATGAAGAAGCCGTATTAGAAGAGGCCAAAACTGCCTTTGTCAACTCTTCACTTGCACAGGAGGGTATGCGGATTCGACTCAATCCACAAACAAAGCGTACAGAAACTTATTTGGAATGATTCTTAATAGTTAAGTTTGCTGAGGAATGCATAAACGAGTCGTCATAGCTGATAGTAGTCCCGTATTCAGATTCGGACTGAGTCAAATTTTGGCGAAGCACGAAGGCTATGAGATCGCCTCGGAGTTTGAAAGCGGACAAGAATTGGAACTTTGGCTTGGGCTGAATGATGTAGACTTAATCATCATCGACTGCCTGGCACCTCATTTCAGCGTTGATACTGTCCTCGCATGCCAAAGGCTGAAGCCTGGAACTAAAATGCTCGCAATCACTTCGTCACATAGCGGACAGAGCATTGTTCATGCGCTTCGTGCTGGCATTACCAGCTACGTGAAGAAAGATTGCAGCATGGAAGAAGTCATTGAGGCCATAGAAGAAACCAGCAATGGAGGAACTTTTTTTTGCGGTCAGATTCTGGCCGCTATCAAGGCAGACAGCATAGAAGTTAACGACCTTGAACTAGCTAATGCAAGTTGTGATCCCATTCTCCTTACAGACAGAGAAATCGAGGTGTTGACGCTCATTTCGGAAGGGTTAACCAATGTTCAGATAGCGGAGAAGCTTTTTCTTTCGAGCCATACCGTCAACACGCATCGCAAGAACA
The DNA here is from genome assembly GCA_905479115.1 of uncultured Flavobacteriales bacterium. Classification (GTDB taxonomy): domain Bacteria; phylum Bacteroidota; class Bacteroidia; order Flavobacteriales_D; family Sanyastnellaceae; genus UA16. The sequence goes on from CAJQLF010000043.1 coordinate 28,592, forward strand.
TCATGCAAAAGCTCCGTGTCAACAACACGGCTTCCATGGTCATGTATGCAGTGAAATCAGGATTCGTAAGTCCCAATCGGTTCTTATTTCACCAATAGCTTTCCAATCGTTAAATGAGGCGAAAAGGTCATGCTCATTTGGACAATGGCCTAAGAAATCCGAACTTCGCAAGACGCTAAATGATAGTTTATTGAATATCAATATGATAGAGACTTCTTCCTTTTTTGACATCCAGAAAACTGAAACTTCACGAATTAGTCAAGTTGATTTCACCAAGCTGGACTTTGGTCGTGTTTTTTCGGACCACATGTTTCTCATGGAGTTCGAGGACGGTGCCTGGCAAAGGGGTAAGATTGAACCATATGGTCCTTTCACAATGAGTCCCGCATCCATGGTTTTCCATTACGGACAAGCCATTTTTGAAGGAATGAAGGCGTACAAGACAGGCAACGGGGAAGTTTCTCTTTTTCGTCCGGGAATGAACATCGCCCGATTCAACAAATCCGCGCACAGAATGTGCATGCCCGAGGTTCCTGAAGATCTATTTATGGAAGCCTTAGCAAAGCTTGTTGACTTGGACAAGGACTGGGTGCCTTCAGATGCTGAATCGTCCCTTTACATTAGACCTTTCATGATAGCAACAGACTCCTATGTCGGTGTCAGGGCAAGTGAAAAATATGCATTCAGTATTTTCATGTGTCCGGTAGGAGCATACTATAAAGGGAATGTTCGGGTCAAAGTCGAACGCAAATACACCCGAGCAACTCCTGGTGGTACCGGTTATGCCAAAGCGGCTGGCAACTATGCTGGCTCACTCTATCCATCCAAACTCGCACGAGAAGAAGGATACGACCAATTGCTTTGGACCGATGCTATTCACCATGAATACATCGAAGAAAGTGGAACCATGAATGCCATGTTCGTCATCGATGGCGTCCTTGTTTCACCCGCAACGAGCGACACCATTCTCGAAGGCGTAACACGGGACTCTGTCATCCAACTTGCACAAGATCTCCAAATACCTGTAGAGATCCGGCGACTTAGTATCACCGAACTCCGCTCAGGGCTCGAATCAGGCAAGGTAAAAGAGGCTTTTGGAGTAGGAACCGCCGCTACGATTACACCCATCTCTGAAATAGGGATAGATGGCATCAATTATCCAGTTGCCCATGCGGATTCAGCTAATTCCATAGCCAATACGTTGCTCCAAGAATTGGACGGAATCCGTCGTGGAAAAAGAGAAGACCACCACGGATGGAACATTCCGATTTGACAAGTCAATTAAGAAATGTATGGATTGCTATCCTGCTCTTAATTGCAGGTGTTCACGGCCATGCTCAAAATCAGTACTTGTCCTTTGGAACAGGGGGAACACCCATGGCGTTGGGAGGGGATTATCGAGCTCTAGGTTGGAATCCAGCTCAAATTTCCTTTTCGCCGCTGAATCACGCAGATTGGAAGTCAGCCGCGGGTGGGTTTGAATTTGGCGCAAGGCTGAGCTCGACAGCGCTTTCTCGCGGGGATATTTGGAATAGCTTACTCAATCGAGGCAATGGCTCCATCGATGACTGGTCCGGTGACGATTGGAATCAATATGTTGATTTGTTAACGAACGAATCCATCACGCTCAATGCTGATGTGCTAACAGCTGCTTCATCCAAAAAATGGAGGAATTGGGCTGTCGCATATTCCAATACCCAACATTTTCAAGCCGAAGCCTACTTCGATGCGACCCCCATTCAGCTCTTAGTTCAGGGAGGAGGGGGAGAATGGGCGGCACTGTTTGATTCACTTTTAACTGATGGCGGAGCAGCGGTCGAAAACACAGGGGATTTTTCCGCTGAAGAGTTGCTCTCATTCCAGGGAGGAATCAACATCAACGGGGACGGCCTTATCGCTGAACTACTCCAGGAATCCAGACTCGGATTCTCATATCAACGTTGCCATACGATCGGTATATCCAAGGCTTGGAAGCTTGGAGACTTCATTTTGCATACGGGAGTATCCGGTCAGCTCATCCTAGGAAATGGTTACTTCAGCGTAAAAACAACAGATGGAAACCTCGATGCCTTTGGAGCCTTTTCGAATGGGTTCAATTATGATGCATTGGCAACACTCCAAAACGGGGTGCCAAACTCTTTTGAAGAAGCACGCAAGTGGGGGCCCGTTGGACAAGGGTGGGGACTTGACTTTGGAGGTGTCTTAGAATTAAAAGATCAATTTTGGATTTCCACGGCCATAAGTGATTTGGGGCGCGTGGAATGGAGAGGTGAACGGTATTCCGTTAATACCGCTCTTACGACCTGGGCTACTCCAGTGGAGGACCCTACTAACGTAGGTGATCTAATGCTCGGTGCTCTGAGTCCAAATACGTGGTTCAATGAAGCAGCGTTGGAAACGCGTGTCATACCCAATGGCATTAAATTTCAACTAGGAGGGGGAATGCACTTCGGTAAATTTCTCATGCTTGCAGGAGAAATGGCATTTGACAATCCCGACCTGATCGGGAACGCAGGGACGCGCCTTGGAGCCACAGCCGTTATTTCGCCCGTTCGCTTTATCAGGATTGATCTGGGTTTGAG
>CAJQLF010000044.1 GCA_905479115.1 uncultured Flavobacteriales bacterium
TCCGCAAGAAATGGAGGAAAATTTGGCGGCAACAGCACAGCGATCAATGCGCTCTGGTGGAAGAAGTTTTTGATACGTGGTTGACTATAAAAGGCAAACCTCAAGAGCGCGGATTGAGCGCTTTGGTTGCAGTGGAGGCCATGGGAGGATGGGAACTTTTTAAAGCGCAATGGTTTGAATTGCTCGAGAATACGGATGAACCCCAATTTTTGGTCTTTAGTTCGCATCATTGAAGATTGCTCGGCTCAGGCGTGATGCCTAAATTTGGCACAATGACTGAAGCATCGCAAACCGGGGGACGTCCGGGAGACCAAAAAGTCCAACTCGAAGCAGTAAATGACGCGAAAGGAATGCCGGCATCTCCGCAGTTGCCAACAGGTGTCAAGAACTATCTGATCGATATCGATGGAACCGTTACTGAAGATGTTCCGAATGAGGAGCCGGAGCGCATGGCGACATGTGAACCGTTTGCCGATGCCTTGGAGACGTTGAATAAGTGGTACGAAGAAGGACATTTTATCACGTTTTTCACTTCCCGCACGGAGGATCATCGAGCGGTTACCGAAGCCTGGTTGGATAAGCATGGATTCCTTTACCATGGTTTGCTCATGGGCAAGCCTCGGGGGGGCAATTATCACTGGATTGACAACCACATCGTTCGCGCGACTCGCTATGAGGGGACGTTCAGTGATTTGATTCGGCAGCATGCCGAAATTGAAGTTTTTAAGAAGGGGTGAGAAACATCAAGCCTATCCAGTGACATTTCGGTTGTCCAAAAAGCGCTGTAAAATTATGGCGGCTGCAACGTTGTCGAGGGCACCTTTCTTAGATCGCTTTGACTTTTTCATTCCACCTGCGATGGAGGCCTGAAGCGCTTCCTCGCTGGTATTGGTCTCATCCGTGAGTTCAATTGGCAAGTCCGGCCAGCGCTTTTGGAGTTTCACTCGAAAGGCCAGAATGGGTTCGGTGCTGTGCGTGTGTGCCTTGCCCAAAGCAACACCCCACGCATTGGGAATGCCCAAGACCAAACCTCGGCATGGTGATTCGTTGATTAAGCGTTCCAATACAGTCATCAATTCAGCAGTCGGCACTGTGGCGAAGGGAAAAGCCATTCGCTCCGATTCGTCGGTATAGGCAATTCCTGTCCGAACGTTTCCAAAATCAATTCCTATCCATCGTGCCATGGTGCAAGTTACATCGCGACGTCCGGACCCCCTATCTTCGCATCATGCCTGGTCCCCGCAAAATCTTGTTCATTCAAACGGCTTTTATCGGAGATGCTATCCTTGCATCAGCGATGTGGGAAGCATGGCATGCTGCATTTCCGGAGGATGAAATTCATGTGTGTGTTCGATCGGGAAACGAGGCCTTGTTCGAGGATCACCCTTTTATTCAAGGTTTGCACGCATGGGAGAAGCGGGGGCGTTTCGCATCTCGCTATGTGCGGTTGATAAGACTGGGGCGGAGGCTTCGTCAGGAGCGTTTTGATGCGGTGTTCACTCCGCACCGGCATGTTTCTTCAGGGGTCTTAGCTCGCTTGACGAATGCGCCTATCCGGTCATGTTTTGATCAGCATCCTCTGAGGCATTGGTTTACACGTACAGCGCCCCATGGCTTTAAAAAAGGAGTTCACGAAGTGCAGCGCAATCACCGCTTGATTGAGCCATGGTTGGATTCAGCAACAGCCACCATGCCCCGACTTTACCCTCATTCCCGTGGCTCGATCGCCTCGATGCCCGAGAAATTCGGCGTGATGGCTCCCGCCAGCCAGTGGGCAACCAAGCAATGGCCAGAGCCTAAATGGGTGGCCATGTGTGATGCGCTTGAGGATAAAATCCGGTGCATCTACCTCGTCGGAGGACCAGGGGACGCGCCATTGCTGAGCCGAATCCAACAAGCAACACGTCATAAAGGAGTGGAAGTCAGGTCCAAACAGGGTCTGTTGGATTCTGCGGGAATGATGCAGCAAGCACAATGGGTGTTGACCAATGACAGTGGACCCATGCACCTTGCCAGTTCGGTCAATGCACCCACTGTTGCCGTGTTTTGTTCGACAACTCCAGATTACGGATTTGGCCCCCTGTCTTCCAAACGCGTTGTGGTCGAAACTGATCTCGCGCTCGATTGTAAGCCCTGCGGATTGCACGGTCACATCGAATGCCCCAAGTCCCATTTCGACTGCGGGAATCGCCTTGAAATCGAGCGAGTTTTATCGGCCTTAGACGAGGTGTCTTAGGTTGGATTCATGGAGGGTGGACCGTGCTTGAGCAGCCCGAAATCAAAAAAGCACGGCCGGGACCATGCTTTTTTTTAAATTCTTGATTCGTGGAAGTGGAGGCCGTGTAATATCCCCTCAATCTTCACAATTGTCACCTGCGCAAAAGATGCGTTCGGCACCGCTGCCTTCCAGGCGAAGCCAGATGTCCGCATCCGCATCGAGGGATTCGCTAATGTGACGACGCATGCTCCCATCGGGAAGGATGATGGCAAGGCGAATGGATTGCAGCGTTTCGTCGGTCCAATCGATCAGGTCATAGCGAAAGCCGATGCCGACCTCGCTGAAGTCCTTCTGCAACTGAGCCAACTCCATGCGGGTTGTGCTTGAGGTGATGTGCACATCAAAGGAATCCGATTGGATCTCGGATTGAGCGAGGGTCGTGATGCTCATTGCGAGGGTAAAAAGAGCCAGGCTGAATGAAGCGAGTACATTTTTCATGAACCGAATGTAAATCTTTTTTCGTGAAAAACTTCATGGCTTTGGTTCATTTGATGTGGAAAAGTAGTCTGTGAAAACCCTGAATAAAAACACAATGGAGGAGGATGTTGGGGCATATTTGAAGAACTAAACCGAGATTATGCACTTTATTGTTTCAAGTAGTCAATTGCTCCGTCATTTGTCCTCGCTCAGTGGGGTATTGAATAGCAGCAACACCTTGCCCATTTTGGATAATTTTTTATTCGAGTTGAGCCCGGGAGAGGCTGTGATCTCTGCGAGTGACTTAGAGACCACCATGACGACAAAGCTGGAAGTCAAAACGGGAGACGTTGGTTCTATCGCTGTTCCTGCAAAGATGCTCTTGGACATTCTCAAGGCATTTCCAGATATTCCACTAACGTTCAAAATTGACCCTGCCACCTTCGCCATCGAACTGATCAGCGATGCCGGAAAATATAAATTAACCGGGGCGAACGGAGATGAGTTTCCAAAGTCGCCAGAATTGGAAGATGCAGCGACCATGGGCATTGAAGCCAATGCACTGATTAGAGCAATCAATCGGACGTTGTTTGCTGCGGGAAACGATGACCTGCGACCGGTGATGTCAGGAATTTATTTTGAATTCTATTCAGAAAGCGTTCGGTTTGTTGCAACCGATGCGCACCGATTGGTCCGATACGCTCGTACGGATGTGAAAGCATCTTCAAATGCACAATTTATCGTGCCAAAGAAGCCGCTTAACTTGCTCAAGAATGCCGCGTCACACGCTGAAAAGGTTACGATGACGTATACGGATTCGAATGCGCGATTTGAATTCGACGAAGTCACGATTATTTGCCGTTTAATTGAGGGCAAGTATCCCAACTACGAAGCGGTGATTCCTAAGGAAAACCCAAACCGCATGGTAATCAATCGCCAGGACTTTTTGCAGGCGATCCGGCGTGTTTCCATTTTTGCGAACAAGACCACGCATCAAGTGCGGCTTAAGCTGGCAGGTAGTGAGTTGGTTGTTAGCGCGGAAGATTTGGATTTTGCAAACGAAGCCAACGAACGCTTGAATTGCAGTTACACGGGGGAGGACATGGAAATTGGCTTCAACAGCCGCTTTCTAATGGACATGTTGAACAACCTTTCAAGTGCCGAAGTGTCATTGGAGATGTCTGCTCCCAACCGAGCCGGCATCATTAAGCCTACAGAAGCAGAAGACGAAGGGGAGGATGTGCTCATGCTCGTTATGCCGGTGATGCTCAACGCCTGATCTAAAGGACGTCTGATCTAAAGGGACGCTTCAATCGTCTGTTTTTTTGGCTTTAGGAAGCAACGTATACGCGACAGAGGTCGGCCCTTCCTCCGTAGCGTGCGTGGAATTCTCATTCGCCCTTTGCTCAATGACATCAGGGTGATTGGGGTGTGCTGCGGCCCACCATTCAGGCAAACGTTCGTTGGGCTCAAGTTCGGGAAGGTTCAAATCAGACAAAGGGCCTTTGTTGCGAGCCCACCAAGCTAGGAGGACCCCCGTCGCAGCTCCGGCAATATGGCCTTCCCACGAAATGTGTTCATCGATTGGCAGCATCCACCACACCATTCCTCCGTACAAAAAGGCTACCACCAAGGCGACGCGAAGTAACAACTGTGATTTCCGAAAGATACCGGAAGCAAAAAGGAAGGCCGCGAGACCGTAGTTGATGCCACTGGCTCCTATGTGATTTCCTCCTTTTGCGAAAATCCAAAGCCCAAAACCCGAAATCAAGAACAACGCTGCCCATGTGCGCAAGGCAATGGATCGGTAGAAGTAAAAGAGGAGGGAATTCAGTGTGAAAAATGTAATGGTATTGTTCCAAATATGGTCTAAGTCTCCATGTAAAAATGGATAAGTAAAGACCCCCCCCACATGATTCCATTCCCTGGGATGGTTTCCCAACCTTCGCCAATTCATGCCGTAAACCTCATTGATCCCATAAACTCCCCAAATGAGAAGCAAAAAAAGCCCCGTCGTCCAAAGCGCATAAAAGAGCCGGTTTTTATCCAAAACAGCTGGATTCCAGCGAGGCTGGAGCATGGAATTGCTAAGACGCATGTACGAAAGATACGGGGAATGACATCGATGCATTCAACAGGCCAAGTTGGAAAAGTGATTTTTAAGATGATTTATCAGCGGACTTGGATTTTTAGATTTGGAGACCAAGCAGCTTCCTGCCTGGTATTAGATAATTCGAGATGAGTATTTCCGAAATTCATGCGTTGTTGGCTTTAATGGATGATCCCGATGAGGGCATATATCACCATGTGAGGGACCGGCTTCTTTCAAAAGGGAAAGATGTCCTTCCTTATGTTGCTGATGCGGCAAATGAAGGACCCGAATGTGAGCTTTTTCAAGGACGTCTGTCAAGCCTCCGACAAGGTTTACAGCAATCAGATATCCGTGAGGAGCTGGCTTTGTGGATGGAATCAGGGGGTGAGAATTTGTGGGAGGGTGTCCAATTGGTACACCGGTCCATTGACCCTGCTTGGGGCCTAGCCGATTCAAATTATGCCTTCGAAGCACTGAAGAAGGAAGTCTGGTTGGAGTTGAACGAAGAATTGACAGCATTGGAACAGGTTCGCATTATGAACCACATCTTCTTTAGCGTGCATCAATTGGAAGGCGTTAGAAGATTGCCCCATCTTCCATGTGAAGCCCTTCCTTCTGGCGTATTGAAGGAAAAGAAAGGCAATCCCATCGGAATGGGAATGCTCTATTTAGCCGTTGCTCAGGCGCTGGGTCTACCTATTCGAGGAATTAATCTGCCGAGTCATTTCATCTTGGCCTATTGCGATAAAGCGTTTGTAGGAAATGAAGGGCCGACGAAGGGGCAGGCAGGAATCCTTTTTTATATCAACCCTTTTAGTCAAGGATCGGTGATTGGACCGGATGATGTTTCGGAATTTTTAAGCCACATAGATACGTCGGATTCAGGACGTTCATGGCGCCCAGCACATACCATGGAAGTGGTTCAACGGTTGGTTAGGAATGTAGGGTTTGCCTTGCGTGAATCAGGTGAAGAGCAGCAAGCGGATCAAGTATTGGAAGTGTTTGCTCCTCTGCTGTCAACCTTTGAAAATGCGGCGGAGCGTTCGGACGATCACCCTAATGTCGGTTAAGAAAGTCGCGTTTTGCAGGTAAGCTTGTTGCAAGGCAACTTTGGCAGGTAAGATCACGAGCCTATAATGTGCTTCAGGATCAGCAGCCTCAGCAAGTTCCTTTCCCTCGTCGAAACCAGCGATGCTTCCAGGATCAGTTAGGCCTGGTCGCACCTCCAATACCTGACGCATGTCATCCGTGTAGAGCGCAACATACCCCGGCACCTCTGGTCGGGGCCCTACGATGCTCATGTCGCCAATGATCACGTTCCAAAGCTGCGGTAATTCATCCAGTTTATACCGACGGAGCACCGCGCCAGCCTTGGTGATTCGGCTATCGTTGTTTCCAAGTGTGACCTCCGTTCCCCCGCTTCCGGAGATCATGGATCGAAATTTAAAAAGCCTAAATGGCCGTCCATTCTTTCCAATTCGATCCTGTCCATAAAACGCACCACCCCGGCTGTCCATCGCGACCCAAAGAGCGATAGCGCCGAGCATTGGGCTCAATACGAGCAGCGCCAATGCGCTGATGAGCAGGTCAAATGCGCGTTTCATTGATTACAAATGGGATTCGATGGCAAGGATGACCTCTGCGATAATCCAATCGACATCTTCGTCACTTAATTGCAAGTGAATCGGCAGGCTCAACGTTTCATTGAATAGTCTTTCTGTTGTGGGATACCGATCTAAGCGTTCTCCCCGATCCTTGTGCAGACTCAATAAGGGCAGGGGGATAAAATGGACATTGGTCGCTATTCCCCTTTCTTTGAGTGCATGCATTACGGCGTCTCGCTGTTCAGACTTGAAACCAATGATTCGCATTTGAAAAAGGTGAAATGAGCTCGTGCGTTCGGAATTATGCAGGGGGGGCGAGGCATACCAATCCTGCCCCTGAAATCCTGCATCGTAACGCTCTGCCACAGCGCGTCGACGCTTTAGTTGCGCTGGGTACTTCGCCAATTGAACGCGTCCAATCGCCGCTTGAATGTCCGTCATGTTGCATTTGAACCCCGCTTCTTCAACGTCATATTGCCAGCGGCCTGACACGGTTTTTTCATGCGCATTGCGTGTCTGTCCATGAAGTGACATTGCCTTGAACCATTGCTGTAAATCCGCTAGTTTGAACTGCGAGGGTAGGTTAAACGCCAATGCACCGCCTTCTGCCGTGGTTAAGTTTTTGACCGCATGGAAACTAAATCCAGTGACATCGGCATGGTTGCCCACGGCTTCCCCGCGGTAGATCGCTCCAAACGAATGCGCGGCATCCGATAAGAAAAGAGGCCGACCGAGCTCGCGCTGATTCTGCGAAGTGGGCTGAAAAACGCTTCGAACTTCCGAACTTGATAGCCAATCTGCGATGCCTTGATAGTCTACTGGCCATCCACCTAAATCAACAGGCATAACCACTTTGGTGCGCGAACTAAAAGCCGATTGCAACGCTTCTAGTGAAGCCACTCGGTCATCTAATGCAACGTCCACCATGACTGGTTTCGCCCCGCAATGCAGAACGATGTTGGCTGTAGCCGCATAAGTCATAGCGGGAATAAGAACTTCATCGCCGGGCCCAATTCCGAACCAGCGAAGGGTTAATTCGCATGCGCTTGTCCAGCTGGATAGACAGCAGGTCCACTTGACACCTAAGAAATCGGAAACTTCGGATTCAAAGGCCACTAATTCTGGTCCGGACGTTATCCAGCCAGACCGCAATACGCGTTCAACTGCCATGATGGTATCTTCATCGATGGGAGGTGGTGCAAATCCAATCGGTTCACGGGAATGAGACATGACCGCAAATTACGCCGACATTCCATGCGCTGTCAATACCCCAAAAAATGGGTTGGGATGGGTGAATTTGAAATAGTAAGGCTATTGAAAACCAATATATACTTCACATTTGCATACATTTGAGCAGTTCAATGAAAACTAATATGGAAACGCGCAAACCACGGGTCCTTAATTTTTTATCTCCTGAAATGGAGCAGCAGGTTGTGTCCTTCTCAGAACACATGTCTGTTGACAAAGGTGTTGTTCTCCTAGAACCTGGTGATCGGATGGATCAGGTCTTGTTTCTAGTGAAAGGAAAGGTTGCATTGTATCGTACGTCGGCCACAGGAAGACGTCACCTCATGTACACACTGAATGGCGCCTGCGGTTGCGGCCTCAGCATGATTTCTGCGATGTTGAACCGAGAGTCTGTCATCACTGCGGTTGTTGAAGAACCGGCTGAACTATTCTCTCTGCCCGTTTCCCAATTCAGTAAATTCATGCAGTCCAATCCAGATTGGACCACGTTTGTTTTGAATATAGTGGAAAAGCAGTGGATCGAGTCCTTAGAGATGTTTGATCAAGTGGCTTTTAATTCCCTTGAAGTCCGATTGACGAGTTATTTTCAAAATTACATTGCCCATAATGTAGGGCTAGAAAACGCCTCTACCGTTAATAAGCCACACAGTCAAATTGCGAACGACTTGAATGCAAGCAGAGAGGCTGTCAGTCGCGTTCTTAAGAAAATGGAGCAGAAAGGACAGCTGCAATTAAGGCACGGAGCGGTCGAACTTTTAATGTTTCACTAAAGAAGAATATGTTTTTTGGATCCAAAGTAGATTTGACTCCCGCAGAATTTCGAGAGTCGTTGGATAAGGAGGGAGGGATGGTTTTGGACTGTCGTACTGCACAGGAGTGCGCAACGGGGATGTATCCCAATGCCGTGCATGCTGATTGGATGAAAGGCGAGTTGCATTCAAAAAGCCAGGCATGGGATAAAGAATCTCCGATTTATTGCTACTGCCGATCGGGTGCAAGAAGCGGAGCTGCTGCGGAATTCTTGAAGCAGGCCGGTTTCAAAAAAGTATACAACGTCGGTGGCTATGGTCAACTGAGTCGGACATAGCGTGCAGGGGGGTTATTCACGCATAAATGTATTACGCTGTCTTTCTGTGGAATCGCGAAAGCTTTTCATGGCTCCTGTTTCAAGCATTTGATTGCGCGTCAAATAAATTTTTGCCGAACCAATGACAAGCTCAGTCTCGATGTACAGTGGAATCCGCCGTTCATCGGCTGAGACGAGCACCCGCATATGATCTCCCTCTTTGAAGACCGTTCCATCGATGAGCGTTGGTTGGAAGGCCCAACACCGATGCACTTGGAGGGTCTCTGGATCTGTCCAGTTGGTCAGCCCCTCAAATTTGACTGAAGTCGGGTGTATGTCACCGTCAAGAATGAGTCTCATTGATACGGTTTTCCCAGGAGTCAATGAGTCCCACGGCAAATGCCGACACCAATGTACCGCGGTCATTAAATCGAAAACATTCGATCCGCTCGGCAATGGCGCGCTGCCACTTGGCAATTCCGCATCTTGGCTAGTCCAAGAAATTTGGGAAGAAGAACCGAAGTCATACCATCGGTCATACCGATGACTTCCCTCTCTGCCTTTGCGTTGGAAGTGGAGGGGAATGAAATCATCATTCGCAAGGCTGGCGTAAATGCTCTGCACTGGATAAAACCAATTCCAGTGTTTTTTTGAGGCACCCCATCCTTCGAAGCTCCACAGCCGGACATCTCCATAATGCAGTTGGACCGTAGTGAACGAAGCGTCTCCAACGGCCAAGTAGAAGGGCCCCCATTCATACGTAACCAGGAAGTCCAGGCGTTCGCCGTCGCGAGGTGCACTAGAAGGCTCTAAAGGAGATTGTGCATTCACGCTGAATCCCAACACCCACCACAAAAAAACCCCGCCGTTAAGCAGGGATTTTTTTGAGAACAATTGTTCGATTTTCATCATCAAGCACCAGGCTCAACTTCGACAAAAGCTTTGATGGTCAAAAAAGTTTGTGCAGGATCGGTGTTGCCGTTAATCGTGACCTTCTTTGTTTGCTGATTCTTCTTTCCTTTCGAATTGAATTTGACTTCGATTAGTCCTTTTTCTCCCGGTTGAATAGGCTCTTTGGGGCATTTGGGAACCGTGCATCCGCAGGACCCCTTGCAGTTGTCAATGATCAATGGCTCGTTGCCTGAGTTGGTGAATTCGAACATGTGAGTCACCGATTCACCTTGCGCCAAGGTGCCGAAATCGTGCTCGTAGTTGGCGAATGAAATGGTCGTTGTAGGGCCAGCGGGTGCCGCCGCGTTGGCTCGGGCAGGATCAAAGTCATCCTTTTGACCAGGGCTCGTATTGACGGGTAATTCGCGTGAGTCCTGCGCGTCATTGGCAGGACGCGATACGGCCGTGTCATTGCTTACTTCTGAGGCACATCCCATAAAGAGGAGTGCGAGGATAGGAATGATTGAAAATTTCAGATTCATAGGGAGAGGAGTTATTTGGGTAAAATTACGATGCAAAAGCTGACGTGTCAAAACGTATCGTGGGCCAAGTTGGAGCGTTCGAAAGTACCGTCTTGTAAAACTTCAACAGCGCGCTGTAGCGATTCGTTCAGTCCGGAGATGATTCGGTAAAAGGTGCTGGGATCGACGAGGTTGCGGCCAATCATGGCCTTCAAACGCAAGGCGATGGCCTCTTCTGAGGTGGCCCAATCGGTCGCGTCAAATTCTACTCCCTCTGCGGCGACAAATGCTTGGAATTGTTCCAACAGTCCTTCGTCCAATTCAAACTCAGCAATAAAGGTGTCTTGGTCAGGGTAGGAAGTTTCCAGGGAACTGCGCAAGCTGTCAACGTAGGTCAATGCGAAGCGGCTGTCCAACCCTTTGCGCAAAATTTTACTGAAATAAACGGAGTTGTCTGTTGTATCGAGCGGAACAAAAACGTCGGGCAAAATGCCACCACCTCCATAGACCATTCTGGATTGGAGACGGGTTTCAAATTTGAGGCTATCGGGCAACTCAAGGCTGTCCAGGCTCAATAGTTCACCGGACTCATACCGTTCGAATTTTTCTTTGCGATACGCGTCTACTCCGTCTTCGTACGACTTTTGAATGCACCGCCCGGACGGCGTGTAATACTTCTGAACGGTCAAGCGGACTGCACTGCCGTCTGGTAAGTTGACCGGTCGTTGGACCAATCCTTTGCCGAAACTGCGCCTTCCGACGATCAGGCCTCGGTCCCAGTCTTGCACGGCACCGGAGACGATCTCCGATGCTGATGCGCTTCCTTGATCGATCAAAATGACGAGTCGTCCTTTTTCAAATCGACCTGGAATGCGCGCGTAGGTGTCTTCTCGAGAGAATTGACGGCCTTCTGTGTAGACGATAAGTTTATCCCCAGATAGGAATTCATCTGCCATCTGAATGGCCGTTCGGAGCATGCCGCCACCATTGCCTTGCAAGTCGAGTACGAGGTCTTTCATGCCTTCCCTCTGGAGTTGGGCAAAGGCACCATACATCTCGCTCATCGTTGAGCGAGCGAAGCGATTGACTTTGATGTAGCCAATGCCGGGCGCTGCCATGAATGAAGCATCAACAGAAAAGATGGGGATTTTGTCTCGGATGATTTCGAATTCTAATAACTCCGGATCGTTCCCTCGTTTAATGCCTACCGTTACTCTGGTTCCTTTGGGGCCCTTCAGAAGCCGTTGGACATCTTTGTTGGTGACACCTGTGCCAGCTACGACTTCCCCATCAACGGTGACGATGCGGTCACCGGACATGATGCCCAATTTCTCCGACGGTCCGCCGGAAATAGGAGAGACAACCATGATGGTATCGCGAAAAATATTGAATTGGATGCCCACTCCTTCGAAATTGCCATTGAGCGGTTCATCGGCTTCCTGTAAATCTTCCGCGGGGATGTATACCGAATGAGGGTCCATCGCTTCCAACATATTGACAATAGCCGTTTCCACGAGGGACTCCATGTCCGTGTCTTCGACGTACAATTGATCCATGTAATAAAGGAGCGTATTGAATTTTTGTCCTTGGGCCTCAAACTCGGTGTCCTCTATCTCACTGTCTTGACTCCAGGCAGGAACCGTCATGAAGGCGAATAGCATCCAAGTGGTCCCAATGATTAATGTTTTCGTCATTTCATTTCAAATGAGCCCTGAAGGTACCGAATGGATTGGAACACCAGAGAATGATGTTCCCCAATTTTCACCAAACCAATTGGGAGAAACGGCTTAAATTGGAGCCTGAACCGCAAGAAATAAGTGTGAAATGAATGGGAAAAAACGATTTGGGCTCTTGATGTCCTTGATAATCATTTGTTTGGGAGTCAAGGGGCAAAATGAACGTGAGCTAGAGACACCCGTCGTAACATTGGAATCTCCTGCGGTAGATCAATTGTGGGCCCGGGCCTTCTGGCATGAGGAAAACACGGGGAAAACGATGCAGGGCGAAATCCTTGCCGCGGATTGGGATTTTTTCGATTGGGCTTCTGTGTCGCAAAAGCCCCAAGGTGAGCAATGGACGCTGCGAGTTCGTGTAGAAGATGCTCCAGCATTGTGCATCTATTTCGATCAATTCCATTTACCGGTCGGAAGTTCGTTGACGTTTGCTTCGGAGGCGGGGCGATTTTCAGTGCCTTATGCAGAAGGCCCCGTAGATTTTTCAGAAAACAACGATCACGGGTTGTGGGTGAGTGGCGAAATTCCAGGTGAAGAAGTGATTATTCGGTACACGCAACCTCTGAATGTGACAGGAACTCCTGCCTTGCGCATCAACGGGGTGGGTTATTTCTTTCGCTATCTCTGGTTGGACGGGGAATACGATTTGTTGTCCGAAAATAACCGGGGATCCGATCCGTGTGAGGTGGATGTGATGTGCCCGGAAGGAGATGATTGGCAGTGCCAGCGCGATGCAACTGTGCGGCTAAGAATTTCAATGGGTGGTGGGATTTACTTATGCTCTGGAACCATGGTCAATAACACAGCATTGGATTGCCGGCAATTGCTGCTGAGTTCGTTTCACTGCGCAGATGACATGTCGGAATCGGATTGGGCCCTGCTCAAGGTGCGGTTCAATTATGAGTACTTTGAGTGCGACGGTACGTCCAGTTTCAACTCTCATGTGCGGACAGGCGTGTACTTTTTGACCAGTTCGGACGATGCGGTCGGCAACAACATCAACGGCTCAGATTTTTTGTTGGTGGAGATAGAAGACCCGGTATTTGCATCTTGGATACCGTTTTACGCTGGATGGGATGTTTCGGGTTTGAGTCCAACAGAGGGTGTTGGGATTCATCATCCCGCTGGAGATCGAAAAAAAATCTCAACCTTCACCACGACAGCTACCAACAGCAGCGCGTACCATCCCGGAGCCCATTGGCGAGTGTATTGGCAAGAAACAGAGACCAACCACGGTGTCACCGAAGGAGGTTCCTCCGGGTCGGCCTTGTTTGATCAAAATAAACGGATTGTTGGAACCCTTACAGGAGGAGCTTCTTATTGCGAATCCCCCAATGCGCCAGATTATTACGGGAAGATGAGCTACCACTGGGATGGAAACAATCCCATTTCGGAGGCGGAAAAGCTGTACAACTTTTTGGATCCAATTTCGACAGGTCAGGAGGTATTGGGAGGCAGTTATGTGACCGAATTCGAGGTCCCATGCGCCGAGCAAAGCGTGTGTGGCGTTGTGGAAGTAGAAGAAGAGTGGTTGCTTTCGAACCCCTGGACGGTGCGCCCCAATCCCGCGAGCCATACGATCTACATCGATTGGTCAGGCGAGATTCGAGCAGCATACATGCGCATCTACGATCAAATCGGCCGACCGGTACTTGCCATTGATGTTCAGCAGATGGAAGTGCCTACGGCCGATGTGAGCAGTTTGGCCCCAGGAGCGTATTTCATAACCATTGAAACAGAGGGTGGAGCGATGGCTACGCGGAAGTTGGTCATCGAATAAACTTGCCGGACGTTAGTTCGCCACCCACGACAGCTTTTCCAATTCAATTTTGGTTTTGAATGCTCCGAAAAGAACGGATGCACTGTTGCCGTGCATTTGAAGCACCTCGCCTCGTTCTTTCCCGCCATTTCTTAACCGAACGGTCGAGCCGACCTTGATGCGTTCAATGAAATGTTTGGGCCGACGCTTCGAAGCCCGGGCCTCTTGGGCCTTTTGTTTTGCTTTTTTGGCTGCACCAGCTTCCAATCGCTTTGTTTTTTCGACTGCCAGGTACTTCTGGACATCTTGAAGCAGCGGCTTGTTCTTGCTACCAGGGTCAAAACGATCGATAAATTGCTGCAGTTTGCGTCCCCGGTGCAAAGCGTCATTGTTCTCTTCGGCGAGGGAATGTTGATTCTCTGCGCGTTCATTGATGTGCTGCTCCTGCTGTGCCAACTCTGCTTTGGATCGCTCGAGTTCAAGCTCTTTTTTCAGATGCCGGTCTGTTACTCGAGCCAGCGTGTTTTTTTCCTTCTGTAATTCCGAAATCAACGCATCTAACTTGACCTTATTGCCGTCCAATTTGCCTTTGGCCCGTTCGATTAATTCGGGAGCGATTCCATTGATGTGGGCCACCTCAAAGGTGAAAGAACTGCCGGGCGGGCCCACATCCAACTTGAAGAGCGGTTGGAGGGACTCTTGGTCGAATCGCATGCTTCCATTGATTGCCTGGGCTAATTGTGCGGCCCGGGTTTTGATATTCGCATAATGTGTGGTGATCACCCCAAAGACATTCCGATCGTACAGTTCTTCGAAAAACACCTCCGCCAAAGCACCACCCAATTCGGGGTCAGAGCCGGTACCGAATTCATCCAATAGCAGCAAGGACTTGTTGTTTGCGATGTCCAGAAACCGCTTCATCCTATTTAATCGGTAACTGTACGTACTCAGCTGGTTTTCAATGCTCTGGTTGTCACCTATGTCAGTCAGTATCGAGGTGAAACTTCCCATTTCACTGTTGGGATGGGCGGGGACCAATAGTCCACTCTGAAGCATGACCTGCAGGAGACCAACGGTTTTGAGCGTAATCGATTTACCTCCCGCGTTGGGTCCCGAAATGACCAAGATCCGTGCTTTGGAATTGAGTGATACCGTTTGTGGCTCAGTAGTCAGACCTTTGGCCGAATTCTGCATCGCCAGCAATGGATGATAGGCTTGGATGAGGTGGAAGTTGGGGGCATTCCGTATTCCGGGTAAATCCGCATTCATTTCACCGGCCAGTTGACTTTTAGCGCGCAGCCAGTCGAGCTCAACGAGGATTTGGTGGGTGGTCTTGAGTTGCGGTAAAAAATGCCGAATTTGTTTCGTTAAAGCCCGCAGGATTCGATGGATTTCTTTTCGCTCATCATCCTGAAGCATCTCCATCTCAAAATTCAATGAAACGGTTGAAGCCGGTTCAATAAACGTAATGGAGGCATTTTTGGATTGCCCCAAGGCGGTGCCTGATATTTTCCGCTTGTGCGTGCTGTTGACAGCGAGTACGCGGCGGTTGTTGATGAATCCTTCCTTGGTATCGGCCAACCAGCCGCGTTCTTGACTTTTTTTGAGTTCCTTAACGAACTGTCGATTGAGCGAGCGGCGCAAGCGAATGCTCTCCTCCCGAATTTGAATCAACTTAGGGGAAGCGTTGCTCCGTACTTGACCTTTGGCGTCGAAAACGCTGTCAATTGCTTGGGGCAATTCCAGATTGGGTGACGCTTCGGCAATGAGTTGACAAAGCTGAGGGAATACTTCCTCCGCTCCCTCGAGCGATTCAATGACCTCATTGACGGTCAAGGTCGCCGTGCGAATTCGAGCAAACCCTCGTTCATCGAGAACGGCATCGCGGATGGCGAGGCGGTCATTGTCGGGGGCAATTTCCTCACAACCTACAGCGGGAAAAGACCTTCCCTCACTCCGGATGTCCAAAAACTCCTTGGTGCGCTCGAGTGCTTTGCGCCATTGGTTGGGTTGAATGCTAGGATGCAAGGTTTTGGCTCGCTGGATGGTCGTTGGGTTGTGGCAGTGGTTCAAAAGCAATGCCTTCACTACATCGAATTCCAAATCTTGCGCAGTTTGGTCGTCGAAATGAGGCATGGAATCTCTGCGAAGCGTGTGCTTAGAAGCTTCCCGATGGAGGTGGGTTTGTTTCGAGGGATCACTCATCTCGGTGCGGTTCCGAATGGGGTATTGGATGTGCAAAATGCCATGATCGTTTCTCACATTCAACGCGCAATCCCTCGGCAATGTTCTCCCTGTCCGAAGCATCAAACCACTGAACGCCCTCCATTTTTTGAAACCACGTCATTTGGCGCTTGGCGAATTGCCGGGTTCGCAGTTGGATTTGGGCCTGAACGTCGGTCATAGAACATTCGTTTTCGAAGAAAGGCCACCATTCCCGGTACCCGACGGTACGCAGTGCATTGGCATCTTTGAGATACTCAAGTTCTCGGACTTCAGCCTCGAGTCCCGCTTCAATCATATGTTCCACCCGCATGTTGATGCGAGAATTCAGGGAATCCCGGTCCATTTGAAGCCCAACAACCCAGGTGTCGTATGGTCTCGCTCGAGGCGCCAGTTTGTGGAAGCTCGAGAAGGGTCTTCCTGAAATAAGACAGACCTCAAGTGCTCGGATGACCCGCTGAGGATTCTGGGCATCCATTTTACTTAAATGAGCTGGATCGAGTTGGGCGAGCTCTTCGATGAGCGGAGCAAGTCCGTGCAATTCCAATCGCTGATTCAACTGGGCTCGAATGGACGGGTCAGAGGGAATATCATCGAGGCCCTCGATCAACGCCTTGACGTACAATCCGCTCCCTCCAGCGAGAACGGCGGTGCGGCGATGTTTGAACCAATGGTCCAACCAAACCGAAGCGTCTTGCTCAAATTGACCAGCGCTGTACCTTCGATCTGGCTCGATGAAATCTACAAAATGATGCTGAATTTCCGCTCGTTCGTTGGCGCTCGGAGCGGCAGTTCCAATGGCCATTCGCTTAAAAACTTGGCGCGAGTCGGCATTGATGATTTCGGTTTCCAGTGCGCGTGCCATGTCGATTGCCCAGCGTGTTTTTCCAACAGCCGTTGGTCCCACCACGACAACGAGAAGTGGCCGTTCATTCGGTTGGATTGAATCCGCGACGGAGGATAGGCGTTCAAGGGGCGAATCAGCCATCAAAAAATATCGTCGTAGTCGTCGATGTTTTCCAGGCCACCCGAAGCGTCTTCTTCGGCATCATCGGCCAGGTAGGCATCAAGTTCAGGATCTCCGGTGGAGGTCGCTTTGTCAGGTGCTTTGGTTTCATCTCCGAAAACATCAGCAAACAAGTCCGCATCATTCAATCCTTCTGGCTCACGGCTTAGGGGGTTTGGGGTTTCTCCAAACTCCAACATCAAACGGGGGTATTCAGTTTTTTCTTCCGCCGGTCCCATCGCAATGGGCTCAAGATAAAAACACCACATGCGCAGGTAATCGTACACGTAGAGACCTCGTGATTGTTGAGTGGGAAGAACGTCTCGAACTTTTGCAGATTCCATTGAAGGCAAATCTGGGGACATGGCCATGAGCGGAAATTCATCCCCTTTGTCCCACGCATCGTTGCTCTTGTAAAAGGAAGCCATTTCATGCGCATCGTTCCAATTGAATGCATCCAAGGTTGCCAAATGCAAATGCATCAGCGGTGCGTCCATTTCGATTTCAAGGTCCCGAAATACGTCTTCCTCGACGTCCAAAATCACCCGTAGTTTGACAATTTCCACCATGGCTTAAAGATACGCTTTCAATTCTTCTGGGTCGATGGCCGAATGATTGGCATGGTAAAGTGCTTTGCCGCCGGATACTAAAATCAATTGTGGTGACTGATGTTCGACACGCAAATCGGTTGCAATCGCCTGGCTGACCTCCCGGAAATTGAGCAGGTCCAGAAGGAATGGTTGAACATCCGAAGGAAGATCCCAACGTTGCTCCGTGAGTTTTAGGGCCATCCGGCTGACACTGCAGCGCGTGCTGTGTTTGAAAACAACAAGGGGCATTTTACCTGATCGATCCAATGCCTCGTTCCAACCTTCTATTGATTCCAATGTTATCCAATCCATTTGATGCGGTAAATTTGCCCACAAAAATACCACGTCCCATGGACACTCGATTCATAAAAATTCCTCTGGCCGCTGCAAGTTTGGCGTATGCCATTCACCTTTTCATGAAAGGTCACGTCGGAAGCGGTGTAGGAATGGTCCTGGTGACTGTTGTTTTGGTGCTGGTGACGCTGCAGAGCATGAGATTGCTCATGGCGTTCGTGAGCCTTCGGCAACAAAAAATGGATGATGCCCGCAAATGGATTGGGCGGGTCAATCCAAAGCATCTTTGGCCGCGTCGCAGAGGGTACTGGTATTTTTTGTCCGGCAGTCTGATGATGGAGCACAATATGAACGACGCGGAAAAGTTGCTCAAAGAGTCGCTTGAAGTAGGCCTAAAGCAGGACCATGACAAGGCTGCGGTTAAGCTGAACTTAGCCGTTGTCGCATCAGCAAAGCGGAAGCCGAAGCTCGCGAAGGCGCTGCTTGTGGAATGCAAACGTCTGGATACCAAGGGCATGCTCAAAAAGGACATCAAGCAAGTGGAGGCGGCCATTCGGAACCCGGCGCAGATGCGCATGCGCGGGCGATAATTGCCTCGTGCGATTGATCCGTTAAGATTCCCTGAATTCGGAAGGTTGGTTTTTGGCAGAAGAGGTCCGCACCGCTTGGAGGCGCTCCATTAACTTCATGCTCGACTTCTCAGACGCTTTACACAGCGTTTGAAGCTGTTTCTCGGCTTCTGGGCCGTCCCAAGTCGAAGACTTGAGTTGAGCAATGAAATGGCTCAATTCCTTATTGCTTTTTCGCACAATTCGCTGTGCTTCATCTCTTAATTCGGGATGGCGAAACAGCACCTGGAGGGCCTGCTCGTTCACTTCCGTAAACATGGCGTGAATCGCTCGTTCTATGTGATGCAGAGGTA
Source organism: uncultured Flavobacteriales bacterium (assembly GCA_905479115.1). Taxonomy (GTDB): domain Bacteria; phylum Bacteroidota; class Bacteroidia; order Flavobacteriales_D; family Sanyastnellaceae; genus UA16. The sequence continues at coordinate 18,645 of CAJQLF010000044.1, forward strand.
ACAAAAAAGATGGTTAAGCCGGGTAGAAATGGTGTGAACCGCCTTCCAATGTAATTGCTTTAATGATTGATTCCAAACAAATTACGTAAGCTATGCGCTCAGCACCGACTCAATGGCCTCATCGACTCGAGCGTTCGCTAGGAATTGTTCCTCCAAATTTTCGGCAAATGGAAACGCCGTATCCAATCCGGCCACCCGATGAATTGGGGCATCTAAATCCTTCCAGCACATCTCTTGAATTCGAGCGCTGATTTCGGCTCCAATACCGCCAGTCATGGTGTCTTCGTGCAGCACAATGACGCGGTTCGTTTTGCGCACACTTGTGGCGACAGCATGCTCATCCCATGGGAGAAGCGTTCGCAAATCAATGACTTCAATGGAGGCCGATGATTTGCTCGCAGCTGCTTGGGCCCATTGCACTCCCAATCCGTAGGTCACAATGGTCAAGTCGGATCCGGTTTGCACGATTCGAGCGGCGCCAATCTCGACGGTAAACGGGTTCTCATCTACGGTCCCTGTCAGAGAACGATACAGGTATTTGTGCTCAAAAAATAAGATTGGATTGGGGTCCTCGAACGCGCGCAATAAAAGCCCTTTGGCATCTTCTGGCGTGGAAGGGTAGACAATTTTGAGACCTGGCACGTGAAAGAACCACGCTTCTGTAGACTGGCTGTGGAACGGTCCCGCACCGACATTTCCACCTGTTGGCATCCGGACGACGACATCCGCATTTTGTCCCCAGCGCCAATGAATTTTTGCGAGGTTATTGACGATTTGATTGAATCCAACGGTAACAAAATCGCTGAATTGCATTTCCATCATGGATTTTTTACCAGCAATGCTCAATCCCAGCGCTGCTCCAACTATGGCGGATTCGCAAAGTGGCGTGTTTCGGACCCGTTCTTTGCCGAATCGTTTGACAAACCCATCCGTCACCTTGAAAACACCGCCGTACTCTGCAATGTCTTGCCCCATCAAAACCAAGTCTGGATAAGCCTCCATGGCTTGACCCAACCCTTCGCTGATGGCATCAATCATGCGCAGCTCCCGATCGGTTGACTTGGCGCCTCCCCATTGACTTTCGGACACTTGAGCGAAACGGTCATCCAGTTCGAGCTCTACCGAATTCTCGATGGCAGGCTCGATGGCCGCTGCTTTTAAACCTTCTTTGATGGCCATTGAATGACGAGCTTTCACTTCTTCGATGTATCCGCTTTCGATTGCTCCTTGGGCAGTGGCCCACGCCTCGAACTTTTCCACGGGATCGATTTGGCCCCAGTGCTCAATCAGTCCTTCTGGATAGTATTTGGTTCCGGAAGCTTCCTCATGTCCCCGCATTCGGAATGTTTTGAATTCCAAAAGGATGGGACGTGGATTCTGGCGAATGGATGCTGCAGCATCTTTCACCGCATGGTATACGGCGAGCACGTCATTGCCGTCCACCCGGATAGCGTCTTCTGCTGGGATGCCATAGCCGATGGCCTTATCCGTAAAATGTTCGAAGCGAAACTGCTCGTTGGAAGGGGTTGACAGCCCCCATGAGTTGTTTTCAATTCCGATGATGACAGGCAATTGCCATACTGCAGCGACATTGATTGCTTCGTGAAAGTCCCCTTCAGATGCACCGCCGTCGCCGGTAAAAACCAAAGTCGCCTTGCCGCTCTCATCCAGCTTGTGCGCGAGAGCGATACCGTCGGCGATGCCCAATTGAGGACCAAGGTGGGAGATCATGCCCACGATGTGATGTTCTATGGAGCCAAAATGAAAAGAACGGTCTCTTCCTTTGGTGAATCCGTTCGCTTTGCCTTGAAATTGCGAAAACAACCGGTCCAAGGTGATGCCCCGGGTCGTGAAAACGCCCAAGTTCCGGTGCATGGGTAGGATGAATTCATCCACCTCCAATGCAGCCGTTGCTCCAACCGAAATGGCCTCTTGCCCCATTCCGCTGAACCACTTGGAGATTTTTCCTTGCCGCAATTGACTCAGCATCTTTTCTTCCACCATCCGCGGAAGCATCAGCTGATCGTAAAGCAATTGGATGGCCTCATCACTCAAGTCACGTCGGTCAAAAGCCAGTGGGTTGTGGGGGAAGTCTGTTTGGGACATGGGTCAAATTCATGACGAAGTTAAGTCTTAGGCGTTCAAGCTGATTCGCAAGAACTCGGGTTTATCTTCGTCGAATGGCATCCGGAAGTGAAACCCAATTTATCGATGTGCGTTTTCCCGTGGAGTGGTCGGGAGATGAATCTAAAATCCGGGAAGTTGTCGCTGAAGCTATGGGCTGTTCCGAGGAGCGCCTTGGAAAGTACAGGGTGGTGCGAAAGAACTTGGATGCCCGCAAACGTCAAGTGATGGCGGTGTGGCGAATAGAAGTAGCCAATGGCAAGGACGACCTGCCAGAAAACCCGCTTCCTTCGGGTGATTTTGAGCCCGTTCAGAACGATGCGGAGTCCGTCTTCATCATTGGTGCAGGGCCTGCAGGCTTGTTTGCTGCACTATCGTTGATTCAGCAAGGCATCCGTCCCATCCTCTTAGAACGTGGTCAACCGGTGAAGCAGCGCCGACGAGATTTGGTGAGCATAACGCGTGAACACCTTGTAGATCCGGATTCGAATTATTGTTTTGGAGAGGGAGGAGCAGGCACGTACAGCGATGGGAAATTATACACCCGGAGTCATAAAAGGGGGAACATTCAAGGCGTGCTTAACTGCCTTGTTCAGTTCGGCGCCGACCCCTCAATTTTGATTGATGCTCACCCGCACATCGGCACCAATAAATTACCTCAAATCATTGAGCGCATGCGCGCAGCGATTGAGGATGCGGGAGGTCAGGTGCATTTCGGATGCCGGATGGTGGACATTGCAGCGGACGGCGGGCAGGTTAGCGGTGTTCACTGGGTAAACGTCGAAACGGACGAAGTACATTCAGCAGAAACGGAACGAATTATTATGGCAACGGGCCATAGTGCACGGGATGTTTTCGAATTAATGGAATCGAAAGGGTGGGCACTCGAAGCCAAGCCTTTCGCCATGGGGGTGCGGATTGAGCATCCACAGGAGTTGGTGGATAGAATCCAATACAGCGGCCAATCGAGAGGAGAGTGGCTGCCACCCGCGTCGTACCGATTGGTTTGTCAGGTGAATGGACGAGGTGTGCATTCATTTTGTATGTGCCCCGGTGGCATCATCGCTCCATGCGCAACAGACCCGAATTCCGTCGTGACGAACGGTTGGTCGCCCTCCAAACGCAACAATCCATTCGCTAACTCTGGCATGGTTGTGCAGCTGGGACCTGAAGATTGGAAGGCGGAAGGATTCAATGGAGTGCTTGGTGCCTTAGAATTTCAGCGAGAGCTTGAGCGAACGTGCTGGGAGGCTGGTGGTCGAACGCAACGTGCACCGGCCCAGCGGCTAATCGATTTTTTACATGGCTCGCAAGGCCGGATTTCCCGTGACTTACCCGCTTGCTCCTACTTGCCGGGTGTTGTTTCGGTCAACTTACGCACGTTGTTGCCGCCCGTCATCTCGGATTCGTTGGCTGAGGGATTGCGAGAGTTTGGAAAGCGCATGCCAACGTATATGGATACCAACGCCATCTTAGTCGCACCCGAATCGCGCACATCAAGTCCAGTCCGCATTCCCCGTGATCGTGATTCTTTGTCACATCCAGAGATTGCCGGACTCTATCCCTGTGGAGAGGGTGGAGGATATGCTGGAGGGATTCTGTCTGCTGCGCTCGATGGCATTCGAGTGGCAGAGGCGGCAGGGCAATCCTGACCTTAACTTATTTTCAATGAGAGCAAAAAAAGACCGCCTGTATGGGCAGTCTTTTTTTTTGAGAGCGGGATGCGTTTTATTTCGAAGCTGTACCCTTGGTGTGCAGTTCGCGGTCTAATTGTTCTGCCGTTGCTACATCAATGATGCGTCCATTGAATTCGCCCACAATAAAGGCTTGAACGAATCCGGCATTTTTCATTTTGGTCAAATCAGCTTGTGCCGCTGCCGCGTCATAAACGGCTTGTGTCACGAAAGTCATCGTACTGGATTGATCGAATTTCTGTGTGACCTCACCGCTTAAGATAAAAGGCGTGATCAGCTCCATATCTAGCATGCGAACGTCGGGTGTTAACTGGACGCGGTAAGCAGGTCGAATGGCCGGCATGACAGCACGGTAACTCTTGAGCTCATCAATGGAAAGGAGTTCATTGTTGCCGGACTTGATCGCGTTTGTTTCTCCCACGGGTTGTTCGCTTTTAGCCTTGACCTGGATGGTCGATTTAATTGAACCAAACGTCTGCAATAACCGCGATTCAGCGGGTGTGTGTCCCCGTGTGTCAACGGATGTCACCTGAGGTGCCTGCGTTTTTGTTTCGATGCGTTGGAATTCCTCGTGGGCACGAGGCTGAAATGCAGCCGCTTCTGCTTCAAGAGCTTGCCATTGCGCATTGCTCAGGGAAACGCCTTGTAAGTTGACCCGGGCGTGCGGTGAAAACGGCTCGTCATCCTGGTAGTCGGCCACGCCGTCTTTGTCGCTGTCCACAGGACAACCTCGTCGATCAATGGCTATACCTTCCGGTGTTCCAGGACATCGGTCGCGGTTGTCCTTGATGCCATCTTGGTCAAAATCATCACCCAATTCAGCCCATGCTTCAGGGTAGTCGATGCGCGGTTCGGCGAAATCTCTTCCGATGCGAATGCCAAGACCGGCTTGGGCAGTCGTTAGATAATCGGTGTATCCCGGTCGAGGGTCAAGGCTCGCCTCTGCTCCTACGAGCATTGAAAAGGCTGCACTAGCGTAGAAACGCGGAGTGAGATTGAGGTTGACTCCCAAGCGAACAGGAACAGCCAAACTATTTTGCGTCCGCGTTTGAGATTCGAAGGCATAATCAGGCGCCACCTCTTGAGCCAAAACCGCAGCATTGACGTCGTTTTCTGGCATGTCATAGACCCGTCCGTCGCTCCAGTAATGATAGGATTGTCCAGACGCATCAGCAAGGTCCGCATAGTTAGCTTGTTGCATAAAGCTGATCCCGACACCGAGCCAAGGTTGGATGATGCGTTGATTTTCATACGGCTGATGCAATCGTAAACCAGCACCGAATCCATACCATTCTGAAATTTCATGGCGCCGCTCGGAAGCAGTTAATCCGAGACTTCCCCAATTCATTTCAGCATCTGCTGAACAGAATGGGAGGATGTCTGTGTACATCGCTAGTTGGGTTGAGTAGGAACCCGTTGAAGAGATTTGAATTCCGTCTTCCAGATTGGAGGCTCCCGTGAAACTCGTGGGGCCGGTGACAACTTGGAATCCCGTTTGGGCGTCCATTTCGTTTGCACAGAGAAGTAATGTGGAGAAGGATAGAAGTTGAATAGCAGTCCGCATGGGTCTTAAGGTCTTAATGTGACATTTCATCCCCAGTCTTTACGGATTTCATCGAAAAAAGGTTTCACTCCATGCTCAACAAATTTGCAGCCTGCCTTCCGATGCTCATTCCAATGGCCACTCCCATGCCTCCAAGACGAACGGCGACAACACCGTGTTTGTCGATCTGACGCACGATTGGCTCTCGCGTATCGCCTATCCCGAGTGTGCCCGTCCAGCGATGTGTAATGGCAACATCCTGGGTGCGAGGCCACAGCGAGTGCATCCATTCGATGAGCCTTCTTTCGGTTTCTTCGGCATCCACGTTCCAATGCCGTCCTCCTCCAATGAGCATGCGGTTTTCGACGTTGCGGGCATAGACATATCCCGCATCCAGATGCACCGAATGGCGAAAGTCCCAGTCTGGTATGGGGGCTGTAACGAGCACTTGGTTTTTGACGGGTTGAACGTTTAAGTGAGGGATGAGTTGCGTCGCAAACGCATTAGTCGCGACGATCATGTTGGGCACGCGGATGGGGGTAAGTTCATCCCCGCGTTGCACGTGTAGGTGCCAACCAGAATCTTGCGGCTCGATCTTGTGTACGCGGAGACCGGTGATTAAATCAATGCCTGCTGCAGCCACCTTTTTGCGCAAGGACCGGTTCATTTTCCCGGTATCTATTACGCCTTCTAATCGGGAGAAGATAGCGCACTCGTGTTCAGGGGCTTGACGTTCCGCGAGGTGCGATGCATGAATGACTTCGAATGTGTCAGGAACGCCTGTGACTTCCGATAGCCAACCGTTTAAATCGAAGATTTCCGAATTAGAAGGCAAGCGAGTCATGCCACCCTGCCTAAAGAACTCCATGCTTCCCGATGGTTCAAAACCAATCTGCGCATCGCCCAATGTTTCCCGAAGTAACCGCAATCCATCCAATCGCGTTTGGACCAAATCTCGCGCTGCTTTATCACCCAATGTGATTCGATCGGCCATTAATTCTGTCGCACTTCCGAAGCATGCAAACCCTGCATTTTTGGAGGTTCCACCGCCTCCAAACGGATCAGAATCCAAGACGGCAATTCTCCAATTAGGATGCTGTTTTTGTGCGAACAAGGCCGCTGAGAGGCCCACAATCCCGCCGCCTACAATCCCTAAATCCAATCCTTCCAGCCATTCTTTTGATTCCCAATAACTAAATGCCATATTTTTACGTTTTAGGAAGTGGAAGCTTTTCCTGTAATGACCTGCAATTCAAACAAAAAGCCAAGCGAGTCTAGCTCGCACTTGCTGTATCCGTGCAAATTACCTCATTTTCGCAGGAAGTGTGCGGGTGCTGTGCTGTTGCTTTTGCTCTTCTTCCTTCCGGCGCAAGAAGGCAGGACTCAAGAGGATAAGCTCGTGGTGTTTGGAACGGTGAAATTGGATGAGAGCAGCAAAAAACTAGAAGGCGTTCGGGTGGTGGTGTACCAAGATGACGTTGAATTCGATGCCATCATGACAGATTTGAAGGGAGGATATGAATTTGACTTGCCCTTGCGCCATAACTATACGTTCAGTTTTGAATTTGAGGGTCACGGGAATAAACGGATCGCGGTAGATGCCTCGGGCATACCATTGGATGTTACGGGAGCGCGCAACATGGATTTGGACATGAGCATGATGCCTTTGCCGGCTGGATTTGATGCGTCGATTTTTGAAGATTTTTATGGCAAAGGCGAGTACGATGCGAATAAAAACACAGTGAGTTTCGATAGCAACTACACGGTGAGGATGCGCAATAAAGTGAATGCTGAACTGGCTCGGCTGGAACGCATGGCAGGACAGGAAGAGGAAATGCGTGAGAAGTTTGAAGACTTTGTCCAGAAAGGAGATCGATCCAAGTCAGCGAAGGAGTGGCAAAAGGCTGTCGACTTCTACGATTCAGCTTTGGCGCTGTTTGCAGATGAAGCTGATGTAATCGCGAAACGAGAAGCAGCTCAACGTGGATTGGATCAAGCGAATGCGGCGAATGCGGACGAGGCAGCCTTCGAATCCCTTCTCGAGGAAGCAGAGGATGCGCTGAAGCGAGACCGGCTTCAGGAGGCAAGAAGCGGGTTTGAATCAGCCGCCACCATGCGGCCGGACTCGCCTGAGCCATTGGATGGTTTGCAGCGAGTGAATGACCGTGAGGCGGCGTTAGAGAACTCGTCAGAAGCAGATGAGGAGTACAATGAATTGGTGGAGGATGGGGATATTTATTTCGAGCGGGAGCAATGGGACAGAGCAATCGGTAAATTCACTGAAGCCAGCGCCTTGATGCCCAACGAAAGCTATCCATTAAACCGGATTGAAGAAGCGCAAACTCGGCAAGCAGATCTCGCCGCTCAAGCGGCAGATATTATTGCGCGGACCATAGAGTATGAGGCGCTGGTCGATCAGGCGAATTTGCTTTACAAAGAGGACAACTATGCCGCCGCTTTGATCCAATACGAGGCAGCTGGAAGCGTGTTGCCCGCAGAGCGATTTTGGCAGCAGCGAGCAGAGGCTTGCCGAGAACGAATTGCTGAAGCGGACGCCAGTGGTTCAGGGCGCAAAGACCGGGAGGCCGCGGAGGCCGAGCGAGAGGCGGCCCTGGCCCAAGAGCGTGAACAACGTCAGCAGTACGAAGCGTTGAATGATGAAGCAGACGAGTTGTTTCGTGCAAATGAATATGGCGCAGCAATCGAAAAATATGGAGAGGCATCTCGCTTATTTCCAGATGAGCGGTATCCGAAGCAAAGGATAAACGAGGCGGAGAAAAGGAGGGCCCGCGCAGCTGATGCGGCAGCGTCGGATGCGGAGGATAATGCGCAGGAATACCTGCCCGAAGAACCAGACGCCCCGAACAGCGAATCTGCTCAAGCCTATGCAGAGGAAGAAGAAGGGGATGCAGCTGCAGCTGCTCAGCGCAAGGCCCGTGAAGCGGCTGAACTTGCGGCCCGCACCGAAGCGGATCAAGTCGAGGCTGCTTACGATGGGGCTATCGCAGAAGCAGATGCCGCGTTCGATCGTTCCGATTGGGACTTGGCCAGACGGAATTATGAAGAGGCTTTGGCCTTAAAACCCAGTGACCGTTACGCGAAATCCCGCATCGACCGAATTGAACGTGAAATGACGAGGTCCACTGAGGAGGTGTTAACGCGACAAACAGGTGCTTCCCAAGCGGACTTGGACTTGGAGCGCGAGGCCATGGAACGTGAGAGCACAAATGAAGCGGCAGAATTGGCGCGAGCAGCGGCTTCAATGGTAGCACAGCAGCTCGCCGATGAGGAGGTGCTTAAAGCTCAGGAGGACGCTGAAAAATTAGAACGGGCGAAAAAAGAACGTCGACGTGCGGAGCAATTGGCTGCTCAATTAAACGTGACGGAAGAGGATGAGGTTGAGGCGTATTACAGAGAGGCCCTGGAGAGTGAAGCCCTTGCGCGCGAGCTCGAGATAGAGCGCAAAAAATCGGCACAGAGTGAGCTCATAGGCGATGCGGCGAACAAGGCTCAGGAACGCGTGGATCGCGAATTAGATAATCAAAACGATATGTTGCGTCAAGATGCAGCTATGCGCGAGTCGGGATTGAATCAGCAAGAAATCAGAAGGGCGAATCAGGCTCGACAGGTAGAAGAATTTGAATCGAACGCTGCCGCGTCTAGAACTGCTGGAAATGAACAGATTGAGCAGGGTGCAGATCAAGTTCAGCAACAAAAAAGGCGGCGAGACCGATTGCGGACCTCGAGATCCCAAGATTACACGTTGAATGTTCCAGAAGTTGAGGCGAAAAAGCGATCCTTGAGGAACTTTTTTAACGGCTTGTCCAAGGCTTCTGATGATCGACGCGTCGAAGCAAGAGCTCAGGCCGAGAGTTCTGCTCGGAAGTACAGACGACTTGGGGATGGGTCGAATGAGCGAGCACAGGAAAGATGGCTTGCTGCCCGAAGAAAAGCCAAACAGGTGGAACGACAAATGCAAGCGAGAGAGCAAGAGGCTCGACAGCGAGCTTACAATGAGAAGAAAGCTGCGGAGAGCAATTTGCGAGAAGTGGGGCCGCGGGACCCGGCTGACTTTAAGTTAGCGGAGGGGGATGAAAACGTGGCGCAAGGTGTTCACGAGGAGTCATATGACATTCCCAATGGTCTGGTGATTGAACGCACAGTGCGCAGCGGTAACTTGGTTGTTCGGTACCGTAAGGTGGTGACCAAGACCGGTATTTATTATTTTAGAGGGGACCGCAGTATTACTGCGGAAATATGGCGCCGGGAAACAACGGTGATCCTCGATTGATGCAGTTGGGTCGGGGAACGTCCAATCGTTTTTGGGTCGCTCTTTGTTTGACCTTGCTGGTTCACGCCATCGTCCTAAGCGCATTTTGGATGCAGCCTGCTGGAACATCACGGATAGAAACTTCGGATTTCGTCGATGTAGAATTTGCAGAAATGAACTTCGCTCAAGCAGAATTGCCGTCTCTGGAAGAGCAATTGCAAAGTCGACTAGACGAACGGATTGCCAACCTGGTGTCGGATGCAAACGCCAGCACCGCCAGTGACCGGAAGTCAACTTCCGCCGGCGCAGAGGAGCGGGAGATGGCCGATGAAGTCGAAGCAGAACTTCGGGCAATGGAGCAAGCGGAATTTGATCGCTTGGCAGCTCAAAAAAAGGAATTCGGTCTGGAGGGTGTTCCGGATGACGGTGAGCACACCGAGGTCAACACCCTGTCCGAATGGGACAAGCGTTATGACGGCAAGGTTATCGTGTCGTACGATGCAATAAACCGGAACCATGTGCATTTGCCGGTGCCGGGTTATTTGTGTCTGCGCTCTGGTACGGTCGTGGTGGAGGTTCTCATTGGATTGGATGGCACCGTCGAAAAGCCCCGGGTGGTCCAATCTTCGGAAGGGGAAGGAGCAGAATGCATGGAAGAGGTCGCGATGAAGGCGGCGCGCCGCACGGTCTTCAATGCGCGCACCGATGTTGACCAAACGGGGACGATTACGTACCGGTTTGTTGCCCAACGGTAGCGGTTGAAAACTAACTTTTTCCGGCTAGGTCATCCGTGGTCGTATCGTACCTTGCTGGCCGTGCATTATACTCCTGAACATCCCCTTAGAATCGGTGTCCTTCGCGAAGGAAAGACGCCGCCTGACCAGCGCGTTCCATTGACACCCGATCAATGTGTTTTGTTGTTAGAGGGGTACCCACAATTGAAAATTGTTATTCAAAGCAGCCATGTCAGGCGCATCCGAGATGCCGAGTACAGCGCCGCTGGATTGGAGGTTCGCGACGATGTGAGTGATTGCGATGTGTTGATTGGGGTGAAGGAAGTGAATATCGAGGATTTGATACCCGATAAAACCTACTTGTTTTTCAGCCACACGCACAAACTTCAGCCGTACAACGCCGGATTGCTTGCAGCGGTATTGGATAAGCGAATCCGTTTAATTGATTACGAATTGCTCAAAAGACCAAGCGGCCGACGGATCATCGGGTTTGGCCGATGGGCTGGACTCGTTGGCGCCTTCAGCGGAATCAGAGCTTGTGGCTTGAGGAGCGGTACATTTGACTTGCCCAAAGCGATTGACTGCCGCGATTTGCAGGAAATGCTGACGCATGCAAAGGGTGTGAAACTCCCGGCAAACTTTAAGATTGTGTTGACGGGTCACGGGCGGGTCGGAAGAGGTGCGCGCGAAGTACTTGATCACATGAAGATTCGCTCGGTGCACCCGGATGATTTCCTGCGCATGGAATTCCCAGAACCCGTCTTCACCCACCTTGATGTTGCCGACTACAATGAACGAATCGATGGTGGAGACTTTGATATGCAAGCATTTATCGATGATCCTTTGGAATTCCGGAGCACGTTCAGTCGATACACTGCAGCGGCAGATCTCTTCATTGCGGGCCACTTCTGGGCCGAGGGTTCACCTTTTCTATTTACACGAGAGGATATGCGTTCTCCGGATTGGAAAGTCAAAGTAGTTGCAGACATTTCATGTGACATAGACGGTCCTGTTGCCTGCACGTTGCGTCCTTCGACGATTGAAAGTCCATTGTACGGATATCATCCAGGAACGGAGCAGGAATGCATGTTCTCGCACCCGGAGGGAATCGCAGTCATGGCCGTGGATAACCTGCCGTGTGAATTGCCTCGTGATGCCTCCGATGGGTTTGGAAGGGAATTGATGGATCACGTGATACCACTTTTAGTGGAAGGCGATGCAGAGGGAATTTTAGATGCGGCAACGGAGACAACCTTCGAAGGTAAATTGAACGAGCCTTACGCTTACTTGTCGGATTACGTGGCTGCTGCAAGAAGGGCTTAAACCTTTGCAAACGGGAGAAGTGTTCGCCACGTTCCTTGGAGGATGGCTGAGTGCGTCCGTGTAAGGAAGCCAGATTGCACCAAGGATGTGCCTCGAAAATGCTCAGTAACCGATTTGCCTTGAGCGCTTTACCCTTTGGCCATTCCACCATTTGGAGCGATCGCCAAAACGTCCCATGCGCTGTTCCCCTCCGCCTTGCCAAGGATCCGTATTGAGGATATGCCAATCGCAATCCGGACAAAAGAATCGTTTTCGAATGGCCGTGGGGAAGTACATCGTGAAATTAAGTTCGTGCGCACCTCCTGTCCCAGGTGTCAATTGCGAGAAGGTCAAATCATAGCTGTAGCCAAATTTCCAATTCACCGTCTCCGTCCCGATGTATGCCATCGTCGCATCTCGGTAACTTGTCCCGATCAATCCACGGTACCAGAGCCCCAATGAAAATGTCATTCTCGAGTCCCGGATGAATCCCCGCGGTTCAATCTCAAAATTTGCTCCGCTCATGACCAATGTTTGGTCCCCTTGTTGGTGAAAAATCACCTGCGGTTGAAGCGTTGATTCCAAGTTAGGTCTGCTGTTAACAGGAATAGAACCGCTAACATGAGATGTGAGCTTGATGGGAATAATGCTGACGCTGGTGCCCCCTGCAACACTTTCATTCGGCTCATTCAAATGTGCGGCTGCGAACCCGAAAGACCATTTTTTTGAATGAAAAAGAGCTCCAGCACGGAAATCACTTCCTTTGACAAATCCTTCTCTGTAAATGTCTTGCGTGGTGAAGATGAACCCTTGACTGGGGTCAATCATATCGCGAAAGCTCAACTTATTCCAATCCAAGTTCCGTTGAAAGTAAGCTGCTTCCAGCGCCAAGTTCAAGTACCAGCCTTCGGTAATTTTTGTGCGAAAATTGTAAGCTGCAGCCACCGAAGTGGAACTCAGTGTTCCTTTGCCCGCATCATCCTTGAGCACGCGAACAGCTAGGCCGCCATGGAGCGAACGAACATAGGAGTCCAAAGCAATGCCGGATGTGACATACGCACCGCTCATTGCGGGCCACTGATTCCTGTGGGAGAGAACCAAGCGAGGTGAGGGTACGATATTTCCTTGAACACCATAGGATCCTGCATAGGCAGGGTTAAGGTGGACAGGGTTATTAAAAAACTGAGTAAACTCGGGGTCTTGGGCGAATGTCAGGAGCCAAGAACATGCCATCAGGAAAGCGAGGCTTTGCCTAAGAGCTGGTTTATATATGAATTGACCTCGCAATAAAAACATCGAGGAAATATAGAACTAAAAAATTTCCTGACATAATACTCATCTTACTGATTGAATTTGTTTTATACTTTCTATATTTCGAGGATGAAGTATTCGATTTTGAAAAAAATGCTCCTGATCAGCCTCGGGACCATATTTTCTTTAGGGTCGAATGCTCAATCGCTCAATGCCGGCTTTATGACCATCCCTTCATTTGCGAACGGTCAGTTGATTATTTGTGTTGGTGAACCTGTCGCTTTTATCAACACAACTATTGGGGAGGGGCCTCTTGCTACCTATGCTTGGGACTTTGGTTTTGGGGCGAGTCCCCCGACCTCTTCATTGGAAGGTCCTGTATTGGTGACGTACAATTCAGTCACTCCAGGGACCACAGCAACGTTGTTGGTGAACAACAACGACGGTTCGGGCACCTCTTCGTTCTCCATTTCGATCGAGGCAATTGAATCGCCTTTATCTGAATTGAGCCTGAGCCCTATTTCGACCGACTACACGGCATCGGAAGAGAACGGCATGCTCACTTTTGTTCGCTGCAATTCCAATTCACCGCAGCCTTTTTCGCTCGTTTCCTCGTACGATAATTCCATCAGCCAATCATTTGATTGGGGCGATGGGTCGCCCGATTCGGATGAATCTGCTTTGGTGGCTGGCATCATTGAGCACACTTATCCCGTTGGTGATTTTGTTTTGGAGCATACTGTTGCGTTTGCAAATGGATGCACCGATGTTAGGCTCTACCGAATATTCAATGGGAGTGCTCCCATTGTGACTGTGTCCGGGTCTGGACAAAACACCTGCACACCGTCTACCTTTGAAGTGGATATTATTTCCAATAATGTGCCAATTGACTACACGGTTAGTTACTCCGATGTCACGGATATCCTTGATTTCAGCACAGCAAGTGATACGACGCTGCAGCATATCTTTTTTGATAACTCTTGCGGGGAACAATACGTGATTTCCCCGCTTTTACCGCCCATAGAAAATGCCTTCTCTGCGACGTTAATTGCGGCGAATCTGTGCTCTGTGAACGGAATTCCAACTGTGGTGACCATTGGTCCGATTACTGTTTCCTCCGCTCCTGAAGCGATGATTTTACCGGTTCCGGCGGGGCCAATTTGTCAAGAAGAGTCGGTCTTAATGTCAAGTGTCGGACCGAATGGACAGACCGTGACCATTGATGGGTGCAATGACACAACCATGACGCACTGGACGGTTGAAGAACCCACTGGGTATGAGGTTGAGCTGGGGGAACTGGGCTCCTCCAATGGCGCAACGGGAGAAGACTATAGCTTCGGGATGTGGACCCAGGGTTCGGAAGTGATCTCATTGAATTTTGGGGACCCTGGTACCTACAACGTGTGGCTTCATGTTGGAAGCGGCTGTGGGGAAGATTCAATTTTATATCCGGTTGTTGTGAATCCGTTTGGCAGCGTTTCTCCAAATACCATGTCCAGCACGATTTGCAGCGGAGACACGGTAAACCCAATCACATGGACTTCTTCTCAACCAAGCTATTTGATTACGTGGAATGCCGATGTGGACAACGGACTGAACGGGGTTGAACCTCCCATGGGCATTGGACTCGGTCCTCTGCAATCTCCCGATAGCTGGGCCGTAGAGAATACAACCGACGAGGTCCAGTACATCGAAGTCACGGCGAATGTTGGGTGCACATCCAATGGCGATGCGGTTTGGACCATCGCTGTCTACCCTCAAATCAATTTGGAGAAGGAATCCTTGGACGGTCCCGTCTGTTCAGGAGAGGATTGGCAAGTTGAGGTAGGTACCAACGTGTCCGGGGTGGAATTGGCTTGGACGGCCGATGTGCCGGATGGCGTCTTGGGATGTTACCCAGGAACCGGGGATGTGATTGATGAGCAATTGATTAATTCCACCAATGAACCGCAAACAGTGACATACACTCTTGTCACTCCAAATGAAGTGTGTCCAATGGATCCGTCTGAGTATGAAGTTATTGTGCTTCCTCAGGTCATTGTTCCGGCCATTGATGACTTGACTTTTTGCCCCGATGAGGAAGTCGAAATTCCGAACTATGATTTGCCGATTGACGGATTGATATGGAGTTGGGAAAATAACAATACCGACGTTGGATTAGGGGCCTCAGGGAATGGTATCCTTGACAGCTTCGGTGCGGAGGCCAATGATACCGGTGGAGCCATTACAGGCACGGTAACGGTCGCTGTTGAGCAAGCAGACTGCCCAGTGGAAACGACGACTTTTGACCTGACCCTTTTCCCTTCGCCAGAAGCTTCTTTTGAGGTGGGGCCGAATGGCGGTGTCAGTTGCGTGGACGGGCTTGCGACCATTTCGGCGACGACTACCGCGGCGAATCCACAATTTGTTTGGGATGGATCGAATGTGGTTTCTTCGAATGGAGGTGTCGCAGAGGTTGAAGGCGAAGGCATCTATGAAGTGACGGTGCTCGACGGTGTGACCGGATGCGCCTCCTTGTTCGAGGTTGAGGTATTGCCACCTGACCCCATGGACATTGCGGCAATTGATTTCGTGCCTCCGAATTGCTTTGGAGGAAGCGACGGTTGGATCGACGTGCTCACGAACGAATCCACAGCGTTGAGTTACGCATGGACGCCGAGTGGAATTGACGCGGATGGAGGATATGCGGAGTCACTTTCAAGCGGAATTTACACCGTCGTGGTCTCCAATGGGTCTGACTGCCAAGATTCAGCGACCATCGAGCTGGTCGATTTCGATCCTTTGATGCTGATGCTGGTTGAAACGGTGGATTCTGAATGCGGGGAAGCCAATGGCTCAATTGAGGTGGTTGCTTCCGGCGGACAAGGAGGGTACGCTTACCAATGGGGGCTATTTCAAAACAATGCATTGCTCGACGGGGTTGATGCGGGATTGTACGATGTTGAAGGAACCGATGCAGGAGGGTGCGAAGTCGAGGGAACGTTTGAAGTAGCTTGTTACCCATTGACCCCGGTCATTCCAAGTCAACTGCTCACTCCGAATGGCGACGGGTTCAACGATGCATGGGTGGTAGAGTACCTGTGGATGTATCCGGACAACAACGTTAAAGTGTTCAATCGGTGGGGTACCCAGGTGTTCGAAGCGGAACCGTATGACAACAATTGGGCGGGAACATGGGATCCGGCATTGGGGAGTGCAAAACTGCTTCCGGCGGGCACGTATTATTACCTCATTGATACGCGAAAAAAGTCGCAAAAGCCTTTCCGGGGATTTCTTGAACTTCAACACGAGCAGCGATGATGAACCGAACGACCAGAATCCTTGGAGTGATTGTGGCATTGCTCGCTGCGCCTTTTGCTTGGAGTCAGCAGGATGCTCAATTATCGATGTACCTGCGGAATCCCATTCAGTTCAATTCTGCCCATGCGGGAACAAACGGTGTGTTGCGAACCATGGTCATCAATCGCGCCCAGTGGGTCGGATGGGAAGGAGCGCCAAGGACCCAATGGGTTTCGGCACATGCACCCATCTTGAGGAATCGGATGGGCGTGGGAATTACCGCCTTGAAAGACCAGAGCGGTGCCCGTGGTCATGCGGAGTTTATGGGCCATTTTGCCTATTACTTTCCTAAGCCGATACACGGATTCAACTTGACGACAGGCTTGTCTCTAGGCGTCCAGAGCAACCGGTTTGATTTTAGTCAATTGCACGTGTCCGATCTCAATGACCCTCTGCAGGCCGCACCTTATAAAGAAGCAGCGTTCAACGCTGGATTTGGTGCAATGGCGTATAAGGATGATTGGTATGTGGGACTTTCCATTCCGCATCTCTTGGAGCAATCCATGGGTTTTCAGGGGTCTGGCCCGGTTCAACGGAGGCACTTGTATCTCATGACGGGCTACATCCATCGGATTAACAGCGCAGTCGACCTTCGAGGTGTCTGCATGGTCAAGAAAGTCTCAGGTGCGCCCTTTGCAATGGACGTGGGTGTAGAAGCTTGGTTTATGGAACGGTATAGCATTGGGACCATGATGCGATGGAAAGAAGGCTTCGGGTTTCAATTGAGTTACTATATCGATGAGTCATGGCGCGTTTACTATGCGGTGGACTTTCCTTTGAATGGTTTGGCCAATCGAAATTTTGGGTCACACGAAATAGGCGTTTCTTGGGATTTTGGATTTAAGAGAACGGCCTATCAAAGCCCACGATATTTCTAATGAAGTACGCACTCTACGTTCTGCTCTCCTTTGGGATTTGGCAATGCAGCTGGGCTCAATTTTCCCGCCAAGACATGGCAAGTGAATTGATGCTGCGATGGAAATATGCAGATGCCTATCCACTTTGGATGGACTTGGCGGTTGATCCCACGTATGCCGACTCGGTGCGAGAAGATTTTATGCGGATGGCAGCCCAATCGGCTCTAAGCGCAGATTTACTCACGGAAGCGGTTGATTGGAATGCTGCGATCATTGCCACGGGCCATGGAGAGCCAGAGGACTGGCTCAGGCAGCTGGATTTACTTTGCCTTCAGAACCGATACGATGAAATTGAAGAGTCGATTGGAATGGCCCTCGACCAATTTCCAGACAATCCAGGGTTGTTGCGATGGAAAGAGGGCGTTTCCGGTCTGATCCAATTGGTGCGGGATTCGACCGCTTTCACGGTGGAACCGCTTCGTCCACAGTCGAGTGCAGAAGAGTTCTCAGCGTATCCGTTTCAAAACGGATTGGTTTTCATGAGCACGGGATTGAACGCAGGATTTATTCCCATGCAAGACGGTTGGACGGGACAGTATTACACAGAGTTAACGTGGATTGAAGATGTGAAGGAGCCTTTCCGAGAGTACACCTGGTTCGAGCAAATTCGAAATCAAGATCTGTTCGGTGCCTTTGGCCATTCTCGATTGCATGATGGGCCCGTTGCATTCGACGCAGACGAGGATTTTGCTGTGCTAACTCGAAATCATGAGGACATTGACGTCTCTGAAAACGTTTCTCGCTCGAGACTGAAGCTTGAATTTTATCGATGGATTCCAGAGCTTGAAGAATGGGAGCGGAGGCCAGATGACTTGTTTCCTTGGAATTCCCCTCTGTATTCTTGTGCGCATGCTGTTTTCGACCTGAATGACGACTTGGTTTTTTCAAGTGATCGTCCAGGTGGTTTCGGTGGAATGGACCTCTACAGTTCAAAGTGGGAAGATGGTCAATGGTCGGAGCCGCAAAATTTAGGTCCAGTTGTCAATACGGACCAAGACGAAGTTTTCCCTTTCGTATCCCAAACGGGAGCGGTTTTTTTCAGTTCGAATGGCCACCCTGGAGCAGGAGGATTGGACATTTTTATCTATCGCGAAGGTGCAGCAAGACTAGAACGACTGGGCTATCCCATCAATTCTAATCTGGATGATTTCGCCTTTGTTTTTGACGAGACAAAGGGCAGCGGTTGGCTGTCATCGAATAGAATGGAATCCAAGGATGCCATTTTCAGCGTCAATGGGAATCCCTCTGCTGGGAAATTGACGGTGCATGTGCAAGCATGCGACGGTTCGCCAATTGTGGGCATTGACGTAATTGCTGAAGACCAATTTGCGGGGTCGGCAACGACTGCGCAAACGGATGAGGACGGAAATGCGCAATTCATTGCCATCCGAAACCGGACGTATACCCTGACAAGTCAAGTGTTAGAAGGGATGGATTCTCCGCCAGAATTGGAGCTGGTAATGCAAGATGTCGATTCCATGGGAACGGTACTGGATTTTAATTTCAAGCGCCAACCCAATCGCTTGACGGTTGTTGACCTCGAGGGAAACCCCTTGAACAACGCAATGCTCTCGTTCGAAAACGAACAGAAAAAGCGCCTCAACCGCGTGACCAATTCGGAAGGTGTTTTTGAGTGGGATGACGAGATCAGCATGGACTTCATGGCGGTGCATGTTTCGATGATCAATTATTGGGACGGTTACCAGGGTTTTGAGCAACCTCCATCGGGTTGTCTATTGTCGATTCAAAAGACCGTTACGCTGCGTCCCCGAACGGAAGAGTCGGAGGTGATTAACTTAGAAAACATCTATTACGATCTGGACAAAGCGTTGCTGAGAGCCGAAGGCAAGAGTGAGCTCGATAAGCTGGTTCGGTATATGTCGGACGAGAAGTACCGCACTTTTCGCGTGGAATTGTCTTCGCATACGGATTCTAGAAATTCGGATGCTTACAACAAAGATTTGTCCCAACGTCGCGCTCAAAGTTGCGTAGACTATATCATTGCCAAGGGCATTGACCCGATCCGGATTATCGCGAGGGGATATGGCGAGAGTCAATTGGTCAACCGCTGTGCTGATGGGGTAGCATGCACTGAAGATGAGCATCAAGCAAATCGGAGAACAGAATTAAGGTTGTTGCCGGATGAGTGAAACGCGAAATGCTTTTAACAAGGGGGTGCTGGCTCTCTTCATGAGCTTGGCTCTCTCTGCGGTATCCTTGGGACAAGAAACCTGTGAGGCTTTCTGTGATTCGTTAGATCTGTCCATTTCGTTTGATTCTGCTGACAACTGCAATCTGTCTTTTTCGTTCGCGGTATCTGATTCTCTTGCAGCGATGGTGGATACCACTTCCACTTGGACCTGGATCTTGGACGGTGATACACTGGGCTTGGGAAGTGATAGTTTGCTGACAATCAATGACGAGCAAATTCAAGGTGGCGAATTTCTGTCGTTGCATTTTGAGGTAGACTTGGGTGATTCACTGGGACTCTGCGGGTGCGCTGAGAATGTGGACTTGGTCGCCCTAACCGATGATTTCGATTGGTCTTGTGGGTGTGAGCCTGAAGGGGAGCCTCTTGCAAATTTTGATGTTATAGGAGAAGGCCAATGTGGAGACGTGCCTGTTCTATTTGACAATGAATCAAGTGGATTCGGACTTGATTTTAATTGGGAATTTGGTTCAGGAGGAATCTACGGTACATCGGAACTCAGCAGCCCAGAAGTTCAAATTATTGTGGACGGAGGAGGGACGTCAAATGTGCCTGTAACGTTGACTGTTACGGATGCAAATGGATGTTCCGATTTCATGACGGAGATGGTACAGGTACTCCAAGTACCTAACGCTGGTTTAGAACCAGTGACGGCCCTTTGCCTTAGTGATTTGACTTGGCCAAACTATGCAATCACGCTCTTTCCTCAGCCTTTTGGAATTAGTGGAATTGCATCATTGACGGTGGATTGGGGAAATGGAACAGACACGACATTTACGCCGGCTCTGCCATTTATTGAAATGTTGTCTACACCTTACAACGAATTTGGAGAGTACATCATAACGGTCGAGGCAACAGGAAATAATGGCTGCCAGAGTGCAACGGCGGGGGAGTTATTCGTAGGAAATAATCCGCAAATTGGCACGGCAAACCCCGGCAACACGGATGGCCTTTGCAGTCCCTATCAATTAACCTTTCCGATCACCAATTTCGAGTCCAACGCGTTTGGAACAGATTATACGGTCAATTTTGGTGATGGCACACCAACGGAGGTTTTTTCTCACCCTCCTCCAGAATTTGTGAACCATGACTACACCGTTGCATCGTGTGGTTCAACGACCCCCTTGAACAGCCACAATGCATTTTATTTCCAAGTAAATGCCTCGAATGCCTGCGGAACGTCCATTGCGTATATCGATCCCGTGCGGATTCATCAAGCTCCGGATCCTGTAATCAATGGCCCAACACCTGTATGTGAGGACCTGAACATTTTATATCAGATTTCGGGAAATGGCATTCAAGTTTACGATTGTGCTCCGGGTGATCCCCTTCCAGGAAACGACCCTGCATGCGATGGTGCCGGCGGAGATTGTTGCCCCGGTGGAGATGGCTGCGTGGACAACAGCGGATACTGGTTCACCAGCCCGCTTCAAGGTCAAGGAGCTTCCATTCCTTCTTCGGCAGAGGGGTTAAACCTGAATGTAACCTTCCCAGATGCTGGACTTTATTTGCTGAATTATATTGAAAGCCACGATTACTGTCCAACCGGATATGCGGCCAAACAGGTTTGTGTATTTCCTGAGTTGGAACCCGAATTGGCTTATTCAACGGACGGCCAATGTTTTCCGATGACAGTCGATTTACAGGATATAACCGAGGCGCTGCCTTGCGGCAGCCCTTTCATTGAGTGGGTCATTGAAGGAGGTTCATATGTGTGGGCGGCAGGCAGCGACGAGCACTCGCAAAATCCTACGCTCGTTTTGCTAGACAAGGCGCTTTATTCAATCACCCTTGAACACTCCGTGCCTGGGTCGAAGTCCAACGTTTGTGGTGTTTACACGGAGACGACCTTCATAGAGGTCAATGGTCCTCCGATTTTGGAACTCTCTGAGGATGTTATGCAATGTGAAGAAGAGGTGGTTGAGGCACAAATTGTATCATTGGATGACTGCGGTGCTCCAATTGAATTGATTGAATGGAGCATTGCAGGAGTTGTGGAGGCGCTTGATGTCACCTCACAAGAATTCAGCTTTCCAGCGGGGGGCGTTTACAGCATCGACGTGGAGGCAATCAATGCGTGTGGCAGTGATACTGAATCGATCATGGTCGAAATCCAGGAGAATCCGGTATTGACGCTGACAACCAATCCTGAGGGTGGTGTTTGCAGTGGTGATCAAGTAACATTTCAAGTGTCGGGTGCTGAAGTTTACAGCTGGAATCTCAACCAACCCCCTCTTGTAGCAGCAGGCAATGAGCTAACATTGAATCCGGACGCGGACGTTGTAGGAAATGTCACCGGCGTAACGACGTATTCGACTTTGTCGTGCAGCTCTACATTGGCCTTTGATTTTGAGGTTTTTGAGCTACCTGAACTCACTGTTGATGCCCCTGACTTCGTGTGCATAGGTGAGGAATTTTCGGCCTCTGCGGAAGTCACAGGGGGGCAGCCAGAATATATCGTGCAATGGACTTTTGGCGCGAGTCAAGGCGAAGGTGACTTTTTCAGCATCACAACGGAGTCGGAAGGAACGTTTCCTTTCGCTTTTGAGGTCGTGGATGACCGAGGCTGCGAAGGTTTTTCGAATTATGAACTTGAAGTGCTCCCGCTGCCAGCAGTGGAAGCGGGCTCAGACCTCGTCCTTTGCAATCAGGATTACGCTGTCAACCTTGATGACTATTCGCCGCTTGGAGGCAATTGGTTTGGAACAGGAATCATTGATGGGCAGAACGGCCTATTCAATCCGGATGGTTTGACCGCTGGAGTATACCAATTAGATTATGAGTTTGTTGACGAATTTGGTTGTTCAAACCTCGACACCCTGAACATTCAAGTCGATGATCCCATTGTAGCTGATGCGGGTGATGATGTATTCATTTGTGAAGCGGATAGCATTCTCTTACTGGTTGGATACTATCCCAGTGAGTCTGTTACTTGGAGTGGTCCCGCGTTGACCGGTGACTCCAGTTCAATTGATTTGTCCGAACTAACGCCGGATACTTATGTCTACACCATTTCGACCGGAGTGGAGTCTTGTGAAACCCAGGACGAACTAATCTTACAGGTGCTTCAACGGCCAGAAGTGAATCTCAACGGCCCCGCAGCTCTATGCCAGGGTGAACTTGGATTCATTGAGGTTGAAATCTCTGGTGGATTGGAGCCTTACTTCATTCAATGGTTGTCAGATGTAGACCTTGAGTCCTCAGATGGCTCCGTTGTTTCATTCAGTTCGACTGAAGTAGGACTCCTCGAACTGGAAGTGCTGGTGATCGATAGCAACGGATGTGCGACTTACACTTCGCTTTCTTTGGAAATTATTGAGCTTCCAGATGTCTTTGCTGGAAATGATATGGAGGTGTGCTTGCAAGATTCTCCAGCACAAATTGAAGGCACTTCGCCGGGGCTCAATGAAAATGGTACAGGGCTATTTCTTGGCTTAGATGAAGCAGCTGGAGCTGTTACTGCAGATGGTCTTTTTGATCCATTGTGGGTAGGAATCGGTGTGTATCAGGTCGAATATGTGTATACAGATGCGACGACGGGTTGCTCAGATTCCGATACGGTCGAGGTGACGGTAATTCCAGACCTGCTTGTTACGCTTCAGCCATTGGATACGAGCTACTGTCAGTTTGCGAGTCCTGTGATTCCGTTAGAGGTTATAGCCGATGGCGGCACGGGTACGTACAGCTACCAGTGGTTTGTTTCGACGACTGCATCGAATACGGCCGGCGTAGCGATTATTGGCGCTACGTCTTCTTCGTATGTCCCACCGGTTGACGTGGTGGGCACGCTTTACTACTACTGC
>CAJQLF010000045.1 GCA_905479115.1 uncultured Flavobacteriales bacterium
GATGCTGATGTGAGCTCGAGGTCCATCATGCCGTTGCCTTTGCCTTCGAGCTTGGTCATCACGACGCCGCTGCCGTATTCCGCATGCTGAATCGTGCCGCCAGCCTCAGGGGCAGGGTTGTGAGGAACGCCTGCGTAATTGCGCAAAGAACCCACAGCAGCTTTTCTTGATGCTTTGTATTGGACATCTTGACCGCTTCCAAGAATGGGATCGTATTCTTGGTAGTTGTTGTACCCATAGGCCAACGCCATGAAGTAATAGGTCTTGTGGTTGACCAACCGGTTATCGCCTTGCGCAAACGCATCCGTCGTAACTCTCAAGCTATGGAAAACCCCTTCGTTGGCTCCATCCACCATCAAGGTGGGAACCGGGAGGTCCATGGTGGGGTCTTGGTTGTAGTTGATGACCAAGTCGATGTCATTGTTGACGTCGCATTGAGCGATCAATCGAGCTGCGTTGATGTCATTTAAGTCTGCAGCACTGACTTCCGCATCGCGCAATTGATAGACGAGGTAGCCTTCAAAAGTGTACGATCGAGTTAGGCTATCGTAAGCATTGCCATCCACATCCAGCTTGGGAATGCCCGGATCGAGTTGAAGGTATTCCTCCAAGTAGTTATTTGAAAGCGGGTTGTTGTTGGTTAGGAAGAGAATCAATTCATTCTCCAACTCTTGAATGGTCACGTCCGGTGCGTCCGGTCCGGAAACAATTTCGAAGCAATTATCGAAAAGCGCTTGTGCTTTATCGTCTGCGATGCGCATGAGTTTAACTGACTCAGTGGGGTCACCTGCGGTTGCTCGGGCCCAAACTACACCCACCGTGATGTTGTTGTAATCACCGGGTTCGAGGGTAAAGGGTCCGGCTGCTTGAATGAAACGTCGGTCTGCAGGGGGATTCCCAGAGGACACTTCCGTCCACGGCTCCACATCGATGCCACCCGTTCCCCAAGCGTAAGGGTCCGTATCGCCCGGGAAGAAGTAGTCGCACGGAATGTCCAAGTTGGCACCGGTTGCGGCAGAGACACCGTCACCGCCGTAAGCCATCTTTTGACCGTTCTTCCAAATGCCATTCATGTAATTGTAGTAGTGCAAGGGTGTGCTGGGCTCTCCGTTGATGGGATTGCCTGAGTTGTTGTAATAAACAAATCGCCGCATACCAAAACGCTCGTTGTCGAGGATGCCGTCGCCGTAACCGATTCCGATGCCTTCATAAGGAATTCCCAACGAGTCGACCGCGTCGTAGAATACCTCAGTGAGGGGGTTGTCCAAGGAATCGGTGTCTTGGTATGGACCTTCGAAGAAGTCGATTCCAACAGCAGGCGGGTTGAGACCATAGCCTTGTGAACTAGAAGAGGGCTCATCGTCTGCATCACCGTTGTAGCTGTAACCCAAACCACGTTGAACATCGCATCCTACGTAGTCGTCCGTTGCAGTTCCGACATCCGCGTCGACCCAAATTCCGAAGTAGGTATCGGACAACGTTTGGGTTCCTTGGTTGATGAGGACGTAGTTGTAAAAGGTCATGTTGTTGACCTCGTCATTCGTCGAGAAGGCAAATGCTTGAGCACGGATCTCCATTCCGATGGGCTCGCCTTGCGACTCCGAGTGCACATTCCCTTTGTCATTGAAGATCCAGTAGAAGTTGCGGTCACCGTACAAGGGCACCAAGTCCTCTCGTTTTCTCTCCTTGCAATCGATTTCTTGTAAAAAATCATACCAAGGGTAGTCACCTGCGGAAGGATCATAAAATCCATTTCCATCATAGTCTAAGAAAGGCGAGAGGTAAAAATCTTGATTTAAGGCCGTATTGCCGTGAGCGGGGTAATCAAAGAAATACGATGGAATGCTGTATCCATTGGGGAATTGCTCCTCCAGGTCGCACTCAGGGTCGGCCGTGCAGTCAAAGTACTGACGGTGTCGTTCTGCATCAGCTCGGGTTGAGATGAAGAAGTTGTCGTAGATATCGCATGTCGTCGCGTCGACTTCAGCTGAGCCATCGTTGGTCAAGGGACCGGTCCAGAAATCGTTTCCATTCCGGAAACGCAATGCAGCAAGCTTGAGCTGTTGGTCGGGGCTAATGCCGCCCATCCAAAGCGCACCGGCATAGAGAGAGCTGACGCCACCGTTTTTGGGCACCTCGTAAGATGCTTGGCTCGTCGCTCGGTTTTGCCACATCGAACCGCCTGTTTCAATCAGGGCTCGGACGTTGTTCCATTCCAAGTCTCGTAGACCAGTGGCAGGGGCGCAAGCCGCAGCTCGTGTGGCCGGTTCTGCCGTTACCTCGTTGGTCTGATCAGTAGCACCTGGGCCGTTAGGACCGACGTATTTGTATGCCCAGGCCGAAGAGCTGAGCAAAGCTGCGGTGAGGAGAAGGGTAAATCGCATCGCGTTATCTGAAGTCAATTTCTGCAGTCAATTAAAAGTCAAACTTCACGCCCAACCGAATGGTACGTGGCACTCCCAAGTTGAACGGGTTGTTCACGTACATTCCGTAATAATTCCGGAATGAATCGGGATTGTTTTGTGAGTTAATGAGGGGCTGGTATTGCGCAGCTGCCAGGTAGCCGTCGTCGTCAGCAATGCCTGTAAAACGGTACACCGAGTTGATGTTGCGTGTGTTGAGCAAATTACCAATCCAGAAGTAGACGTTGACATTGTAGCTGTAAGCGTTTTCGCCCTCGCCTCCTGAGATGGACCAGTTCTTATCGATGTTGGCGTCCATGTTGAATTGCCAAGGCAGTCGGCTGCCGTTGATCGAACCTTCTGTAGAGGGGCTGATTTCGCCGGTGATGGGCGTGGCAATGGTTGAGGCTGTGTAAGGCGTTCCAGAACCGAGGTTGGCGATTAAGTTAATGCCTGTATTGGCCAAGAGTTGTACTTGCTCTTGGTTACCGTCTGCATCCTTGCCGAGGTTGATTACGGGACCGTTGTAATCATCGCCTGACCCGTAGCGGTAGTCGATGTTGGTCACGATGCGGTGGCGTTGGTCGTAATTAAACGGATTGATGGTTCGGAGGTTCGGCAAGCCGGCATTGATCAAGGCCAATGCGGTAGTTGTCGTTGAACCGGTTCCGTCCGCAAATTGCAACGTGTAGCTCGCGTTCATTCGGATGTTGCCCGTTCTTCGAAGATCGTAGCCAATGGTTAAGCCTTTGACCGTTCCAAAGTCCAGGTTGCCGTACGCTTTGTACGGTCGAGGGTACGCACCTGTGAAGTTTCGCACCTGAATCATGTCTCGCATCTCCTTGTAGAAAGCTGAGATTTTTAGGCTCGACGTCTTCGACAAGACTTGCTGGAAACCCAATTCGTAGTCGATGGTCTTCTCGGGACGCAAGTTTGGATTTGAAATAAGGTTGTCACGCGATTCAATGAAGAAATAATCGACCGGAGAGAAGCGGTTGTTCGATGTCGGCCGCTGCGTCAAGATGTCGTAGTGGGCAAAGAAAACGGCTTCGTCACTGATGTTGAAAGAGAAGGCTACACGCGGCATGATGTTGACCTGCGGTTCGTAGTCTCGGAAGGCTTCCGAATTCAATTCAGCGTCGGGACCTTTCTTGAGCCATGGAGCCGGGTATACTTCGTTGACGGCAAGGATGTCCGGGTCATTGATCTCGGTGCCCGAGGCATTGAACCACGTGTCACCGTCGCGGTAACCCACGATTGCGCTGGGGCTTTCGAGGGCATCCACGTAGACAGCGAAATCGTCCCCGATGTTTTCAGGAATCACACTGCCATCGTCCAATTGGGCGAGAAGATCGCCGCTCAAGTCGCCGACCTTGTAGTTTTCGCCAATGACATACGGGTCCTTGAGAACTTGCTGGTTCGCGTCGAAGCGATCCACACGAAGCCCTACGTTGAAAATAATGTCATCAAATGTGAACTTATCCATCACATAGCCCGAGATGTAGATGGGTTCAAACGCCTGAATGGGACGAGTATAGTAGCCCTCATCGTTGGTTTCGGTAAAGAAATCCTCGAGGGTTGGTCGGCGCGTGATTTTGTTGCCCCATGGATCATATCCGGAGTAATTCACGTAGTTGTTTCCTTGATTCAACAGATCGTCCGCGCCAAACATATCCAGGGTGAGCGCATCGGGATCCATGGCATCGATGTTGACGAAATCATTGCCGTCAGGGTCGAGACCCAATGCAATTCGCAGGTTGCGGTCAAACTCGAATTGATTGTCTCCAATGAGACGTCCATAGGTCACATAAAAAGAGGAGCCCTGATTCGTGATGGTTGAATCACTCAAGTTCAACTCTTTGATGTGCGAGTTGGTGGTTAAACGCCCGAGCGTCCACAAGCCACTGGGTGCGAGACTGAAAAATGCGTCTCGACGTTGCTCATATTCGAATCCCATCTGCAAGGCGTGGTCTCCGATGTCGGCCGAACCGGCAGCACTTACACGGAATTGGGTGTTGTTGCTGATGCTGTACGTATTGGCTTGGGCGCCGTAATAGCTCCACAGGCCGTACGTGGCAGGAGGTCCTTGTCCATTGAGAAGGGCGTTGCCATTCTGAACGGTGAGCAAGCTCTCATACGGCCCGTCGTTGGCGGCGTTGTAAGGCTCGTTATCGAAGAGGCTGAAGTACTGATTGTTGATGGAAGCTAACTCAGGATTGTGAGGAGAAGGCGTGAAGGTCACGAGTGTGTCTTCCCATCCGTTGTGGACAAATCGTCCACTTGCCGGATTATAACCATACGAGTTGCGCTTGAATACATCGAACGTTCCGACATGTCCGTAGCGCATGTGGTTGTCGCGGTGGCTTGCATCTTGAACGCGCTGGTAACTCTGAGAGTAGTCTGCCATGACCTGATAGAAGACGTTCTTCAGATTCGAAGCGTCGGCATCCTCTTCGCTGTCCACGAAGCGCTGGGAGAACTTCGCATAGGCACGCCAGTCGTAGCTCGAAACATCCAGGTTGTTTTCCCAGTTCATCAGGCTATTGGCATAGCTGTAGCTTGCTCCTTGGCTGTAGTAACCGGTGGCACCAAAGGTGAGTGAAGTCGTTTCATTGGTGTTCACGTCAATCTTGGCTACCAAACTCGCATTTTGGTTCGCTGCGTTCAAACGGGTAGGGATGCGCTCAAAGTCATTGGCCGAAAGGAAATCGGCATTGTACAAGGCACCATTCACTTCGCCTGAGCTGCTGATGTTTTGGCGCAAAGGGTTCGCGAACAACTCATCCCGCACGTCATCGCGTATCTTATAATTGCCTCCAAACGTTGGACGTGGGTCTTCTTGGTAGGTGTAGTTTCCTGAAAGGAATAGGCCAAGGAGTGGTCGAACATTGTTGCCTTCTTCATCCTTCTCAAAGAGAATTGGTCCGGAAATGGATCCTTCTAAGACGTTGTAGCCGAAGTCATCAAATCCAACGACGCCTGATTCCATGGGTAATCCTGAAGTAATTATCTCACCGCCACCGAACCATTTGGAAGAAGAGTTTCGCAGGGAGATGTTGATGACACCACCTGTCGCGTCACCAATGTTCGCTGGGATACCTCCCGTCACTACTTGAACTTCTTCGATGGCAGACTTCGGCAGGGCACTCGAACCGCGGACCTTAATGCCGTCAATGTAAACCCAGGTGGACGATGGACGAGCACCGCGTATGGAGATGCCACCGCCTGTACCGGCCGTGCTGGCTCCCGCCACCGTCGTTGCAATCGATGCGGCCGAACGTCCCGGCATCTTGTCGATGTCTTCCCGTGTCACCGTTCCGCCCGAAGCACCTCCGTCTTTGTCGATCAATGGAACGGTGTATTCGACAACTTCCGCTTCCTGCATCATCACACCCGCTGAAAGTTCCGTGTTGACGAATTGGATCTTGTTCGCACTGATTTTGACCCCCGTTACTTTTTGGCTTTGGTATCCTACAAAGCTAAAGAGCACGTCGTACGTTCCCGGTTGAACCGGTTTGATGGTATACTCTCCATCAAAGTTGGTGTTCGTGCCAGAAACTTGGTTGCCATTGAGGAACAGCACCACGCTTGCAAACGGCAGTGGTTCATCGGCATCTAAGTCCATCACTTTACCCTTCAGGGTACCGGATCCGACTTGAGCGGATAGGCTGCCAACGGCAAGCATGGCAGCAAACATTAAGGCGAAAGGTCGCAACGTGAATCGTGTGTTACAGGTCATTGGTTTCGGTTCTTCGGAAACAATAGTTGCCAAATATAAGGCTTACAAGCCCTGTTGCGAAGAAGTGTTAAACGAATTGCGTTGAGGAGAGTCCCAACAAGGGTTTGGGCCGGTTTGGGGGATCGAATTCCGGGATCAAATGGACGAAGAATCGGGTTGCAAATCCGAAGAAAAATCCGCGCGGATTTGCCGAGGTTGCAAGGCGGATTGCAAGCCCCTCATTTGGAGTGTGTTGGATCGTCAACAGGGGGATTTGCGGCGAAAATCTTCAGCCGAAAAAATCGGCGGTTCTCTTGAGCTGTGATGGCCGCCCCTTCGTCAAGTCACTCGCCATTTAGCGGTACCGGTTCGACTTCCCGAAAATCCGCCGCCACCACGGCACCTGCCGGCCTTGACGTGCGCGCTTTTGCCGCCGATCGTTTTTCCGCATGCGCTTGCGGGTGGCCTTGTCTTGGTTCTTGTAATGGCTCTCTTTGGCTTCGTTCCAGCCTGTTCGTAGTTCGGCTTCTCTCGCCGCTTTTTTTTCGTCCGCGGAACGGATGCTTTCTTCTACCGTCCGTGGCGTTTGCCCTCCGACGCCGTCGCGAGGCGGTCGCCTGCGCTGGGCATCGGCGTTCGTGGCCAACGTGGTCAGGACCAGTAGGAGGGCGAGGGGTTTAAGATGCATGGAGCAAAGATGCGATTTGTTGGGCGAGCCACGCGCTGTAACTCAGTGCTCCGGCCTCAACCAAATGGTGGTCATCGTAAAAGTTGCGAGGTGTTTTGGCTCCAGGCCACGCGTTGCCATCGA
>CAJQLF010000046.1 GCA_905479115.1 uncultured Flavobacteriales bacterium
TGGAACAGGCTCTGGAAGCGTGGAAGCCATTGCATCAGGAGGCACGCCTCCTTACGCTTATGTTTGGATGAATTTCTTTGATGAAGTGCTCGGTACAAATGCTACGCTCGATAGTGTGCAAGCGGGCACTTATTTCATCCAAGTCACTGACGCCAACGGCTGCATTGCATTCGGCTGGGAAGACGTCCCGACAGCCTGGGATTGCCCTGAGCTCGAAGCCAATGTGGGAGATTTCTGTGGCAATGGGGATCTGTTGCAAATCGTTTCAGAAGACTGCGAGTGCGTCGAATATGAAGAACCCAACGCCTGTGTTGCTGATTTCACTGTGGTGCAAGCTTACGATGACAACGAAGTGATCCCATTTGAACTCTTTGTCTTCATCTGGGGATATGACGAAAGCAACACGTACAACTGGGACTTTGGTGATGAGGGCAGCAGCAGTGATCCTTTCCCTACCTGGACATACGGTGGAAGTGGACCTTACAATTTGTGCCTGACGGTTTCAAACGAAGAAGAAGATTGCGTGGCGACTTCTTGCCAACTGCTCGAAATCGATTCGCTGGGTTGGATCAATGGATTCATGGATGGATTCAGCATCACGATCATGAATGGTGAAGATGGTGTTGTCAATGGCATCGACGAGGAGCCATCAACTGAGCTGGGCTTCAACGTTGTTCCTAACCCTGTGGTGAATGGATCGTTCGTCCTGAACTGGGAAGCATCTTCTGCCGGCCTGGTGGACATTACAATCCTCTCCATGGATGGCTCAGTGGTTGTTCAAACAACTCGAAACCGCGGAGAGGTCAACAACGCACAAAGCATCAATGTTGCTCACCTCGCGCCTGGCTTGTACTTCTGCCAGGTTCGACAGAAAGGCCTAATTCGCACTGAGAAAGTCGTGATTCGATAGCCCCGCTTCGCTTCAATCCGTTACGAGTAAAAAGCCGAAGGCAGTGCGGTTCAGGCTCCCAGCTCTGCGGTTATTTTCAGTGATCAGACCAAAGTTCATTGAACACTTGTTTATGGGCGATTGGGTGGACTGAGAGGAGAGGTTTCACGCATAACCATTATCGGTAAAGAAATCGAAGACTCCTCCTAGTCGCAATGACAAGCAGGAGACTCCTTATCTTTCGCGGTGACCATTCACCAATAATCTGGGCTATTAGATGGGATTCAATATTGTACTTGTAGAGCCTGAAATCCCGAATAATACAGGCAACATTGGAAGGCTGAGTTTGGCCTCTGGGTCTACGCTGCATCTTATTGGGCCCTTGGGATTTGAAATCACAGATACCCGGCTGAAGCGCGCTGGATTGGACTATTGGCAACACGTTGATGTGCGGATTTATCCGAATTTAGCGGCCTTTATGGCCATTCATCAGGATGCCCATTTTGCCTTTCTTTCGAGCAAGGGCACACAGCCACATTACGACATGGACTACCGGGACAACATGTTTTTGGTCTTTGGGAAAGAATCCACAGGGTTGCCCGCGGACTTGCTGGCTCAGCACCCGGATCGGTTATATCAAATTCCCATTTTTAGTGAGCACATCCGAAGTTTGAACCTGGCCAACGCCGTCAGCATCATCGTGTACGACGGATTGCGGAGCCTCCGACATCAAGGAGCGAATACCCAATGAACCAGAACCTTGTTGGTTTGTTTAGAGGGTATGTCATTTACTACACTGCTTTTTGTTATGGCCACTTCCTTCCTGAATCCTCTTCTCGAGTTCAATTTTGATCAGAGGGGGAATGCGGTAAAATCGTGGACCATCCAAAACGATAACGTCATGGGTGGGGTGTCCGAAGGCAGCGTCCAATGGCAGGAAGAAGGATTGCGCTGGTTTGGTCACACACGCTTGGAGAACAACGGTGGATTTAGCTCGATTCGCAGCCCGTGGAAAGCATTTGACCTGACCGAATTCAAAGCGGTGAGCATCCGTTGCAAGGGTACGGGTGGTCCCTTCAAAATTGTATTGGACACCCAATATGCTTGGTACTTGCCCAATGCGCAAACCGACTTCGACGTCAGCGAAGAATGGAGCGACGTGGTGATTCCGTTGAAGAATTTCGTCTGGGAGCAACCCGGTCGGGGAGTTCTTGGCAAGGTCAATCCCGCCAAGGAACTCAATGAAGTCATTCGGTTTGGCCTCATGAAGTACGACGGTACGGCTCAACCCTTCGACCTCGAGGTGGCGTCGGTCTCGTTTCAGTGAGCTTTTCTAAATTCCAACCTCTAGAACCACCGTCCTGACCAGGCAATCATTTTTTCGGTAGAACCATCTGAGTATACCTTGATGAAAAGCTGTCCGTCAGCAGGATTTTGGATTTCACGCCCAACGAGGTCCAGGAGTTTGACGCATGCTCCATGCTCTTCATTGGGAAGTGGCGCATGCAATGACATCGCCCCTGAGCCCATCGGTTGTTGCTGCGTGACACAATGAACCATACCTCCTAGGAGAACCATGTTTTGGCAATTGATGCCCACAGCTGTCCGGTCGGGGTAAAGGCCTTGGATGATTTCGAGCGCGACGGCGTCCATAGGATCGTCATAGGCAGGCACCAGGACGACGGCGTTGGCAACATAATAATTAACGTAGCTGCTGCGAAAACCGACGTTTTGTCCCCATGTTGTTTGGACAGGAAACTGCGTCAAGGGCAGGTTGACCCGGGTGTAAGGGATGCCCGAAGCGTTGACCGCTTGGTCAATGATGGCCCGATCACTTGCGCTGACATACCAGTAATTCAAATCGGCATCCTCCATCGTAACGAGGGTGTGGTCCCCCGCAAATTTGACAAACCCATCGATGTGTTGATCGGTGATGTCTTCCGTACCGCCAAACAGACCGTCCAACCAAATGAACTGTTCCACACCGATGTATTCACTCAGGTATGCCTCTATCTCTGCCTCGGTCAATCCCGGATTTCGATCGTCCCCGGTAATGGATGAGCGCGTAGCCATGAGGGTGCCTTGGCCATCGATTTCGATGGCACCTCCTTCCAGCACCATGGCGCTGAGGTCGATGACTTCGAGGTTCAGGTTGGATGCGATGGCAGTCGGGACAGCATCGTCCAAAGCAAAGGGTGCGTCGCCGCCCCAGCCATTGAATCCCCAATCCAAAATCAGCCACTCGCCTGCACCGCTCTGCGCAAAAATGGGTCCATTGTCGCGGACCCAGAAATCATCGGTGGGGCAGACTTGGAAGTCGACTTGTCCCATGTCGACTCCGGCTGCTTCAAGTAAATTGGCAATATGAACAACCTCTTCTTCCGCATAGGCGATGAGGTGGACCCGTTCACCGCTGGTCAACGCTGCCGTCATTTCGACCCAGCTCATCTCCATGTCCTCCGCGCCAAAACCGTAGGTGTAATTGTGGGGCCATTGAAGCCAAGTGCCCTCGTGCTCGGACTCTTCGTGCGGCATGGTCAATTGGGCAGAGGCCGTGAGCGCCAAAAAGAAATTAAAAATCAGCAGGTTCGTTCGCATGACTTGAAGTGAAAAACGTTGTTTTCAAAACGAATTCAATTTTAATGGACAATTTAGCTTGAAAGTCCATGCGAAAATTACCTGGTCATCTCGTGTGAATTGAAGATTGAATGACTCCAAAGAGAAAAAGCTTCCCCGCCCGGAAAGGACGAGGAAGCTTGAAGGCTCATTCAATTTCTACGTGAAAGCCCGTTTCTGTTTCGTTTCCCGCTGCATCTGTTGCGCGCATTTCAACGTGGTATTCACCCGCATCCGCGTTCGCAGGGATGACCACCCCGTATGCAAAGGTGAATTCTATGACTCCATCAGGTTCAGCAGCAGGAGCTTCCCAGATGACTGTTTCATCGGATTCCCTAACGAGCAGAATTTGCACTGCATTGAGCCCGTCTGAGTCAGTCACACTGCCCTCGATATTCACAGTTGAACCTTGCGCCCAGCTGGGTTCACCTGGCCATGTCGCTGGATCCACACCATCGACTGCAAGAAGGGAAAATTCGGGAATGTGCTCGTTTTCGATGTGCAGCTGCGTGACCACATCGGTTGCCGCATTGCCTTCCGCATCCACGAGTGATACGACAACATCCCAAACACCGCGGGCGGTCAAGGGGATATTCAACGTCAATGATGCATCGTCACTTGTTCCCGCAAGGGAGCTTGTTTCGAGCACTTCCCAGTTTGTTCCACTGTGCAAAACAAAGCCTTCATCGGCGTCGCCCTCTTCGTGAGCATGGTCGGCTGCATTGTGCACATCCCATCGCACTTCACTCAGCTCTTCGTTGTCACAAAACGAATCCGAGATCAGGATTTGGGTACCTGCCATCGCTTCGACTTCATCGGCAAGGACGCTGAATTCCGTGCCCGTCTCCGTGCAAATGGTGGGGGCCTCGGTATCTGTCTTGCCGCATGAGCTCAAGAGGATTACCCCGGACAATAAAATGAGGGCAGCAGCTGCACTAAATGACGAGGTGTGAGTCCCAGCATTCAGGCGGTCATTGGATAAAAATAAATCGTTCATGGTTGTTTGTTTTTAAGGTTGTTTCGGTTGCAGGTTTGATGCAAAACCGATTTGAATCCAACGTCCTTGAGCGACCAGGCCAAGTGCGCGATACGCACTGGTGTGATCCAGCCACTCGACGTTGAAGAGGTTGTTGACCGCGAGGGAAAGTCGCCCTCGCTTTAAAGGCAAGTCCAAACCGCTCTCCCACAATGAAGTTCCCTCCGTTGGTGCTTCATTTCGGGCGGTTAGATTGGCATTGCCAATGGCTTTGAACGCGATACGAACGCTGCCTTTTTCGTGGAATTGGTAATCCAATTCCATTCGCAGTTGTGGGGGCGTTGTAAAGGGCAGTCCAAGTCCAGTCTGCACTTCCCATTGACCGAGTAGGGAAGCGGAAGCGCTTGCAGTCCAAGGTCCAAGTTGCTTGTCAAGCTGTGTCTCGACTCCTGTTCGGAGTACATCCATTGCTTGAAAAACGTAGACTTGGCCCGCATGCGATATGGGTGCAAAAGACGCGCTGGGATTCAATGATATGAAGTCTTGATGGACAGCAAAGAAGGTCTGTAAAGACCAGCCCCATAGCTTTTCCGAGGGTACGGAGGCCGCTTGGAATCGTCCTTCAAGTGCTTTCTCAGCACGCAAATTCGCCTGTCCTTGCTCAAATCGAAAGGTACCGTGGTGAATTCCATTGGCCCCCAGTTCATAATTGCTCGGTGCACGTGAATAGGCCGTTGCCGATGCCGTTCCTTTCCAGTGGGCTTCCGCAGGCTCGATGGTATATTGCCATGAGAGCATGCCCCCGGGAATGAATCTCCGCATGGATTCAGAACGGATATCGGATCCGACGAGGGTGTTATTCGAATCATACAAAGGCTCGGAATAAGCCGCTTGGGATGTCCAGATGAGGTCTGTTCTCAATCCCAAAGTGTGTTTTCCAATGGCTCCTTCTCCGATTGCGGAGGTTCGGAGACGGGTGTGGTCAGGGACCAAAAACTCCCATCCCGAAGCCTTTGCATTCAATCCTTCCGCTTGAAGTCCAATGGAACCATGGGCGCCCTTCCAAACAGATTCGATGAACCCCGTCCATTCTTCAAGGTGTAAGCTCAGGTTGGAGTCTGGTTCGGGCCCCCAACCGTGGGCATGTGGCGGTGCCAATTCCTCGCGCTGAAACCAAGAAATCGATCCCTTGAGATGGTGCTGATGGCGCGTATGATCGACTCCCGTTTCCCATTTTCCTGTCGCTTGCAGACGCCTCGCTTTTTGAGCGGGCAGTGCGACAGCAAAAGGGGAGGGGTTCACGGCCAAATCCCCCTGCCTGGGAACTCCCACAATCCCTGGAAATAGTCCTTGAACCACTTCAGATGCTCGCAACGTTCCCGTGATTTTCCGATCTGTTGAGGAAAGGCGATCATATCCGAGGACTGCATGGGTCGCACGACCGGCGGTATTGGGCAGTTTTTTTTCATCCAGTGCATAGGTTCGCCCCAGATAAGAGAAGGTGGACTGCGGAACATTCTGGTCACCAAACACGGCTCCAGAAAGCCCAGCATACCAGTGGCTTGCCCCTTGGGTTGAGTTGTGCAACGCGAACACTTTGCTTCGGTTGTCGCCCATCCGATAGGAGACCCCCCACCGCGTATTTTCACCATCGATCACGTCGCGCTCAGGTCCTTTCAAGCGCATGCCACCGCCGATTGCCCCAGGTCCCATCCAGAGATGCCCTCCCCCGGGAATCCACGCGAATGAACCGAAGAGTTCAGGATCAGCAAGAATGCCGTGGTCGGCTCCCCAGCGCCCTCCCTGTTGAGGTACCCCGTCTTCGAGCACCGCCACCCGGCTTCCATAGAGACCTCGAATGACGGGCTGAATCATGCCAGCCCCGAGATCCAGACTTTGAAGTCCTGGGGTGCGGTCCAGCGTGGCCATCAAATCATGGCTTGGGAGGGATTGCGTCTCCCGTTCCTTGGATTGACTGGCCAGGATGGATACGAGGGACAACTGCACCTCAAGCGGCAAAAGCCATACATCGACGTGGTCATTTTCGAGCACGGCAATGGTGTGCGTTTCAAAGGCGCTTGCAACGAACGTCAAGGAATCGATGTCCGTGGAGCACTCCACTTCAAAACGTCCTGTGCGGTCCGTTGTCGCTGTTTGACTACAGGGCCAAGCGATGATTAAAGCGTCCTCAATGGGGGTTTGGAGTCCGATGCGAAAGACATGTCCGTGGACGGTTGCATTCGTTTGCGCGCTTAGCGGGCTTGTTGGAAGCAGACTTACTGAAAGAATAAGCTGTGCAGCCAACACCCACCGCGTCGCAATCGAATGAACATGCACGTGTTTGCCTTCCGGATGGTCCAGATGGTGTGCGTTCATGAAAGGCGGAAAATTGAAAGATTAAGATGATTGAATAATCAACCTTTCAATGGGGGTCCTCGGAGCGTGTTTGCGGAACAGTGACCAATTTGGGCGACCCCACTTTGTGCAGTTCCAATGGCTCGAATTGCCATCCACTCCGGCAATGATGAAGCGAAATTAAAACCGTCCGCAGGGTCTGCGGGCGCCCACTCCCAATCGCAAATCAAGCAGGCATGGTCCGCAGGTACAATGCCGGGCTCTTCTCCATCCAATGCAGAGGCGTGGCCATGTCCGTCGCAATGATGCGGATGATGATGCTCTGCGCCATGAGCAGGGTGATGGAAAAACTCGTGTTGAAATTCGTGAACCACCTGGAAACCTGTAATGGCTGCCCATATGCTGAGCAGGCCCCAAGCCGTTGATG
>CAJQLF010000047.1 GCA_905479115.1 uncultured Flavobacteriales bacterium
AGCGGGGTCGGAATTGGTCCAACACGAATCCGCCCTATTTCGATCGAGAGTCAATGGATTGGCTGGTGGAGCGGCGCGTTGACCATCTCCTCGTCGACCTGCCCAGTGTAGACCGAGAGGTAGATGGGGGTGCTTTAGAGGCTCACCATGCCTTCTGGACCTATCCTGAGTCCCCACGGCACCAAGCTACCATTACAGAGCTTGTATACGCCCCCGATTCTCTTCCAGACGGCCGGCACTTACTCAACCTGCAAACAGCAGCATTTGACATGGACGCAACGCCGAGCCGACCCGTTGTGATCCCCTGCTTGCAAACAGAATAATTCAGAATGAAAAAGCCCCGCTCGAGGCGGGGTTTTTATTCAGTCTATGCTGTAGCAAATTAGTTCACACCCCACTACATTTTGGTTGTGAGGAGATTATCTGCACCACCATTTGTAGCGGTTGTCCAGTTCTCATTGTTCAATTTTTGCTCATCAAGTGGGTACTGCATGCGTACCGGAACAGAGCCATCTGCGCTCAGCAGCATCAAAAGCCTCAACAGCCAAGAAATGCGTTTGAGCAGCATCGAAGAAAATACGGGCTAAATACGCTGCGAGAATAGCAGCTCCACGCTGGGAAACATCGTCATCGGAGTCAACGCTGCATTCGTTATCATCCGTTTGGCATTCATTAATCACTCGGTCGCCAAAAACGAGACCGTGAACACCGTACCAACTTCGTGTACAGAAGAAACAGAAATAGCTCCATTCATTTGATTAACAATGGATTGCGTAATCGTCAGGCCTAGACCCGTTCCCTTTTTCTTTGATGTAAACCGTGGTTGAAAAATTGAACTTTGGTGCTCTTGGGTCATGCCCATTCCATTGTCCTCTACGCACACAATTAACTGATTTCCTTCATTATATGCACTCACCGTGATCATCGGTTGCGGTTCTTTTTCGACTGCATCCACCGCATTGGACAGAACATTATTAAAGGCCCTCAATAGATGTGGTCTTGAGCCTTTCATCCAAAGCGATTCCGTGGAGATCCCGTCGCAATCCCACTTAACATTCGGAGCCGCCGCCTCATACATCGCGACGGATTCTCTCAATGCAGAAACAGCATCAATCGATTCCATTTCACTCAAGCCCACAGCTGCTAGCATCGAAAAGTCCTGCGCAATATCTGAAAGCACGTCAATTTGCTCCGTTACTACACGGCAGTGACGCTTTAGACGCTCTTCAAAATCAGGTCGGTTATCCGCCCATGCACGTTCAAGGTGCTGCGCGCCCAGCTTAATTGGCGTCAGTGGGTTCTTAATTTCGTGAGCGACCTGCATCGCCATGATTCGCCAAGCACCATCCCTCTCCTTTTTGGCCAATTCTTCCACGGTCACCTCCAAGTGCTTCAATAGTTCATTGTATTGATCCACCAATTCACCGATGGCATCTCGACGCGTGTATGCAATGGGCGTCTGCGCTTCTTGCGGGTCTAGCTCCCGCATACGATCCCGAATTATTCTCAGATTCTTTACAAGACCATTCGATAAAATGGCCGCTACAATCATCCCTCCTAAGAACAGCACTACATACAAAGGTGCCAATTGACTCCAAAATGCCCGAAAACCTCCTGATTCCAGTGCCCGACGCTCATAGCGCACTGCAACAATGCCTAAGATTAAATTCTGCTGGTCCCGCACGTTCCAATATACCTTGACTGCTGCGCCATAATTCGTTCCTTGGATGCGTTCATCGGATGCGCTTAACGCTTTTAAAACGTCAACGGTAAGGGAAATCTCAGCCCCAACATCGTCATTCAGCGACGACTGCGTCAATAACCGTCCAGACGGATGGTATAGAGCAATGTCCATCCCATGGATATCCGCCAGTTCACAAATTCGATCTGAAAAAGCAACCGGAATATCTTTGGTTTGGAAGGTGTGCGGTAAGCGGTCCAGGGTGTATTCCAGGCTGCGTTGCACAGCCGCTTCCTTTCTAATCAGCCGCTGCGTATTGTATGCCTCCTCTTGTTCCGTAGCAAACTGCCATGCTACATACATTGTTCCTGTCAATGACAGAACAATGACGAGCAACATAGAAAATAAGATGCGCGTTTGAAATCCCACGGTTCTAAGCTAATGCCACACCGCCTAAAGCAAGGACAATGCCAAGAAGATTTTATCCCTCGAGTGCCTCTGAGCCGGCAACAATCTCCAAAATCTCGGTCGTAATCGCAGCCTGACGGGCCTTGTTGTAAGAAATTCGGAGGTCACGCAACAGCTCGCCACCGTTTTCTGTGGCTTGGTGCATCGCGGTCATTCGGGCACCGTGCTCTGAAGCATGGCTATCAAGCAAACCCTTATACAACTGAACCTTCAGTGAATTGGGAATGATGCGCTCGATGATTTCTGTTTGATTTGGCTCGAAGATATACTCCGTATCTGGTCCTTCTTCGGCTGTATCCGCAGCGGCGGCTTCTAGTGGCAGGTATGCTTCAAACGTAGGCTCTTGAACCGCCGCATTGATAAATCGGTTGTAGACAATCTTGACTTCGTCGTACGTTCCGTTTTCAAATTGTGCCATGATTTTTTCCGCCACGGCCTGCGCTGCGTCGAAATTCAAATCATCAAAGATCTTCCAGTCCTCCTCCCCGAATCCCTCTGGCTCGGTGGATTTGTCCTTTTTAAATGCGTCGTTGGCTTTCTTTCCCAACGGCAGCACATGGTACTCTACGGTACCATCCGACATCGCATTCTTCACCGCCTTAATGATGTTGTTGTTAAAGCCCCCACATAATCCCCTGTTCGAAGTAATGGCGACCAGCAACACCCGCTGAACGTCTCGTTTCTGGGAGTACACTCCGTCACTGCTGTCTAAAGATGCGCTGACATTGGACAAGACCGCCTGGAGCTTTTCAGCATAAGGCCTCATGCGTGTTATCGCATCCTGCGCTCGGCGCAACTTGGCAGCTGCCACCATTTTCATGGCAGAGGTAATTTGAACGGTGTTTTGCACCGATGTAATTCGCTCCCTTACTTCTTTGAGTCCGCCCGACATCTTTTATGCGTATTGAGCCGTCATTTCTTTTGCCGCAGCGGTGAGAACCGCTTTTTGCTCATCACCGTACTTTCCATTCTTCAGTTGGTCCATGGTGTCTGCATGCTTCGAACGCAGATAGTCGAGGAAGGCAACTTCGAATTCCTTCACTTTCTTGACAGGTACGCTCTTCAATAGACCTTCCACACCGCAGTAAATAATTGCGATTTGGTCCTCCACCCGCATCGGGCTGTTGAGATCCTGCTTTAGAATTTCCACGTTGCGCTCTCCTTTGTCGAGAACCGCCTTGGTGGCATCGTCGAGGTCTGAACCAAATTTCGCGAAAGCCTCTAACTCCCGGTACTGTGCTTGGTCGAGTTTTAAAGTACCCGAAACTTTCTTCATCGACTTAATTTGAGCATTACCTCCCACACGACTCACAGAGATCCCCACGTTAATTGCGGGGCGAATACCGCTCAAGAACAAATTAGACTCCAAGAAAATCTGACCGTCCGTAATGGAGATTACGTTCGTTGGGATGTACGCTGAAACGTCACCCGCCTGTGTCTCAATGATCGGCAATGCCGTCAACGATCCTCCTCCCTTGATTTTATCCTTCAAGGAAGCAGGCAAGTCATTCATTTGAGAAGCAATCCCTTGTTCCCCGATAACCTTTGCTGCTCGCTCAAGAAGCCGGCTGTGCAGGTAGAAGACATCACCTGGGTAGGCCTCTCGTCCTGGAGGACGACGCAACAACAATGAAACCTCTCGGTACGCTACGGCTTGCTTGGATAAATCATCATAAACGACCAATGCCGCTCGTCCTGTATCTCGGAAAAATTCACCGATCGCCGCACCTGTAAAGGGTGCGTAGAATTGAAGCGGCGCGGGGTCCGAAGCTGTCGCGGCAACGACTACCGTGTAAGGCAATGCTCCGTTCTCCTCCAATGTCTTCACAATTCCTGCAACGGTCGATCCCTTCTGACCAATGGCGACATAGATGCAGAATACCGGTTCACCCGCCTCGTAAAATTCACGTTGGTTGATGATGGTATCAATCGCTACAGTGGTCTTACCCGTCTGCCGATCTCCAATGATCAACTCCCGCTGACCACGGCCAATTGGAATCATCGCATCAATCGCCTTTATACCTGTCTGCAGAGGCTCACTCACAGGTTGTCGGTAGATAACCCCCGGTGCCTTGCGCTCGATAGGCATCTCAAACAGATCACCTGCAATGGGGCCTTTCCCATCGATGGGCTCACCCAACGTATTCACTACGCGTCCGAGCATTCCTTCACCTGCACGGACGGAGGCAATCCGGCCCGTTCGCTTGACCGTCGAACCCTCTTTCAGATCCCCAGAAGGGTCCAATAAAACGGCACCGACGTTGTCTTCCTCTAGGTTCAAGGCGATGCCACGAACGCCATTGTCAAACTCGATTAATTCACCGGATTCAACATTGCTTAGGCCATAGATGCGCGCAATGCCATCTCCGACCTGAAGGACTGTACCTACTTCTTCCAGTTGTGCCGCAGACTTAACGCCCGCGAGTTGTTCACGTAGGATGGAAGAGACTTCTGCTGGATTGATTTCTGCCATGATTTCGGCTGATATTCGGTTTGTGTCCGGTTAAAATTCCGGCTCGTAATCGTGATCTGTAATATGGCGACGAAGCAAT
This sequence comes from uncultured Flavobacteriales bacterium, assembly GCA_905479115.1. GTDB lineage: Bacteria > Bacteroidota > Bacteroidia > Flavobacteriales_D > Sanyastnellaceae > UA16. The sequence continues at coordinate 4,702 of CAJQLF010000047.1, forward strand.
TCCAGTTCCCGCTTGATACTCGCGTCAATCATTTGATTGTCCATGAGCAGTTGGAATCCGCCGAGCAGGCTGGGTTCCACGGTCTCCTGTAATTCGACTTCGCCATCGTGTAGCTTGGTGAGTGCGGCAGCTACTCGGCTGCGCAGCTCATCATCCATGGGCACGGCAGTCTTCACTTCCGCAACCCTAATGTTTCGTTTGCTCCTGATTAACCCCTGCGACTCAAGCATAATGGCAGGCAAGATGGACTCTCTTCCTTTTCGGACTAGAAGCTTTACAAACCCCAGGGAAAGGTCACTGATATGGCCCTCAAAAATCTTCACTAAGATTTTCTCTTTCGCATCCGCCTTGATTACGGGACTCTGCAGCATCAACTCAAGGTCTTCAGCTGCTTCAATCGTCGCATGCAAGGTGCGTACGTCCTGCTCCATCGCATCGATGGAACCTTGTTCTTCCGCAAGGCTGAACAAGGACTTAGCATATCGTATGGCTGCGCGTGGAGTTGCCATGGGATTAGTTCAGCGGAGATTCGTCAATGAGCCGATTGACAAGCGCTTTTTGCTCGTCAGAAGACTCCAGTTTTTCTCGAAGCAACCGCTCGGCAATGTCCAATGAGAGATTGCCAACTTCAGCCTTCAACTCCGCAACGGCTGCCTTGCGCTCAATGGCAATGGCATCCTTGGCAGAGGCAACTTCTTTATCGGCAGCCTCCCGAGCTTTGTTTTTTGCTTCAGCTATTAACGAATCGGCCATTTCGCGTGCTTCCCGCATCATTCGATCGCGTTCTGCTCGCGCCTCTTTCAATTCGTTTTCATTGCTCGCGGCCAACTCGGCCATTTCCTTGCGGACTTTATCAGCCTCATTCAAGGCTCCTGCAATGGATTGCTCACGCTCATCCAGAGCAGCAAGAATTGGGCCCCAAGCAAAACGCTTGAGCACAAACAGCACTACAAGAAACGCAATGGATGCCCAAATGACGGTCCCTAAGGCCGGTGTGAGTAACGCTCCCATAATTGGATTATCCGAGGGCGACTAACAAGCAAATGATGATGCCAAACAGCGCAACACCCTCAACGAGTGCGGCCGCGACAATCATGTTCGAACGCAAGTCACTGGTAGCTTCAGGTTGGCGTGCCATCGCTTCCAATGCAGAACCGCCTATGCGACCTACACCGATACCAGCTCCAATAGCTGCTGCTCCTGCACCAAGGCCTGCAAGACCTTGACCTACTCCGATTTCAAAAAGAATGCTCAACAATTCCATAATGTTGGGTTTTAATGTGGACAGATTTTAACTCAATGATGTGCGGGGTCGTGGGTTGCATCTCCGAAATAAATCGCAGCAAGCAATGTGAAAACGAACGCTTGCAAAAATGCAACCAACAACTCCAAGAAATACATAAATATCATAAACGCAGTGGAGAAAATCCCCATGCCTGATCCTGCGCCAACAGCTTGTCCGCCGTCACCGAAGATGAAAATCAAACTCGTGAAAGCGAGAATGATGATGTGTCCCGCAGATATGTTCGCTGTTAAACGAATCATCAATACAGCGGGCTTCATAAGTATACCAAACACCTCGATCGGAACGAGGATTATCTTCACAGGAAGCGGAACGCCTGGAGGCCAGAAAATATGTCCCCAGTAATGCTTATTTCCGTTGAGGTTAGTCAGCAAGAAAACAAGCGTGGCCAAAACGACTGTCACGCCGATGGTACCTGTAATGTTGAATGCTCCCAAAAACGGAACCAATCCGAGGAGGTTGCAAAAAAAGATGAAGAAGAACACCGTCAATAAGAACGGCATAAATCGATCGGCTTTATCTCCTATAGACGGCTTAGCAATTTCATCCCGAATGAACATGATCAGCGGTTCCATGGCATTCGCGATTCCTTTCGGTGCTTTACCTGGATTCTTTCTATACGATCCCGCGATCCCTAAGAACATCCAAACCATCAATGCAAGGATGACGAGCATTCCAAAGACGGATTTCGTGATAGAAAGGTCATACAACCCAATAGCGGCTCCGGCCTCGGATGCTGTGATTTGTCCCGAAACCACAGAACGGCCATCTTCTAACACCCCGTCCTCTGCGTGCAACGTATACTCTATTCCTTCTCGACTCAGGTGCTTGTCACCGTGACCATGGCCATCAAAGGCACTGCTCATGAATAATTGGAGACCATGTCCCTCCAAGAACAAGATTACTGGCAGGGGAATGTGCACGTCGCCAAACAAGTGGATGTCGTGCGCGTCCGCTATGTGATGAATGATAAAGGTTCCCGCTACGAATTCCTCGTGCTCGTGACCCTCATGCTCGTGACCCTCATGCTCGTGAGATTCCTCGCTTCCTTGGACTGCAGTGTGCTCACTGCTAGCATCCAAATGATCGCCGTGGTCTTGAGCCGCTAACGGCAAGCCACCCGCCAAACCAATGGCGACAATCAAAACTCCAACCGAGCGAATAAAGCGATTCATGTAAGTCGTTCCAGTAGAATTCGGCGCAAAAGTAGTCAACTAAACACAGGCAGCATTGAAGTTTTTCGATTTTCTTTACCCCTTCTCGTGGAAATCTTCAATTCTTATCCTTTGATGACAATTTTTGCGATTCGACCACGAGCATCGCGGTATTGAGAGCGAATGCGATAAACAATCCCATAACAAAGTGCACCCGGAATTCTCCTCCCACCTGCACAAGGTAAAAGGTTGCCACCGCTAAACTCAGTAACATCTTGATGGCCGTTGATCCATTGACTGCAGTCACAAACTGAATCGGGGACCGCCTCGCTGCGGATTGAATCCACTTGTTAAGCAGCACCGTTAGACCGAAATATCCCAGCACGAGCGACATCCAGATTGTCGATTCAGTAAACGGTTGCAGCGCCGGAATTGCTCGGCTCACGGAATAAAGCAGAACGTTCGCCAGCAAGAGTTGAATCTCAAACTTCATCTACTTCGACAGTTCTTTAATCACCGTATACATCGCCCCGATGGTCCCCAATACACCTCCGAGGATTGTTCCTATTGGAAAGTCGCGTCCTGTGGATTCATCCCACCATCGACCGAGCCACACAGCCACACCGATACTTCCCGCCATGGTAAACGTCATGCTTGAGAAGCGTAAAAAACTTTTTTTGTTCGGCTTTGAAGAACGGTTCAAAGGCTCCAAAATGAGCGCGGTGCGGATTAAACCGCTACCGTTTGTCGTTGCCCAACCTTCTCCTTTGGCACGGATGACTGTTCATGGTTCGCCCCCTTGATGTCCTTCACCTTGGACGTCAAGTGCAAATTACCCGTTGCTTGCGCGCCACTTTCTACCGAAAGTTGACCGTATTGGATTTCTCCGTTCACCTTGGCCGTGGCCTTCAAAACAAAAAGTTCTTGAACGATGATATTGCCGTCCATTTCACCTTCTGTTTCGCAGTGAGCACAAGAAACAGATCCTTTGATTGAGCCTGAAATTCCAACGACTAGACGGCCCTTGGTGATCAGGTCACCCTCAAATGTTCCGTCAACTCGAACGTTGTTTTCACTCCGAAGTACACCTTCAAAGACGGTGCCTTTTGCAATGCGGTTTACCGCATTTTCTGACGAAGTTTCTGGTCTCTGGGATTTTTTATTCGTTCCAATCATGGGGCAAAGGTAATTCGATTCACGAAACTTTAAGCACGTTATTCACCACCCTCGAGGTACACTTTTTCAAACCAACGGAGGTAACTCTCAGTTTCCTTGTTTTTGAATAGCTCAATGTAGTTTTCTGTGGAGATGGTGAAGAGGCCATAACCCGATGTGTTGATGGTGCCCAAAATGCCGGTGTTATTTGTAAATACTTCAAAGTAGTCCAGGCTGTAGTCCTGGCGCTTGAAGTCTTTTACCAAGACAATCTGAAAATTTCGGTTGATGAGATTGGCCGTGACGCGCAATTCATTCGAACCAAAGAACTCGCTGTTAAAATCAGCGATAGACGCCCGCAACTCCTCAACATTGCCCCGTCCCACCGGCACGAGCATTCCGAAATAATGTTCGAGGTAGGGCTTGTGTTCCCAGGCGACCTCCTCCACTGCTTCAGCTTCTGTTTTGTCTTCTTTGTTTTTTTCGGGATTGGCATTAAGCGCAGACAACAGCGCTTGAGCATACACCGCCTCCTCTGAGTCCTCACAGTATGTTACGACTTGACTGAGTGCATCAAAATACGCTCGGCGATCACCCCCTGCGTATGCGCTCAGCCCACCAATGGATTGAGCCCGGAGCAATCGGTATTTGCAAACGTAATTATCCGATGGGGTGTAATTGATCACCTCATCACACGCGAGCAAAACCTCCTGGTATCCCTTGCCGTAATACCGCTGCAGCTGTTCTTCGTATGCCAATCGCTGCTCCTCATTTAGTACCGCTGCCTGATCTGCAAAATCCGGGTTCTCTATCAAAATCGCCCATTCAGAATTCGGATACCGGCTCAAAACTTGAGCGCTCCAGTATTCAGAATTGCAAGTTTCACAAAATGGGCTTTGGTAGTTCTCCTCTACCTCCCGCTGCAAATACGTTCGATACAATTGGTAGTATGACGTAGGGTGAAACTCACTCTCTTCCATTCGCTCGGTCAATTCAGTCCACGTGTCAATAGCGTTCTCAAGGTCCGAGAGTTTTTCCTTGTAGACCAAGCCCGCATTATAGTAGGCTTCAGCGATCATTGCCACGGAGTTTTCTCGCTCGATTGAATCACACGGCAACCCTGCAAGCAGCTCCTCGTAACTCGGGATTTCACCTGGCAAGAGCTCGTCCTCGACAACAGCCGATCCAGCGTCTTCTTGCTCTCCAACTCCTGTTTCGTTCGAAAAGGCCGCGTTCATTTTCGTTGATCGCCGCCAATGGTCCTCCAGTATTCGATCGCCCCAATAATCCGTGAAGTTCCGTCGTCCTGCGATTTTCAATTGTGCGTTGTATGGCCAAAACATGCCCGCCCCTGCATCTCCTGCATTCGCAAGTTCAGCTTCCGCCGCTGCCTCCTCTGCAAGCTTTCTAGCCTCTTCCTGCTCTTCCAATTGAGCGATGATCTCTGCAATTCGATTGTCTCTTTCGTTCTCTGGTAAGTCACAAATCTCCAGCAAACTGTCTTGTTCCGTGATGGTATTCAGGTTGGTCACAAGTTCCGTTAGGTTATCGGCCATCGCATCAACCTCATCAAACCGTTGATTCTCATCTTCCATGAATGAGCGCGCACTATCGTAGTAGGCCTGCGCATTCGTGTAATCAAGGTCTTCCATGTACAAATCACCCAACATCAGGTAACTCTTCATCCTTTGGCGGGTGTTCTCCTCATTGACGAGGAGGCTTTCCTTCAATAAATCAACCGCATCAAGTTTGCGTCGTTCCTCCAGTGCAAGCGTAGCTAGGGCATAAAAAATCTGGTCTTGGTAGATGATGTTCTTGTCGTCATCCAGCATCTCCTCCAACAAAAGAATAATGGGTTCGCTGTCATTTTCACGGCGATCAAACGCCATGGCCTGCTTGATTTTTGAGTAAAACTCGAGCTCATAGGGGGTGCGCAAGTCAACAACCTCATTGTACCGCTCAATGGCCTTCTCCGATTGTCCCGCCGCCTCGTAACATTGGGCCAAAATAAAGAGCAGTCGAGCATAATCCTTTTTCTTCTCCACGAAATCCATGGCCTCCTCCAGCTGTTCAATCGCAGCCTCAATGTCCTCGTATTTCAAATGAAAAGCAGCATAAACCTCATGGACATACACCATGACCTCGGGGTCTTCGACGCGCTTTGTTTGTGCGGCCTTAATCAGCGTGTTGCTCGCCCTAACCTTATCGTCCATGGCCATGTAGGTCCGTGCCATCCACGCGTTGGACCAAGCTTGAGCATCCGGATAGTCCAATGTGCGGGTGAGGTATTGGAAGACCTCTAGGGCTTTTTCTTTTTCACCTTTAATTAGATGGGCCCGAGCAATCACATCGTAGTTATCATCGATCCATTTATTCAGCTCCGGACGTTTCAAGTCTTTCTGTTCACGTCGCGAAGGAGACATCGTGTGTTCGTCTACCACTTTCGTGCACTTCTCGATCGCCCGCTCCATCAAGGGGTACACTTGCTGTGCCGTGGATTCATCGACCGGCGGAAACACCGGAAGAATTTCATCCCAGTTCTCCTTATACCCTTCATACAATACTTGATCAGCCTCCTCCATTGCCTCATTGGCGTAGAAAAACCCATTGTACTTGGCGTGCATGTTGTGATAGGCGCGATAGACCAACCCATCGCGCGTTGTTGAGCACCCCGACAAAAGAAGGGCCGCGGCCCCCCAACCCAACACTCGAATTTTACGCATACTGTTCAATCCCATGGACTCGTGCTCAACGCAGAATCCGCTAAATTATTCCAAACGAGCTGACGAATCGATTCCTTTTTAAGTATTCAGCGATATTTGCACACATTCATGGCAAATTTCCAAGACTTCCGCGAACGATGGTTCAAGCCCTACCTGCTTATTCTGCACGAAAAACAATCGTACAAGGAAGCGTGGCAAATGACCGTAACCCGCTGGGGGGTGGCGTCAACCGTGGTCACCTTGATTCTTTTAATTGGAGGAATAACCTACGCCGTCATCGGGTGGACCCCTCTCAAAGAGCGCGTTATTCCGGGGTATGTCAGTGAAGACTCTCGGCAAAGCGCAATCCTTGCAGAGATCAAAGCAGATAGCGCTTTGCTCGCATTGAACGTCCAAGAGCAGTACCTGTCAGCTCTCCGCACCTTGTTGCGTGGCGAAATTGTACCGGATGACATCACCACCGAAGCCTTGGATTCAGCATCCTTGGCTAATTCAGAAGGCGAACTTGAAGCGTGGGGCATTACCGAAGAAGAGCTGGCTTTGCGGGAACGTGTGGAAGAAGAGGACCAATTTTCATTGCAACGCGCCCAAAGCGGATCGCGCAGTTCCAAAAGCATTCCTTTTCCGCCTTTGCAGGGAGAAATCTCTTCCAAGTACGATCCGAGTATTGGTCATTTTGGGGTCGATTTCGTGGCGCCGATAGGCTCGATCATTCACGCCGTAGATGACGGTGTCATTACGCTGGCATCGTATACTTCAGACGGCGGATATGTTGTAAGTATTCAGCACTTCGGAAGCCGGCAATCCATCTACAAACACAACCAATCGTTGTTGGTAGAAGTCGGTGACCGAATTCAAGCGGGCGATCCCATTGCCATTCTCGGTGGGACCGGCACCCATTCGACTGGGCCACATTCCCATTTTGAATGGTGGGTTGAAGGCCAACCGCTTGATCCGGTTTTGTGGCTCCCAGCGTATGCTCCTGCAGCCAAAGCAGAAGGTGAAGATTAAGGTCGAAACACCTGGGGGGTCAAGCCTTCAGCACAATGTCAAAATCGACCAAATCAACAAATCGCTGAATCCGCTCATCCAGTTCTGATTCGGTCAACGTCAACATTCGCTCTGTGCCGAATTTTTCGCACGTAAAAGAGGCAAGGGCTGAACCCAGGACGACCGCACGTTTCATATTGGCAAAAGAGGTGTCATCTGTGTGGGCGAGGTACCCAACGAACCCGCCAGCAAACGTATCTCCCGCCCCCGTGGGGTCCAATACTTCTTCCAATGGGAGTGCCGGAGCGAAGAATACCTCCTCGCTGTTGAATAGCAAGGCACCGTGCTCGCCCTTTTTGATGACCAATGTTGTAGGGCCCATCTCCAGTATTTTCTTTGCCGCCTTCACCAGCGAATGCTCACCCGAAAGCTGCCGTGCTTCTTCATCGTTGATGGTCAAAACGTCGATTCTCTTCAACACCGCCTTCAGGGGCTCCAGGGCGATGTCCATCCAAAAATTCATCGTATCCAGAACCACCAACTTTGGGCGCTCCGCCATTTGATCCAAGACGCTCGCTTGTACATTGGGATCAAGGTTCCCTAGCATCACATACTTCGCATGGCTTGCAGCTTCTGGGACGCGGGGCTGAAAGTCGGCCAGGACATTGAGCTCCGTGGTCAAGGTGTCGCGTGAATTCATGTCCATGTGGTACTTGCCTTCCCAATAAAAACTCTTCTCGCCCACACGCCGCTCCAATCCTTCCGTTCTTATTCCCCGGGACTCCAGTTCACGAACGAATTCTGAAGGAAAATCATCCCCAATGACAGAAATGATGTGCTGTTCTTTTACGAATTGACTGGCGCTCAACCCGATGTACGAAGCGGCTCCACCGACTATTTTACCTGACGATCCAAAAGGTGTTTCGATGGCATCAAAGGCCACGGTTCCGACGGTTACTAGACTCATTTTTGCTCAGTTGTGGCCGCAAAGATATCGGTTAATCCGCGCCCATCGAGCACAAATGCAACTTTCCCCGTCCTCATGCGTAAAGCGAACGGAGGTAAAATTTTCCTTGTTTTCTTCACGGAACAATAAGAAAGGATTATCTTTGCCGTCCGAATATTCCTCCTTAGCTCAGCTGGTTAGAGCATCTGACTGTTAATCAGAGGGTCCTTGGTTCGAGTCCAAGAGGAGGAGCCATTCTAGACAAGTCTCGTTTTTTCGAGGCTTGTTTTTTTTGTGCCTTTTTGAAAGGCTTGGTGCGATGGTCTATTACTTCAGATTATAGGATTGATTTCATAATTTGACATTGTCCGGTAT
>CAJQLF010000048.1 GCA_905479115.1 uncultured Flavobacteriales bacterium
CCTATGTCCAAGCGGCCAAGGCGGAATCTATCCGCCATCATAAGATCAACTTATTTGTCTGCTTCGACCTTGATGGCCGACAACCCCCGCGGTGATTGCTCCACTTCGAAACGCACCTTCATGTTCTCGGTAATGGGCTCCTTCGTATTGCTCGCGTGAACAAAAATGCTCTCCTGCGTCGCCGCATCGCGAATGAATCCAAATTGCTTAGAGTCGTTGAAGAAGGACACAAAACCTGTGCGAACCACGTCAACCTCAATCTTTTCCTTTTTGGGGATCCCCAACTCGATATCTTCCGCGTTGATTTCCTCACGCTCTGCTGGATCCGGCGGCGTATCCGTCACATTGCCAAACTCATCGACGTAAGCAATCATGCTATTGTCGTCCAAGCTGTTTTTGTTTTCTGATCGGGCCAACTTTTTGGCTTCTTTCTCTTTGCGCTTCTTTTCGCGCTTCATTTCGCGTTCGCGTTTGCCGAAGGATTGCTGTGATCTACCCAGGATTTCTAGTGTTTAGATTAATTCGTGCGAAGGTACGGAAAAGCGAGCGAACGTTTTGCCTGAAGTAAACATCCCTGACAGACGAAAACCTTTCCCAGCAAGAGTCAGATCAGGCATTCAATTCCGCACTTCCAAAACCCAAGCAGCCCAAGCAGGAACCTCAAGGGAGTCTGCATTGAATTCTTCACCGGAAATCACATTGCGCAGCCGCCTCGCCCCTTTCATGGTCTCGTCAAAACCCGAGAGATCCAATGCCACGCTTTCAGATGATTTATTTAAGACCACCATGACCGTTTGGTCATCAGACACGCGAAAATACGCGTACAGCCCGCCTTCAGGCACGTAATGCACCAGCGCTCCTTGAGCGATCGCCTCCGAATCTTGTCTCCATTGCAGGAGCCCGCGTATTTCACGTTGAAAACTCATGGACTCAGGCGTCAAGCCCGTTCCTGTCTTCGCGAAAATTTCGTCACCCTCCCACCCCCCGGGGAAGTCACTGCGAATGTTGCCGTGGCTGTCATCACCTGTGTTGGACATCAAGATTTCGGTGCCATAATAAAACTGAGGTATGCCCCGTGTTGTAGCAAAAAAGAACGCTGCAAGTCGCGTCAGATTGACATCGTCTCCCAGTTGGGTGTGCACCCGACTCATGTCGTGGTTATCCGGAAATATGATGTGGTTGTACGCATCCGGATACAAAAAGTCGTTGCCCAACATTTCATACAATCGAACCCAATCCGAATGCCACGTTTCCGCTTCATTGAGGCACTGCATCGCCGCGTGATGCAACGGGAAATCCAGTAGCCCGGGCAAGCAAGATGTATAACCATCGGCATTTTCTTTTCCCGATTGCCAGTACGCCAACACCGCCGGATTCAAACTCCACTCTTCGCCGCACACATTAAAATTGGGGTAAGCCGCCATCACCTCACACGTCCAACGCGCCATAAAATCCGCATCGGAATACGGGTAGGTATCCATCCGAATGCCACTGATACCCAAAAATTCGATCCACCAAATTGTGTTTTGAATCAGGTAGTCCGCGAGCAAGGGCTGACGTTGATTCAAATCCGGCATCTCTTTCACGAACCAACCGTCTGAGAATTCTGCCACATCGCTCTCCACGGCATATGGATCCCGTAAGGTGGTTCGGCGGTGCGTCGTTGGGGCGAATTCACCGCCGTTGTTGATCCAATCGGCCGTGGGCAAATCGTCCATCCACCAATGCTCGGATCCACAATGGTTCATGATCATGTCCATGATCAACTTGACGCCGCGCTCCCTTGCATCTTGGGCCAAAGCAGCATATTCATCATTGGTACCAAATCTCGGATCGACCCGGTAATAGTCCGTGGTGGCGTAGCCGTGGTAGGACCACTGCGGTTGGTTGTTCTCGAGAATCGGATTCAGCCATACGGCCGTGAATCCCATGTCTTGGATGTATTCGAGGTGCTGGCGAATCCCAGCGATGTCGCCGCCGTGCCGCCCGTGATCATCGGATCGATCCAGGCCTTCCAACATACCGAACACCTCATCGTTTGACGGGTCGCCGTTGGCGAACCTATCGGGCGTAATAAGGTAGATGGCATCCGAAGCGTCGTAACCTTCAATCTTTCGACGCGGACGCTCCTTCAATTCAAATGGGGTCCGCCCTACAGTTTTTCCTTTCCGACTCGTCGCATCACGCCATTGAATCGCAAGCGTTCCTGGCTGCGCACTGGGCGCTATGGCCAAATAAATGAATGCGTAATGAGGACCATCTCCGTGCACAACCCGGGCAATACTCACACCCGGATAATCCACCACTGGAGCGAGCTGGGCAACGCGGTCTCCGTGGACCATGATTTGAACGGTGTCCACGGGCATCTCGGTCCACCAGAACGGCGGATCCACTCGATCAACAAAGGATTGGGCAGAAACTTGGATGAAAAATAGCGAAGCCCAAAGGGCCAAGGAGATTCGTTTCATGGGGCTAAAATCTGCCACAAAGAAACGCGCTACGAACGTTGCAACCCATGAACGTTACAACCAACGCAGCAATCGATCGATTAATTTGGTTTTCCATGGTGTATACGGAGGCATCAAGAGCGCACCCGCTCCATCGAATCGCTGCTCGTATACCCCTCGAAAATGTGTGAATTCCTTGAATCCGTGTTCACCGTGACCGGAGCCAATTCCGCTGTTGCCCAACCCGCCAAAAGGCAAGTGATTGCTGGACACGTGAATCACACAGTTGTTGATGCTCGCCCCGCCAGACTGCATGCGTTCGAGCGCTTCATTCACAAAGGCTTTGCGCTTGCTGTAGAGATACAGAGCGAGCGGAGTCGGACGTGCATTCACAAAGTTGACCACCTCATCAAAGTGCGCGTAGGGTATTACGGGGAGAACTGGACCGAATATCTCTTCGTTCAAAACTTCTGAATCTGCATCAATTTCAGAAAGAATCGTCGGCTGCACCCAACACCCCTCCACATCGGCTTGGCCACCGTGCGCCAATTTGGCTCCTTTGCGCACAGCATCCTCGACAAGTTGATGAATGCGGTCAGCATGCCTTGGAGCTGCAATACGCTGATAATCCTTGTTTTCCGTGAGGTCACCCGGATACAATTCGAGCATCGCCGATTTCAGATCTTCGATGAACTCCTGTTCCCTGTGAGCGGGGATAAACACGTAATCCGGCGCAACGCAAATTTGACCTGCATTGGAGAGCTTCGCCCAAACGATTTTTCGGGCAGTGGACTTCAACGATTTCATGTCATCCACAATGACCGGTGACTTCCCACCCAATTCCAGTGTCACACTGCACGGATGCTGCGCCGCAGCGCGCATCACAATCTTGCCCACAGCGGGCGAACCGGTGAAATAGATGTGGTTAAAGGGCAAATTCAGAAGCTGGGTTACCGTATCCGGGCCTCCCTGGATGAGCGCAACCTCACGTTCATCGAACACAACCGAAACAATCTCGGCAACAACCTGCGCTGTATGGGCGGTTACTTCTGAAGGTTTGAGCATGACCGTGCACCCTGCGGCAATGGCCGCGACCAGTGGACGGAACATCAGTTGCATAGGATAATTCCATGGAGCGATGATCAAAGCCACACCCTTCGCTTCCGATCTCACCCAAGAAGCAGAACCCATGAGTGCGAGACCGCCGGGCACGCGGCGCGGCTTCATCCATGAAGCTAACCTCTTCTTTACGGCCTTAATTTCACTTTTGATGACGAATATTTCCGTCAAATCAACTTCCTCCGCTGGCTTTCGAAAATCCGCCCACATCGCTGCCTTTATATCATCCCTTCGACGCCAAACCTCTTCGTAGAGCGCGTCCAATCGCTGGATTCGTTCACGTGCAGTCAATCGCCTCTGGTAAGGAGCCCGTTCGCGCAAGGCCAAAAAGGAATGATCGATGATTTCCTTCGCCGGTGATTGGGGGAGTACACGTTGCGTCATAAACAATGGATTTGTAGCAAACTAACACAAGCCGGGTGAAACTCCTCTGGATTCTTCAGAATTTTGTGACAATGCACCGATTTTGGGACGAACGATACGCGGAAGAAGGTGTCTACGGACATGAACCCAATCCTTTTTGGGCCGACCAATTGTCCCGCTGCACCGGAACGCACGTGCTTCTGCCTTGCGAAGGGGAAGGCCGAAATGCAGTTTGGGCAGCAAAAGAAGGATGGAATGTGGAAGCATTCGACGGAAGCGGCGTGGCCACTGCGACCTGCTTGCGGTGGGCTCAACAGGCGGGGGTGCAGCTTCAAGCGACCCATGCCGATGCATTCCAATTTGAAGGTCGCGCGGAAGGGTATGATGTGGTGGGCTTGTTCTATGCTCACATGCCGGAACCGCTTCGAAAGTCCTTTCATACCCGAGCTATGCACTGGCTTCGTCCCGGAGGAACCCTTCTGCTGGAAGCCTTCAACTCAGGTCAACTCAGGCGTACTTCAGGAGGTCCACGCGACGAGAAAATGCTTTTTACCGAGTCCTTGTTATCTGAAGATTTTATCCACCTCCATGTGTCTTTGCTCAAAAGTGAGTCGGTTGAATTGAACGAAGGACCTTACCACCAAGGGCCCGCCGAAATCATTCGGCTCGTTGCTCACAAACCGCATTAAACCTGCTTCCATGCGCTACCCCCTTGTTTTACTCATTCCTGTTGGTATCGTTGCTGCGGCCCTCACATTGAAATCTGCCGCACCAGCTGCACCATCCGTGAGTGAGGTTCCTGCTGTTTACACGCAATGGTGCAGCAGTTGCCATGGAGCTGAAGGCCGAGATTTTGTGGGCAGAGAATGGAAATTGGGCAGTTCGAAGGCGGACATTGAACGTGTCATTCGCGATGGATACCCGCTGCTGGGTATGCCTGGTTACAGCGAAACACTCAGTGCAAAAGACATCGATGCGCTCTCCACATTTTTGTTACAGAAAGCAGCTTCTGAACGGGGATTCTCCGCGTCGCCTCCAGCCGAAATTCAAGCGTCGGACCTGCGGATTCGTGTCAACACCATCGTGAGTGGATTGCAGACTCCTTGGGGCATGGATTTTGTCGACGACACCACCCTGCTCATTACAGAACGGGAAGGGCGGCTATGGAAATTGGTCGCTGGAAAACTACTGCCGTTGGAAGGGCTGCCGGAGGACATTCACGTCAAGGGGCAGGGCGGGTTAATGGACGTCATGCATTGGCGTGATCCCGCAGCAGGAAAGGAATGGATTTATTTGACCTACAGCAAAGACAAGCCGGGAGACCCTGATTATTCAGCGACAGCCTTGATTCGGGCTCCTTGGAAAGCAACAGCCCGCGAATTGGTCAACTGGGAGGAGTTATTTGTGGCTGAGCCCTTTGAGAAAACCCATCGGCACTATGGAAGTCGCGTGGAGATTGGTGGGGATGGAAAACTGTACCTGACATGCGGCGAACGGGGCATGCGCGATGTTCACCCTCAAACGCTGTCTACCTCTCCCGGCAAAGTGCATCGGTTCAATCCCGATGGAAGCATCCCCGAAGACAATCCGTTTGTTGAAGAACCCGATGCGCGCCCTTCGATTTGGTCTTGGGGACATCGCAATCCCCAAGGGATGATTGCGCACCCAGAAACGGGAGAAATCTGGACGCACGAACATGGGCCCAAAGGCGGCGATGAACTCAACATTGCTCGGAAAGGACAAAATTATGGATGGCCAAAAATCACTTTTGGTCGCAATTACGTCGGCACCATCATTACCCGAGATACGGCCATGGCGGGGCTCGAACAGCCCTTGCACTATTGGCTACCTTCTATCGGCCCATGCGGCATGGAAATGGTCTACGGGGGCAATTGGCCTCAAAGCTGGCAAACCAACTTGCTCGTAGGGTCCTTGAGCTTTGAGTACTTGGAGCGCGTCGAGGTCGAATCAGGGCGCGTAACTGCCCGTGAACGATTGCTGGACGGTTACGGCCGAGTGCGGGACATCGCACGCAATGCGCAAGGCGACATGTTTGTTGCCATAGAAGGTGCTGGAACGGTGTTGCACCTCGAACCCCTGCAGAACGAATGAGATTCTTTGTTGCCCTTTCTTTTATTTCATTGGTTAGCCATGGCTTGCTGGCTCAAACCGTGAGTACGAAGTTGACCCCTGAGGAAGAAAAAGCCCTTCGGAGCCCTGCAGCGCCTTCGACGGACACATTGCTGTACAATCGCACGGGCGAATTCAATGTCCATTTTAGTCAAGTTCAACTGAGCAACTGGGCTGCAGGTGGGCAAAGCAACTTTTCCTTGCTCACCAAATTTGATCAGAATTGGAACCTGGACCGAGGCCGATTGGGATGGGACTCCGAACTGCATTTAGCCTACGGTCTCTTGCACCGACCAGAAGACCGGGTGATGATCAAAACCGACGACAGAATGGAGTGGTCCACGAAACTCGGTTACCGGATCACGCCGACGGGATTCGTCACCTGCATGGCCCATTTCCGTTCGCAATTCGCGCCGGGCTATGGGCTCGAAAATGGCATTCCCATCAAGGAAATATTGAATTCCAACTTCATGGCACCGGGATACGGCGTCGTTGCAGCGGGAATGGACTACAAACAACCAGAAGGAGGCGTGACGGTGTTTTTAGCTCCCATCACCTTCAAGGCGACGTGGGTTTTGGATGACTCGCTTTCCGCAGCGGGTGCATTTGGTGTGATGCCGGGAGAACGACATCGGTATGAAGTAGGAGGCTACCTCAAAATGAACCTTACAAAATCCTTATCAGAAGACATTAGCTACACCATGCGCTTGGATTTGTTTTCCAATTTTCTGAACAATCCTGAAAACATTGATGTCTATTCCGACCATGTCTTGATGTTGAAAATAAACCCGTGGTTGACCACCTCGATCAGTGCAACTTTGATTTACGATGACGACATCACTTTGACAAAAAGACCTGAGCTCATTGACCAACTGGAAGTCCCCAACATCGGTCCTGGCCTGCAACTCAAGCAAGTACTTTCCGTGGGGGTATCCATTCAGGTCTGACCATTATTTTTGCACGCAAACTGACACGAAATATCACCGATGAAAGCATTCGTTTTTCCGGGCCAAGGCGCCCAGTTTACTGGTATGGGACAGGATCTCTTCGACCACTCTGATGAGATCAAAGCCCGATTTAACCAAGCCAATGACCTCTTGGGATTTGACATCGCACAAACCATGTTTACGGGGTCTGTTGAGGACCTCAAACAAACATCTGTTACCCAGCCGGCGATCTTTTTGCATTCCGTGTTACTTGCGGAATCCCTCGGCAGCAAGTTTGAACCAGGGGTTGTGGCAGGCCACAGCTTAGGTGAATTCTCGGCATTGGTATCCGCTGGGGCTTTATCGTTTGAAGATGGTCTTCAATTGGTCTCTGAGCGGGCGCAAGCGATGCAAGCCGCATGCGATGAGGCGCCGAGCACGATGGCCGCTGTTCTGGGATTGGACGATTCAGTTGTCGAAGAAATCTGCACCACAACGCCTGGAATCGTCGTAGCCGCGAATTATAACTGCCCGGGTCAACTGGTCATCTCTGGGGAAGTTGCCGCCATTGAAGCCGCATGTGCCTCATTGACTGAGGCTGGAGCTCGGCGAGCACTCATATTGCCCGTGGGAGGAGCCTTTCACTCTCCCTTGATGGAATCCGCCCGTGAACGGCTGGCAACTGCCATCGCCCATGCTCCATTTCAAACACCGCGGTGTCCCGTAGTTCAAAATGTCCATGCACAACCTGAAACCGATCCGGGGAGAATCAGAGAAAACCTGATCGCACAATTGACGGCACCTGTCCGGTGGACGCAGAGCATGCATCGCATCATGGAACTCGGTGCTTCTGAGGTTGTGGAAGTCGGCCCTGGCAAGGTGCTTCAAGGATTGTTCAAAAAGGTAGACCGCAGCTTCCCAGTCTCCAGTGCAGGCTTGGAGTAAGGCGATGAAATGAGACTGTGAAATGCATGGGTAAAAAAAAAGCGAGCCTTCGCTCGCTTCCATTCTTACGTCATTCTAAGCTCGATTACATGGCCGATTCAGCGGCATACGCATGCAGGGTTTGCAGCTCGTTTTCTGTCACCAACAACGCTTGCTTCAAGCTGCCATTCTCTGAACGCAACTCATCACATCGACGCTGCGCACGTGCCAATTCATTCTTCAAACGCATAAATTCTTTCAGCGTTTGCACCCGCTCTTGGCGTGCGGTCTTCAGTTGAAGCATTAGGTCTTCCATACTACAAAGAACGTTGGAAGGCACAGATGTTGCAACGTCATCGAAAAGCACTTTTCCACCTTTTCACGTTCATTTCAACAGGTACCGACTTGATCGTCACAGATGGATCGCCCCAGGATCATCGAGCCTCTTTCTAAACACGAACAAAACAACAAAGCCGAACAAGCCAAAAGCTGCGGCCACTCCATATAAAGATGGGATGAGCGTAATATCTCCTTGAAATTGATATCCCGAAAACACCGCTCCCACCCCAATTCCTATCTCCAGCGACATCAACATGGTGCCCATCGCCAGTGCAACACGGCCAGGCTTGGCAAGGTCCGCGGTCCAAGCCATAATAGCCGGCATGTTGATTCCTATCGACATTCCATAAACAATCCCTGCCAACGCCGCAGTCCATTTTGACTCTGCTATCGACAAGCCAAACATGCCCGCTGCAAGCATCGCTCCGCCAATGAGCAAAAGGGGCACTCGACCATACCGATCAGAGGCGCGTCCCGCAATGAGTCGCATAGAAATCGAAGCCGCAACAATAATGGTATTGAACGTGCCTTTGTATACGTAGCCCAACGAACCGACAAAATCCGGTGAAATCGTCAAAAAGGTGCCAAAAGCGAAAGCGACTGGGAGCAAGGCCAAGGCCGCTGGCCAGGACGACCAATCCACCACTCCACCTTTAAATACATTCAAGTCCGACCATTCGACCTTGCGACCACGGGGCAGCGTCTCAGGCAGACGCAAGGTCATCAGCAAGGCTATCAAGCCCAACAGCGTAGAGGCTATGAACATGGCATTGTACCCGTATTCAACGGTGAGCCAACTCCCAATGGCTGGCCCTCCTGCCATTCCGGCATTTCCTGCCACCCCCAAATATCCCAAGGCTTCGCCCCGGCGTTTGAGCGGCGTAATGTCCGTCAAAAGTGCCGTCGTACCGGTCGGCCTGAACCCCGTGCTCATGCCGTGCACCAACCTCAACGCCAAAAACATCCACACCGCAACGGGCACCCCGCTCCACATCACCTCGTTCCGAATTGCCCCAACAGCGATGTAGGCCAAACCAGCCAACATCGTAACCCACGTGCCAAAAAGCATGACGGGTCTTCGCCCTGCTCGATCGGCGATGCGACCGCTCAGGAAACGCGAAGCAAATGCCCCAACTGTGAACAGGCCGACAATCCATCCGATTAGATCTGGCCGACCCAGTCCTGCCAGAAACCCGGGAAGCTCCGGCATGATCATGCCAAAGCTCGCCATGAACAGCACCGTGCTCGTGCACAAAATCCAAAAATGGGAAGAGAACATTTGGGTGTTCTCGGGTGCTGATTGATGGCTCACTTGGCGGCAAAGGTACCCCCGCTTATCTTGGCAGAATGGAATATCCAGCGAAAGTTTTATTGGCGTGGGGAGAAGCTATATCTGGCAACGAAGAGATTCGAGATTGGCTTATGGCCAATAAGTATCCTGAACTCGCATTGACCTGCCATGCGCTGTATCATGTGGAATCTGCTCGTTCCTGGCTCCTCGCCAATGGTCAGCCTCATCTCATGGCCTTGGTCCGGGGTTCAGAAGGCGATGCGCGTGCGGTTGAATGGTTGGATAAATTCGGTTACAATTACCTCAAAGATGTCGCCCTCGGCGCCGACAACGACGACGAAGCTGTCAAGCGTCTTTTGCAACTAGACCAAAGGGAATGGGCGGGTATCGCATTGAAAATTAGGGCGGTCAAGAACCAGATTGAGGCGGACAACAATGACATGCACCGCATTTCGCGCACTTAATTCTCGTAAACCAAGTGACTCCAAGCTGTGTCGTCGAGTACTTCGTTGGCCAAGCGCAGCACATCTTCAGCCGTAATGGCCTCGATGGCTGCAAATACGGACTCCAATCGCTCCACCCGGTCGTAGAGTAAATAGCTCTTGCCCAAACTTGTCATCACGCTGTTGCCAGAATCTTGAGAGAGTGCCACGTGGCCTACGATTTGCTGCTTGATGTCGTGCAATTGACGCACTCCAAGTTTTTTGTCGCGTAAACCCTTCAATTCTTTTCGCACCAGAGATTCAGCGCGCTTGTGCAAGCGCTTATCTGTGCCAAAGTAAATGCTGAAGACCCCGACGTCACTGTATGGGGAATAAGCACACTCAATGTTGTACGCCATACCGTGCTTTTCTCGCACATTGAGGCTGAGCCGATTGTTCATGGTTGGACCTCCCAGGTGATTCGCCAGCAACGCCAACCCCAAGCGATCTGGATGGTTGCTGCCATGCGTTAGCTGACCCATAACATGATGCACCTGATGAATGTCTTTCTTCAGACGCAGATCAAACGGCTCACGACCTCCAAATTGCGTTCGATTCAGCGCGGCCACACTCGGTGCGACGCGACCAAAATGCTTCTCGCAGTGCCGGAGCACCTTGTTCCAGGGCGTAGCACCAACCGCACTGAAAACCATTTGATTTGGATGGTAATGCCGTTTGACAAATTCCTGGATGACCTCGCGGCTCATCGTGGAAACGGATGCCTCATTCCCCAAAATATTCCCGCCCATGGGATGACCTTCAAACAGCCGTTCTTCAAATTCATCAAAAATCGAATCCAATGGACTATCCCGGTAAGCATTGAGCTCATCCAAGATAACATCTCGCTCTTTCTTAATCTCATTGGCAGGAAACGTGGCCTCAAACGTAATGTCCGCAATCAGCTCAATGGCCCGCTCGAGGTGTTGTTCCGAGAAGGCGGCATAGATCCACGTATCCTCCTTGGAGGTGTAAGCATTGAATTCTCCTCCCACAGAATCCAATCGATTCAGGATGTGAAAGGCCTTTCTATTCTTGGTCCCCTTGAACAACGTGTGCTCAATAAAGTGAGCAACACCCGCTTCTCCATTGGCCGCAAGCTCATCCCGTGTGCCGGCATTGATCACCAACCCACAGTGAGTGACCGGTCGATCAACCTGCTTGTAGATGACACGGAATCCATTGTCCAATTGAGCCGTATGCAGTTCTTCACTGCCCCAATTTGGGAGGGCACGGTTCAAATTGGGAGCCATGGATTGGTTGCTAAAGCGGAATTAGAATGGTACGATCAGAACGGCAAATCGTCCTCGTCGTCTCCGGAAGCAGCCATCGGAGGAACTTCCGGCAATGGTGCATTAGACAAGGACGGAGCCGCGGGTGCTGCGGGAGTTGCGCCTTGTCCGGGCTCTACCCGCCAGGCATTCAAATCGACATAGAAATTTCCGTTGTACTCGCGTCCACGGATATCGAATTTGACCAATACCGCATCGCCCTCGGCGTATTTGGTAACTTGTTCCGTGCGCTCTTTGGCCGCTGTGAACTTAACATCCTGTGGGTATTGATCTTCCGTTGTGATGACGAAATCCCGTTTGTAAAACCCACTTGGAAAATCCTGCTGATCGAAGATCTTCTTGATCTTCCCTTTCATTTCAAAACTCATGGCACGAAGGTATTGAGTGGAGTCCAAATTTAACCCCGCCTTTTTTGTTTTTTGTCAACCTAAATTGAACGTAAGCACCGCCTTTAAGGCATTCGCAGCCTCACCTCGTTGAATGCAATCTGCTGCAAACGTGTGAATGGCGTGCTCCAAGGCTATGCCATCCCCTTCATAATCCATAAACAATTCTGCCAATTCCAGCAGCTTAAAGTCATTGACCTCCGTCTCGTCGGGCATGTCCAACAAGGCACCCAACTGAGCCAGATCATTTCCCGTAAGCACCTGACTGCGCTGAACCTCCAAAGGCAGCGAATCAACTCCAATTCCCGGTGCTACGAGCGGTTTGGGCACTTCGAACAAAGCAGCACCAGACGCTCTCACATACGCATTCCCCCCACATCGACCCACCAAGTCCAAGGCATTGGGATCGGGTTGACCTTGTTCGTTCAGCACATCAGATCGAAAATGCAGCCGTTGGATTTCACAAACCACCAGCTGTCCAGCTCCACCTGTTTCTCCCAATGACTCTACCCGGAGAACCTTGCACTCCATTTGAACCGGGCTCTCTGCAACACGCATCGGCTGAACCGTCTCTGATGCCACTGGCGTGAGTCCCGCCTTCGAGAATTCACTGACTCCACGCGCAAAATCTGCACTGGCCAGAGAGCATTGATGAACCATGGCAAAATCTACCAGATTGATCACGACCTCCGGCACCGCCAAAACGTTTTCTAACGTATGCTTGGTGGTGTTGTCCTTCATGCGCCGTGCGGGGCTAAAAATGACCACAGGTGGGTGAGCAGAAAAGACATTGAAGTAGCTGAACGGAGCTAAATTGGGCTGACCCGCTGCATCCACCGTGCTCGCAAATGCAATTGGCCGCGGCGCGATTCCCCCCAGCAGCTTCCCGTGCAAATCACGTCCATCCAGGGCGGAGGGGTCAAACGATGTAAAGGAATGATGAGCCATCGGTCCTTGAGCTTACTTAGGCGCGATGATTCTCCACTTGTTCAATGGAGTTCATCACTTTTTCTTTCAACTCTTCTTTGAAGGCAATCAAACGCTGCGCCACCTGCTCGTCTGAAGTGGCAACGATTTGAGCCGCCAGAATACCTGCATTGCGGCCACCGTCCAAGGCGACTGTAGCAACGGGAACACCCGCCGGCATTTGCAAAATACTCAGCACTGAATCCCATCCATCAATGGAGTTGCTGCTGTGAATGGGCACGCCGATGACAGGCAGGTGGGTGAGGGAAGCCGTCATTCCCGGGAGGTGCGCTGCACCACCCGCACCAGCTACAATCACTTGAATTCCTCGGCTCGCTGCATTCACCGCGTGTTCGACCATTCGCTCCGGAGTGCGGTGGGCGGACACCACGGTCATTTCCCATTGGACGCCCAATTCTTTCAGGACCTCCCCCGTCTTTTCCATGACGGATAGGTCGCTTGCAGATCCCATGATAATACTGACTCGAGGTACATTCATTCGTCTAGGATTCTGATTGAGGCTTTTCGCCCCCTTCAATTTGATCTCGCAACCGCGAGGCGAGTTCGTAGTCCTCCCTAGCAATGGCTTGTTTTAATTCCTTCTTCAGCTCTTTTGTTGAGCGTTGCTGGATCTGTTCTTCCGGATCTTGCTCTAACTCTGCTCCTGCTTCCGCTTCCTCCACACGCTCCATTTCTTCAGGGCCGATACCTGCCATCTTCAAGACGTGCTCAGCGCAATAAATGGGACATCCAAAGCGGTAAGCGATGGCCACTGCGTCACTCGGTCGACAGTCAATTTCTTCTTCTTGGTTTCCGGAGACACAGAGCAATTTCGCGAAAAACACGCCCTCAACCATGTTATAGATGAAAACTTGAGCCACTTGAATATCGAATGTTTCAAGCGCTGATTTGAACAGGTCATGGGTCAACGGTCTCGAGGCTTTCATTTTCTCGATTTCTATGGCAATGGCTTGTGCTTCTGCTCCGCCAATAACAATCGGAAGCTTTCTTTTTCCCACGACTTCTCCGAGCACCATGGCGTACGCTCCGGAGGAGGAACCGCTCAAGGCGATATCAGAAACTTCAACTTCTACCTTTTTCATCTCTGAGACGTTGGACCAAAGGTACGGACTCCATCGCGATTAGCTGTTCAGCGCTTTGATTGCCGCTGTCAATTTGGGCAAAACTTCAAAAGCATCTCCCACGATTCCGTAATCAGCAGCCTTAAAAAATGGAGCCTCTGGATCGGTATTAATGACCACAATAACCTTGGACTGATTGACCCCCGCCAAGTGCTGAATCGCACCAGAAATGCCGGCTGCGATGTACAAATTTGGACGGATCGTGATGCCCGTTTGTCCAACGTGCTCATGGTGAGGGCGCCAACCAATATCGGAAACGGGACGTGAGCATGCCGTGGTAGCACCGAGTGACTGTGCAAGATCCTCCACAATGCCCCAATTTTCAGGCCCCTTCAAGCCTCTTCCTGCGCTCACAACGAGATCAGCTTCTGGCAACGGCACTTGTCCGTCTGCACTTGCAGCCTCAAACCCTTGAATCACCTCTTTTGCTGCACCCAATTCTGCCGAGAATGATTCGGTAGAGGCACCTTCTCCATCAGAAGAAATTCCAAATGCATTGGGCGTGATGGTGTAAACCGATTTCTCGGTTGACACTTCTACATCCGCCATCGCCTTTCCAGAAAATACATTTTTGCGAACTGCCCCATTTTTGGGCAATTCGGTTACACCAGCGACTAGACCAGCTTCCAGACGCACTGCCACTCGAGGGGCCACTGCTCGGCCAAAAGGATCATGGCTCGCAACGACGGCATTTGAACCAACAAACTCCGTTGCGGCCGTCGCCAACTTTGCCCATTGACCGCTGTCCGTCACCTCCTCTGCGTAGTGAAGTATTCGCCCCACTCCAGTGGCACCTAAAGCATCTAAGTTGCTCAACGGACCGGCAATAATTGCGACCGCCTCGTCACCCGTCGAACGCGCCCATGCAGAAGCATAACTCGCCGCTTCCAATCCAGCCTTCGTTGCGGCTCCATTTTTTGTTGAAATAATTGCTAAAACTGACATGGCTTAAATGGCTTTGGCTTCTTCACGAAGCAAACGAATGAGTTCTTCTGGTCGGTCGGCATCGACCATTTTGCAAGCACCTTTCTCGGGGGGCAAAGTGAACTGACTAATGGCCGTTGCTGATGTCGATTCAGCTGATTCAACCGCCAATGGTTTGGTTCGTGCCGACATAATGCCCCGCATGTTAGGAATGCGTTGCTCTGCCATTCCTTTGGCAGCACTGAGCACAAATGGACACTCAATTCCCACCACTTCCTCTCCTCCTGCTGCTTCTCGCTTTAAAGTCGCTTGGCTTCCAGCCACATCCAAGTGAGTAGCATTGGAAACAAATCCACAATCCAACATTTCCGCCACCATCGCTGGAACAACGGCACCGTTGTGATCAATGGTCTCCTTGCCGCATAAAATGATGTCGTAGCCTCCGCTGCGGGCTTGGTCGGCAATCAGCCGGGCAACCTGCATCGCATCCGTTGGTTTCACATCAACACGTATGGCGTCATCAGCACCAATGGCCAGGGCCTTCCGAATAACAGGATCGCACCCTGCCTCGCCGACGGTCAACGTGGTTACGGTTCCCCCGTGTTTTTCTTTCAGTTCGATGGCGCGCACAAGGGCGTACCATTCATCGTATGGATTGACGATATACTGCACCCCTGATGAATCGAATTCTGTGTTGCCATTGGTAAAGGCAATTCGACTCGTTGTATCAGGTGCTTGGCTAATGCAAACGAGTAATTTCATAGCGCAAATGTACACTTTCCACGGCCAAAATATGCGCTAGTTTCCTTTGCATGCATCATTATTTTCGGATTCATTCGAAGAAGAAATTCCACCAAAATCGATAGATAAAGCTCAAGATTTTGTTCCATTGTTTGTTGACTTATCTTTGCCGACCAATTCAAAAGGGTACACGCATGCGCGAAGTTCAATACAGACAAGCAGTGGCTGAAGCCATGAGCGAGGAAATGCGACGGGATTCCAGCGTCTTTTTGATGGGGGAGGAAGTCGCAGAATACAACGGAGCCTACAAAGCCTCCAAAGGGATGTTGGATGAATTCGGTCCTGAACGCGTGATTGACACGCCCATTGCAGAACTTGGATTTTCGGGAATCGCCGTAGGAGCGGCGATGAACGGACTTCGTCCCATTGTTGAATTCATGACATGGAATTTTGCCGTTTTGGCGGCCGACCAAATCATCAACCACGCAGCCAAAATGCTGCAGATGAGTGGAGGACAGTACAACGTGCCCATTGTATTCCGCGGACCAAATGGAACCGCAGGTCAATTGGGAGCAACCCACAGTCAAGCATTTGAATCGATGTACGCCTCCATTCCTGGACTTAAGGTCGTCACGCCATTCACACCATACGAAGCTAAGGGCCTTATCAAGAGCGCTATTCGAGATAACGACCCCGTTTTGGTGATGGAAAGTGAGAAGATGTACGGTGATAAGGGCCTGATCCCGGATGGCGAATTTCTCGTTCCAATTGGAAAAGCGAACATCCGTCGCAAGGGAGATGCGTGTACAATTGTGTCATTCGGAAAGATCTTAAAAACGGTCCACGAGGCTGCAGACCAATTGGAAAAGGAAGGCATCGAGGTAGAGATTATAGACTTGGTGACCATCCGCCCGCTGGACTTGGATACCATTATCCAGAGTGTTCAAAAGACCAACCGCCTCATTATTGTAGAAGAGAGCTTTCCTGTTGCGAGCATCAGCAGTGAAATCGCCTATCGGGTTCAGCGAAACGCCTTTGATTCGTTGGATGCTCCCATTGTGCGTCTCTGCCAATCGGACACCCCTTTCGCCTTCTCTCCTCCCCTTATCGATGAAGCGTTGCCGCAGGTAAAGGACATCATGGATGCCGTAAAAAGTGTAGCTTACGTCGCCTGAGGCGAATTATTTTAAAAAAACAACCGCGCTCTCTAGCGCATATAGATTAATACAATGGATAATCTCCTGCTTTATTTAGTACCAGCAATTGCCGTAGTGGGATTGCTCGTGATGGCCGTTCAAGCAGCTTGGGTTCGCAAGCAAGATGCAGGCAACGACCGAATGAAGGAAATCGCAAAACACATTCACGAGGGTGCATTGGCATTTTTAAGTGCCGAGTACCGAATCCTCGCGATTTTTGTGGTCATCGCTGGTGCGTTGCTCGGACTGGTAGCCAGCCTCGTTGAGACGACGCATTGGTTTATAATCGTAGCTTTCGTTATTGGTGCTGTGTTTTCGGCTTTGGCGGGGAACATGGGAATGCGCATTGCAACTGAAGCGAATGTGCGGACGACACAAGCGGCGCGTTCAAGCTTGAGTGAAAGTCTCAAGGTGAGCTTCACGGGTGGCATGGTCATGGGACTGGGTGTCGCTGGTTTGGCTGTATTCGGGTTGAGTACTTTATTCATTCTGCTGTTCCAATCCAACCTATTAGGAGTCTCCTTTGCAGGTGGGAATGTGGAATCGTTTACGATTTTGCTTGAGGCGCTCGCAGGATTCTCGCTGGGTGCAGAGAGCATCGCACTCTTCGCCCGTGTAGGAGGAGGCATCTATACAAAAGCCGCTGACGTTGGAGCTGACTTGGTCGGAAAGGTCGAAGCGGGAATTCCAGAAGACGACCCCCGAAATCCAGCGACCATTGCTGACAATGTAGGAGACAATGTCGGGGACGTAGCCGGAATGGGTGCTGACCTCTTTGGATCTTACGTTGCGACCGTTTTGGCCGCCATGGTTTTAGGCAATTACGTCATTCGCGATATGGGCAGCAGCTACGATTATGAAGTCTACGGGATTTCAACGATGCTTCTGCCCCTGGTAATCTCAGCGTTGGGCATCATCTTTTCAATCATTGGCGCCCAGTTCATCCGAGTTGGAGACGGTGGGAAAGAAGCAGAAGTTCAAGCTGCACTCAACCGAGGAAACTGGGGCAGCATCATTTTGACAGCCATCGCCTGCTATTTCTTAATCGATACGATGTTGCCGGAGCAATTGACCATGGATTTCTTTGGTGAAGGGTTGCGCACCTTTGGTTCGATCCAAGTTTTTTATGCTGTTTTAGTGGGCTTGACCGTGGGAGCCGCCATCAGCTGGATGACTGAATACTACACAGGTTTGGGCAAGAAGCCCGTATTCGACATCGTTCAAAAATCGTCGACGGGCGCTGCAACCAACATTATTGCGGGTCTCGCGACGGGTATGATTTCAACGTGCGGTCCGATTCTTTTGTTCGCGGGCGCAATTTGGGCAGCCTATGAGTTTGCTGGATTCTATGGAGTTGCCATCGCGGCGTGTGCCATGATGGCCACTACAGCGATGCAATTGGCCATTGACGCCTTTGGTCCCATTGCAGACAATGCGGGGGGAATTGCAGAGATGAGTGAATTGCCTGATGAAGTGCGCGAGCGCACGGATATTTTGGATTCTGTTGGAAATACGACTGCAGCAATCGGAAAAGGATTTGCCATTGCTTCTGCAGCATTGACAGCTTTGGCCTTGTTTGCTGCCTACGTCACCTTCACAGGAATTGATGGAATCAACATTTACAAAGCCAAAGTATTGGCGGCGTTGTTCATCGGAGGAATGGTGCCCGTAGTATTCTCTGCCTTGGCCATGAATAGCGTAGGTAAAGCCGCCATGGAAATGGTCAAAGAGGTCCGACGCCAATTCAAGGAGATTCCTGGAATCATGGAAGGTACAGGAACCCCTGAATACAGCAAGTGTGTTGACATCTCCACGCAAGCTGCTTTGCGAGAAATGATGCTGCCCGGTGCAATTACCATCATAGCTCCAATCTTGGTTGGTTTCATCATGGGTGCCGAAGCATTGGGTGCTTACATGGCTGGTGTTGCAGTCTCTGGTGTGTTATGGGCCATCTTCCAAAACAATGCCGGTGGTGCTTGGGACAACGCCAAGAAGTCATTTGAAGCAGGTGTTGAAATCGACGGAGAAATGACCTACAAAGGCTCTGAAGCCCACAAGGCAGCGGTCACGGGTGATACCGTTGGTGATCCTTTCAAAGACACAAGCGGCCCATCCATGAACATTTTGATCAAACTAACGTGCTTGGTAGGTCTTGTTATTGCCCCAATTTTGGGTGGTCACGATGCACCTGAAGAAGAAGCAGATGTGAAGGCTCAGAAAGTAGAGGTTCAAGCTGAAATTGACTGAAGGAATTACCTTGGACTGGACGTCGTCCAGCCAAGAACGAAAAAAGGGACCCGTTGACGGGTCCCTTTTTTCGTTCTTCATTTCTTCTGCCTTCATTCCTCTGCAATCATCCTAGCAACGCCCCAATGGAGCAGTCATGAGGAACATCGAGGTCCATACAAGGCCTCTAGACGAAGTGTCTAAACGAACGTCTAAACGAACAAACCGTGCAACTCGGCATCCACTCCCTCAATCACCACTCCTAAGTCCTCTTTGCTTTCGTGGAACCGGTTGTTGTCCACGTCAATAATGAGAAGCTTTCCCGTTGTGTATGTGCTGACCCATGCTTCATAGCGCTCATTCAGGCGGTTCAAGTAATCCAACCGGATGGCCTCTTCATAGTCTCGACCGCGCTTCTGGATGTTTTCTACCAATTTTGGAACGGAAGCCCGCAGATAAATCATCAAGTCTGGAGGCGAAATGAACTTCTGCATCAACTCGAACAGGTCCAGATAATTCTGAAAGTCCCTCGAGCTCATCAAGCCCATGGCATGCAAGTTCGGCGCGAAAATGTGCGCGTCTTCATAAATCGTTCGGTCTTGAATTACGTTCTTACCGCTTTCTTGCAGTTCAGCTAATTGGGCAAATCTCGAACGCAAGAAGAAAACCTGAAGGTTAAAGGACCAGCGCTGCATGTCTTTATAAAAGTCATTCAGGTAGGGGTTATCATCAACTTGTTCAAAGTGCGGGGCGTAGCGGTAGTGTTTCGACAACAAGGTTGTCAAAGTCGTCTTTCCAGACCCGATGTTTCCGGCGATGGCAATGTGCATAATCTTGGCTTCGTTCAGCCTGCAAAATAGGCCGAATTAGAACAGCATCGAAACCGTGTTTTCAACAGCTACCCCACACGCATTGCACGAAATATGTGAATGGATTCGGCTTAAGAACTCACGGAGGGACGTTGAACTTGGCTCAATGCCAACAATTCTTCGAGCATGATCCTGGTATTTGACAGGCGCGGAACTTTGTGTTGTCCTCCGAATTTTCCTTTGGAGCGAAGCCACGCCTCGAAGCTTCCCGATGGCAATTCACGGCCGATTGGAAACCCCAAAACAAAGTTCTCTGAACGCTTTGCATCGTAATCTGAATTTCGACGGCGCAGCGAGCTGTCCAAGCATTCTAAAAAGAGGGACATACCGCCGACTGGAGGCTTGACAAATTCAATGCACCACTCGTGGGCACCGGAATCATCCAGACTCATGAAGACGGGCGCTGCGGTATAATCGCGCACCAGCGCATTGGTCAGGGTGCAGGCTTCAGCGATGGCATGGTCCGCTTGTTCAACCATGACCTCCTCGCCAAACGCATTCAAATACGACGTGGTTCGGCCCACAACTTGCAATCGAAAAGGATGAACCCCTGTGATCCGAATGACATCCCCCAGCGAGTATCGCCACAATCCAGCATTCGAAGAAATAACAAGCGCGTAGTCCTGCCCTACCTCCACTTCACGCAGCTCCAAAGCCACCGGTTGCTCGCTATCCCACTCGCTCATTGGCAAGAATTCAAAATAAATTCCGTAATCCAGCATCAGCAAGAGATCCTCCTCTTCCAATCGATCCTGGAGTGCAAAAAATCCCTCAGATGCATTATACGTTTCCAAAAAATCGAATGGATACCGAGTGGTGCCTACGAGCGATTCAAATTCGGTCTGGTATGGAATGAAACTCACACCTCCATGCATGAATAGCTGCAAATTCGGCCAAACCTCACTCAACGTAGCAGCACCAGAAAGCTCCAATACCCGCCTCGCGATAACCAACATCCAACTCGGTATTCCTGCCAAAATTCGGACATCTTCTTTCATGGTGGAACGTGCCATCGCATCCACCTTTTCCTTCCAATTCTCCATCAAGGCAATGTCCCGACTGGGCGTTCGCCTTGATTCCACCCAGAACGGCAGATTTCGTACAATGATGGCGCTCAAATCACCCGTATACCCCCCGCTTCCATCGGGATGGAGCGCTGAAGACCCCCCGAGAATGAGGTGTTTCCCGTCATACAACTGGGCGTCCGGGCGTTGATCACAAAAAAGCGCCAGCAGATCCTTGCCTCCTTTATAATGGCAAGCATTCAAGGCCGATTCAGTTACCGGAATAAACTTGCTTCGATCCGAACTCGTCCCCGAACTCTTCGCGAACCATCGAGTTTCTCCTGGCCAAAGCACCCCTGGTTCTCCCTCCCTCGCGCGATCGATCCATGGTTTAATCTCGTCGTATGTTCGAATGGGGACCTGACGTCTGAACTCCTTCAAATTACGAACGTCCTTCAACCCATGCTCAGCACCAAACTGTGTCATTTTTCCATTGGCGATAAGCCGCCCAAACAACGAGCGCTGCATCTCCACAGGATGGGTTCGGACCGAATCCAGATGCACCATCCGTTTTCGAATGAACCAATTGAATGCTGAATTAAGCGCCATGGTTAAGGTTTGCCCCTGTAAAGTAAGGCATGGAAATTATTTCACAGGAGCAAAAACGCGCTTAATTGCCTCCAAGGCATAATCTACCTCTTCTTCCGTGTTGTAGCGCCCAAATGAAAACCGCAAGCTCGCCCGGTCCGAATCGTGGTAGTTCAAGGCTCGCAAGACATGCGATCCCAGAGTGGCTCCGCTGGAGCAGGCACTTCCACCAGAGCAAGCGACACCTTCCAAATCCAGCAGAAAAAGAGCCATCCCCGACTTGGGATGGGGCGGGAACGACACGTTCAAAACAGTGTAAAGCCGATCGGGTTGATCCGAATTACCGTTGAACCGCACATCGGGAAAATGAGCATTCAGCCCATCGACCATGCGTTTTTTAAGCGAACGCACATGAAGAACATGGGCATCCAAGTCGTCATAAGCCAATCGCATTGCGCGGGTCAGCCCCACAATGTTGTGGGTGCTTTCGGTTCCTCCTCGGACAGCACGCTCCTGACTTCCACCTTCTATTTGACCGCCCAGTTGCAAACCCTGTCGGATGTAGAGGAAACCAATGCCCTTGGGACCGTGAAATTTGTGGGCTGAACAGGTGATAAAATCAACGGGCAACGTGCTCAGATCAAACGCATAGTGGCACATGGTTTGCACCGTGTCGCTATGAAATAAAGCTCCCGCCTCTCGGCAAATTTTTCCAATGCGATCCAAATCTTGAACAATGGCCACCTCGTTGTTGGCATGCATCAAGCTAACGATAGCCTTTCCGGGCAATGCGAGCAATTCTCCCAAATGAACCAAGTCGACCTGGCCATCCGACTCATGGCGCACCAAGTCGAGTTGCACACCAGCGCTCCGCTCAAGCGATTTAGCCGTTTTTATAACGGCACTGTGCTCTGCTTCTGACGTAATAATGCGAGTGCATCCAAGGTCGCGGACCGCAGACCGAAGGGCCAAATTATCCGCCTCCGTACCTCCCGATGTAAAATAGATGGAACTCGGATGGCAGTGCATATGTGCTGCAACGCTTCTCCGACTTTGCTCAATAATTACCCGAGACCTCCGGCCAACGGCGTGGCTTGAGGAAGGATTCCCAAACATCTCGGTGAGAACCGGCACCATCGCCTGAATCACTTCAGGAGCGACGGAGGTCGTGGCGGCGTTATCGAGGTAGACGTTCATTGCGTTCATTTCGCTTGAGCAGGAAGACAAAAATGCACCATTTCAATTAATTCCCCAATGAGGAAAGCAGTGCATTTAATTCTTCTTTGAAACGACCCGCCAATTCCGCTGCCGCCTCAGCCGATTCTGCTTCTGCATAAACCCGTATGATAGGCTCTGTGTTGGATTTTCGGAGATGCACCCACCCTTCGTCAAGGTCAAATTTGACGCCATCAACCACATTAACTTCTGCTTCAGGATGAGCTGCTTCCAACGCCTTCAATGCAGCATCCACATCCACCGGTGGCAAATCCAGCTTGTCTTTGGACATAAACCAATTCGGGTAGCTCGCACGCAACGTTGACACCGTTTCACCCGACCGCGCAAGTTGGGTCAAAAACAACGCTGCACCCACTACGGCATCGCGACCGCAATGAGAAGCGGGATAAATGATACCACCGTTTCCTTCTCCGCCAATAATGGCACCTGTTTCCTTGATCGCTGCGACGACATTGACCTCTCCCACCGCACTCGCTGTATAACTCCCACCATGCCGCTCGGTAACCTGACGCAAAGCACGGGTTGAGCTCATATTGCTCACTGTATTGCCCGGGGTCCGAGAAAGCACATAATCTGCCACAGCCACCAACGTATATTCCTCCCCAAACCAACTTCCGTCTTCGCACACAAAGGCCAGGCGGTCCACATCTGGGTCTACGCTAATGCCTAAATCACATTGATGGGCCACCACTGCTTCGCACAAGTCAGTCAGGTGGGAGGGCAGAGGTTCAGGATTGTGGGCGAAATGTCCTGTTGGATCACAGTGAACCCGAATCACGTCGCACCCCATCGCTTCGAGCAACATTGGGATGATCAAGCCCCCCGTAGAATTCACCGCGTCCACCGCCACCTTAAAACGCCGGTTTTGCACTTCAGCAGCATCCACAAGGTCCAATTCAAGCGCGAGTCCCACATGCTTTTGCATCCAATCTAAACGCATGTGAACGTTTCCGATGTGATCTACCTCTGCAAATGCAGGATGACCTTGGGACAATTCCAAGACCCGTTCTCCATCCTTCGATGAAAGAAATTCGCCCGTCTCATCCAAGAGCTTGAGCGCATTCCATTGTTTGGGGTTGTGGCTGGCCGTTAATATGATGCCCCCATCTGCTTGCTCTGCTGGGACAGCCAATTCTACGGTCGGCGTCGTGCTTAATCCTAAATCAATCACATGCACCCCCATTGCATTGAGTGTGCCAACCAAACAGTCCCGCACCATTTCTCCGCTGAGGCGCGCATCACGCCCCACCACCACGGTGGGCTGGCTTCGGCCAGAACGCTCCTGAACCCATTGAGCATAGCCTGTACCAAACTTCACAATGTCCGGAGGGGTTAATCCCTCCCCAGCGGGGCCACCGATGGTCCCTCGAATTCCTGATATCGATGTAATGAGCATGGGGCAAAAATACCGTGAGGAGGCCGCATTCGTGAAGTTTTTGGCGTCGGATGTGAAAAAAGCCCTGTTCGAAATGACCCACCTCAAGGCATCTGGTCTTAGCTTTGTGGCTGATGAACGAAGAAGGACGCGCTTATCGGGATGAACTCACGTTGAAAAGCTTGGTCAGGAAGTTCGAAGATATGGTCGAACAAGGTGATCAGGCTTTCTTTGACGTGGATGAATTGGAAGGCTTAATCGAGCACTACTTGGAACACAAGTCTCAACGAAAAGCCCAGTCTGTCCTTCGCTATGCGTGCCAATTATATCCCGGCAACCTCACCCTCAAGTTGCGTCAGTCGCAGATTTGGGTAGCCATAGGACAGCCTGTGAAAGCCGTCCCTCTGCTAAAGGAACTTCTCGAGATTGAGCCACACAGCGAAGAAATCTTGATAACGTTGGGCTCGGTCTACAGCCAAATGTCAGAGCATAAACTCGCAATCGACTGTTTTGAGCGGGCTCTGGTATTTTCAGATCCGGAAACCCGGCGAGAAATACGCATCGACCTCGCGTTGGAATTTGAGAACATGGGAGCGTGGAAAGAAGCCATACGCAACCTACACGATGCTCTGCTGGAAGACCCTGCGAACGAAACCGCAGTTTATGAATTGGCCTTTTGCTTCGAGCGCACCGGACAATTCAAGCGAGCTGCTGAATTCTATGAGCAATTCTTGGAGGACCAACCCTATTCATTTGCCGCTTGGTACAGCCTAGGCAATGCGCTTCAACAATGCGGACGTTATCCCCAAGCCATTGAAGCGTACGACTTTGCCATCGCCATTGAAGGCGCTTTTGGTCCGGCTTACCATCAGAAAGCTGAAGCCCTGGTATCCATGGAACGGTACCATGACGCATTGAGCACATACGAAGAAACCCTCTCATTTGAAGACGCCTCACCGGGCACCAGATGCTACATGGGAGAGTGCTTGGAACGAATTGGTGATTTGGCACGTGCTGAAACGTATTACCGCGAAAGCCTCAAACTCGACCCTCAATTTGCCGACGCTTTTGTTGGCTTGGGCGTCCTTGCTGATATGCGCGGACAATGGCGGGAAGCATGCTCCTATTTTGAGCAAGCATTGGAAATCGAGCCGCATCAGGCGGACTACCATTTGCTTCTTGCTACCACGCTCAAAAAACTCAAGGAATTTGATCGGGCAGAGGAGCTTTACACCAAAGGATTGATTTTAGATATTAAGCATGAAGAGTTGTGGGTCGAGCGCATGGATAATCTCCAACTAGCGGAGCGGCACGATGATGCGCTGATGATTGCCGACGACGCCCAAACCGCTATTGGTCAGCATCCCGATATGGGCTACCGTAAATTCATCAGCCTCTATGCCACCGGGCTCCAGAAGGACGCTTTTGACTTGCTCGAGCATTTACTGACCCACTATTTCGATCATTCTGAGATCTTGCTCAAATTTTTACCAGCGCTTGCCAATGATGCGCGCTTCAACGAACGCATAGAGCGTTTTAAACCCTGAACTATGTTCGAAATTTCGCATCTTCCTGAACGCACTACCCACCCGCGTACCAATGGTCTCACCATGGTCATGGATAAGGGCTTGAGCCTCAGAGGCGCAGAAGACCTCATTGAAATTGGAGCCGGAAAGGTTGATCTGCTGAAACTTGGTTTTGGTACAGCCCTCATGACTCCTGGCGTCGAAAAGAAAGTGCGGTTGTACCGTGAAGCTGGCTTCGACGTGTATTGCGGTGGCACCCTATTTGAGGCCTTTTTTATTCGCAATGAACTGGACAATTATCTTCGGTTCATAGACAAACTCGGCATTGAATGCCTTGAGGTCAGCGATGGCTCCATGGTCATTCCCCACGATGAAAAATGCGCGGTCATTCACAAGCTCAGTAAAAATTACAAGGTCTTATCGGAAGTTGGCTCCAAAGAAGAAGGCATTCTGATCAGTCCTGCGAAGTGGATTCGAATGATGAGCAATGAACTTGAAGCCGGCAGCGTCAAGGTCATTGCCGAAGCCCGAGAAAGTGGAAATGTCGGGATTTACAGGCCCAACGGCAGTGCGCACGTGCAACTGATTCGCCGAATCCTGGCCAATGTTGCGCTTGAAGATATCCTATGGGAAGCGCCAAAAAAACCGCAACAAGTCTGGTTCATCCGTCAATTCGGTGCAAATGTCAACTTAGGAAACATCGGACCTAGTGATTTAATTCCCTTGGAATGCCTTAGGATGGGACTCCGTGGAGACACATTTTTTGAGAGCCTACCAGACTCTTTAGCGGAAGGAAAGCGGCTGGTTAATGAGCCGGTAGAAGAAGATTAATTTGAACCATGAAAGGTCCTGTCTCCTCTGTTACCCCACAAACAGTGCACCAATGGCAATTGGAAGGCAGAACATTTACCTTTTTGGACATTCGTGAAATCAATGAAGTGACGGTGAGCCGGTTGACGGATGTCCACATTCCGATGGCCTTCTGTTTGAGCCGTATGGCTGAAATTCCAAGGAACCATCCCGTCGTGGTGTATTGTCGCTCAGGCAGCCGATCTGCGGCAACGGTCAGTGCGCTCAGCACCAAACACGGATTCACCAACCTGCACAGCTTGGTTGGAGGAATCACGGCATGGATGGCTGAATATTCGCCTGAGACCGAAGTCGGATGAGGCGACATCTGAGCATCTTCATCCGCGGAATGGCAATGGGAGCTGCTGATCTGGTTCCGGGCGTATCAGGAGGCACAATAGCCTTGATCACCGGGATTTACGATCCGCTTTTGCAAGCCATTTCTTCCATTAATCTCACGTTGCTGCGGGTGCTCAGATCGGAAGGTTTAGCCAGTGGATGGCGGAGCATCAATGGTTCTTTTCTCTTGGCACTGGCCGCGGGGATCGGGACCAGCATCATAGGCCTATCGGGGATACTGCATCACCTGCTTGAACATGAACGCACCCTGCTCTACGCCTTCTTTTTTGGGCTGGTTGCGTCCTCTATCCCCCTGATAGGAAGGGAGGTGCAAAAGTGGAATGGCGTTGCCATTGGTGCTTTTTTATTCGGAGCGGCCTTAACGTTTGCAATTGGCTCGCTTCCGCCGCTGTCCATAGAACCCGGGTATTTGTATTTGTTTGGTTGTGGTGCGTTGGCCGCTTGCGCCATGATATTGCCTGGGATATCCGGCAGCTTTATCCTCCTTTTACTGGGGGTTTACAGTCCAGTCATAGCCGCCATCAAATCTTACGATGTGGTCACGGTTGCCGTGGTTGGAATTGGGGCAATCACCGGACTTCTGGGCTTTAGCCGCTTGCTTAGGCGATGGCTCGAAACATCACGCAACGGAATGATGGCGCTGTTGTCTGGATTCTTGTTAGGTTCTCTTCAAGCGCTGTGGCCTTGGAAAGAAAATGCCATGCTACTGTACACCCATAGCGATGGCCGAGAGACCTGGTTGCAGACCAATGCGTGGCCTCAAAGTGAAGCGCTTTGGGGATGCTTGATTTGGACCTTGGTTGGCAGCGCAATCGTAATCGGCATGCATCGGATCGCGCAACACAGCTCCTCATGAGCAAACGCCTTCGGTATGGAGTGCTCGGTCATCCTTTGGCTCACTCCCATTCACCCGCACTCTTTGCTGAGAGGTTCAATAAGCAAAGCCTGTCAGCGTGCTCCTATGAGCGATTTGAACGGCCCACACTGGAAGGCATCGCGGAGTGGCTTTCGCAAGAAGCGATGAATACGACAGCGCCTTTGCGCGGACTCAATGTGACTATCCCGTACAAGCGGACTATAATACCCTTCTTGACGGATTTGACACCCGAAGCAACATCAGTGGGCGCGGTGAATGCCATCAAACCCACAAATTCGGGCTGGATAGGGCACAATACCGACGTTGAAGGCTTCCTGAAATCCCTGCGGCCATTTCTTCGATCTGAACACGAAAGGGCCCTGATTTTGGGCAATGGCGGT
Organism: uncultured Flavobacteriales bacterium; assembly: GCA_905479115.1. Lineage (GTDB taxonomy): Bacteria > Bacteroidota > Bacteroidia > Flavobacteriales_D > Sanyastnellaceae > UA16. The sequence continues at coordinate 27,956 of CAJQLF010000048.1, forward strand.
GCGGCGGCGGCTGTTCGTCACGGGCTTCAATCACTGGGCGTCGAAGCCGTGCACATTACCCGTTCCCCGGTCGAATGGCGTGCATTCCGTTATGCAGATTTAAACGCAGTGGCTGTCAATCACTTTAAGCTCATTGTGCAGTGCACTCCCTTAGGCACTTATCCGCAAACCGACGCTTGCCTTCCGTTTCCGTGGGAAGGTGTGGGGGCCGGCCATTTGGTGGTGGACCTCGTCTACAATCCAGCGGAAACCCGCTTTCTTCAGCAAGCTAAAGCAGCTGGAGCGGAAACCCTGAATGGGAAGGATATGCTCATTGCACAGGCAGAGGCCGCGTGGAATTGGTGGAATTCGAAGGATTAAGTGGCCATGGGCAGTACTTTTGCCTTGTGAATGAATTTGAAGGCCCCTACCTCCCTCCGACTGAACAAGAGGGTCCCGTAAAAAATCTGGAGCAGCTACCCCTTTCTGATTTGATCCGCTCCATGCACGATCATTCTGACGCGGCTCACACTGCCGTTTCAAAGTGTCTACCTCAAATTGAAGCATTTTTGGAGGCGCTCATTCCTCGGATGCAGCAAGGTGGCCGGTTGTTTTACATCGGTGCAGGCACCAGCGGTCGACTGGGCGTTGTTGACGCCAGTGAATGTCCTCCCACCTTTGGAGTTGCACAAGACACCGTACAGGGCTGGATCGCTGGGGGAGATGGAGCACTGCGTGTCGCCGTTGAAGGTGCTGAAGATGATATGGATGGAGCCTGGAAAGATTTAAAGTCTGCACTGCCTGCAGAGAATGACACCTTGGTTGGTATAGCGGCATCCGGGCGCACTCCTTACGTGATTGGAGGCCTGCGAGCAGCCAATGCGGCAGGATTGCTCACGGGATGCATCACCTGCAACCCCGATTCAATCGCTGAGAAGGAAGCGCAATTTCCCATGGTTGCCGTCACCGGTCCCGAATTCATCACCGGCAGCACGCGACTCAATGCCGGCACTGCCACGAAATTGATCTTGAACCTGATTACCACAACGGCCATGGTGCAATTGGGTCACGTTCGAGGGTCGAAAATGATTGATATGCAGCTGTCCAATTTAAAACTGGTAGAACGCGGAGTGCGGATGATCAGCGAAGCAACAGGATGTTCGGCAACAGCCGCAAGAGCAGCGCTGGATTCTGCGGGGAATGTGCGGGATGCCATCGATCAATTGAGCGGACATGCACACACTTGAGCCGTATTACGCTTGGCGCAATCATTACATCGCCAGCGAAGATGCAAGGAGTCCGTTTTTTGAACGAACGTACAGCGAGTTCGAATATTCGACCAAGGTGTACAATTACTTCATTCATCCTCAGTGGGATTCGATTCATTCCTCCACGCTATTTTGCAAAATCTTGTTTGTGGACTACGACGAGCGGTTTGCCATCATCGAATTCATTGGTGAGTGGAATGACTGCCTGTACAATGACATCATGCAATTTAAGCGTGAGGTGGTCGACGTTCTCATGGCTGAAGGCATTTCTCGCTTCATACTCATCGGTGAAAACGTTTTGAATTTTCATTTCAGTGACGACTGCTACTACGAGGAATGGTTCGATGAAGTGACCGAGGAAGACGGCTGGATTGCCCTGCTCAACTTTAGAGAGCATGTAATTGATGACATGAAGTCAATCGATTTGGATAGTTACTTTGTCTTAGGTGGCGAACTCAATGAATTGGGTTGGCGTACACTTTCTCCTGCCCACCTGTATGAACGCATTGACGATTGTGTCAACCAGCGCTTTGGTGTCATTGGTTAGCAGCACGCTGCACGCTCCTTCCGTCAAAACCCTTCAATCGCGCCTAACCCAAACAACGCGAAATCCAATCGGACAGGATCAACTGAATCCACCTGCCTCAAGCTATTCATCAATTCTTCGACGGCCTTCCAATCACTGGCTTTGCGATCGAGCAAACCTAATTTTCTCCCCACGTTACCCGTGTGTACGTCCAACGGAATCATCAATTGACCGGGCTTAATCTCCGTCCAAATTCCAAAATCTACCCCGCGCCTAGCGGGCCGCACCATCCAACGCAGGAACATGTTCAAGCGTTTGGTAGCTGAACCCCGTTGTGGTGAGGCAACGTGTTTCTGGGTGCGACCTGCTTCGAAACCACGGCGAGCTGCCGCTGCAAAAAACCGGTCATGAAATACGCGCAGGTGGCCTTCTACCGTTGGAGCATCAGATGAAGAAATCGGCAAAAATGCTTGCTCAAGGGATGCGTATTGACCCATTAGGCCTTGCAAGGCATGCAAAAAGAGCTCTGCATCTCTTGGCTGAAACGTGCGATGGACAAAATCAGCCGCGGCCCCTTTCAATTCTGCGGGTGTAGCCTGTCGAATGAATTCAGCTGGAGCATTGTCCATTCGCTCAATGAACTTCGAGGCACTATTGAGAATGGTCTTGCGCTGGCCCCACGCGAGAGAAGCGGCAATAAAGCCTGCCAGTTCGATATCCCGGGGATTTGAAAACCGATGGGGCACTGAGATAGGATCATCCTCAATAAACCCCGCTCTCTCGTACTGCTCCGCTTTTTCAAGCAGAAAAGCGCACATCTCTGAGTCCACCTGCCCTCGTCCATCCCCAGAGCTTGTTCTTTTTTCACGCTTCTTCATTTGCTTGGCCATCACCTGCAAAATTGGACCTAAATTTGCACCGAATGGAATTTGTGCATCCAGAAATACTTTGGGGTCTTGGTGCACTGGCTATTCCGATAGTCATTCACCTGCTTCATTTCAGACGTTTCAAGCGGGTTCGCTTCTCGCAAGTCTCCTTTCTCAAGGATGTCCAGCGGGAGACCAAAGCCACCCAGCAAATCAAGCATTGGTGGATTCTTCTTCTTCGACTGCTGGCTTTTGCTGCTATTGTTCTTGCTTTTGCTCAGCCCAAGCTGATCTCCATGCAAGGAACCGGGACCTCGGGGAACACTGGCCACGCGGTCTCTTTGTTCGTCGACAACAGCCTTTCCATGCAGGGTATGGGAGAAGAAGGCCAACTCTTCCAATCCGCCCGAAACAAGGCCTCTTTGGTGCTTGACCAATACAAACCAACAGACCAATTTCAAGTTCTCACCAATGACTTTTCCGGTCGTGACCAGACTTTCCTAACCAAGGATCAGGCGCTGGAGCGGATTGAATCCATTCAAATCGGCCCATACACCCAATCACTTTCCTCTGTGGTACAGCGGGCTTCCAATCAGCTCAACAAAGCGACAGACCGACAACGGACAGCCTACCTCTTCTCGGACTTGCAAAAAACAACGCATCAAATACCGTTGGATGCAGCGCTTCCAGACAGCGGAATTCAATGGCTTTTTGTTCCTGAAATTGCGGGCAACACCCCCAACATTTGGGTCGATTCCGTTTGGTTTACGGAGCCCATGCGGATCAGCGAACGCCCCGCCGCATTGCAAGTGCGCTTGAGGCACAATTCCAAGACTTCCGTCGATGCCGTTCCTCTTTCATTGCGTGTGAACGGTGAGCGAGTCGCCATGGGTACTTTCAACATCGTTCCGGGAATCCCAACGGATACGGTTCTCCGCTTTACCCTCGGTAAGCCCGGCATCCAACAAGGTACTGTGCACATTGAGGATGCCCCAATTCGATTCGATGACGACTGGTATTTTGGGTATGACGTCGTGGATCAAATCCAAATCGCCTTGCTGACCAGCAAACCCAACAGTTCAGTCAGCACCTCGATTAAGCGGCTGTTCTCCACGGCCCAAGACTTGTACAGCCTCACGGTGCAAACTCAGTGGACCCCGGGGTCGTTGACCGAGCGTCACTGCATCATCTTGAGCGAATGGCCCATTCAAGGCACTGGTTTTGCCAATGCCATGGAGGCCTTCTGCTCCGCTGGAGGGACGTTGGTCATTTTGCCCCAATTTGAAGCCGTGGATCCGTCCTTGCTCTCGGCATTGGGGACATCTCCTCAAAACCAATGGATGGAACAGTCCGACCGTGTGCAGCGACTGGTGTCGGAGCACCCTTTCTTTCAGCATATGTTTGATCGAATTCCGGAGCGCATGGATTTACCTGTGATTGAGGCGATGTGGGATCGAACATTGGCACCTCAAGAAGAAGCTCTCGCTTGGACTGAACGAGGCCGTCCCTTCCTGACCCGCTTGCCGATTGGCCAAGGACAAGCCTTCCTTTTTTCTACCAATGGAGACGAGGACCAAACAAACCTCACAAGGCATGCCTTGTGGGTTCCCATGGTGCTGCGAATGGCAGAACAATCTGCCGCAGGCAGCATCCACCAGGGTGAAATTGGTAAGTTCAGCACCTGGGCATTGGACGTTGAGTGTGAAAACACCGCGGAGTTGGCATTGGAAGGCGACCAACGATGGCTTCCAGAGGTGCGACAAACGGGAACTGAACTCCGCATAAGCCTCGAAGGCGTGCCACTGGATGCCGGTCATTTCACCTTGACGGAGTCAGGACGTCCATTGGCCTCCCTTGGCCTCAATCAGGACAGAGACGAATCTGATCATGCAGCCTTCGATCTCCTTGGCTTCGAGTCCCAGTGGTATGACCGTGGCTGGCCGTCCATGAAACTCATTGCAGCGACCAGTTCGACTCTTCCGCAAGTCATCCAACGCATCGAACAAGGCACGCCCCTTTGGAAGGCATGTGTTTTGCTCGCACTTATCGCCCTTTCACTCGAGACAATACTCCTCCGCGCATGGAAACAATCATCAAAGGCGTAACCATCGCCGATGTGGGCAGTGCCCACCATGGCAAGCAACGCGACGTGCTCATTAAAAATGGCATCATTGCAGGCCTGGAAGAACACATAGAGACTCCAGCAAACGCCCAGATCTGGGACGAACCTGGCTCCCGACTTTCAACGGGATGGGTCGATTTACAAGCAGATTTCGCCGATCCCGGAAATGAGCAAAAAGAAGGCCTTGAAAACGGCTGCAGGGCGGCACAGGCAGGCGGGTTTACTCATGTGGTCTTGAACGTTGGTCAACACCCTGTGCCAGACAACAAAGGGGCAATCGCCTACCTCCAATCGCGGTCGGCTGAATTTGCATCGCACATCTGGCCGTTAGCGAGCCTGTCACAAGGCCAAAAAGGCGAACAACTCTCAGAAATGTATGACTTGGCAGCAGGTGGAGCCGTCGGATTCACAGACGATGGCCCGGTCAATCGTACCGAATTGCTCCGGCGCGCACTGGAATACACCACAGGAATGTCCACCCCCGTGATCACCTGTCCCTTGAACTTGGGGCTGAATGCGCATCCCATGATGCACGAAGGTGAGCAGAGCACTTTGATGGGAGTCGTAGGCAACCCCTCCATTTCGGAAACCATGCGCATCAAGCGCGATTTGGATATCTTGAGGTATACAGGAGGAAAGCTGCACTTCTCCTGCATCAGTGCAGCTGAATCCGTTTCGCTCATTCGACTAGCCAAAGCCGAAGGGCTGCCTGTTACGTGTGCCACGTCTGCTCATCATATGTTCTTCATCGATGAGGATCTGGCCGACTTTGACGGCACCTTAAAGGTGATGCCCCCTTTTCGAAGTGAAACAGACCGAAAAGCACTTTGCGAAGGAGTTTTAGATGGCACCATTGACGCCATTATTTCGGATCATCGCCCAGAAGATCTGGAGCACCATGATGTCGAGTTTGCATTGGCGCCATTTGGCCTAACGAGCATTGAGTCCGTCTATCCCGTAGCTCTTTCAGCACTTGGAACCACTGAGAAGGCCCAAGCTGCCTTAATCCGGGCACTCACTTCAGGTCCCCGATCTGTTCTTGGTATGGCAGTCCCCTCCATCGAAGTGAACCAACCCGCAGACCTCACCTGGTACCACCCTGAAAAAGCTTGGAAATCACCCCATGTCTCGCATGGTGTCAATCGAGCCTCCTATTCAGGTCGCCAGCAGGGATTCCAAGGCACAGGAACTCCTCTCGGTACGCTGCGCTAACCTAAAATCAAGCCTCTCCCTGAGGACCGCTGAATGTCAGAGGCATCGCAGGATCTTGATTCCCTTTGGGAGCTTGAATCGGTCCTTGCTGCTTTTCAAATCGCTGAACATTTTCATTCAGAGCATGAAGCAATCGTTTCGCGTGATGCGGAGCCAAGATGATGCGGCTGCGCACCTGAGCCTGCCCCATTCCAGGCATCACCTGTGCAAAGTCAACCACAAATTCAACCGGACTGTGCGTGATGACAGCGAGGTTCGAATATATTCCTGAAGCCAGATCTTCAGGGAGATCGATGTTCAATTTTTTCTTTTTCGCGTTTTCGTCTTGTGCCATTATTCGTCAATTTATGCTCTGATTATTTCCTAACATTTTCAGTCAATTTCCCGATCCATTTGCTGTATTTAAATCCAAATCAAGCAATTCATTCAACCCCCTCACCCTGCGCCAAATCTGTGGTTGAGTCGGCGCGTCGGATGCATCATAGTGCACCTGCTTCCAGCCAGCTAAACGCGCACCGTGCACATCACACTCAAGATCGTCTCCGATCATGATGGCCTTACGCACCTCAGAATCCGCCAATTTCAAGGTTCGGTCGAAGGCCTCTTTTCTTGGCTTTTTATATCCCAAAGCGTCGCTGGTAAACACCGAATCAAAAAACGGTGCAAGACCTGAATTGGCCATCTTGATGTGCTGTACCTCCTCAAATCCATTGGTGAGAATGAACATGCGATGGCCCCTGGCCTTTAAGGTCCGGCAAACCTCAATGGCGCCATCAATCAAAGCGGTGCGGTAGGGCGCCCTCTGCACATAAGCCTCGCCCAATGCTTCTGCCATGGAATCCATCCCGTCAAAGGGAACCAACCCCAACTCCTCCATGGCTCGCCGGAACCGCAAGGGGCGAAGTTCTTGCTGAGTCAATCTCCCCTCTCTGTATGCCTTCCAACACTTTTCATTCTCCACTTCATAGACCGAAATAAACGTATCCACTTCCCGGTGCTCTGGGAGGTTAGGCTGGGCCAACTCTACAAAAATCTCTTGCAAAGCCTCTCTTGAATTGCGATCAAAATCCCATAGCGTACGATCCAAATCAAAGAATAAATCAGCTCTCACCATGGCCTAAAGGTACACCAGTCTAAACAATGGGAACCGCCCAATACGACAAGGCTGTGAGCACGAATGCCCAGATGACAAAAGCCAAAATGAGGATCCACGGCATGCGCTCATCCCGATGGTAGTATTTCGCAGCTAGCAAAGCCGAAATCGGAACGGAAATCATTCCTGAAACGACCAGCAACCCCCACATCCCGAACTTCCGACGAAACTGAACAACACGCCGCCTCTTTGACGTAAAGAATGGACGTTTTGGCTCCTTTTCACCTCGAAATTTCGCCCATTTATTTAGCATCCACTTGCCGAAATAAAAGAAAAGCAACACGCCAATCCCCGCTCCCACTGAACTCACCAAAACCGTTGTCAGGAATCCCCAGCCGCGCGCCACCATCAAGGACGGAGTTACCAAAAATTTGACAACTGCTGCAATGGACCAAAAAATAAGTTCCGTAAATGCCATGTTTTCTTCATTCTTTCGACCCAAATGCCAAGTCTCCTGCATCGCCTAAGCCCGGAATAATATAGCCCTGACCTGACAATTCCCGGTCTACATCCCCAATCCAAATGTGGGCATCGGCAGGCAAAGCCGCCTGCACGGCTGCCACGCCCTCCTCGCTGGCGATTGCGGCAACCACATGAATGGCACTGGGCCTTCCATGCGAGTCCACGAGCGCGTCCAATACGTGAACCAAAGACGCACCTGTCGCTAGCATTGGATCGGCCAATATCAGAGTCCGATTGTCCAAGCGCGGTGAACTTACTGCATCGATGCCTATGTAAAAAGAACCGTGGTCGCCTTCCCGGTACTTGCGACAGGCTGAAATGAAGGCTTGATCAGCGCGATCAAACACGGAGGCCAATCCATAATGCAGCGGAAGACCCGCACGTAAAATGGTCGCTAAGACGGGCTGTTCGGTCAGACGCTGCGTTTTAGCGATACCCAATGGCGTGGGGACAGAGTGATCGGAGAAATTCAATTCTCTCGATAATATCAACCCCATGGCCATGCCTATGCGCTCTAAATTCCTTCGGAATCTCGCCCGGTCTTGTTGCACATTTACATCCCTCAATTCGGCGAGAAACTCATTGACAATACTGGGCTCTTGGGATAATACGTGTAGCATGCAATTAATTTTGACAAATGAGGCTGAAGACTTCTTCATAGACTGTGCGCCATCCTTCCCAGTCCCACCGGTCACTCACCGTTTCGTTGTGCCAGAGCAACATCATGGAGCCATCAACCGCTTTTACTTCATTGGCTAGGGACTCCAATTCGTCCAAAGCCTCAGCCGGTGTGCACCCCATGTAGCGCTGGAGTGTCGCATCCATCGCTGCAAGAGGATGCAACGTCAGCGACATCCTCTCGTCTTTGGCCAAATCAAAGGCTGGAAATGGGCGAGACATACCGGCCCTAAAACCCACTTCATCGGCAAACCCCAACGTGTAATCGTGCTCGATCCCCGCAGCTTCCAGCCGCCGCCATGATGGACCGCAGCGCTGCAAAAGATAATGCTGCCGCGAATGGAGCACTCCCTCTTCTGACAAGGCGTGCAATCGGGCAATTTCGTCCGTCAATCGCTCAATATTCTGCGATTCATGGCTTGCAAAACCCGGATGAATTCCGATATCCGCCGTTGCCTTCACTCGGCGAATCAAAGCCTTTATCCCGTTGGATTTCCAGCTCATTCCCCGGTCATGCTCTGACCGATCGGCTAGCAAGAAAAAATACCGGGCCCGCAATCCATGTTGTCGATGAATGCGCTCCAACCAATCGTAGGTATCAAACGGATCTGAAACCTCTCCTCGTAGGACTTTTTTTCTTTCTTTGATCCTGGACCAATCGCCGCGCAGGGCATCGCGAATAGCTGCTCCAGTTGCCCGGTAAAAAGAACGATGCTTGTAAGCAAATGCGCTGTCGACATCTACGGTTGGAACAACGCTGAAGGACCGAGAAGCCGGTTCCTTGCCGTGGGATTTGGCCCATGAATAAACACGAGATTCCACTTCAGGCCGCTTCAACCACCCTTCCTGATGCCCCAATGAGGCCGACGCTTTGAATCGACCAAAACCATCCAAGGACTCCTGGGGTGGGGCTTGCTCCTCCATGCGGGTGACCATCCAAAACACCCAACTCCACCAATCCGCATCGATTCTTTCGTGCAAGGCGTTTGGGACCCCGAAAGGCAATCTTCCCACACCGGGGATACCGGGTCCTTTGGAATCCGACCAAATCCATTGCAATCCACCACCTGTCAATAAACCCGAAGCGGGAACCCACGTTAGCTGCGAAGAAGCTTCCGGACTCACACCACCATACTGCAGCCGAAATCCTGCAGCATTCCATTCGATTTTACTGGATGGCCAAATCACCTCCCATCCGAGAATAACTTCAAAAATGACGTGCGCAACGTACCGGTGCCTGTTGAGCACCATTCCATCTGTTTCTTCGATCCAAATGGCTATCGATTCAGCCATGATCGAAGGGTCTTTGCGATAGCCACTCCTGCCTTTCCTGTGCCGTACAAGTCTTTGTCCCAATGAGCTGGCGGCATCTCTTCCATGGTTTCAACGCAAGCGTCCAACGCCATCGGTTCAGCGCACAAACATGCAAATCCGAGGTCGGTCAGCTCAACCCACTCTGTCGCATCTCGGAGGACCACGGCAGGACGGTGCATGAAAAAGGCCTCTTTTTGCAATCCTCCCGAATCTGTCCAAACTTGACGAACCTCGCCCAACCACTTCAACATATCCAAATATCCTGCCGGCGCGTGCAATTCGAATGAATCAAATGCATCCGCATTTTTCCAGTCCGGACCGTAGGCTATGACCAAATTTTTCGCCGTCCTCGGATGGACCGGAAAAATGACCCGCCAGCCGCGCTTGGACGCCTGAGTGCCAATGGCCTCGATCCAGCCTCGGAGTCGATGGGGATCGTCCACATTGGCTGGACGGTGCATGGTCAATAGCACCGCATCAGCATCCGCAGGCAGTGGCAAAGGCTCACTACCATGATGGCGGGCTGTGTCCAACATCAGATCTCCAGAGACTTCCACGCGCAATTCAGGACGCTGTCCTGTCACAATGCCCTCTCGCGTGAGTTGATCAACAGCGGCATTTGAAGGGCAAAAAAGCAAGCTGCTCAATTGATCCGTGAGTATGCGGTTAATCTCTTCCGGCATGCTGCGATCAAACGACCGAAGCCCCGCTTCAATATGCACAACAGGCACACCGCATCGAGATGCCGCCCAAGCACCTGCCAGTGTAGAGTCCGTGTCACCATACAAGATTACCGCATCCGGCTGGTCTTGCTCGATCGCATGCATGATTCCCCCCATCATTTGCCCCATACGCTCCGCTGGATCCTGTGAAACGTTCAGGAGGTGATCCGCTTTGGGTAAATCCAATTCTGACAAAAACCTACCTGCCATATCGTGCGAGTAATGCTGTCCCGTATGCAGAACGCGTTCCTTTATTCCCCATTGGGTATCACTCAGAACGCGACTCAATGCCGCTGCCTTCATCCATTGCGGTCGTGCACCAATTATGGTCAATATGGTTTTCAAGCCTTTGTGCATAGTACGAGATCCTAGCCGAGGGAGCGAACTCAGAGTTCTCCTTCATCCGCAAAGCTAAAGTAGGTGTTGCGCGATACAATGAGGTGATCCAGTAACGGACAATCGAGCATTTTGCCTGCCCATTGAAGGTTTTTTGTGAGTTCTCGATCAGCTCGACTTGGGCGAATATTTCCTGAAGGATGGTTGTGGATCGCGATGACTCCGGCCGCGCGCATCGCCAAAGCCTTCGAGAAAATAACCTTAGGGTCCGCCACGGTGCCCGTCAAACCGCCTTTGCTGATCATGACTTCTGCCAGAATTTCATTGGATCGCCTGAGCAATACCAACCAAAACTCTTCGTGTCCCAAATCCGCCAAACGAATCGAAAACCGATGATACACATCAGCCGATGACCGGACGATGCACGGGGCCGGAAGCATCATGCGTGCTTCCTGTCTTCTGCGGCCCAATTCAAGAGCTGCCGTCAGCTGAAGCGCTTTTGCCATGCCCACACCCGGAATTTCGGTCATTCCTTCCGGTGGAAAAGACGAAAGTCGAATGAGGTCATCTTCGGCCAACCGCAGCAATGCTTGAGCTGCTTTCCGAACAGGATTGCCACGGTTCCCTGACCCCAAGATGACCATAATCAATTCTACCTCGGTCAAGGCTTGAGGCCCGTTCAAAAGCATTTTCTCCCTTGGCATCCCTCGTTCCCCCATTCATATTGTCGTTGAATCGTTCCACGGGGGCAAAAAAAAAGCCCCCATTGCTGGAGGCTAATTAAATTCATTGTCAACGTCAATCAGAGCTTCGCTACGTGAACGGCAAGACTTGATTTGAGGTTGGATGCTTTGTTTTTGTGGATCACGTTGTTCTTCGCCAGTTTATCCAACATGGCTGAGACCTCAGGCAACATCTTCGCTGCCTCTTTGGCATCGGTTGTTGCTCGCAATGCTCTAACAGCATTCCGAGTGGTTTTGTGTTGGTACCGGTTTCGCGCAGCTTTCTTCCGATCAGAACGGATGCGCTTCAGTGATGATTTGTGATGAGCCATATGCTTTCGACTGTAAATTTCCGCTAAAGGGGTGCAAATATACGTGATTTTCTAACGCATCCAAGTATTCATACCAAGAGGAATAGAAAGGGCGCACCCCTGCGCCCTCTCACCCTAACAATCTACTTGTATTTCGAAAGCGATGCCTGCAAACTTCGCTGGAAATTACGGCGCTATAATACGAATTAATTTATACTAAATTCATTTTATAGCCTCCTAATTGAGCTATTTAACCAACATAAGTGAATTCTAGGCTTTGGTTAATCCTTTCAAACTCTTCCATCCCAATTTTCGTCTATTCTCTCCCTGCGTAACTTTAGCGTCTCATGTGGATGGAAAGTAACTTGAACTTTGTAAGGGAGATGCTGCGGTGCAGCGCTGCTTCCGCCGTTGCAGTTGCTGTTCTATCGGGGCCACTTCAAGCTCAAACGCTTTTCTCCAATGCTTCAGAATCAGCCGGCGTTGCCATCGATGGACTGCATCATTCCGTCGCCATTGGAGATTTTGACCGGGATGGCCGAGAGGACATCTACGTCGGCACCAAATTCGCTCCCAACGCTTTATTTCGAAACAAGGGAGGTATGCAGTTTGAAGAGGTGAGCATTCCTGCAGGCGTCGACGATGATGGCACGACGAATGCAACACTTTGGGGTGACTTCAATAACGACGGTTGGCTCGACTTGGTAACCGGAAATTACTTGCAAGCCAACCGGCTGTACATCAACCGGGGAGATGGCACGTTTGAGGATGCTACAGCAGATTGGAATGCTGGCAATGAAGGGCCATGCCGCAGTTTGCACGCGGCGGATTTTGACCAAGATGGCTGGCTCGACTTGTACGTCGTCAACATCAACAGCCACAACGCCATGCTCAGAAATACAGGCGGGAATGGATTTCAGAACATCACTTTTCCCACGGGAACCGTCGATACAGGAATTGGAATGGGCGCCTTATTTTACGATTCGGACAACGATGGTGATGTCGACTTGTATGTGACCCATGATGGCAACCAAGTCAATAAGTTCTTCAAGAACAACGGGAACGGTTCTTTTACAGAATGCGCTGCAGAGGTGGGCCTGGACTATCAAGGAAACTGCATGGGCGTAGACGCTGCGGACATCAACCATGACGGCTGGATGGATTTGTACATTTCCGACCTCTACCCCAGTGAGTTATTCCTGAACAATGGAGACGGAACCTACACTTCAGTCGGCACCGAGGCCGGTGTGGACGATTCAGGAATGACCTGGGGATGCGTATTCTTTGATTACGACCACGATGCCGAATCCGACTTGTACATCGCCAATGATTACGCATTTGCTCCGCTCCCCAATCGATTGTATCGGGGATTGGGGGACGGTACGTTTGAATGGATCAACCCAAGTGATAGCATTTTGCAGCACAACCATTCCGATTATGGATTGGCTTCCGGAGATTTAGACGGGGATGGCGATTTGGATTTGGCCATCGCTACGAGCGGTTCACCCACTCAGCCCGGATTTCAAATTTTGGAAAACCTCAATCAGTCAGGGCATTTTCTTGGACTCCAACTGGAAGGAACGAGTTCGAACCGGTCGGCGGTGGGCACCCGAATCGAAGCCCATTTCGGCGGGCAAGTCCGGTATGACGAAGTGCATTGTGGTCAAGGGTACAGCGGAGCGAGCTCTCTGCAAGTGCACATAGGACTGGGCGAATTGACCCAGGTGGACTCGGTGTTTATTCGATGGCCCAATGGCATCCTTTCCAGCCACGGTTCCTTCGGTGCGGATAGCGTTTACCATGTGCTCGAGCCCGGTAACGCACCTTGGTTCTCGATAGGATGCACGGATTCGGATGCCTGCAACTTTCACATGGCCGCGACTGAAGATGATGGCAGTTGCTCTTACCCGCTGGCCGGTTTGGACTGCATGGGTGAACCATTGGAAGGGTATCCGACGATAGCGACGCACAGCGTTGCGCGTGTTTGGAACGAGGCCCTGTTGCTGAGCATTCGACACGACTGGGCGCGCCCCACCGTGCATGCGCGCAACTTATGGCATACATCGGCTTTGATGTACGATGCCTGGACCGCGTGGGCTCCACCCTCGCCGGTTGGACCGCAGCATTGGTTGCTCGGAGATACCGTGAGTGGCTTTGCGTGTCCTTTTGATGGACTCGCATTAGACCTCGACTCGGTGGACGTTATCGACGCGCGGAGACGCAGCATTAGCTTCGGAGCGTACCGGCTGCTAAAGCATCGATTTACCAATGCTCCCCGCGCAGAACGCATCGCCGTGCACCTCGATTCGCAAATGGAGGCATTGGGGTACGACACCGCGTGGAATTCGACCGATTACACCACGGGGAGCTGGAGCGAGCGTGCACAATCCCTTGGGAATTACCTCGCAGAACAGTACATCGCCTTTGGCCTTCAGGACGGATCTTTTGAGGAAATCGACTATCAGAACACCTATTACAATCCCATGAATTGGAATTTGGTAATGGATGAGCCCGGCAACCCCAATATGTTTTTTCCAAATCGCTGGCAACCGCTTCAATTAGCAGAATTCATTGACCAATCGGGCAACGAAGGAACCAATTTTTCACCGGATTTCTTGAGTCCCGAATGGGGCAACGTTGTGCCCTTTGCCATGTCTGCGGAGGATACATCACGGTATGCGCGGCTGGGCAGTTGGTATACCGTGTACCACGATCCCGGAATGCCTCCTCAAATCGATCCGGACGAATCAATCGCATTGGAAAGCGACTACAAATGGGGGCATGCTTTGGTCAGCCTTTGGTCTTCGCACTTGGACCCGGCTGATTCCGTTGTTTGGGACATCAGCCCCGGTTCCTTTGCGTGGGATGGCTTTTTCCCCAACTCCATGTCATCCGCTCGCGACTACTATACGGATGAGGGCACGCCATTTGCCGAGGGCATTGAGGTTGGGCACACCTACAACCCGACCACCGGTCTACCGTATGTTCCGCAACCGGTTTTTCGCGGCGACTTCACCCGGGTGCTTGCTGAATATTGGGCCGATGGACCTGACTCGGAAACACCGCCTGGTCATTGGTTCACGCTATTGAACTATGTCAATGATCAGCCTGAATTGGAACGGCGATGGCGAGGAATCGGTGAGACGTTGGCTCCCTTGGATTGGGATGTCGTTGCGTATTTCGCTCTGGGCGGAGCCATGCATGACGCGGCCATTTCGGCATGGAGTTGCAAGGGCTGGTACGATTCTGCTCGCCCAGTCTCGGTGCTACGATGGATGGCAGATCGCGGCCAATGTTCCGATCCTGAATTGCCCAACTTTGATGGAGCCGGCTTGCCTTTGGTTCCAAATGAGATCGAATTGATCACAGCCAATGATCCGATTGCGCTGCGGGGTGCCGAAGGGGAATTCATCAACGAGATCAAAATCCGAAGCTGGAAAGGACCTGACTTCATTGAAGTGCCCGCACTCAACAAGGCAGGGGTCGGTTGGATCCGCGCCAGCGAATGGTGGCCTTATCAGCGTCCCACGTTTGTCTCTCCGCCCTTTGCAGGGTATGTGAGTGGACACTCTGCGTTCAGCCGAGCAGCAGCGGAGGTCCTGACTGCGATCACAGGAGACCCTTTCTTTCCAGGAGGTTTGGGGACATTTCCTATTGAGGCCAACGAATTCCTTGTGTTTGAAGATGGGCCAAGTGAGAGCTTTGAACTTCAATGGGCGACCTACCGGGATGCAGCTGACCAGAGTGGACTTTCAAGAATTTGGGGAGGGATCCATCCGCCTCAAGATGATTTTCCAGGACGGATGATCGGAGAAATTGTGGGCATGGATGCGATGCTGTTGGCAGAACAATATGCCTTTCCCTTGCTGGGTGCGGATTGCTTCGAGGTAACCGGTTATCCCTGTTTATGTCCCGGAGACTTCAACTCGGATGGCATGCGCAACCTGCCGGATTTGTTGCTGCTTCTCATCCACTTTGGAGAGACCGTTTCCATCACTGGCGCCGGAGCTTCTCCGGTCATAGACCTCGATGGTTCAGGCGATATCAACACAGGCGACTTGCTCGGGATGCTCACCGTTTGGGGGCAACCCTGTGACTGATGCTCGTTGGCGTTAATGATGATTCGTATGGACCACCAATTCATCCAAGAACATCCATGTCGCTGAACTCGCTGCATCGTGCCAATCTGGGCAAAGACCTGGATTGACCGCTTCAATTCGGACCCACTTCGCCTCAGCATTGACGGCAACCGCGACACGGGCGACATCCTGCGAATCATTGGGTATGAAAGTCGCCTCTCCGAACGTCGCCTCTCCCAATAACCAATCTCCATTCCATACTTGTCCGTCCATGGACCACTGAAACCGCAGCGAATCAGGCAGGAAAATCCAAGCGTCCTGGTAGCGGTAGAATTGCATGCTGAGGGAATCGATGTGGACGGCTTCAGCCAACTCAATCGTTGCACCCATATCGCTTTCTTGGACAGCTTGCCATGAACCGTCTCGAAAATCTTGCGAACCCAAGCGTCCGTCAGCCAAGCCTTGTTCTCCCCTTCCCGGGTAATATGAATTCACTTCATGATCTAATTCAATCGATTGGAAAGCGCCCACATGACCGGCAACGGGAAACGTCCACGGAGTCCCCATGGAAATCCCCTTTCGCATCAACTCCACCCGGATTTCTCCTTCCCCAACAACCGAAAATAATTCACCCAACGAATGAGATGCCTCGGGCGCGTCTTTACGATAGGGAACATAGGTCGCCACCCCCTCAATTCCCGACATCGCTGGCTCAAACTGCACCTCCAGCGCTGTTTTGGTGCGAGCCGCATTCCAGTGCATCGAAATGGGCACCGTCTCCCAGCCGTACTCCACTCCCCATGCATCCAATCTCGAATAATGCCGCTCCATGCGCAATCGAAAGTCGGACCAATCTCGCTGCTCTGGCTGGCTCCACAGCACCTCGCTCATGGCCACCAACCGAGGAAAAACCTTGGAATCAACCAGGTGTTGAGGAGCGCGTTCTGTCCACATGTTGCATTCGCCACCCAATATGCGTCCGGATCCTTGCAAATCGGTCGGCACCGGCTCAAAGCCATAGACCTCCTCGAGATCGGTCGACTCCACGGGGTAATCAAAATAGCAATGCGAAGTCGGCGACATGATGGCGTCATTTCCTGCGGCAATCGCCGCCTGACCTCCTTCCATACCCCGCCAAGATTGCACCGTCGCTCCAGCCGGTAATCCGCCTTCGAGGATTTCGTCCCACCCGATTATCTTGCGTCCTTTCGCCTCGAGGTAACGACCGATTCGTCCGATGAACCAGGATTGTAATTCATGTTCATCGTGCAATCCTTCCTCGTCGATCCGACGCTGACACTTGGGGCAGACCTCCCACCGCACCTTGGGCGCCTCATCGCCTCCGATGTGAATGTACTCGGAGGGAAAGAGCTCCAAGACCTCGTCAAGCACCGTCTCCAAGAACGCGAACGTGGAATCCGAGCCGGCGCAGTATATGTCCTTGAATACCCCCCAATCGTGCGGCACTTCCATCTGCTCCCCGGTGCACCCCAACCACGGGTAGGCCGCCAACGCCGCGTTGCTGTGTCCGGGCAATTCGATTTCTGGGATGACCGTAATCTGCCGGGTAGCGGCATAGGCCACGATGTCTCGAATTTGGTCCTTGGTGTAAAAGCCTCCATGCGTTGAACCGTCAGCTTCTGTGCGCCAAGCGCCTATTTCTGTCAATCGCGGATAGGCATCTATTTCAATCCGCCAGCCTTGGTCTTCGGTCAAATGCCAATGCAACACATTCATTTTATGCAACGCGAGCAAATCGATCATTCGCTTCACATACTCTGGCTCCATGAAATGCCGACAACAGTCCAGCAACAAACCGCGATGTGGAAAGCGGGGAGCGTCTTGAATCAATCCGTGTGGCAGCGCTACCTCGCCCGAAACTTCCGTGGACATCATCCAGCGCAAGGTGGTTAGCCCGTAGAATGCCCCCGTTTCTGTCGATGCAAACACCTCGATCCCCTCCTTGCTTACACGCAGTTCATACCCTTCATCCGCAAGGCCTTCCTTTTGGATCACCTTTAAATTCACCGCCAACGCGTGGGAATCCATCCGATCCACTTGCAGCCAGTCTTGCCATACCGGCGAGACCACTTCCCACGAAGGGTCCACAGACCAATTCCATTGGCCCGTGATGCACAAAGATTCATCGGAAGCTTTCTCCCATTTGGTAGGCAGAGGAATCAGCGTTGCTGAAAATTCGGTGACTTCCGGCGGGGTGCAGCCCCCTGCCAATATCGCAGCGACTGCGAATCCTATCCATTGCTTCATGGTGCAAATTAGGAAACACCTGTACCAAACCAATCCCGAACGCGCTGCGGATTGACCGGATGGGTGGTGCCGTCAAAAAGCCGAGTGGGTTGCTCCACTGCTTGTCGACACGATGCATGAAAATTTCGTACCCCCAATTCCATCCAGGCATCGCGTTGTTCTGGGCCCACTCCACTGCCGACAGTGACATGAAAGCCCGCCTTCATCCATTGTTCAATCCGCTCTCGCCCTGCCCACGCTGCGGTCTCCCCTCCACTGGTTAAGATACGCCTGATCCCGATCTCAGCCAACTGCACCATTGCTTCTTCCTGATTCAAACAGGCATCCAATGCTCGGTGCACCACCAACCGGTGAGGGCCAAAGGTGTTCGCCCAATTTTGAAGCATCTGCGCATCCAGCCGTCCATCGGCGAACAAGCCGCCGACGACCACCCGGCTGGCACCGGCGTCAAGCGCTCCCTGGATTTGGGCCTTCATCAACTCTTTTTCGGCGGCTGAATACACAAAATGCCCAGCACGGCATCGGATCAACGCATGCACAGGGATGCCATGAGAGCAGGCCATTCGAATGTCAGATTCTGGCGCAGTCAATCCACCACATTCCCAATGCGCGCAAAGCTCCACCTGATGGGCTCCATTTTCCGCCGCCATCCGCACATCCTCTGGCGTGCTTGCACACACCTCCAATTGGAACGGCTCCATCAGATGCAATCCCTTTTGAACAAGGTCAACATCCTGCAATCGGGTTAAGTCCAAAACTTCTTGTTCAACATCCCATTGCCCCATGTTGTGGCCGGCGTCCATCATAGCTTGAAGGGCCGTCGGTAATTCCAATTCTCCTCGTTCAGCGTGCGGTTCGAGTGCTTCCAAAAAAGGCATCAGGGTCTCTGCATGCAATCGAAAAATATTCATGGATACCCGCACGGGCCCGGCAGCTGCAAGGCGAGCAACTTCCTCCTCCGAGGGTTTTTCAATGATGCGGTGGATCGATTGACCGTCGCCTTCCAAAATGGCGAATGCCATGGTTTTGGCAGGGTCCAGCCCCAGCGCCCTTCGGTCATAGGCCAGCACGGCTTGGCCCGCAGGAATTGTCCTCAACTGCGCCAAGGCCGATCGGGTGGGCAGGTTGTCGCCGTTGCACAGAATCCACGTTTTGCCAGAGGGGACAGGATCTTTTTGAAGTGCGCTGCGCACGGCATCTCCTGTTCCCAAAGGCGAATCCTGCATCACGCAGCGAATGCGCATCCGAAGGCCTGTGCGGGTTTCATTCCACGATTTTAGAAACGGCTCTGTGACCTCATCGGATGGGGCAATGACCAGGGTTGCCTCCGTGAATCCTGCCCGCAAGGCCTGCTCCAAAATGAATTGGATCATGGGTTCCTCATTGGGGCCCACTCGGATCATAGGCTTGGGGCGGTTCTGCGCATCGCTCACCCAAAGTGCTGCGTCCGCTGCATCGCCTGCGCTGCGCTTCATGCGGCTTGCTCGGCCAGCTGCCAATATGACGATTCGATCGCATGTCATGGGTGCAAGGTCTGAAATGTTCATGAAACACGAATGACTTCGATACCCGGTGCGCCGAGCTCCACGGGAATGGCCTCTGCATCGCGTTCGGTCAACGTCCGATGAATCGCCTGGACCGCTTCAGCGTTGCTTACGACAAACGATGTCCCGCCTCCACCGGATCCGTTGATTTTTCCTCCAAAGGCCCCAGCATTAATGGAAGCCTCGAGCAATCCGTCGATTTTTGGCGTGGACACTTCGAGGCCATGGGAAAGCCAATGGTGGTGAGCCGTAAGCAGTTCTCCGATTCCTTCTATGGCTCGCGGTTGAGATGTGAGTAGCCCTCCACCGCGGCTGGATACCTCCCGTATTCCAATGGTAGCATCCATCAGGCGATGCTCCGCAGCGTTCCAATCTTGAGGCCGGGCAGGAAATACGTCAGGCCACTCTTCTCCTAATCCCACTCCCCATTGGGAAATCAGTTCCAAACGACGCTCCTTCGCACTAGAAAGTATGCTGAGGGTCTCTTTGGGTTGATGAGAATCAATCAACGTCCAAACTCCCTCGGGTTTGGGCAGTTGGGTGGTTTGAAACTTCGGTGTGAATTCGATTTTTCTGGTGCCGCCCATAGCGCACATCACTTGGTCCATCATACCACCAGGTTCGTTGAACCATTGAACTTCCGAACGCCATGTTGCATGGGCAATCCACTCGCGACCGGCCTCGTCGTCCACAACCCGACCGTTCCTCAAAGCAATGAGCGCGCACCATGCAGCTGTCAAAGCACTGGAACTGCTCGCACCGGCTTGCTGTGGGATTTGACTGGTCACTCGGGCATTCCAACCCACGGGCGGCAACCACCCTTCCTTCTTGGCTACATGCAACGCAGAGAGCCAATAGTCCCGGGGTCCCGGTTCAGGAAGCGAATCCAAGTCCCACTCTCGCGAGGTCCCCAAATCAAGCAAGTCAAGGTGCACCCGCCGATCACTGCGCGCTTCACTTTCAATGGTGCCACGTAACCCAATCGCCGATGCAACTACCGGAAACCCAAAATAATCTTGGTGTTCTCCAAACAGGCAGATCCGACCAGGCGCTGATGTCAAAATCCTCATCCCCGCGAACGATTCAAGGCGAGGACGATCACAGTACACCCTAAGGCGAGTGCCGCGAGCAATCCGGCCGTCATCGTTTCAGCATACAACCACGAACCCGTGGCAATGAGCGCAGCATAAACACCTACGCTGCCGAATACCATCGAGGCGATGCCCCGAGGAAGAGACCAGGGCTCTCCGTCGTTTGCTCCCTTCCACCGCGACCAGCCCGGACCGCCTGGATTGACCTTATTGACAAAATTTTGCAACGTCTCCTCCGATTCAGCTGGGGTCAACCAAGTCGCTATTAACCAAATCAAGGTGGTAATCAAGGAGCCCCACACCAATTTTTCATGGCCTGCAAGCTCCCACATTCCCCATGCGTCATGTACAAAAGTAAAATACCCTGCGACCACGAGAGACCCCCCCATCGCCACCAATTCCGTCCATGCGTTGATCCGCCACCAAAACCAACGCAAGATGAACAACCCTCCTGTCCCCGCTCCGATGAGCAAGAGCAAGTTGAAGGCTTGGCCAGCATCGGTCAAAGCAAGCCCCAATCCACTGCCCAGAACGAGCGAAACCACGGTCGCCCAGCGACCGGCGCTGACTTGCTCAGCATCCGTCGCTTCTGGTTTGATGAAACGGACCCAAAAATCATTCACGAGGTAACTCGCGCCTAAATTCAATTGCGTGGACATCGTGCTCATGAATGCCGCCAACAGAGACGCTGCGACCAAGCCCAATAGCCCTGGAGGAAGAAGGGATAGCATCGCTGGATAGGCCAAATCATGGCCGATTTTATCGGCTGGGATATTCGGGAAGGCCTTTTGCAAATCCGCGAGGTCTGGAAACACCACAATGGAAGCAAGCGCGATCAAGATCCAAGGCCAAGGTCGCAAAGCATAGTGCGCGACATTGAACAACAGCGTCGCACCCACCGCATGCGACTCATCTTTGGCACTGAACATCCGTTGAGCAATGTAGCCACCGCCCCCCGGTTCCGCTCCGGGGTAATAGCTCGCCCACCATTGAACCGCTAACGGGACAAGTAAAATTGGAATCCATTGGCTCGGATCATGCAAGTCAGGGAACATGGAAGTTTTAGGTGCTACATCGGCATGGGACAACAGAGCATCCAACCCTCCGATCACCTCCAAGTCCAATATGTACATGCAAGCCCAAACGGACCCGATCATGGCCAAAATGAATTGAACAAAGTCTGTGAGAATGACGGCTCGCAAGCCCCCCAGCGTGCTGTAAATAAGTGTGATGATCCCCGTAACCAGCAGGGTTTGCCACCCCGGCCACCCCAGCAAGATCCCCCCCAGTTTGATGGCCGCAAGGGACACTGTGCCCATCACAAGCACATTGAAAACCAACCCCAAGTACAAGGCTCGAAATCCGCGAAGCACCGCAGCAGGCTTGCCGCCATAGCGCAATTCATAAAATTCAATGTCCGTCAGCACTCCTGATCGACGCCACAGGCGCGCATAGACAAAAACAGTTAGCATCCCTGTGAGCAAAAACGCCCACCAACCCCAATTGCCGCTCACCCCTTGTTCTCTCACCAGCCCCGTAACCAAGTTGGGAGTGTCGGTTGAAAATGTGGTTGCCACCATGCTGATGCCCAGCAACCACCACGGCATATTCCGACCGGCCAAAAAGAAGCCCGTCGCGGTTTTTCCAGCCACCTTCGATGCCCACAAACCTACCCCCAAGGCGAGGGCAAAGTAGGCTCCAATGATGGCCCAATCCAATCCGGTTATCTCCATGAAACAAGGATACGCAATGCCCTCAGAATCCGAGCGCAACTCGCTGTTTTTTTGAAAAACCGGCCACCACCCGTTCATAACTGTGATCAATCCATGCCAGGATCCGCTCTCGTGGAACATCCGATTCTGCCCGCACGGTATTCCAATGCCGCTTGTTGGCATGCCACCCGGGTGCGACACCATCATACGCCTCCCTTAATTCCAGAGCTTTTTCCGGATCGCACTTCAAGGTGACCCCGGAAAAATCATCCAAGTTTGCCAAGGCAAACACCTTGCCCGCCACCTTCCAAACGCAAGTTTGGGCATCAAAAGGAAACTCCTCGGACACATGGCTTTTCAGCAAGCAATGTTCCCGAATATCATCGAATTCAAACGTTCGCATCAAATTTGGGCTTTTCGCCGTTAAATTGCACCGATTTTCACAAACACCAAACTCATGCGATTCACTTTACACCAATTGGCGCTTATTATTGCACTTCCAACACTAGCGCACGCCCAATGCGATGACATTTTCATTTCAGAATACGTTGAAGGCTGGAGCAACAACAAGGCGATTGAGCTTTACAATCCCACCGATGCGGCCATCGATCTCAGCGATTATCGTTTGGAACGCTATTCCAATGGAGCTACCACAGCCCAGGACAACCAAAAAGTGGACCTTTCTGGTACCTTGAATGCAAATAGCGTGGTTGTCGTCGTATTGGACAAGCAAGATCCTGACGGAGTAGACTATGAAGCACCCGTTTGGGACGAGTTAGCTGAGGCTGCTGATCTTTGGGTATGCCCCGTTTATGAAGAGAACAACACCATGTACTTCAACGGCAATGATGCCATGGTGCTGCGAAAAATCTCAACGAATTCACCCATTGACATTTTTGGTAAAATTGGAGAGGACCCGGGTGAAACGGGGTGGGCTGACATGACCCAAAACCACACCCTCGTTCGAAAAGAGAGTGTGACCCAAGGGGACACGGATGCACTCGATGATTTCTTGGTTGTAGATGAGTGGAATGGAACCCTTTGGTCCAGTGACTCCCTCGACTACACCTTGGACAGCGTCTTCCTCAACCTCGGCTCGCACTCATGCGAGTGCGGCACAACCAACATCAATGAACATGCGGAATCAGGCACAATCGACATCTATCCTAACCCTGCAGCTGGTGATGTCGTATGGGTGCGCAGCGAGATTGCAATGCGTGAGATTGTGCTCTACAACATCGCTGGCCAGCGCGTCTTGACACAGCAAATGAACGGCCAAAAGGTTGCTCAACTGCCTCTGCAACACTCTCCTTCTGGCATGTACCTCTTAGAAGTGACCGTTGAAAATGGAGCGCGTTCGACCCAGCAGATTGTCCTGAAATAATCCAGCACACCATGCGCACCTTGAAGCCTTGGAAGGTTCTCTCCTTCTTGTTACTCGCTTTCACAACCAATGCGTTCGCTCAATCGTGCACCGTCAATGGAACGGTGGAGGATGCCGTAACGGGAGAACCGTTGATTGGAGCTTACGTGAAATTAGGCAATGAAATCATCGCGACAGACCTGGACGGTCGGTTCGCGGTTTTCATTGCAGCGAGCGAAGCCACCCTTGAAGCCTCCTACATTGGCTACTCCAACCAATCGAGGCAAGTTCGATGCAATGGAGGCCAGGCAATTGTCCGATTCAAAATGGAGACGGTGGTTATGCAAGAGGCGGTGGTGGCAGCTGACCTGGTGATTTCCCGGAAGACACCTGTTGCATATACCAACATCTTGCCTGCTCAAATTCAGGAAGAACTGGCAGGCAGGGATCTTCCTTTGGTGCTCAACACAACACCCGGCGTTTATGCCACTCAACAAGGCGGGGGCGATGGAGATGCGCGTGTAACCATTCGAGGCTTTGACCAGACGAATCTAGCGGTGATGGTCGATGGCGTTCCCATGAACGATATGGAAAACGGTTGGGTTTACTGGAGCAATTGGGCCGGACTCGACCTCGTTGTTCGCACGACCCAAGTTCAGCGCGGCTTGGGCGCTAGTAAACTCGCGATTCCATCTGTAGGTGGCACCATCAACATTTTAACTGGCGGTGACGAACGCGGGAACGGCTCCATCAATTATCAGTCAGAGGTGGGATCTTACGGGTATTTCAGAAACAGCTTGAGCGGCGTTTTCGGAAACCAAGAAAAGGGATTCCTTCATTTTGCTGGATCCGTCAAAAGCAACCAAGGATTTGCAGAAGGATTGGAGTCGAAGGCCTATGCGTATTATTTGAAAGGTCGGAAGACGCTCGGTAATCACAATTTGAGCTTCACCACCTTTGGCGCTCCCCAACGCCACGGCCAACGCGCGTATCAAATGCAGGTGTTCGAATACGATACCGACCTCGCTGCTCAACTTACCGATGACGCGGGCCGCGAAGAACTCGAAGGCATTTACAGCTCAGCTGGAAGCAACACCGTTATCAACGGTGGCCGAGGATTCAATGAATTCTTGGTCAACTACCAGGAGGTTTATTACAACTTCAACGAGACCACGGGACAAGTAGACACGACCTATGGCGACACCCGCCGGTACAACCCACGTCAAAACGTCTACTTCAAACCCATCGTAACTGTGCGCGATGTGTGGAGCTTATCTGAGCGCTCGTCCCTCACGACCACGGCCTACGCAAGCTTTGGAAGCGGAGGCGGCGAAGCCCTGCTCAGCACCCCGGGCTCACGCCTTGATGATCGCACCTTGGATTTGCAAGGAGTCTGGGATTCGCACCAATTGTTTGAGTTCGCGCCCAACGGTCTGAACATCGATGAGAACGGAGAACGAAAAGGTTCCAACTTTATTCGTATTTCCCACAACGATCACCGGTGGTTTGGGGCCTTGTCCAACTTCAACACGGCTTTGAACAAGAACCTCAACTTCAGCGCCGGAGTGGATGCACGTCATTACACGGGCAGCCACTACCGTACCATCGGCGATATGTTTGGGGCCGACTATTACGACGCACCCGACGACCGACGGGATCAAAATTCTGATTTTGATGAACCCTTGCGAGAAGGAGACAAATACTTTTACTACGACGACGGTCAGGTGGCTTGGGGAGGGTCTTACGTGCAGCTTGAATTGGACAAGTACAACTTTTCTGCCTTCATCAACGTGTCAGGAGCGCAAAGTTGGTACCGAGCCATCGACTACTTCAGACCCCAAGTAGTGACATTGAATGACACCACGTATGAAGTACGGTCCACGGATGAATACCGCGTTATAGGTGAAACCGAGTGGATGATGGACACGACCTTCCTCACGGCTGACAACCCCGATTTGGAAACGTACACCACACCCTGGACACGTCTGAATAGCGGAACCATCAAAGCGGGCGGCAACTACAACTTCAACGAATGGTTGAACGCCTATACCAACGTCGGGTACTTAAACCGAGCCCCCCTCTTCAACTCAGTCTTTGATCTTGACAACAACATCATCGAAGGCTATGAAAATCAATATGTCAAGGCAATTGAAGTCGGTGTGAAGTTTGCGCGGGGTGCTTTTGCTTCCAACCTCAATGCCTATCGGACGGGATGGGAAAACAAGGCGGTCAATCGATTTTATGGCGTTTCGGGACTGTGGAACGATCCAAACCTTTCTGTTTACGCAGACACCAGCACAGTTGCAGGTAGAGACGCATTAATTGCCCTGACAGAAGGGACTGGAGATGCGAGCGAATGGGGAGAAATCGGCGCTTCAGTCATCGAGGATGCTGACCGTGCCTTGGGCTACAACTTACTCAATGCAGATGCTGTACACTCCGGGGTGGAGTGGGATTTTGCCTACGATGCTACGTCGAAATTGGATGTCCAAGGCGTGTTCTCTGCGGGTAATTGGCGATGGACAAGCAACGAGCGGGTGGACCTGGTCAATCAAACAACCAACACCTTCATCACGCGCGTCGAAGATGGCAGCATTGCCGACACCTTGGTGAATTTAAACGGTGTCAAGGTGGGAAATGCCGCACAACGTCAGGTCTCTCTGGCTGTAAGCTACCGACCGAAATACGGCACCTACTTCTCCGTCCGAAGCACCTGGTTTTGGCAACATTATGCCAACTTTTCTCCCGGAGATGTCATCACGCAGGGCGAGCCCAAGGATGTTTGGGTAACACCTGGTTATTCGCTTTTGAACTTCAACGCTGGGACCTCCTTTGACCTCTCTCCTGGGGCGCTTTTGCGGGTGCGCCTCAGCGTGACGAATGCCTTAAACGCCCTCTACGTGTCTGACGCCAACAACAACTCCCAATACGCCAACAACAAATATGGCCCAGAAGGTGGAAGTGGTTGGGCAGAAGTCTTTATTGGCCCACCTCGCATGGTCCGCTTGAGTGCCGTATTGGAATTGAAAGGACTGCAAAACAAGAACCCAAAACAATGAACTTAAAAACTACACTGGCTGCTGCAGCTCTGCTGATTGGCGTCAACATGATGGCGCAGGAGAACATCCTCGACATGCGGGAAAATTACACCATCGGTCAAACCGTGACGGTAACAGGCGTAGTCACAAGCGATGACAATTTAGGTTCGGTGCGCTATCTGCAAGATGCGACGGCAGGCATTGCGCTTTATCCCGGTGAGGATTGGTCCAGTTGGGATGCCACCCCCCAAATTGGGGACAGCCTTTCGGTTACTGGAGAAATAACGGAATACAATGGTTTGCTCGAAGTTGGCCCCAACTTGGATGCGGTTGATTTCCTCGGTACCGGAACCGTCCCAGACCCGCTCTTAATTTCGCCTTCAGAGATGAACGAGAGCCTAGAAGGACAGCTGGTCCGAATCAATGGTGTCACGTTCCCCCTGGCTGGATCGGTGATTACCGGAAATAACACGTACGATTTCAATGCCTCAGGCGAAACGGGAGTATTCTACGTTCGCACCAGCAACTCCCTCGTGGGCGAGCAGCTGTCGGGTTGTGAAATTGATATGATGGGCATCGTTTCCCAGTTCTCCTTTGATGGCACCGGAGGCTATCAGTTGCTTCCGCGAGGGCCTGTGGACCTGATTCCTGCCTCAGCGGTCTGCTTTACATCTCCCGTTTCCCAGACGAATCTGGCTACCACTAGCTTCACCCTATCCTGGAACACAGACTTGGCATGCGATGGCACCATCGAATACGGAATGACCGAAGATTTGGGCATGACCGCCAATGCATTGCAGAGCAATACTCCGAACCATTTTGTCAACCTAGAAGGGCTTGAGGCGGGTTCCATCTATTACGCACGTGCTGTTTGCACATTGGCTGACGGATCCTCTGCGACATCGACGATTCGACCGTATGCAACGGTTTCGGAAAGCTCCGGGGATATCCACGTCTATTTTAATGGCGCAGTTGATCATAGTGTTGCGACCGAAGAGCTCGCGATGTCACTGGGCACGGATATGAACGACACCGTGGCCTCGTGGATTACGAGCGCCCAGCATACGTTGGACGTGGCCGCCTACAATTTCAACGACCAAACGCTGCAGGAGGCCTTCAACACAGCCGCTGCCAATGGGGTTCAAATTCGCTGGATTTATGAAGGCCAAAACGCCAACATCGGATTGAATAGCCTCGACGAGTCCATCGTCACGCACCCGCGCACGGACAACGAAGGAAGCGGCATGCACAACAAATTCATCATTGCAGATGCTGAGTACACGGAACTCGCATTTGTCCTCACGGGATCAACGAATCTCACCACCGGTAACCTGGTCAGTGATTTGAACAATGTCATCATTTTCGAAGACCAAAGTTTGGCACGTTCCTACGAACTTGAATTTGAAGAAATGTGGGGAAGCGACGGCATGATACCAGACGCCTCCAACGCCAAATTTGGTCCAGATAAAACGTGGAACACACCGGTGGACTTCATGGTTGGCGGAAGCCACGTCGAATTGTATTTCTCCCCTTCTGATGGAACCACTGCGGCTATTCAGGCCGAGATTGAAGCGGCGAACGCTGATTTCGAATTTGCATTGCTCACCCTTACGCGCGACGATTTGGGCGACGCAATTGTAGCGCTCAATGAGAGTTTCTTCGTGAATCCCATAGGAGCGATTGAGCAGGTCAATACGACGGGAAGCGAATTTGATTACCTCGTCGAAAATGGTGTGCAAGTTTATGCGCACGACATCAGCAATGATTTACACCACAAGTATTGCATCATCGACCACAGTGAAGTAGGCTCAGACCCGATGGTCATCACCGGCTCACACAACTGGTCCTCAACCGCGGAAAACGTGAACGATGAAAACACGGTAATCGTCCACGACGCCCGAATCGCCAACCTCTACCACCAAGAATTTCAAGGAATCCTGAATGGCCTGGGGGTAGCAATCACAGAAGCTGAAACTCTCCAAGCGGTGTGCACGGTCTTCCCGAACCCCGCTAACAGTGAAATCTCTGTTCGTCTCAACAGTTCAGAGACTCCGGGTGATTGGCTGCAATTGCGTGATATCAGTGGGCGAATCGTCTTGGAATTCCAACTACTGGCCACCACAACACAATGCTCAGTGGGTCACCTTCAACCAGGGATTTACTTGGCCACGTACGGTGACAGTTTGCCGACGCGATTGGTGATTCACTAAAGCTTTATCGCTTTTGGCGCATGAGGGCAAACGAACCATTGAGCTCGAGGTAAGGGTTCCCATCGGCGGGATAGAGCGTTTCTCCTGCAGCGTCGATGACACTCACCTCATCTTGGCCGCGAAGAATGCGCAAAATGTAGTAGTAGGTGCCTTCTGATGCTTGGTCAGAGGTAGGGTCCCACCCCGCCGTTGCACCGAAGTTTTCGGAAGTGTAAACCATCTCACCCCAGCGGTTATAGATGTGCACCTTGCTCCCGGGGTACTGGTCTAAACCATCCACCAGAAAGGCATTGTTCAGTGCATCACCGTTGGCGGGGGTTATCACATTGGGTATCGTGAGACTGCATTCTTCTGTAATGACGTGAAACGAACCACTGGCGCTGTAACATGGTGGAGATGTCGAAATGGTAACATCGTACACCCCGTCTCCCATGGTTTCAATCCCAGGGCCGGTGCCAATGGTCGGCGCGCCAGCCAGATCGTACGCCCATATGTACGTGTAAGCGGTGTTTTCAGGTTGTTGCACAACAGAATTAACGGATAGGCTGGCTGCGTCATCTGGACACAAAAGGACCTCCAATTCGTCCCAGCCCAAAGGCGGATCCAATACGGTCAATTCCACTTCAGCAAATCCTTCACCTAAATTTCCACAGGCATCGGCGATAGAACCGGCTGCATCGGTAATGTGCAGGGTATAGCTTCCGCTCATGTCGATTGCCCCGTCCAGTGTAAGCCTCAATATTTCGTTATATCCATTGACACCCGCAAGCCCAACCACAGAAGAAAATGAGAACACCGAACCGGTGGGACCGACCAGTTCAAAATCTTCGGCGGTGACAGTGAGGAAGTTGACGTATTCATCCAAGAAGACGTCGAAACTGGTCAATTCGCAATCCACGACTTGCACACTGTCGATGAGAGGCGGACTATCATCGTACAAACTCGCCGTTGATTGGCCAAAATCGATTTCATAGCCTTCCAGCGAATTGGTCCAGTTCATCACCACCAGCGCATAGGTCTCTCCCGCTTGAACCGGCAAGTCAGCATTGAATGGGGGTCCGTTGAAATTACCTGGGCCATTGGAGCTCCCAGTTCCTCCATTGGTCGTGGAAATGCCTGTTGCGCCATTGGGCTCTGGAGGCGCAACACCGTACGAGTTGCATCCCACCTCCGGACTGAGCAATGCGGTGCCAATTCCTTCGCACCCTCCAGTCGTTATATCAAAGAGGCCCCAATCGTAATCATCCATTGGATTGAGTGGATCCAAAATAAAGCTGAGCAATCCATCCTCCTGCACCGTGAAACTGTACCAGACGCTACTTTGTTCGAGGTTCTGATTGCAAATACCCGTGAATTCCTGGATCGCGCCACTGTTGAATGAAGCATCGGTCTCTGTATACAAATCACCGCACAACGTGATCGCCCCCTCACAGTCACTTATTGACTGAGCGCGAGCCAATGACAGCGAGCACCCTGCCATAAATCCCAACAGGAAGATTCTATCAATTTGATTCACAGAGTATTGATTCTCGCACCAATGTAAACAAAAATAGTAGCAGGTCAAAAGGGATCACTCAGCCAATCTGCTTTCACCATGACCGTGTCATTGAACGTTTCGAGAAAGTCGACCAGAGATTCTCGCTCCTGCTCCGTCAGGCTTAAGGCGTAGGGTTCTTGGCCCGGAGATCCAAAACCATTGACGCTCAAGCGTTCATCAAGGAATGGATGGGCCTGGATGTCGTCGCTATAAAAGTCCACAACCTCGCGCAATGTCGCGAATCGTCCGTCGTGCATGTAGGGTGCTGTAAGGCCAATGTTCCGCAGCGATACGGTTTTGAACCGTCCGTCATCAAACGGATCAGCGGATAGCGCACCTATTCCCCCGTCGCCAGCCGCCGCATAATCCACTTCCAATCCATTGACAAACGGCTGCGTCGAGAACAAATTCTTTCCGCTGTGGCATTGGTTGCAGCGTGTTTCTCCATTGAAAAAAATATCACGTCCCATTTCTTCACTTTCGGTAAAATGAATGAACCCATCCTCCAGACCTGCATCGAAACGGGAGGAGTAGGATTGGAAACACATGACGAACTGCGTCAGCGCCGAGGCCACGCGCTCCGTCGTCACCGTGGCGTCACCAAAAGCCGCCTCAAACAGCCCGTTGTAGAACGTTATTTCTTCTAGTTTCGCTGGAAGAGCGGCCAAATCCATGGCCATTTCATCGGGGTGCTCAATGGGCTGCAGGACTTGGTTTTCAAGCCCAACCGTCCGCAGGTCCCAAAACATCCGACGTTGGTATTTGAAATTGAATAGCGCCATGGCATTTCGGTCAGTCGGAATACCTGAGACGCCGGTTGACAGGGCCACTGGATCAGAAAATGCCCTGGCTTGCTGGTGGCACGTAGCACATGAGACCGTTCCATCCGCCGATAAACCGGGATCATGGAACAAAACCCGTCCCAAAGTCGCCCCTGCGTCTGTCACTTCGATATCAGAACCAAATCCACCAAACAGCTGGAGCGCAGGATCATTTAACCAGGTATCTGGAAACTCCAACGTGCTATATGCAAAAAGCTCGTCTGGCAACTGGGGTGAACGAACCGCTTGGTAATCGTCTGTTCCATCAGGCACAGGATCATTCTTCCGGCAACCAACCCAGATGAACAGAAGAATCGCAAGCGCCAGCCATTTAGCTTTCGTCATTTCTACAATTTACGCATTACAAGGCGAATACATCACCTTGTGTGGCCACATAAAAGCCCAATGACCGAATCTCAGCAGCAGCATTGGACGTGGAATCCAAGCAGGGGTTGGTGTGATTCAGGTGGATGAAATGTACTTTCCCGCGCTCCTCGGAAGGCAAATCGTGCAAGAGCGCCATCGTCTCGACCATAAATGGATGGGGAATTTCCGCCATGTCCCGGTATCCAACTTCCGCTGCATCGTAAAAAGTCGCGTCCAAGTATGCGCGGTCGACCGCTTTCAACTCTGACACCAGTGAACGATTCCAATCCGACCATTTATTGATGTCTGGGATGAATAGAACAGACCGATGGGGACCTTCAATTCTGAACCCAACCGTCTCTGAATACTCATCGCGATGTGGAACACGGATCGGCGTGATGCTCACCTGCGCACCTACTTTCACAGCAACATCAGCTGACAAGGAATTCAGCGCAATATTCTGAAGCGCTACGAGCTGATCCCATGGTCCATTTTGAGTCAAAAATTCCCGCATGCGCGGCATGACCCAAACAGGCATGCGATCCGCTCCGAGTGCTTCTCGGCCCAAGTACATCAACCCACTGTAATGGCCGATGTGCGCATGGGTAAGAAACAGTTGAATGCGCTCCAACGGGAGTCCCGACCAAGTTTGAAAATCTGCCAGCTGTTCCGTAAAATCCGGAGTGGATTCAATGATAGCACCCACAGACCGGCCATCTGTCCCCACATCGGAGATGCCTAAACTCACCACCCGTCGATCGACGGCCGGACGCAAAAATAAATTGCGGCAACAAGGCCTCTCGCAGCCGATGTGCGGAGCTCCTCCATCCTGCATAATTCCCAGTACTTTTAGAGAAGCGGCCTGCGGCTGAATGTCCGTCGTGCTGCTCTCTTCTGTCGATTCGGAAGGGTCTGCCACAAAGGAACACCCCGCCATCACCCCGCCCAATAAGAGGAACAGGAGGTTATTTACCTGGCGCGCTTTAATCATGTTTCTCACTCTAAAAGAAGACAAGGTAATGCCACCGACCATGGCCACAAACCCATCTCCTTGTTCGATGCTGATTACCCCCCTCTTTTTTGTGATGACAATCACACATCTAATTCTTCTGATTCCTAGTTTGTTCCAGTATCTTTGGGTATGCGCATCTCGTATTTGATCGTTCTTTCCTTGATCATCCCAGTGAAATCCATGTTGGGGCAATTGGTTATTTCTGAGGTTTCACCCCAGTCAGACTGGATTGAAATCCGAAACGATGGATCGTCTGACATTGACCTAAATGGCTACCTGATCAACGATGAATTCGACGGAGATTTCTGGGAATTCCCCTCACTCAATATGACGCCCGGCCAGCACTTGCTCATCGAGGCCTCTGGTTTAGATCGCAACTACCTGCCCGAAAATTGGCAATGTCCGGTCGTAGAGTCTGACAATTGGAATTACATCATTCCCTTGGCCAACAGCAATGACAGTTGGATGTTACCGGGATTTACGTTGCTGGGTTGGTCCAATGGTCCGGGAGGAATTGGGTATTCTGATGGAGACGACGCCACCGTTATTTCCAATACCAATGTCGTGTACATCCGCAAAACATTCGAGGTCAATGACCCGGACGATTGGGGGTATTTATCCTTAGCCATTGACTACGACGACGGGTACATTGCCTACCTCAATGGAGTAGAAATTAGTCGCTCTTCCACCATGACAGGGGTCATCGGCAACATCGGTGATTTTGCCAATAACAACCACGAGGCGACCATGTATAGCGGAGGAGCTCCAGAACAGCTGGTGTGGGCGGAGTCCGAATTTTCCGACTGGCTCGTCCAAGGCGAAAATGTCTTGGCCATCAAGGCATTCAACGTCAATGCTACCTCATCCGACTTGTCCATCCGTCCGTTTCTCGGACTAACACCGAAGGACAGTGAAATGACGTCGTGGCCTGCCGCTCCGGCCTGGTGGCCAGAGATGGAAGGAACGCTCCACACCTCCTTTCAATTGAGCACGGAAGAGCTCGTCGTCTTGAAAGATCCTGAAGGAAATGTGGTGAGTTCACTGCCCATCCATCCCAACCTGCCAGCGAATCACAGCGTGGGA
The DNA here is from genome assembly GCA_905479115.1 of uncultured Flavobacteriales bacterium. Taxonomy (GTDB): domain Bacteria; phylum Bacteroidota; class Bacteroidia; order Flavobacteriales_D; family Sanyastnellaceae; genus UA16. Next base: position 61,751 of record CAJQLF010000048.1, read on the forward strand.
CGAAGTGAAGGTGAAGATGAAAGTTGGTGCATCTTCGAAACACCGTCACCGGGGTTATCCAATGCCGGGCAGACATGTTACCTGGACATTGCCCCAAAACCACAAGTGTCCGTCTCATCGGGTTGGTATGCATCTGAGGTTACGGTGGAGCTATTGCCGCAGACTGCTGAGGATTTGATTGTTCGCTACACAACGAACGGTGATCAGCCAAGCACACAATCCCCTGCATTTCCTCCCAATGGGTTGGTCCTGGAGGAAACTTCGTCGCTCACGTTGAAAGCATGGAGCGCAAACAATGACTTGTTGCCAAGCGAAATTCAAGATGAAATCTTCATTGTCGATGAGTTCACCCCGGACCTTCCGACCTTCTCAATTTTTACCGACGATCATCATTTGTGGGATTGGAACACCGGAATCTACGTGTTTGGTCCGAATGCCGAAGATGAATACCCGCATTTCGGATCCAATTTTTGGCAGCCTTGGTCCCGCCCTTCGCGGTTGATGTTTTTCGATGAAACCGGAACAATCCAAGCACGGGAGACGTTTGATTTGGAAATCCATGGAGGCTGGTCACGGGCAGAACCGCAGCGTTCGTTCCGACTGGATTTTAAGAACGAGTACTCCGGTGATTTTGAATGGCCCTTGTTCTCTGCGAGTCCTGAGGTAGCAAGCTTCAATAACTTCAACTTACGCAACGGAGGTCAACACAGCTGGGCAACCAAATTTCAAGATGGGCTGATCAGCACCTTGGCCAATGAAACCCACAACTTTGCCAGTGCTTGGCAACCAGCGCACCTTTACTTAAATGGAGCGTATTGGGGGCTGTATGCGGCACGTGAGAAAACGGATGAACATTTTATAGCAGATCATTTCGGAACCGATAAAGACGAAGTGGACTTGGTGGGGCCCTTTGCTGTATTGTCAGGATCTGACGCAGAATTGTATGCTGCTGCCAGCCTCATTCAAAGCACCCCCACCTCCAGTCCCAGCTTTTTCTCAACGTTTGCTGAGCGGTTCGATGTAGAGAATTACATGGATTATTTCATCTTTGAGACGTACATCCAAAATACCGACTGGATGGGCATCGCTTGGGGACTTAACAATGTCAAAACGTTTCGGGCAGGACCCGAACATCCATGGCGGTATTTGCTCTACGACACAGACGCATCTTTCGGTTTTTTTGGAGCCAGCATCTGGAATAACTTCATCGATTACGCTCGAAATCCGGGATACCCCAATATTCACAGCAACCTGTTTGACCGGGTGCTCAACAACACCGAATTTCGCCTTCGGTTCATCAATCGCTATGCTGATTTGGTCAACACGGTTTTTCAACCAACCGAATTCAACCCCCGGGCAGCAGAGGCCAAAAACCTCATCGATGATGCCATGGATCACCACATCCAGCGCTGGGACTCCCCCGGGTCCGTGGCCACCTGGCTCAACGCCATCAATGCCATGACCAGCCACAATTCCAACCGCATTGGTACTTCGCGCCAACACCTCATGGACAGCTTCAACCTGCCCGAGTCGCACGAATGCACGCTCGATGCTTTCCCTCCTACTGCAGGACACGTTCGGATCAACACCATTGAGCCCGGACCGCTGCCATGGGAAGGAGTCTATTTCGAGCAGTGCCCCATTGAAATCGAGGCGATTTCAGCTGATGGATGGATGTTTGACCGGTGGGATGTGAATTCCCATGTCGAAAGCGGCGATATGGACGCGTACCTCAAAACCAACGAAGTGGCGCTGCACAGCAACGATCTATACCGAGCGAGGTTCGAGCCGTGTCCTGAAGATGCAACAGCGTCCATTTCAGAAGCCGCAAGTGGACTGGAGGTGGTCACCACCAATGTTCCTTATGTGGACTCGATCGCATGGCACCTGGACGGAACGTGGGTTGGCAACGGACTAACCTGGTGGCCAAGCGTCGGCGGGTCGTACATGGCCGTGCTCTATTTCGATGGATGTGTGGCACAGACTGAGCCGCTCTTCACCGATGGAATGGGCATCGAACTTGCTGAAAATTCCGCGCCGCTCATTGCTCCCAATCCTGCGAGCGAGCGAATTTGGGTTTCCATGGATCGACCCGGAAGCCTAGAAGTCTTCAACGCCTTGGGACAGTCCGTTTGCACGCGGACAGCATTCGCTCAAACCAACGGTTTGGAGATGCAAATTGACGTAAGCCAATGGCCCGAAGGTATCTATTTCATGCACTCCGGGCCATTCGTTCAAAAGTTCATTGTTCGGCACTGAGCCGGCTGCTCGCAATAGGCTTTCCGCTCAAGAATTCGCTTCTTTCCGGCGGCGTTGATCCTCCGAAAACGAATCCAATCCCTCGGCTGTACCTTCCGCTCCTTTCTTGGTGGGTACGCGGCGCATCTCATCAAACAATGCGTCGGATTTATCATACTCTTCTAACCAAATGTGGGCATTGATTAAGTTGATGTAAAGCAACCCGGCCAGTTTGGCATTGATGCGGGCTTTCTTGTTCTCAAAATCCGCTTCTGCAAGGGCTTCTTGCCACACTGTAACGCAATCTCGGATGCCCTCTTCAGCTACCTCTCTGTTGTCTATGTACTTCTCCATCGCCATGGACATATCCAGCGCTGCGTTGGTCAAATCCATGTAATCTACTTTTTTAGTCGTCTTCGCATGGTAAATGGTCATCGGCCGAGTCTTCTTCGAAAAGCAGAACCGATCGTTCAACGTCTGATTGATCGCCATCATACCAGACTCTACAGCGAGTTGGCTCCTTTGGTTGTTCACGGCAGTCTGATCCCAGGCTTTATTCAATGCAGACTTGCTGGAGTATTTGTTGCTGTTGTAGGTTGTGTATTCTCCAGAGGACCCCAAAACTTCGTCAAGTATCACAGACCCATCTGGCAATTGTACTGTGTAGCGCATAGGCTGGCTGTACTTAAAAGTCCGAAAGTATTTGTAGGTAATGTTTCCTTCCTTGTCCTTCTTTTCTTCTTTTACATCCTCTGGTGATGTATGTTCAAAAAACTGAATTTCAATGGTCACCTTAACTCCATCCGAAGCACGTGTCATCCCTTCTAAGTTGACTTTGGAGCCAATGATACCGGGCTCAAAAAGTCGCTCTTCGGGTATTGGTTTAGTCGGCAACACCAATTGAGGCTTTTTCTCATCCAGCAAGGCACGCTCCAGCAATTTGGCACCTGTTCCTTTCGAATTGTAAGCCTCAATTTCTCTATCATAGTTCTCCTGAGCCATTTGAGTGTCTATTTCCCACTGCTCAAATTCCGCATCAAATTGATCACGGTAGGCTTGGTTCACTACTGTATGGTACGTCGCAACACCGTTAGGCAACGGCTCACTGGGGCGACTGATGTATTCTACTTGGACAGTCTCTCGCTTCACATTTTGGGCATTGCCAATTGTGAAAAACGTTACGGCAAGGATGATGGATAGAATTCGCACGGCTTATTTTTTGACGAATTTACTCGAAACCACACTGCCGCCCAACTATCGAAGCACCAAGCTAGTCGCCCAGCAACAAGCTAAGGCCAATGGATTGATACCCAAAGTCGTGATTCAGCCCTATGGCCATGCTCCAATCCCATTGGATTCGGTCGTTCTGAAGCCACGTGAAACCAGCATCCATGGCTGCACGGTGACCTGCTTCGTTCGTCCATGTTCCATAGGGCTCGGCATAGATGGACCATCCACCACCGATAGCTCGTCCCACCGCCAAAGCATACGCCCATCCATCCATGCCATTGTCCCAAAGGCATCCCACATTATACCCCAAGGCCCAAGCCTCTCCGACATCATGGCTGAGGCATAACTTGTGCGAACTGGGCACCCCCGATTCTCCGCCGGTGGGCAAGGCCCAATGACTCAAAACAGCTAACATGTGTCCGTTGGTTGTTCCATCCAAGACATTCCACTTGACACCGAGTTCCATATCGGTGGTTGAAGAAGCTCCCAGTGTGCTTTGTTCACTTCGAACCCTGTTTTGATTGTAAACCCAACGCAACTCAAGCTTCTCGTGAATGGGCAATCGAACGAGCGATGTAGGGGTCATCCATCGCGTTTCGGCGTCAGCGTCCTCCCACTCCACCAGCATCCCTCCTTCCCATTGGACCAATCCCAGAGGAACAATCGCTGCGCTCTCCGTTTGATCTGGACGGTCCGTCACGATTTGTTGCGCCTTCGCGCTTCCAAAAGCAAACAGCATGATCACCGCACTCCATTTTACTCGACATCCTATCATGAATCAAAACTACTTTAAATTCACTTTGCAGTAATCATTCTTGCGTAAATTAGGGTATGCAAAGAGCGACATTCATTCGAGGATCTGCCATCGTGGGAGCGAGTGCGTTGCTGCCTCGCTTCTTGACCGCTGGTTCGGGCATGTTTTCCGTTTCGGGTGAACGGCGCGTCGCCCGGATTCTGAGTGCCAAGCGCAGCATGGTCCAGAATGTACCGGTGCTTCGAGCTTTTGCTGGAGGCCAAGATGATCTCGTTTCGCCTTTTGTTATGTTGGATGAGTTTGGTCCGTTGGATGTCGAGCCGGGAAGCACCGGCATGGACATTCAAGCGCACCCGCATGCCGGAGTGGTTCCGACTACGTATTTGGTGCAGGGCAGCGGCAGACATACCGACAGTCTGGCCAATGACATCGTTTATCACGAAGGCCAATACATGCTATTCAATTCGGGGCGAGGGGCCATCCACGAGGAGGTAAGCGACGATCAACTGCGCGCGCAGGGCGGAGTCGTGCATGGATTCCAAATCTGGTTGAACTTGCCGGCGGCAGAGAAATTCTGTACCCCGGAAACCGTTATTCACAATTCAGAAGCCTTGCCGGTGATTGAAACAGATGCTCACCAAATCAAGGTCCTTATCGGGAGTTTGTTTGGACAGCATTCTCCAACGGCAACCTACTCGCCTGCGTTTTATTACCATATCAAGATGCAGCCGGAGGCACGATTGGATATTCCCGTTACGTCCGGGCACAATGCGTTTATTTATGTGGTTCACGGCGAAGTAGAGTTGGAAGGCCGGCACGCTGTGCAAGACGAACAAATGGCGCTTTATGAGCGCGAGGGAGATGAACTGCGGTATTATTCCCGCAACGGCTGTGAATTTTTGCTCCTAGGCGGACAGCCGTTGAACGAACCGGTGGTTTCGTATGGTCCTTTTGTGATGAACACGCAAGACCAAATCAACCAGTGCTTCCAGCATTATCGAGCAGGTCGCATGGGAGAACTATAAGAAGATTGGTTTGACTTAGAATGGCAGGGTGGCTGACACCCATGGTG
>CAJQLF010000049.1 GCA_905479115.1 uncultured Flavobacteriales bacterium
GCTCCAGGTCGCCAAAGCTGAATCGTGCATGGCTCCTGCCAAGGCCAAATACGCTTTGACCGTGTATTCCAACTTATCGATGATTGGACCTTGTCCCCGCCATCGGAATACGAATTCGGGATATTCCATGACGTCGTTCAGAAGGGTAAACCAGTGGCCCGGTGGGGTTTCAGAATCAGGACCGTCTGCCCAAAATTCAGCCAGGCATCGTGCGTAGTCTCCACGCGGTACCATTTGTGGTTCATAGGGTTCGCCCGTGATGGGATTGAGTTCATGCCCCGGGTGCTGTCCACCGCCGTCAAAAAAGTTGTAGAAGCTCTCAAAATCTTCGGGATCAAGCGGAAAGCTTCCGTCGCTTCCCATGTTGCCAGGAGAAATATCCCACATCACCCCATCGGTCGGATCGAGGTGGGATGACCACACCGATACCATCGCGAAATTCCACTTCCACAAATCGTCGAGTCCGCTGGCTACCGAAGTGGAGTCTAAGTAAAGTGGAGCACCGGGGTCTTTCCAGACGTGGTAGGTGCACCCGTCCCGTTCCAACAACTGCAAGTCGGCAGAATCCAAAGCAAATGGGACGACCTCACCCCATTCAGGTCCAACGAATTCAGGGATGTTCGTGCTGACGTTGCCACTTTGGTCCACAAACAAGGTAAGTTCGATGGGTTGCCAGTGGTTTGGATCGTTGACATCCGGATTACCGGGCATTTCCGGTTGGATGTTGGGATTGATGGGGGCATAGCATTCTGCGGAATAGTCCGTTTCTTCGTTAGCACCATCTTGCAAGCCGAAAGCAATCAGCTGTTCCGCGATGTAATTGCCCAATGCGGCAGGTCCATCCGTCCCATAATCTGTTGAAACGATGCCTATGTCGTATCCCAATTGGGCCATTTGGGAATTGATGTTGAACATTGTGATGGGACCGTCGGGCGTGTTCTCAAACCGCTGCTGCATGAGGCGATATACGGCATAGCTAATGGCTTCTTCCCGCGCTTCGAGCACTTCAGCTGCGCTCTCGGGGATGCTCACGCCATCAAATGCACACTCAAAACCTGACCACGTTTTTCCTAGGAAAAAAGTCTCCGTCGCCCCTTGCTCATAGGCTGTCCAGCAGTCAAACATTGCAATGGATGTATGCAGCAAATTCCGCGCGTGAACGGTGGGCCGTGCAAAGTCATTGCGTATCCCCTCGAGTACTTGCTCATTCCAAAGATGTGCGATTGTTTCGTCTTCGGATGATTGAGCTTGAGCGGAGAAGGACCAAGTCAAAAGAGTTAGCAATGCTAAGATTGAAGCACGAATGGAGTTATAAAGCATCGATGTACCTTTGGTTGTTGCAAGGTACAAAAATAGCATCTTCCAACTTGTCCATCATGAATTCAACGACTTCCCACATCCTCGTAGCAGCAGGCTTTTGCATCCTCGGTTTTATCCTAGCACGGGTGACAATGCCTCCTCCGCCCATGGAAAAAGCCACCGTTTTTGACGGCATGATAACAGGAGCGATGGAAGGGTTGAATGGAGACGGTCATGTTCAGGTGATTGTCAAATCCTTGGAGTCGTCTGACTTTCAGGGCGACACCGTTTTTGCGATTCCAGGTGGGGAAGTCCACATAGAGAAACAAGGCGATGACGTTGAAGTGGATGTTATAATGACAGAGGGCGATGCCAATGAGTGGATTGAAAAATCAACAGAAGGCACCGTGGTGAAGAAGCGAATTGTAGTCACTTCGGAAGACTGAAGCCCCAGTTCCTATTCGGAGAGTTCTCCCATTTTGCCGTCGTGGTAATCCAAGATGGCTCGCTGCACCCCTTCAATGTCATTCATCACAAAAGGGCCATGACTGAATACAGGTTCATGGAGTTCCGCACCGCTCAAAAAGAGCACACGGACGGGATCCAGGCACTCCAATTCGATAGTTTCCGCCGCTCCTTTTTGAAGTACAGCCATCTGGTGGCCCTCTGCGGACTGACCGTTGATGCGCACGTTTCCGTCCAGCACATAAATCGCCCCCACCCAATCGCGGTTGACGGGCACCGAAAGATTGGCTCCTGGGACATCACATTGCAGGTTGCAAATCCGCATGGGGTGGTCTGCGTGAATCGGAGAAACTGTAGATCCCCACTCGCCTTGAACCAATGAGATGCTCCACCCGTTCTCTTCCCATGAAGGGGTCTCTGAGGCCGATAATGGTTGATAGCTTGGTGGATTCATTTTTTGAGCGCGTGGGGTGTTGACCCAGAATTGAATGATCTCAAGCAGGCCCCCCGACTCGGCCAATTCATCACTTGGACGTTCGCTATGAACAATTCCAGAGCCGCTGTTCATCCATTGGGTTCCCCCAGCCGTCACGCTATGATCTGTTCCCAGGGAATCTCGATGCCTCAATGCCCCCGAATAAATGCATGTAACCGGACTGAAACCCCGGTGTGGATGAGGTCCTACTCCAATTTCCAACGGCGACTGATCACCGGGCAGTAATTCTTGCCAATGATGAATCAAAAGGAAAGGACCGATGCGCTCCAAACTTCCATGAGGCAGGGGTTGCTCAATCCAATTGCCACCCATGTTAACGCGTTGCGCTGAAATAATTCGTTGAATTCGGTCGTTCATTTTGTTGAGCTGGCGGTTGTTGGGGCGTGAAGAACTGCGGTATATTTACCGGTAGAATTTAAACGGGAAATATCAACGAACCATGAATACAGGTTACTCTTTTGGTTTTTTTGCAATCCTCATTGGAGGTGTGTTGTCGGGATGCGGTGGCGGGTCAGATACGGCTGTAATCACGAATGAAAGCGCAGATTTGGGGGCATGTGATTGCCTCGTCGAAATGAGCGGCGCCTTGCAGGAGGTAATCAGCAACGAGAACAATGCGACGTGGACGGCGAAACAGTGGACGGAGGAATTGGGCAAGGCTTCTTCACCGTGCATGAGCAAGTCGAGAACGCCGCAAGAACTGTCAGTCTGGAGCCAAGAGCAGAGCACTTGCGAATCCCATGCTGCATACAAGGAACTTGTTGAGACCTTCCGGACAAAAATGGTGGCTGCCAAAGGAGACGGACAGTCCATGCCGCAAAACATCCGGGATATTTCTGAAGAAGGTGCGAAGGGATTGCTCGATGAGTTGAGCAAACAACGCTAACGCCCGAATACGGATTTTACAGGTTAATCCGAGAGCTCCGAATCGGAGTTGTTGGTCTGAACCCCCAATTCTTCCATCAGGTTTTTGACTTCGGCTTCCGTGCTGTGCAATTGAGTTTGGCAGTGCTTGAGTAGCACAGCGGCTCGGCGAATGGCCTGAGTCAGCGTATCGACAGAAATGTCATCGCTTTCGAGCAATTCCATCAAGCCGCGCAGTTCGTGCAGAGCGTCATCAAATTTTTCGGGGACTTCGGGATTGTCAGCTTTTTTCGCCATGGTATGATGTTACGTGTCTGAGGCCGAAGAAGTTGCATCATCGACCGTTACATTTAATTGCCCGTCGTGTGCACGGATTTGAAGTTGCTCTCCCGAGGAAATACCCGCAACACGAGATAAAACCTTGCCTTCGCGCTCGAGCAGCATGAAGCCTCGCTGCAGGGTTTGGTCCGGGCCAATGGTGCGGAGGGTCCGTTGAAAATGCGCGAGCAAGGTCCGGTGTGCAGCTAATTGCTGGAGAGAGGAACGGGCCATTCGGTGCTGAAAATGACTCAATTCTCGACGAGACTGCTCGAGTTTGAATTGGCTTGACTGCATGCATCTCCGCTGCCACTCTCGAAGTTCGTTTTGCTTTCGCCCAAGAATCGAGGGGCCTAGATTCCGCAAGTGATTCGCGATGGCGGATAGCTCCGTCTTGCGCTGAGAGATGACGTGCTTCCCGGACCACCGAATGACCTTTGAATGGGCGCTTAATTCTTGCCGACGCTCGCTCACCCAGTGGGAAACTCTTTGGTTCAATTGCTGGAGCGTTTCATCCAGTTGGTACTCAGCCTCTTCAAAGCGATCTGTCAAGCCGACGGCGACATCTGTTGGGGTTTTCCATGCCCGATTGGCCACTAAGTCTGCAACCACCAGGTCGGATTCATGCCCAATGCCGGTCCATACGGGAACACTGGATCGCGAGATGGCAAGGCATACTTCTAAGTCATTGAAGGCATCCAGGTCGAGTTTTCCGCCTCCGCCACGAACTAAGACAATCAGGTCAGGACGTGAAGCGGTTGCTTGGTCGATGGCCCGGACCAATTCTTCTGCAGCCGTCAGCCCCTGAACGCTGGATTGAAACGCTTCGATTTGGATGCGGTACCCCCGAGAATGACCAAGTGATTTGGTGATAAAGTCACGGAAACCGCTGGTGCCATGGGAGCCAACAAGGGCGATTTTTTGAGGTAAAAATGGAACCGGTATGCGCCGATTTAGATCGAGAACACCTTCTTTTTTGAGGCGCTCGATGGTTGCTTGCTTGCGGCGCTCCAATTCTCCCAGCATGAAGCGCAACTCGATCTTATCGATGTGCAAGGAGACCCCATATCGTTCGTGGAATTGTATCCGTGCGGAAAAAACCACTTCGGACCCGGCCTGTAAAACTTGACCTGCTTCAGGACCCAATTCTTCGAGAATCCGCTTTCCGTTCGCCGCCCATATGATGCCGCGCATTTTCGCATTTTGTCTTCCTTCGGACTCTTCGACCAAGTCGAGGTAAACGGTTCGCTCGCCCAAGTTGCCAGAAATGCTGACGATTTCTGCTCGTACCAGCCAACTTTTGTTCGCCGTAGCACGTTCCAAAGCGAGCCGAATCGACCGAGCGACTTGGCTCAGCGAATAAACTTTAGACTCATTGGAGTTGGGAGGAGAATTCAAATCGGCTGCTTGTTGGCGTAGTTGAGGGGGAAAAGATACAAACGGGCGATTGAGTGTACCTTGCCTGCGATGATTCAAGTTTTAGAATGTATGCGCGTTTTGGTCTTCCGTGCAATGTGCATGGGGGGATTGAGTGCAGTCACCCTCACGTCCGTTTGGGCTCAGTGGGGATGGTGCGCCAGCGATGTGGCAGCCAATCAATTTACGGCCGTTCGAATGGTGGCGGGGGAGGAAAATGCATCGACAGTTTTGCGTGCTTCCTATGCGTTTGGAAAGGAGTCCATGTCCACCTCGGAATTGGGATGGTTTTATGATAGTTCGGGCACTTGGCAACCGGTATCGGGTGATTTGGATCTGAGCTGGCGCGGGGCCGGATTGGAGTTTGCATATCGAAAGGCATACGAGCCTGAAAGCCGTCCATTCAATGGATTTTTTGCAGGAATTCACGCGAGTTTGCGGCACGTCGTTTCAGCGTGTTCTGAGGTTGCAATGGCAGATGGGGCGATTCCAGCTCAGGTCTATGGGGCCTATGGTCAAGCGCCCGCCACGCATGTCATGAACGCAACGATCATGGGTGTGGGGCTGGAGCTTGGGTGGGCGTTGGCTACTGAACGAAGGGTGGCTTTGGAGTTTTTTGTAGCACCTATTTTCCAAGGCGTGACCCGGTTCTACCGAGAAACCGATTCAAAATGGAATTCCGAGGAGGCGTTGGATGCTGGGATGGTGAACCGATTGCGCGCCTCTTATGCGCCCAGATCCGTCGCTCGAGGAATTTATTTGCGTCAAACCGGTCCGTGGTTAAGATTTGGAACGGTACTTTATGTGAATCCACAACCGACCCCAAAAAATTGAGACCATGAAATTAAGACGAGTTGTATCGGCAATAGTTCTTGTCGCCTTGGCCATTGCAACGGCGCTGTATTTTAAGCCCGCTGCAGATAGATCGGAAATGGAGGCTTCAAATGCACTGACTGCTGGTGCATTGTATGCGGCCATGGCAGGGAAAACGGACGGCGAAAATTCCACCTATTTGGATCAGGTCATCTCTATTTCTGGAAATGTGATTAAACAAGATGGTCAAGTCCTCATTCTTGAGCCTGGCATCGCTTGTCGGCTGGAAGCAGCGGTTTCTGGGGATGAATGGAAGGCAGGTGATGTGGTTCAGGTAAAGGGCCGAGTTTTGGGCTATGACGATATGTATGACGAGGTGCAGGTGGATTTTGCCGTGGTGGAATAATCGAAGCTTTTCGAGGAATCAATGCCGTTTACTGGAACAGAAATAACCCGGTGAATCCGAGCAGGAAAAGCATGCCCAAGGCGGACAAGACATGCAACCATTTTGGTGGGCGTGAGGAGGCGGGAAACCCTTGGTGGCTGACCAAGTACCAATTGGCGGCTGCGACCAGCGGAGCGACGAGAAAGCTCAAGGTGGTGGCGACGTCGACCAGTGTGCGGATGTCGCTGGGAAAGGCCAGGATTAAGAACAGAGCCCCCGCTGCTACCCCCATCAGGCTGAATCGTTCCAATCTTTGCAAGGGCGTGGTCGTAATTTCCAGGCTTGCTACTGCACGAGCCAACGCTCTGGAATATCCATCCAAGCAAGCAATACAAGTTCCGAGCATGGCCGAAAATGCGGCGGCGCCAATAGCCCAGGCGCTCCAATCTCCAATGACGGAAGTGTACATGCGGACGATGCCAGATGCGAATGCAGCCGTCCCTTGGGGAAGTTCGGTTCCGTGCGCGTACAACACCATGGCTCCCATCCCCAAAAACATCACCGCCAGAACGGCAGATATCACGTAGCCAAGATTGAATTCACGCAACGTTGCGCGTAAACTTGGACGGTAACCAGTTTGCTTGATTCGTTCAAGTGTCCAGATGCTGTTCCATGTGCTGAGGTCTACCGCAGTGGGCATCCAGCCCATTAGGGCGATTAAAAAAGCCAAACCGGCACCCTCCCAAGGGGTGAAGTCAGGCGGGGGACTCGGTACTGTCTGCACCGGTGTATTCATCCAAGCCGCACCAAATGCAACAACGGTGCTGAGGAGAAGCACTGCAGCAATCCACTTGATCAAGCTGTCCAATGCTCGATACCTTCCCACGGTCAAAAGCACCGTTGCGCAAAGAAACACACCCATTGCCAACCCCGGTGTAGCGTTGATTTGCAGTCGTTCTGACGCTCCAAAGAGGTTGTCCAAAAAGGCTGCTGTTACGATGCCCACGGCACCCATGACAAAAAAGCACGTGCCCGTGGCGATGATGAAGTAGGCCCAAGCGGCTCCTTTGCCGAGCGAGCGGTATCCCTCGATGAGGGATTGGCCAGTCGCACTGGCATACCGACTCCCGAATTCAAAAAAGGGGTATTTCGCGACGTTAGCGGCGATTACGGCCCAAAGCAGTCCGAATCCCACGAGCGCTCCAGCTCGGGTCGATTGGACCAGGTGGCTCACGCCAATGGCCGTGGAGGCAAATAAAATTCCAGGCCCCAACACCGCGAGCCAATTGGTCGAAGTTCCGTGTCCACCGGTTTCGTGTCCACCACTTTCCATGGTTTATTCGGTGCCTTTTGCGTCCAAGTATCGGTAGGTCACCCACATTTTCCATCCCACCAAGGCTTGCTCCCACTTCTTGAGTTGGGTCAAATCTTGTCGGCGTGAAAACCGGGGCAACAGGATGCGGTTGAGTTGACTGAGGATGCGGTAGAATAGGAGTTCCATGCCTTCGATGCAGTTCGTATACGCCGAAGTTAAGGCATGGACGCTTACTTCTTTTCGCCTACGAATCCATCTTCTTTGTACCGAAACAAAACATTGAAGGTGGTCAGTGATCCATAAATCCGAGTGATGTATTGCTGCAATTCCACCTTGTTTGCGTCGGTCAATTTGTCGTTCGCATTGAGTTTCGCCTCAAGCACTCTCAACCGATCCCGGGTCATCACAATCTTGTGAAAGAACGACTCTATGGGAAGGTCTTTTGTTTTTAGATCCCGGTCAGCGGGCTGCAAAATGAGGCTTCCACCATCCCAACGGTCACCCATCTCGACGGCCTCAATGCGGTCGTCCCCACGCAGTTTGTCGGTGAAATCATCCAGAACGTGTTCCATCGCCGTCATGATATCGCTGACGTCGGGTTCAGTGGGGTCGCTCGCGGCTTCGATGACGCTCCATAGGTCGTAAGCTTTCGCGATCGATTTCTCTCCGACGTCCCGAAAGTAAACGCGCCAGAAATCACCGTCTGTGCCAAAAATGACTCCTTCACCGTGTGTCGGGTGATTGATTTTTGCTCCCTGTCCTAACATGGCCTTATGATTTTTTATTTTATACTGAAGCTGCGACAAAAAGTTGCATTCACCGGTTGGTTCGAACGTTTTCAAAACCGGGGTGTGGGCATCTCATTGCATCAATCATTGCTATTTCTGCCTTCTCGCTTGCATCTTGCGGTCATGGAGACCAAACGCAGGAGATACCGGTGGGATCGCATCGCTGGAGCAGGAATAACTCTCGCCACAGCATTGGTTCTTTTCGTGGCTTGGATTACGCCAGAAACCAGGCCAGCTGCGTACGAATTGGCTCACCCTGGCATCGATGAATTGGGTGAATTGAGCGAGAGTGCAGCGGCTGAAATTGCTGAAGCCCATCCTGTGGCGGCGGTAAGGTCAGAAAACATGGAGGAAGTCTTGCCTTGTTCGTGCAACAAACGCGTACTGAAATTACCGAAGAACCCGTATACCGCTCATCAACAAGCAGCCCGTAACCTGCCCAGTAGCTTCTTTGTGAAAGACAAATCTGAGATGGACGCAGGCAAAAAACGGGGCAAGTTGGTCTCTGTAACCGACGGCCGAGGCTACCACATCGCGCCACTTTCGCACAGTTATGCTGTATTGCTTCCTGAAGTGGCTTCCCTCTTGGAAGACATGGGACAAGCGTTTGCAGATCAACTGGAAGGCACGCCGAGCGCTGGCACAACGTTTCGGGTCACGAGTTTGACAAGAACAGCTCGTCAACAAGACCGGTTGGGCCGCCGGAATTACAACGCGATTCAAGAGGCATCAACACACAGTTACGGCGCATCATTTGACATTGCATACACCGATCGGCCCAGCAACGAAGCGGATTGTTCTGCTCCTACCCGGGCTATACAGCGGGTGCTGAGTTCATTTCAGAAGTCCGGACGCATTTTGGTCATTCCAGAACGGAATTGCATGCACATCACCCTGCGACCTTAGAGGTGAATGACCTCTCCGTAGGCAGCGGCGGCGGCTTCCATGACGGCTTCACTCAGGGTCGGGTGAGGGTGAATGGTTTTGATGAGTTCATGACCGGTGGTTTCTAGCTTTCGCAAGGCGACCAATTCAGCCACCATCTCCGTGACATTGGCTCCGATCATATGGCCTCCAAGCAACTCGCCGTATTTCGCGTCAAATACCAATTTGACGAAGCCATCCTTGTGGCCCGATGCGCTGGCTTTGCCTGAAGCAGAGAAAGGGAATTTCCCAACTTTGACCTCGTGCCCAGCTTCTTGAGCTTGGGCTTCGGTCATGCCAACACTCGCCACTTCTGGAAAGCAATAGGTGCAACCAGGAATGTTTCCGTAGTCGATGGGGTCGGGAGAGTGGCCTGCGATTTTTTCGACACACGTGATACCTTCAGCCGATGCGACGTGAGCCAAAGAGGGGCCCGGAACGCAATCGCCAATGGCGTAGTAGCCCGGGATGTTGGTTGCGTAATAGTCATCTACGACGACCTTGCCGGCATCGACGACGATTCCCACGTCTTCTAGGCCGATGTTTTCGATGTTAGCAACCACTCCCGCTGCACTCAGCACAACATCGCATGCGATGGTTTCTTCGCCTTTTTTCGTCTTGACTTGCACGATTTGATCGCTGCCCTTTGATTTCACGCTCAGGACTTCGGATGATGTCATCACTTTGATTCCTGTCTTTTTGAAGCTCTTCTCAAGTTGCTTGCTGACGTCGGAGTCTTCTACCGGCACAATGCGGTCCTGGTATTCAATCACGGTGACTTCAGTACCAATGGCGTTGTAGAAGTAAGCGAACTCCACACCGATGGCGCCAGATCCCACAACGACCATTCGCTTGGGTTGCGTCTTCAGGGTCATTGCCTCCCGATATCCAATGATGTTCTTGCCGTCCTGTGGAATGGACGGAAGGTGCCGGCTGCGGGCCCCTGTGGCTATAATGATGTGGTCAGCGTGCAGGGATTGCTTTTTGCCTCCCTCATCGGTCACCTCAAGCTGTTTGCCCGGCAATAATTTACCCGTACCCATGATGACATCAATCTTGTTCTTTTTCATCAAGAACTGAACCCCTTTGGACATTCCGTCTGCAACACCGCGGCTGCGTTTGACCATTCCTCCGAAGTCGGCTTTGGGTGTTGCGACTGAGATGCCGTAATCCTCCGCATGCTCGATGTACTCGAAGACATTAGCGCTTTTCAACAAGGCTTTGGTAGGGATGCATCCCCAATTGAGGCAAATGCCACCGAGGGCTTCGCGTTCTACCACAGCTGTTTTTAATCCCAATTGGCTAGCGCGAATCGCGGTTACGTATCCGCCCGGGCCGCTTCCAAGAACAATTACGTCGTACTTCATGGTGTGTATTCGTCCAATTCTGATTTCGCCTGCGAAGTTAACGCATCAATTCGAGTCTTGAGCCCTTCCATGCGCTACCTTTGACGTTTCATTTTACGCAACAAACGAAGACGAGTAACATGCTGAACATCATCCTTTTTGGCCCTCCCGGAGCGGGGAAAGGAACACAGAGTGCTTTTTTAGTAGAGCATTTTGGGTTGGTTCATTTGAGCACGGGAGACATTTTTCGAGCCAACATTAAAGGCGAAACAGAATTGGGTAAGTTGGCTCAATCTTACATGGACCAGGGCAAGCTTGTGCCGGACGATGTAACCATCAGCATGCTGGAGTCGGAGGTGGATAATCACCCAACGGCGAAAGGATTTATTTTTGACGGATTTCCGCGGACAACCGCTCAGGCCGATGCATTGGATGCTTTTTTGAATGGCCGCAATGCACCTATCGCGTGCATGTTGGCTCTGGATGTGGATGAGGATGAATTGAAAGCCAGGTTGTTGGCTCGTGCCGAAACCAGCGGCCGACCCGATGACGCAAACCCAACGGTGATTCAAAAACGCATTGATGTTTACAATGCTGAAACAGCGCCGGTAGCTGGTCATTATGCAGAACAAGGCAAGTACACCGGTGTAGACGGCATTGGAACAATTGAGGAAATCACGGAGCGCTTGTGCGCCGCGGTTCCCAGCGAATAATTTTAAATTGACTCATGTCGGGCGAAAATTTTGTTGACTACGTCAAGATTTGTTGTCGCTCTGGAAAGGGTGGGCCAGGCTCTGCTCATTTTATGCGCAACCGAATGACGGCCAAAGGCGGTCCTGATGGAGGCGATGGCGGTCGAGGTGGGCACATCATCATTCGAGGCAACGAGCAGCACTGGACGCTGCTGCACTTGAAATACTCACGGCACGTCATTGCAGCCCATGGTGAACCCGGACGAGGGCAACACAAACACGGTTCTAACGGCAAGGACGCGTACATCGATGTCCCATTGGGTACCGTTATCCGAGATGCTGAGACCGAGGAGATTATCGTAGAAATTCTGGAGGAAGGGGAGGAGTTTATCATCACGCCGGGTGGGCGCGGTGGCCTTGGAAACGATCATTTCAAATCGCCCGTTCGTCAGTCGCCGACTTATGCTCAGCCCGGAGAAGAAGGAAGGGAAGAGTGGAAAATTTTGGAGCTGAAATTGTTGGCAGATGTCGGCCTTGTTGGATTTCCGAATGCCGGAAAATCCACGCTTCTGTCCGTTGTCAGTGCAGCAAAACCGGAGATCGCTAATTACCCATTCACTACGCTCAAACCGAATTTGGGCATGATTCCTTACCGCGATGACCGCTCATTCGTGATGGCGGATATTCCCGGAATTATCGAAGGTGCATCTGAAGGCAAGGGATTGGGATTGCGTTTTTTGAGGCACATCGAGCGCAATCCAGTGCTCTTGTTCTTGGTGCCTTCTGACGCTGATGACATTCGGAAGGAATATGAAACGCTGCTCGGGGAATTGGAAAAGTACAACCCAGATTTACTGAAAAAGAATCGGCTGCTTGCCGTGTCTAAATCAGACTTATTGGACGATGAACTGGAGGAGGCCATTCGAGCGGAAATAACAGATTTAGACCCCATTTTCTTTTCCAGTGTTGCCCAAAAAGGATTGCAGCCATTGAAGGACAAGATTTGGAAGGCCATGGAAGATGCGACGGTATGGTAAGCCCCATCGGATTTGAATAGAATCAGCTCAATGAATACGCACCTGCACTTGCACCCTGATGTTCGAACCGCCCTCCAAAACGGTGAGCCTGTTGTTGCATTGGAAAGTACCATTGTCGCGCACGGGATGCCATATCCCGCCAATTTGGAGACTGCGCGGCAACTGGAGTTCCTTGTGCGCGAGGGTGGAGCAACGCCCGCCACCATTGCCGTTGCAAACGGCCAAATGCACATTGGATGCAGTGCAGACATGCTCGAATCCTTGGCGTCGGAAGAAGGGGTTTGGAAAGTCTCCCGCCGAGATTTGCCGATGGCCCTGGCTCAGAAGGTTTTAGGGGCTACTACGGTCAGCGGCACCCTCATCGGTGCGGATTTGGCAGGGATTTCCGTGTTTGCCACCGGTGGAATCGGCGGCGTTCACAGAGGAGTTTCGGAGACGTGGGATATTTCTGCGGACATCCCGGAGATGGCACGTGCGAGGGTTGCGGTGGTCAGCGCAGGAGCGAAATCGATTCTCGACCTGCCCAAAACGCTCGAGGCCTTGGAGACTTCAGGAGTCTCTGTTCTGGGCTACCAAACGGATGAATTCCCGGCTTTCTTTGTCCGAGAAAGCGGATTGACATTGCCGCATCGATGCGATAACGCCTCACAAGTGGCACGTGCAATGCAAGCTAAATGGGATTTGGAGCTCGCTGGTGGATTCTTAGTAGCCAACCCCATTCCCGAAGAGCATGCCGCTGATCCTTCCCTCGTGCAAACCGCGATTGAAGCGGGATTAGAGGCCGCACGGAGCGCCGGCATTGAAGGAAAGCAACTCACCCCATACCTCTTGCAATTCATCAATGAAGTAACCGAAGGAGCCAGCTTAAAGGCCAATCGGAAACTGGTCGAGCACAATGTCGCTTTGGGAACCGCCATTGCGGTGGAATATGCACGATTGAAAAAAGCCAGCTGATTAGCATCACCTACCTTGGTCAGAAGCGCCGTAAATTCGCGCTATGAAGCAGACGGATTCAATGGCATCTGAAGCGCAGGAATTAACGGGAAAGCCGGACTTCCGCAGGGTGCTTTTGGATGATTACCGCCTGGCCTGTTTGAGCCGTGAAGCCTCGCTATTGGGGCGAAAGGAGGTGCTGGGAGGCAAGGCTAAGTTTGGTATTTTTGGTGATGGCAAGGAGTTGGCACAAATCGCCTTGGCCAAAGTGGTACAGGATGGCGATTGGCGTTCTGGATACTACCGCGATCAAACGCTCATGATGGGCAAAGGCTTGCTGGATGTCCGTCAGTTTTTTGCGGCGCTATACGCTGACACGGACGTCGAGCGAGAGCCTTCTTCCGCCGGTCGCCAAATGGGAGGACATTTTGCGACGCGCTTTCTCGATGAGAAGGGCCAATGGTTGAGCCATATGGGGCAATTTAATAGTTCGGCGGACATCAGTCCCACAGGCGGTCAAATGCCACGGCTTTTGGGTTTGGCACAGGCATCTAAGCTGTATCGAACGATGGACGGAGTGGCCAACTCGAAGCCGGGCTTTACCTCGAACGGCAATGAAATCGCCATCGGAACGATTGGAGACGCGAGCACCTCGGAAGGTTTGTTTTGGGAAACGATGAATGCTGCTGGGGTCCTGCAAGTACCGATGTTAATGAACGTGTGGGATGACGGTTACGGAATCAGCGTGCCGAAAGAATTTCAAACCACCAAAGGGTCTATTTCTCAGTCCTTAAGTGGCATGGAAAAAGAGGAGGATTCCAATGGATTGGTGATCATGCGGGTTAAGGGTTGGGATTATCCGAGCCTCATCGCCACTTATGAGGAGGCGGCGCATCGCTGTCGCACAGAACATGTTCCTGTATTGGTGCATGTCGAGGAAGTAACTCAGCCCCAGGGCCACAGTACATCCGGTTCGCATGAGCGCTACAAATCTCCTGAGCGCATGGCTTGGGCTGCGGAGTATGACTGCATTGAGCAGTTTGGAAAGTTCTTGACGTTGGAGGGAGCGGCGACGCCGGAGGAACTCGCAGAAATTCGCAAAGAGGCCAAAAAAGAGGTCCGGAATGAGCAGAAAACAGCTTGGGCGGACTTCCGATTGGAGTTGGAGCAGGAGATGGATGAGGTCATTCAGCTCATCCTTGCTGTCGAGCCAAATGCCCCTGAAATAGAGCAACTCAAGGCAGGGATATTTCCAGGACGAGCAGAAATTCATGGTGCCGCTCGATCCATTTTGGCGCGCCACACCGGTGCGTCCTCTGCTGGGCGAACGGCACTGCAAACGTTTTCAGAACGAATGGCCCATGAAAACCGCACACGATACAGCCGTCATCTATACAGTGAGGGTGACGACTCCGTGCTGAAAGTGGTGGCTGTTGCACCGGAGTATGGAGAGGAGGAATGGGTGGACGGCAGGTTGGTGCTCCAAAAGAATTTCGAAAAGCTCTTTGAACGTCACCCGGAGCTGGTGACTTTTGGAGAGGATACCGGAAAGATTGGAGGAGTGAACCAATCGATGGAGGGCATGCAGGAGAAATTCGGTGAGCTGCGGGTGGCGGACACAGGCATCCGGGAGTGCACGATTGCAGGCCAGGGAATTGGCCTCGCGATGCGCGGCTTTCGACCCATCGCTGAAATCCAATACCTCGATTACATCTTTTACGCTTTGCAGATATTGAGAGATGATGCTGCCACTGTGCGCTACCGCTCGGCGGGAGGGCAGAAGGCACCGCTCATTGTCCGAACGCGCGGTCACCGACTGGAAGGCATTTGGCACAGTGGATCGCCGATGGGCACCATTGTGCACGCCCTGCGCGGCATGTATGTCTGCGTCCCGCGCAACATGACGCAAGCGGCGGGAATGTACAACGCCCTGCTGCAAGCCGAAGAGCCCGCATTGGTGATTGAGTGTTTAAACGGTTATCGATTCAAAGAACGGCTGCCTAGAAACCTGGGCGAATTCACGGTCCCGCTGGGCATTGCAGAGGTGGTTCGAACGGGAACAGATGTGACGGTGGTTTCGTACGGCTCCACCTTCAATTTGGCCGCTCGCGCTGCTGAGCGGTTGGAGGAAAAGGGGGTGCACGTAGAACTCGTGGATTTACAAACCTTGCTGCCATTGGATCGCACTTCCGTGGTAGGCGCTTCGCTTGCCAAAACGAACCGATTGCTTGTAGTTGATGAAGACGTTCCAGGAGGAGCAAGCGCATACATCTTGGAGGACGTGTTGAACCGCCAAGGGGGGTGGAAATTTTTGGATGCAGCACCCAAAACATTGACTGCGCAGCCGCATTTACCGCCCTATGGTTCCGATGGAGATTACTATTCGAAACCCAATGCAGACGATATCTATGATGCGGTGTACAGCATGATGAACGAATCAAACCCGGAGCGGTTTCCTCGGTAATATGCAGGAGGAATCATTTGCCTTGCGTTCGGATTTCATCGATTTGCTTCAGTTACTGAAGGCTACCGGATACGCAGCGACAGGAGGAGAGGCGAAAATGATGGTTGATGACGGCTTGATCACAGTCAACGATGAATTGGAATCGCGCAAGCGGCGCAAGCTGCGGGGGGGCGATGTGGTGACAATTGACAGCCAGGTGCGCATCATCATAGGGTGAATTGAGGGGAGGTGTTGGTAATAAAAAAGCACCTCTTCGAGAAGGCCTTCGGAGATTTTTACGTTAATTGAATCCTCAATCAAATGCGTTATGATGAAGAAGTGGTTTTTTATGATGCTTTTGGCCGGCTTATCGGGCTTGTCCGGTTCGCTTGATGCGCAACAAATGCTTCGAGGTCGTGTCGTAGATGCGGAATTGGGCGACCCTATATTTTCGGCAAATGTCATCATTGAGGGAACGACGACAGGGGTCACAACGGATTTTGACGGACAGTTTTTGCTGCCAATCGCTCAGTTTCCGGTGCAGCTTCAAGTCAGTTTCATTGGCTACACCTTGAAGCGCGTCACGGTGCAGGGGTTGGATGACAAGCTGACCATCAAGTTGGCACCGGACCAAATCCTGATCGATGCAGCGGAAGTCATCGGGGAACGCATCAGCGAGAAGCAAAAGCAGGCGCCTCTGACCGTGGAGTCCATGGACGTCATTGCTATCAAAGAAGCGCCTTCGGGCTCGTTCTATGAAGGCCTTGGTAACCTCAAAGGGGTGGATGTGACGTCTGCGAGTCTCGGATTCAAAATCATCAACACGAGGGGATTTAACTCTACGTCTCCTGTGCGCTCTTTGCAGCTCATAGATGGAATCGATAACCAAAGTCCGGGATTGAATTTCTCGCTGGGCAACTTCCTCGGCGCTTCAGATTTGGACGTGAAGAGTGTGGACATAGTTGCAGGTGCGAGTTCAGCGTTTTATGGTCCGGGTGCCTTCAATGGGGTCATCTCGATGGAGACGAAATCCCCGTTTCAATTTCCAGGAGTCAATGCCTCCATTCGGGTAGGTGAACGTGAGCTGAATGAGTTGGCGTTTCGATATGCCGACTACATCACGGATGCCAACGGAGACCCGGTGCTCGGATTCAAGCTCAACGCTTTCAGTCTCACTGCCTACGATTGGGAAGCAACCAATTACAATCCGGTCGATGGTTCACTCGTGGACAGTGACAATCCGGGTGGCTTCGACGCTGTGAATATATACGGGGATGAATACAAGCCCGTGTTTGATTATTCGGGCGATGGAAGCAGCAATTCCCGTGGCCTCGGGAATTTTTTCCGCACAGGATACAAGGAAATCGATCTGGTCGATTACAACACCGAAAACCTGAAGGTTAGCACAGCGCTGCATTGGCGGCTCAAGCCAGAAGAGACCTACGAAAGTCCCGAGTTGGTCTACGGATTTAATTCCGGCTTTGGCACGACGGTTTACCAGGGAGACAACCGATTCAGCTTGCGCGACATCGAATTCTATCAGCACAAACTCGAATTGCGCAAACCGGGCAAATGGTTCGTTCGCGCTTACCGCACGAGTGAGGATGCGGGGAATTCATACGATCCGTACGCGACCGCTTTGAAGTTGCAAGAGCGTACACGCTCGGATTACCAGTACTCCAAAGTGTATTACCGCTATTGGGTGGACAGCATCGTGCCGGGAATCAACCAGACTTGGCCAGACTTGGTTCAAATCGGCGTGGATCCTGAATTTGGATTCCCTATCTACGGCTATGAGGATGGCGCGATTCCAGCTTGGTATGGTCAATACAGTGATTCCCTTTCTTTGTGGCATTCCCAAGTGGAAGCCTGGACGAATGCCGGTTACGCAGGATTGAACGATGTGGCTCAAAATCCGCTGGGGTACTGGGCGCCGGGATCGGCTGAATTTGAGCAAAATTTCAATGAATTGGTTTCTGCAAAGAATAATGAGGGTGAAGGCGGTACCCGATTTTTTGACCAGTCGAGTTTGACCCATGCGCACGGAGAGTACATTTTTGAGCCGCAGGGATTAGAGGAGATTCGGGTGGGCGCCAATTACCGCCGCTACACTCCGTGGAGCGATGGCACGATTTTCAGCGATACGACCGATGAACGCATTGTCAATCAAGAAGTAGGATTCTACACGGGCATCAAGCGCCGATTCCTCGAAGACCGACTCATCGCCACTGGAACAATCCGCGCGGACAAAAACCAAAATTTTGACTGGGTCTATTCGCCTGCAGCATCTTTGGTTTTTAGCCCTAGAGAGCAGGATTACCTCCGCATGAGCTTCAGTTCGGCCCTGCGCAATCCAACGCTTGCTGATCAGTACCTTTATTTGGACGTGGGCCCAGCGACGCTGGTGGGAAATCTGCTTGGTGCGGATAGTTTGATCACCATTGACAGCTTCATCGATTTTAGAAACAGCGCGGATGCGTCAAATGGTCAGTACGGTCTCAACCGAGATACCCTTGTTTATTTCGACATCGATCCCATTCGCCCAGAAAGGGTGCGAACATTTGAAATTGGCTACCGAACCACGCTCGGCGAGAAAGTATACGTTGATGGGGGATACTATTTCAGCGTCTACGAAGATTTCATTGGTTATAACATCGGATTGGAAGCTTTATTTATCGGCGATGAACAATCGCCTCGCGCGGTTGATGTCTATCGGTATGCGGCTAATTCACTGAGTGAAGTCCGAACGCAAGGAGCCTCGCTCGGGATCAATTACTACGCAAGCAATCAGTTGATGGTTTCGGCCAATGGCAGCTGGAATGAATTGGTGAAAACAGATGAAAACGACCCCATCATTCCGGCCTTCAACACGCCGAGGTTTAAATACAACCTCGGCCTGACGGGGCGCGACTTTAAGTTGAAAGGCAAATCAACTTGGGGTTTTGGCGTCAACTACAAATGGATCCAGGGCTTT
>CAJQLF010000050.1 GCA_905479115.1 uncultured Flavobacteriales bacterium
TTTCAGTGGGGCCAGATCCTTATTCAACAGAATGGTATGCATCACCACCTGCAGGATTGGAAACGTTCCAGAACGATGACCGGTATCAGTTTACAGAAGACGGAGTCTACCTTTACAACAACAATGGGAGCACGATGAATCCGTTTGAAGGCTATGTCGAGACTGAAATAGCGATTGATCCAACGCTGTATATTTATTCCGAAGGAACAGGAACATCGGGCGAAGATCAAATCTTGTTGTCGTCCTTTTCTGAGACCTTGTGCGGATTTATGGGCGTCTGGGATTCAGGTCCTTATTATGACATCGTTGAATTGACCGAAGAACGTTTGGTCATCCACGGCCCTATTCAAACAGGAGATTGTCAGCAGGCCACCGGTTGGTTTACAATGATTTTTGTCGTTGACTGATATAAGTTGGATCCAAAAAGAAGAGATACGATGAATCGGATGATGGGATTGTTCATGGGGGGGGTATTGTTTTTGAGTTCTTGCGAAGGCTGCGGAGATTCTGAGCCGTCCAGTCCCCCCGAAATCCGGTGGGCGAATTCGGTGTCTGTGTTTGAGACTGTTGACTTTGCGGAAATCGATGTGGAAGTCGTTCTGAGTTCCATTCATACGGAGACGGTTACTGTTGATTTCGAAACGGTTCCGGGCACGGCATTGGAAGGCGAGGATTACGTTGGGACCAGTGGGACGCTGGTATTCGCTCCGGGTGAGTTGTCGCAAACTGTTTCAGTGTCACTGGTGGTGGATGCGTACTTGGAATCGGACGAGCAGTTTGAGTTGTCCTTAAGCAATCCTGTCAACGCATACATCAAAGTGGGGGAGCCGACTGTTTCTGTGGGCATTCGAAACGATGATAACTTGATTTTCATTTCTGACGAAGGCTATGAAGCGGCAGATTCATACGAGGGCATGAACTTGGTATGGTCGGATGAATTTGAAGATACGCAGATTGACTTGACGAACTGGACGTACGACCTCGGAAACGGGAGCGGTGGCTGGGGGAACAATGAGCAGCAGACGTATACGAACAGCCTCAACAATAGTTTTGTAGCGGATGGAAAACTCTTCATCAAGGCCGAGAAAGTGGGAGAAAATGCCTTCACTTCGGCACGGCTGAAGTCGCAAGGACTTCAAGAGTTTCAGTATGGCCGCATTGATGTTCGAGCGCTGCTTCCGAAGGGGCAAGGCATTTGGCCCGCCATTTGGATGCTGGGTTCGAATCACCCGACTGCAGGATGGCCAGCGTGTGGTGAGATCGATATCATGGAGTTGCTTGGGCACCTACCGGGAACGGTGCACGGGACAGCACATTGGGGAGCGGATTGGCCAAGCTGGAATCATCAAGGTTCCTCCACGAGTATTTACCCCGATCATTTTGATGGCGAATTCCATGTGTTCTCCGTGGATTGGACCGAGAATGAGATTCATTTTTTGATGGATGACAGTCAATATTTCACCATCAACACGAGCATGATGAATGGGCAGCCTTATCCGTTCAACAATCCATTCTTCTTTATTCTGAACGTCGCAGTTGGAGGAAACTGGCCAGGTTATCCTGATGAGTCAACGACGTTCCCAGTATTCATGGCTGTGGATTACGTGCGGGTCTATCAATAAAGCATAGACACAAAGAAGAAAAAATATCGAAGAAAAAAGGGGAGCGATGGCTCCCCTTTTTTTGCGTTGAAATTTGACAGTAACCGGCCAAGATACCGCTGTAACGTCACTGAAACGTCACACTTCGAGTCAATCAGACGGTTCTTCAGGATTGCCTATTATTTTCGGTGCACTGCCCATTTAACTCAATTCATTCGCCTTATGACCCGCTCATTATTTATGTTGCTAGCCGGATTTTTCCTGTGCATGAGTTCTGCCCAAAGCCAGGAGTTAACAACAGAACAGATTGAATTTGAAGGTCTTTCACGGACCTACCTGCAATACATTCCTGCAGGATTTGATGCCTCCAGCTCCCTTCCGCTTGTGATGAACTTTCACGGCGGAAGTGACAACGCCAACAGCCAGTTGAGTATTGCAGACATGCGATCATTGGCAGACCAAGATCAGTTCATTCTGGTTTACCCTAATGCCTACCCAGAGCCCAAGAACGGAGAGACCAATTGGCAGGTTGTGGTATCCGGTGATCTGCCATTCACTGTTCCCAGCCCACATGACGACATTGGGTTTATTGATAGCCTAATCGACCAGGTGCACGCCGAGTTCAACATAGACTTGAACCGTGTTTATGCGCTCGGGTATTCCAACGGCGGAGGTTTTACTTTTGACCTTGCATGCCGCCTGAATGAGCGCATTGCTGCGGTGGGGGTTGTCGCTCGAACCATGTACGTCGAATCCTATGAAGCATGCAACGTCACACACCCAACAGCCGTCATGACGATTCTTGGAACAGCGGATTACATTTCAGACTACAACGGCGTTACGTATGAGGGCACCCTTTATTATGCATCGGCGGAAGATTCCCATCAGTTGTGGATTGATGCCAATGGCATCGAGGGTGAACCTGTGGAAACAGCTGTTCCCAATACCAGCGCCAATGATGGAAGCACAGCGGATCTTATAGCATGGAACAGTCCTGATGAATGCATTGCCCTTGAGCATTATCGGATCAATGACGGTGGACATGACTGGCCAGGAACATTTGGAAACATGGATATTGTAGCCCACGAGGTCATCTGGAATTTCGTAAAGAATTATGGATTAACCGGTCATTTGGATTGCACATCCAATTCTATTTCCGATCAGGTGATTGACAGGCAAGTTGTTTGGAGTGTCTTTCCCAATCCAGCAAATAACCAATTGAATATTGCCACACCCGATGGAGGACCGTGGTCATTTAACCTAAGCAATGCGCAAGGGCAAGTTATGCAACGCACACATTCCAGTGGATCTGTGCATGTGATCTCTTGCGATGATTTGACTCCGGGCATGTACTTGATGACAGCGAGTCAAGCCAACGGGAAGCGCTGGTCAACGCGTGTGGTGATCGATCGTTAAGACAGCGTTCAAATAACGCCTTTGCCGTCTTTCCTGATTCCCAGGATACGGTCCGATGGTGCAATGAGTGGTTTGTTCAGCTCATGAGTGCATTCAGTGTCGCAGAAGGTCGCATGATGGCCTCTGCTTTGGCGTCATCCATGCGGTAGTATCCTCCTGTGTCCACTGCGCTTCCTTGGACCGCGATTAATTCCTCCACAATCTTTGTTTCCGACGCCCGGAGGGCTGCGGCAATTGTGCTGAATTTAGATTGAAGATTGGCGCTATCGGTTTGCGCCGCAAGAGCCTCCGCCCAGAATAGGGCGAGGTAGAAGTGCGAACCTCGGTTGTCAATGCCGCCAAGACGACGTGTGGGACTCTTGTCTTCATCCAAGAAACGCCCTGTGGCATCGTCGAGGCACTTTCCGAGAACACGGGCATCTTCGTTGCCTGTTTGGTCCGCACAGTGATCCAATGAAACCGCGAGCGCAAGAAATTCACCAAGGCTATCCCAGCGCAAATAGTTTTTGCTTTGAAGTTGTTGTACGTGTTTGGGCGCTGATCCGCCAGCACCTGTTTCAAACAATCCACCTCCGTT
Source organism: uncultured Flavobacteriales bacterium (assembly GCA_905479115.1). GTDB lineage: Bacteria > Bacteroidota > Bacteroidia > Flavobacteriales_D > Sanyastnellaceae > UA16. The sequence continues at coordinate 3,595 of CAJQLF010000050.1, forward strand.
CATCAATGGAACGATGGAGAGCATCTTGGCCGACGTGCCTACTTCGAGGATAGGGAAAAGGTCGGTCAGGTAATCGCGCAGAACGTTTCCTGTGACTGAAATCGTATCCTGCCCTTGCACGATGCGCTCCAGCGAAAAAGTAGTCGCAGCAACCGGCGACAGGATTTTGATGGTCAGCCCTTCGGTAGCATGGTCTAGCAGATACCGCTTCACTTTATGGATCAATTCCGCGTCATGGGCGCGGTGTGCATCAAGCCAAAACACTGCGGGATTGCCGGTCGCTCGGGCACGCTTGACCCCAAGCTTGACCCAATCTTGGATGGGTGCATCCTTGACCTGGCACATCCGGAATATATCTCCTGCCTGACCCGTTTGTTCAAGCAAGGGGGTTCCATCCGCCGCTACAACCTGCACGGTGCCGTTGGCTGGGAATTCAAATGTCTTATCGTGTGAGCCATACTCTTCAGCCTTTTGTGCCATCAAGCCAATGTTTGATACGCTGCCCATGGTGCAAGGGTCTAGCGCACCGTTGGTTTTGCAGAAGTCAATGGTTGCCTGATAAACACCTGCATATGAGCGGTCTGGAATGACTGCCTTGGTATCCTTGGTCTTTCCTTCTTTGTCCCACATTTGACCCGAATTTCGGATCATGGCAGGCATGGATGCATCGATGATAACGTCTGAAGGCACGTGTAAATTTGTGATACCGCGATCTGAGTCCACCATCGCCAAATCTGGTCCCGAATCAAAAGAGGCTGCTATGGCTTCTTGGATGCGGGCTTGTGTTTCGGAAGGAAGTTCATTCAGCTTCTCAGCCAGGTCGCCCCAGCCGTTCCGAGCGTCGAATCCGATAGTCTCTAATTCTTCTGCAAACGCCACAAACACGGGCTCGAAGAATGCCTCGACAAACACACCAAATAAAATGGGATCAGAAACCTTCATCATGGTAGCCTTGAGATGCAGCGAAAACAGGACGTCCTGGGCTTTGGCATCGGCCATTTGGGTTCGGGCGAAGGCTTTCAAACGTTTTACGTCCATGACCGCCGTATCAATGATTTCGCCTGGTTGAAGGGGGAAGGGGGCCTTTAATTCTCTTTCGTTGCCAGAATCGTCGGTGAAGACGAGCCGCACATTGGTGGCATCGGCCACGGTGTGGCTTTTTTCAGATCCGTAGAAATCACCGCCGTCCATGTGGGCAACGTGGGTGTTGGAGTCCGAAGACCATTCTCCCATGCTGTGCGGATGCTTGCGGGCATAGGCTTTGACAGCCTTCGGTGCCCGACGATCGCTGTTGCCCTCGCGCAAGACCGGATTGACCGCAGACCCCTTGACGCTGTCATAGCGTCGTTTGGCATCGCGTTCTTCTTCGTTTGCAGGTTCTTCGGGATAGTCTGGCAAGTCATAGCCCAAGGCTTGCAATTCTGCGATGGCCGCTTTGAGCTGCGGGATGGAGGCGCTGATATTGGGAAGCTTGATGATGTTGGCTTCGGGCTTTTTGGCTAATTCCCCCAACTCTGCAAGGGCATCATTAACACGCTGCGCCTCTGGTAAGCGGCTGCTAAATGCCGCCAATATGCGAGCCGCCAGACTGATGTCACGGGTTTCTAATTCGACATTTGCACGTTTCGCGAACGATTTCACGATGGGTAGAAAGGAGTAGGTTGCCAAAGCAGGAGCCTCGTCCGTCTGCGTGTAGATGATTTTTGCCATGTTCTCTAGGACTCAATTGCACGAATAGTCTCAGAGAGAAACACGTTTTTCCTCCCGTTCGAGCGGTGGCAAAGGTCGTTAGTAAATCGCGATAAACCAACGTTTTCACGCGTGTGTTCAGCCCAAGTTCAATGCGCTTCGTAGGTTAAATAGGCTGCGATGTTCCAGAAATTCATTTCCGAATCAGAGAAGGGCTGAGCGGTTGGAATGGCGATGCTCAATTCATGCACGCCGGAAGAAAGGTCACCCAATGGGATTTGGACAGGATCGACTTGGCTGCCTGGACACCATCCTGATCGCGAGAGGTCGCTCGAAGCGATGCGTTCGTCAAGGCTGTCTCCGCGCCAAAATGTGCGGTCCATCCAAACGCCTGAAGATGGATTGAAGCGCCTGAAACTCGCGCAATCATCTCGCCAGGGCGTGAAGGTCAAGCAGGAATCTCCGTCCCAAGTGAGCTGGTGTTCACACGGTATAAATTCATCGCCTTCTCCATGCCCGCCGTGCCCGGTCGCGGTGTAGTGCAATACTGCATTGTATGCGGTTTCGTTGAGGTTGATGGGCACGGTCAACGCTGACCGAGAAAAGGCATCAAACGGGTGCTGTTCGCTTCCAAATTTGGAGGTGTTCACAAGGGCGATGGTGCGCCGAGAAGGCGCGGGAACCACGGTTGCTGGATTTGCTTCAAACCGCACCTCCACATCGAGTGTATATCCCTCTGAAGTCCACGTATCGAGATACACTCCGAGGGTCATGGTGTCACCGAGAGCTTCCCATAAATGGCTAATGTCTGCCTTCCAATGCACAGAATCTTCCCAACGAGGGATGTACACGGGACGGTACTCGTTCAGTCGCTGAACTTGGCTGAAGTGGCCAACTCCAAAGGGTGTAATGAAACGGAGCAATTCTATTGCGGGAGCGTAATCAGTGAATGATCCCTTTTGCCGGAGAGCAATCCCTGGAAATTCCTCAAGGGTATCGGCCGTGAAACCCACGTCGAGCAAACTGCTAGTCCCCTCGGGCAGGAGCATGAGCGATCCGGACTTGTCCCAAGGGTCACCAGCAGACCGTAAAGTTATTTCGGCTGTAACCGTTGGCCGAACGCTGTAGAGAGGTACGGCGAAGGATTGCGTTAAGACGCGGCCATTGTCCCGTCTTTGCCAACCGTCAATTGCCGACAATGAGTCCCAATTGGCACCGGGCGAAAAATGTACGTGCGTATTCTGCATGCATTCAAGGCGAACATTCGATTCCAACGCGGGAGGTTGACAGGCCGGAAGGGTCGACAAAACCAATGCAATGAAGAGGCTTCCTGAGAGGAGCCAGCCTGATTTCGAAAACAAGTTTGTCATAGATTATGTAGTTTTAGCGTTGATGTTCACCAACCCTCACATCCAAAGATGACACATTTCTACACGGCACCCTGCATTTTGACAGCAGGTTTCTTGTTCATGTTTGTGTTGCTTTCTCCGGGAGCAAATGCTCAAGAAGATTGCGACGGAACACGCTACCGTTATACGGCTGCATTTGATGATTTTTCGGTTACTCCAGATGTGGAGTACGGCAATGCGGTCAATGCGACGGGGCTGAATCAATCACTGCTGGTGGATATTTACGAACCTGAAGGGGATGACAGTGACCTCCGTCCGCTGATCATTATGGCGCACGGCGGATTTTTTATCGGCGGCGATAATGACGGAGCGGACGTGTTGGCGCTCAGCCAAGACTTGACACGCATGGGCTATGTTGTAGGTTCCATCACATACCGATTGGGAATTGACAATTTCTTGGACGTTTCCAATGCCTTGATACGCTCGGTCTGGCGGGGATATCACGATGGCAAGGCCGCAGTGCGCTATTTTCGGAAGACGGTCGAAGAGGATGGCAATCCATGGGGCATTGATCCCGACCGAATTTACGTTGCCGGTGTCTCAGCCGGCGGTTTTATCGCATTGCATCTCGCTTACGTCGACGATGAATCGGAGATTCCGCCACAGGTGGATCAAAGTACAGCGGGCATGGGCGGAGGCCTTGAAGGCGAATCGGGCCATCCGGGGTATAGCAGCGAGGTGGCCGGTGTGATCAACATTGCAGGGGCTCTGAAAACAGCGTCTTACCTGTCAGCAGGAGATGAACCTTTGATTTCTGTGCACGGAACGGAGGATGGTACCGTCCCGTTTGGAACGGGCATGATCACCCTCAGTGGCGTTCCAATCACGGAAGTGGATGGGAGTTCGATCATCCACGCGATGGTCGATTCGTTGGGCATCGAAAATTGCTTTACCGTTTTGGAAGGAGCGGGCCACGTGGCACACGTTGCGGATGCGGATGCTTATTACCAAACGCTTGGAACCGTCTCAGGTGCCTTGTCGAGTTGGTTGTGTGATGCGTATGAACCGATATGTGGATCCTACGATTATGGTGCGGTAGGAATCGAAGAGTGGCTCGTGGCATCAGAAGGTGCTTGGCGGGCATTTCCTTCGTTCCTAACTGCAGGTGACCCATTGCAAGTGCAGTGGTTGGAATCTCGTATTGCTGGAGGAGCTTGGACTTATGAGATTTACGATGGGAGCGGGCGCCAAGTAGGCGAGGGCTCAGGAAATGGCGATTGGTATTCGGTTCCTACGTCAGGATTGGAATCGGGATTGCATTTCTTGCGGATGCCCGGTGTGGCGGATGCACAGAAGTTTTGGGTGACTGCGTCTTATTAAGGAGAGCTTGGTGGGAGGCTTAGGTCTTCTTTGTAATGTTGAGGTTGGTGGTAGGTAAGATGTACTTTGAACACGATTATGGATACAATCCGCTGTCCAAGGGTTGATATAGCCAAAAAAACTGTGTAATATTGCGGCGGTATTTTGTGCAATCAATGATCCATTGTACACACCTTCACCTCCAACACCTTTCTGATGACGACCTCTGAAAAAAAAATCTTTTTTGGCTGGCTCTTGGTATTGATTCTTTTTGGCACATCAACGTTCAATGCAGCGCAAGCTCAATCCGCAGTGATCACAGGTACGGTTCTTGAAAGAGGAACGAACAACGCGCTCGTTGGAGCGACCATCATAGAAAAGGGGACGACCAACGGAACCAATGCCGATGCGTTGGGAGCTTTTTCACTAACGGTGGATGCTTTGCCTGTTGAGATAATCGTCAGTTTTGTCGGCTACGAAGCTCAAATCCTTCTCGTTGATGATGCTCGGCCTTTGAATCTTTTTTTGGAAGAGGATTCGGAGTTGGTTGGAGAAGTTGTGGTGGTCGGTTATGGTCGTCAGAAAAAACGAGTTTCAACCGGTTCGATTGCGAAAATTGACGCCAAGGACATTGAAGGTATTGCTGTTCCCGATGCGATTTCTACTTTGGAGGGGCAAACTGCTGGCCTGATTGTAAATGAGTCCAGCGGCCAGCCGGGTTCTGGTAAATCAATCTTGGTTCGTGGAATCAGCACCAATGGAGACAACTCACCCCTCTTCATTGTGGATGGGTTACAGCTCGGAAACATCGATAACATCAATCCCAGTGACATTGAGTCCATCGATGTTTTGAAAGACGCAGCTTCGAGCGCTATATATGGAGCGCGCGCGGCAAATGGGGTGGTCATCATTACCACAAAAAACGGGAGTGGAAAAGACGAGGGAACAGTGACGTACTCCACGAGCGTCCTGAATTCACGTCCGTGGCGACTGCCTGAAATGTTGGGCGCAGAGGATTACGTGATGTTGACCCGGGAGAAGTTCGCCAACGGCAACCAACTCTCGGGCCTGGATGTCCTCGGATTCCCAAATGTGGGTGATGTGCTTACAGGGAATACGAATTGGATGGATGAAATTTTCAATCCGGCTTCTGTGGTGAACCACCGGGTTACGGCGACCACGAAAAACTCATTTTTGTCCATGGACTTCTGGGATCAGAATGGTGTGATTGGAGGGGAGAAATCGAACTACACCCGTTATGCTGTTCGATATAACTCCTCAAAGGATTACGCTGGGTTTTTGAAAATTGGCCAAAATCTTTATTTGAATCGAACCGATAATAACAACATCGGGACGAACAGTGCTTTTGGAGGCGTTCAATCCGACGCTTTCGCATACGACCCGCTAACGCCCGTTTACGACGATGCAGGACAATACGGATTTGCCCAATCACCTTGGGTGCAAAAAGAGTACATCAATCCAATAAGCCGACTGTGGTTGATCAACGGTGACAGCAAGTCTGACCAAATGATCGGTAATTTCTTCCTCGAGGCAGAAGTGCTCGATGGATTGAGATTGAAGACGGACTTTGGCTTCGATTTGAATTGGTGGGATTACAGAAGTTTCGTGCCGACTTATGAATTTCATGCTGCCGCGCAAAACTTGACCAATGATGTTTACCAGGGTTCTGGGAACTTCCAAGGGATGCAATGGGAGAATACAGCAAACTACACGCGCACCCTTGATGACAAACACAACATTGATTTCCTCGTTGGAACGTCGTACCGAGCGAATCAATTTCGCCAGCTCGGAGGGTCCTCTTCGAACATTCCAATGGACAATCAATTCAATCCGAATTTCCAGTACCTCGATGCGGGTCAGGACACCTTGGACTTGACCTTCGGCGGCGCCTCAGTGGACTACGCATTGATCAGTACATTCTCGCGTTTGCTTTACAACTACGATGAGAAGTACCTGTTTTCGGCGACCATCCGGCGCGATGGGTCCTCGAATTTTGGTCCAGGCAACCAGTTTGGAATTTTTCCATCCGCTTCGGTGGGATGGGTCGCATCAAAAGAAGATTTCGTGCAAGACATTGACGCCATTAGTTTCTTGAAACTTCGTGCGTCTTGGGGGATCAACGGCTCCGACCGAATTGCTCCTTTGAGCTACGTAAGCCGCATCGAAAATGTGTTCACCTATGCACTTGGAACAGAAGATCAGGTGTTGAATACGGGCTCTGCGCTTGCCACGCCAGCCAATCCAAATGTGAAATGGGAAGAGAGTGAGCAAATCGATATTGGCATTGAGCTCGGGTTGTTTGACGATAAGCTTTCTGTCGAGGCAGATATCTATCAAAAGACCACAAAGGATTTGCTGATGACTCAGCAGATCCCTGGATATATTGGTGCTACGAACAACCCAACTTCAAATTTGGGTGAGATCAGAAACCGCGGAATTGACCTGGTGTTGGGTTACCAAACCGGGAAGGGAGATTGGAAATTAAAGACGCAATTGACCTATACCCACTTCAAGAATGTGGTTATTAACGTCGCGGGAGAAACGGGGTATCTGAATGGATGGGGATGGCCTGTGCGCAACACTCCGATTTCGCGAATGACCGAGGGATACGCCGTTGGACATTTCGTCGGGTATGAGGCGGATGGAATTTTCCAAAACGAGGCGGAGATTTTCACTCACCTGAACAATGAGGGCGATTTACTGCAGCCCGATGCGGCTCCTGGAGACATTCGCTTTCTTGATTCGAACGGAGACGGCATCATTAATTCGGATGACATCACGGATATCGGGACTCCTTGGCCGAAGCACATCATTGGGATGACCGCCAACTTCTCCTACAAGGACTTCTACGTCAGTGCTATTTTCAATGCGCAATTGGGCCATGAAATTTATCGAACGTATGAGCGGTCTGATGTTACCTTTTCCAACTATCAATCATTTTGGTTGAACCGATGGACTCCGGATAATCCAAGCGAAGAACTGCCTCGATTGACATCGACGGACCCCAATAACAACCAGCGGCCTTCTTCTTTTTATGTAGAGGATGGAAACTTCTTGCGCATGCGCAACTTGCAAATTGGATGGAATGTACCGGATAACATCGCCTCCAAAGTGAACATGAAGAATGTGAAAATCTACCTGACGGGAAACAACATTTTCACCATCACGAAGTACCGTGGGTTTGATCCGGACATTGGCACCAGCGGTTGGATTCTCGACACGGGAATTGATAAAGGATTCTACCCCAACAACCGATCATTTGGTGCTGGCCTAAACGTTTCATTCTAAAGTGCAAAAGACCATGAATAATTCACTGAAAATAGCATTCGTCCTTTCAGGATTTGTCCTCATCGCTGTGGCATGCAACAAGGAACGGTTGGAAGTCGATCCTGTCAATCAGTTTTTGTCGAGCAACTACTATGAGACGGAGGAACAAATTTACTCGACATTGATTGGAGCATACGACCCCATTGGCTGGTCCATGGCCTTTGGTCAATGGATATCCCCGGTGATGTTTGGAGAGATTCGCTCCGATAATGCAAATGCAGGCGGGGATCCTTCCAATAACGATCAGCCGGGATGGCAGGAATTCGATGATTTCACCAACACGAACACGAACTTGGTCGTTCATCCGATGTACCGTCGCAACTACATCGGCATCAACAGAGCTAATTCACTCCTTGCTTTGGCACGAATGGAGTCGGATTTGGTTGATGTTTACAAGGCGGAGGCGAAGTTTTTGCGGGCCTATTATCATTTTGAGTTGTTTCGTCATTTCGGTCCCATTCCAGTTATCACGGAGCCTTTGACCCCGGAGGATGTGAACCTCGCTCGCAATACGCTGTCGGAGGTGATGCAGCAAGTGGTGCAAGATTGCCAAGAAGCTGCAGCGACGTTGCCTTTGATTGTTCCGACGGGACAGGAGGGAAGAGCGACCAAGGGGGCTGCGCTTGCATTAATGGGCAAAGCTTATTTGTACTGGGCTGACATGAAAGGAGACGATCCAGGTTTGTTCAGTGATGCTGCGGATGCTTTCCAACAAGTCGTTGATCTTGGGCTCTATGAACTCGTTGATGACATGCAGCAGTTGTACAATCTAGGTGAACGAAACACATCAGAATCAGTTTTTGAAATCCAGCACAATCCGCTTTATTCAAGTGATTGGGGCTGGTTTGAGGGAATAGATGGAAACGGCATGATTCAGTTGTGTGGAATTCGTGGGTTGTGCGACCAACATCCAACATTGGAGACTGGTTGGGGTTTCATGTCGGTCACCGAGGGGCTGTGGAATCACTTTCTGTCGGATGACACTTACCGACGAGATGTAGCAATTATATCCGAAGATGAATTGGCTCAGGATCTGGCAGATGCCGGCTTGAGTTGCGACCCGATTATTGACGCGACGCAGAACAATCCAATCGACTTCACGGGGTATTGGCAGGAAAAATATTCAAATTATAAGTCCTTTGCTGGCACCAATGTAAACGGCGGGAATGAGCACTTGACGAAGGCGCTCAACACCCATGTGATGCGCTATGCTGATGTGCTTTTGATGTTAGCCGAGGCGCTGCATCGGGGCGGTGGTGATGACATCTTATCCATGGCATACATCGACATCGTAAGAGAACGAGCAGCAGGTCCGGGGAACAATGCAGGGAACTTCCGAACGGCTTCAGAAGTAATGGCGGAAGAAGGAATGACATTGCAAGAATTGATTTGGTACGAGCGTCGCGCAGAGTTGGCGTGTGAGGGCGATCGATGGTTTGACTTGGTGCGTTCAGGACGCGCAGAATCAAGTTTATTCAGTGGTGACGCTGATAAGGAAGCCAACTTCAATGCAGATCACTTGTGGCTGCCCATTGCACTGGAAGAGACGGTTTTGGCAGATGGCCTTACCACCTACCCGGATGCTTCCCTTTTTAATTAAAAACAACTCAGAGTAAATACTCCAATCTTAATAAACCAATCATAGAATTTCATGAAGAATTATTTGAGAGCTTTTAGCATGCTTTTCATCGCAGCCGTGGCATTGTCAGGATGCCGCAAAGACGATGAGCCGGAGCCGGCTGATGTCATCGCAAGTTTCCAATACGAAATCAGTGCAGAGAACTGGTCCGAAGTGGCGTTTGCGAATTACTCCCAGAACGCATCATCGTATGTATGGGATTTTGGTGACGGAGAGTCGAGCACGGATGAAAATCCTGTTCACGCCTACGCGGCAGGAGGTACGTATGAGGTTACGCTGACTGCAACAGGCGCTGCAGGATCTGCTGCCCGTTCCGAATCCATTACGCTGGTCGACCCGAATACGGCTGGTCAATTTTTAACCGGAACGGCTGGTAAGACATGGATTCTCGATCGCGAAGACATCGCACTGGGAATTGGCCCTGGCCCCGGAGATAATTCGTGGTGGTCGTTTGGTGGCGTTACGCCACTGAGTGAGCGGCCTTGCATTTTGGATGACGAATACACGTTCAATGCGGACGGAACCTGGGAGAAAAACACCATGGGAACTGTTTTTGTTGATTCGGATGCGAACGGCGGTTGGCTCGGCGTGTCGTTTGAAACGTGCTATGACGAAAGCGATGAGGGATTGTTTACCGGTCCAAATGGCGAAGACCTGAGTGCCTATGCCAATGGAGGAGACTACACCTTTGATTTCAATACGGCTCAGAATAGCATTACCATTGATGGATTTGGGGCCTACATTGGTTTGGCTCAAAAAACAGAGGCGGGTGACAATTACATCCCCGTTTCAAGTAAGACGTACCAAATCCTCAACATGGAGACGGGCGATATATCAGACCGAATGGAGGTTGCTATTGTGGGATTGGATGGAAGCTTCGCTTGGAACTTTTACCTGGTGAGCTATCACGATCCAGCGGATATTCCGCCGGTTCCAGCATCGGCTCCTGCGGCGAGCTTTACGTTTGTAAAGGAAGGAAACACAGTAGAATTCACGAATACTTCAGCGAATGCGACCACGTACAACTGGGACTTCGGTGACGGCAACTTTAGCACCGATGAAAATCCGGTTCACACGTACGCGGGTGACGGCGAATACACCGTGATTCTTACGGCAAGTGACGATGATTTCCAAAGCGACGAAGCCAGCCAAATCATCGTGATCAGCAATGCAGTGTTCACTGCGGCGGATATGTCGAGCCCAGAAGGCAAAGTTTGGAAGCTTGACGGCGAAGGTTGCTACATCGTTGGACCTGCCCAAGGCAGCAGCGAATGGTGGGGTGGATTGGATGCGGCGGGTGTGATAGAACGAGCGTGCCAAATGGACGATGAGTTCATTTTCTATGATGACGGAACGTTCCTTATTGAGACCCAGGGCGAAGTTTGGGCGGAAGGATACATGGGCGGATCGAATGCATGTGTTGCAGATGATTTGTTGAATCCTCCTTTCGACGTCTATGGATCGGGTACGCATTCCTTCTCAGCCACAGACGAAACAGTCACGGTGACGGGGCTTGGTGCTTACATCGGTTTCAATAAGGCATTTAACGGAGGAGAGTTGCCCAATGAAGGCACAGGCACTCCTGCGAGTGAAATCATGTACGAAGTATTTGAATACAGCAACGTTGACGGAGTCGAACGAGTCACCGTTACCGTTGACTATGGAGCAATGCCCGGCGAAGCATACTGGACGATGCGCATGATCGCCGAGTAGTGCTTCTCAGCATACGATAAGATCCACGTGAAAAGGGAGGTCGGTTTCAAAGCCGCCTCCCTTTTTTTCATGGATAGCCTCAGAGCTTTTCAAAACTGCGCCTTCGAAGCGGGGTGTCGACGCCACCCGTATGGTCGATGCTGTGGGGTTCGAACAATAAAACCCATGTTTCTTCATCCGCAACCGGACAATGTTCGACTCCTCGCGGAACGACCAAAAGCTGACCGGGTAAGAGCACCTCCGTGCGGTCGCGAAATTGCATTTCCAGCTTGCCCTTCACGACATAAAAAAGCTCGTCTTGGTCTGCATGGGCATGCCAAACAAATTCGCCTTCCAATTTGGCTAATTTCACATCCTGCCCATTCAGTTGAGCAATGATGCGGGGATTCCAATGGTCTTGGATCAGGTCAAATTTGGTCAGAAGATCAATTGGATTCATGGCGTCTTGACGGGGATGTTTGTACGTTCAATCAATCACCCGCATCATTGAAAAACGCGGATGTAGTCAATGGCCATGAATTGGGGAAAGGAGGTGGTTTCATCTGGATACCCGGGCCATTGTCCGCCGACAGCGATGTTCAAGATAAAAAAGAAGGGGTCGTCAAACGGATAATTCTGTGATCCACTAACGGAATTGTTGATGCTGAAAAAAGGAGTGTCGTCCAAGAGCCAAGTGATTCCGGATTCATCCCAATCGATGGAAAAAACATGAAATTCATCTGCAAACGATTCGGAGAAAGGGATATTGGTTCCTTGGCCAGTGTATTGATGTTGGGAGTAATCATCCCCGAAATGAACAGTTCCGTGCACGTAATTGGGGGAGGATCCAATCAGTTCCATGATGTCAATTTCTCCGCAAGCGGGCCAACCGGACGAAGGAAAATTCCCGCCCAACATCCATATGGCCGGCCAAATACCCTGTCCCTCGGGCAATACAGCTCTTACATCGATGCGTCCATACTGGAACTCTTGCAATCCGATTGATTTCATCCTCGCAGAGGTATAGCGCCAGCCCTCGTCAATGGCAACAATCATGAGGTTGCCGTTGGCAACATAGCTGTTGTCGGTTGAGGCTGTATAGTGCTGCAATTCCTGGTTGCCCCAGCCTGAAGCTCCCAGATCGTAGGTCCAGTTGGCTAAATTGATTTCATTTTCATCAAACTCGTCGGACCATACCATGGTGCGTCCTGCATAACTGTCTGCTGACGTATACCCTGCAGTCGTCACTTGGATGATGGTGTCGTCATTTTTAATCGTGCCGATTGCTTCTTGGGAGCCCCCTTCGAGAAGGGCATTTTCCGACCCCATGATGACCACACGAAATTGTTCGTCTTCTTCTTTGAATTCGTCCACAACGATTTCAACTTCAATGGAAGCCGCCGCCGTTCCTGCGGGAATCATGATGCTACCTGATACGTGAATGTAGTCCTCTCCCGGAAGAGCTGTCAGGGGTTTTGTTTCATAGTAAACCGTAACATCGCGGTCCGATGAAACATCTAATACGAGGGGAAACTCAAAGACGGAGTTCGCTGAATTTTCAAACCCACTGATGTCGACAGGAAATTGTACGGTGGGAACCAGCGTGTTTTGTTCTTCGTCCCGCGTGCACTGGTTGAGACTTCCGAGGAATAAAAATAACAGGAGTAAATTGAGTTGGCGCATGCAGAGTTCGGTGAAAATATCCTCAGATGGTGGGAAGGGTTGATTGAATTCGAAATTGAACAGTAATTTGACACTTATTGGACGAATTCAACCTAGTAATTGATGTAATTTACATCACAATTCGAATCGAGGTTAAATTTATTTTTCAAAATTTGGGTATATGAAAGGGAAGTGGAAGCTATTGTTTATGTCCATGCTAGCATTAACCATTGTCGAAACTGCGCGCGCTCAACATTTTTTGAGTACAAGTGGAACGGAGATTTTGAATGAATTGGGAGAACCTGTTTTGCTTAGAGGCATTGGGTTAGGGGGCTGGATGGTTCAAGAAGGATACATGCTTCAAACTTCAGGATTTGCAAATCCGCAGCATGAGATTCGAGCCACCATTCAAGAGCTCATAGGGGAAGAGGCGACCGATGAGTTTTATGCGGCATGGCTTCAAAATCATGCTCGAAAGTCGGACATCGATTCGTTGAAGGCGTGGGGCTTCAATTCGGTGAGGTTGCCGATGCATTACAACCTATACACACTGCCCATTGAATTGGAACCCGTGCCCTATGAAAATACATGGCTGGACATTGGTTTTGAGCTGACGGATAGCTTGGTCTCCTGGTGTGCTCAAAATGAGATGTATGTCATCCTTGATTTGCATGCAGCACCCGGCGGTCAAGGCTATGATGCGGGGATATCAGATTACGATTCATCAAAGCCCTCGCTCTGGGAGAGCATCCAAAACCGCCAGAAAATGGCAGCTTTGTGGAAGCGAATTGCAGAACATTACGTTGGCGAACAATGGGTGGCTGGGTATGATTTGCTCAATGAGCCCAATTGGAATTTGCCTGGAGGAAATGCACTGCGCAACCTTTATATGCAATGCACCGACAGCATTCGAAGCGTAGACCCCGACCACATTTTGTTCATAGAAGGGAATTGGTTTGCCAACGATTTTACAGGCCTAACTCCGCCATGGGATGATCAAATCGTGTACTCACCTCACAAATACTGGAGTCACAACGATCAAGGATCGATGAACTTTGCTACCTCCATTCGAGACTCATATGATGTTCCACTCTACCTGGGTGAAAGCGGGGAGAACTCGAATGTTTGGTTCCGAGATGCAATCCGTTTGTTGGAAGATGAAGGCATAGGCTGGGCATGGTGGCCGCTGAAGAAAATTGAAAGCATTTCGGCACCGATGTCCATTGTGAAAACAGACGACTACCAATATTTACTGGATTACTGGAGTGGAAGTGCTCCAGCACCCACGCAGGAGTTTGCGATTAATGCGCTCATGGAAATTGCCGAAGGATTGAAGGCTGAAAATTGCATGATTCAGGAAAATGTGGTAGATGCGATGTTCCGACAAGTTTATTCGGATGAAACCCGCCCTTTTACAAATCCACATCCGATTCCCGGAGTCATCCATGCGACCGATTTTGACTTGGGTACAGTCGGAAACGCCTACTACGACAACCAAGTGGCGAATTATCACGTGTCGACGGGAAACTATACCTCCTGGAATGATGGATGGCAGTATCGAAACGATGGTGTAGACATCCAGTTTTGTGATGATGCCGTCAACTCCAATGGCTTTAATGTAGGTTGGATTTCCAGTGGAGAGTGGATGAATTATACCGTTGATGTGGAGATCGGCGGGCTGTATGATGTGGAGTTCCGGGTGGCTGCGGATGGTGCAAATGGCGTTTTTCACCTGCAATTGGATGGCATCCCCATTACCCAGGGAATTTCAGTGCCTTCTACAGGGGGATGGGAAGATTGGGGGAGTGTAGTGGTAGAAGGTGTGCTCTTGACGGAAGGGGAGCAAACGCTGCGTTTTTACACCGATCAATCGGGGTTCAATTTGAACAGTTTTGATTTCGCGTTTACCGGGATCCTTTCGAACGAAGTGGATATGGACTACCTCACAGGCAAAACGCGGGGTCCGAGTCAAATTGCGCTGACCCTGAACAAGCCAATCGTTCAGCCGCTGATGGAATCGCCAAGCGTATTCACCCTTTATGCGGATGGTGAATCGATTCCTTTTTCTGCGATGGCGATGGATTCCGTCAACAACCGAACCATTGTCTTTGATTTGGATGAGTCGCTCAATGCGACCCAAGTGTTGAAAGCGTCGTACGCAGGAAATGCCATTACCTCCAACGATGGCAGCTTCCTCGTGGCTTTCGAGATGGAAGATGTGATCAATGATTTAGATTATCGGCATCCACTTCCGGGCTGGGTAGAAGCCGAAGCGTTTGTTTCTCAATCTGGAGTGGAACTTGAGAATTCTTCGGACGTGGGAGGCGGGCAAAATGTAGGCTACCTCGACCCCGGTGATTACTTGGAATACGATGTGCTTGTGGAGCACACGGGTGAATACACGGTCAATTTTCGTACAGCATCAGATTACGGAGACGGAGCCATGGAATTGCGGCTGTTTAGACCAAGTGGTGTTTCCACCTACTTGTGTGAAGCTCAGTTTCAGCCGACGGGTGGCTGGCAGTCTTGGGCCACTACAAGCGAGACGGTCAATATGGATGCCGGTATTTATCGGCTGAGAGTTGACATCACGAGTGCGCCGTTTAACTTCAATTGGATGGAGTTTAAATTCGAAGGCGACGAGGAGGAAGGTGGCGGCGGCAGTGAAGAAGAGGTGTTCGATCACCCGTTCCAAACAGTCATCACCTATCCAAATCCTTGCAGTACTGAAGCGACCATTGCATTTGGTTTGTACTTCCTTCAAGACTTAACCCTTTCAATTTACGATAGCCGAGGACGCCCCATCTACGCTCAATTGTTTGAGGACGTGTCATCGTTTGAGCACACCATTAACGTCGATGCGTGGGCTGCCGGTTTGTACCACGTATTCGTCATGCGTGAGGACGGAACGGTGGATTCAGGTAAGTTGATTAAAATCAAGAAATAGCCAGCAGACTTAGCCCGTTATTGTCGGATCCAACGCAAGGTGCGCTGGCGCTCGCCATCAACGATGCGGATGAGGTAAACCCCTTTGCTCGAAGTGTGGGGGTTGATGCGGGTCGATGTGCCGGGTTGTGCATGGTGAATGGACGCGCCGTTGGGCTGGAAAACTTCAATGGTGGCATGCGGCGGGATTCCTGTGATTTGAAAATCTTCTGCTCCGGGATTGGGGAAAAGGGCGGTTTTCCATTCCTCTCGGCTGATGCGTTGCACGTCTGTGCTGGTGCATCCATCAATCCACGAGATGCCGTCGAGGTTCCAACTGGGCTCCAGGTTCAAGCACATGTGATCCAAGGCGGTGGCTGCGATGTCAACGATTCGCGGTGTGTTGCTGTAATCAAAGGTGATAAGGGATTCCGGTTGCTGCCAATTGGCACCTTGCACCGTTCCGACAAGTCCTGTGCTTGCACTGTTGCTAACTTCCGTTCCCGCTCCTTCAGTCAATGCCCAATGTCCCTGCAAGGACGTCCAGTTGGGGTGAGCGGCAGTCAGGGAACTGCAATGCCAATCCAAAAGGGTTTCTTCCGTGAGCAATCCGTGCCAAAACCGGACCTCGGCGATGGCTCCTGAATAGCTGTATGCGCCGAAGATATCGGAACCGAAAAACCAGCCGTTTCCAACATCGATTGTGCCAATCCCCGAAATATCTTCTTCAGCTGAGAAAACACCATCGGTGTAGAGCCGCATCATGCCATCTCGGTCAAACGAACACGAAAGCGTGTGCCATTGACCATCTGCTACGCCGCTCAATCCATTGGCATCCGCTCGGTTGTTGCCATCACCGATGTTGACTTTCCAAGCCGGGCCATTGGGATATTCAAAGGAGAATACAAAACCGGGGTTGAGTCCTGAATTCCAATCTTTGTTGCCCACGATAGCGACATCAGGCGTGGCTTGGGTTCGAATGCGCACTTCGAGCGTAAAATCTTGATCTGCTCCGAGTTGGAGGGCAGGGGCGTCTTCTATGTGCACCGCGTCACCGTTGCCCTCAAAATTCAATTCTGCTGCTCCGGGAGCAACACAATTGACCGGTGGAGACTGAATTTCCAGGGTGTCTTTCACGATGAGCTCGGTGGGGACTGAGGCGCCGCTCGCGATGAAAAAAATGGTCTCCTCCTCGATGGATGTTCCGCCGTGGTTGTACCCAAGTCCGCCGTGATCCGTCGATAATAGCACGAGCCAGTTTTCAGTTGCATAGTTCGGTCTGTTGGTCAGAGTCGATATCACATCTGCCACGAAATTGTCCGTGGCTTCGACCGCATTAATGTACTGAGGCACGCCTGCGTCAAAGCCGTATCCGTGGCCGTTGATGTCCACATCATCAAAATGGAGGAACATGGCGTGGGGGTTGCCGTCCTGCAAGATGGCTTGGGCGGCATCGCGAACGGCGGCATCGCTCGAGACGTTCAGGGCTTCGTCGACGTCCTCGCTAAGGATGTAGTCATTGATCGGTGCCCAGTGACAAATGGAGTAGGTGTTGAGTGATGAGTTTTCCAGTTCAAGGCGATGCATGAAGGAAGGAAAATCTTCAAAATTACTTCCGACGAAATTGTTGCTGGTCACCCCGTGCGAGCCCGACCAAACGCCGCAAATCATTGCAGACCATCCTGGACCGCTGTACGTGATGTCATTATTAAGGGCATCTGGGCTGAAAATCCCGTCCGCTATCAAGCCGTCAATAGCGGGCGTTTCAGCCGCCTCCAAGCAGTCTGGCCGCAAGCCATCAATGCCAATAATTAGCACACGCGCATCGTTGGATTGGCAAAATCCTGATATGCTGCTGAGTGTAAGTCCGATTGAAAGTGCAAAGGTGAGCGCATTGTTCATGGTGGAGAGGAGTTGTCCAGAGACCACCAAGGTATTTAAAAAAGACGCAGACAGGCTTCTAACTCAGTCCCTTTTCACAACACGCAAGGAGCGAGTGCCCAAAACAGGTCCTGTCAGTGTCACAACATAAGTGCCCCGTGCCCAAGCTGCCGCAGGCACGGTGAAAGGAATGCCAGAGCCCATGAATCCATTTTGCTCAAACACCACCCTTCCGGTGAGATCCCGTATGCGAATTGATTTTACATCGGCAGGTAAGTCGATGTTGAGTTCGTCTCGAAAAGGATTGGGGTAAGCGGTAAAGGAAGCACGTCCGCTGATGAGGTCGGCGACAGCATTGGGCTCCACCTCCGCAGGTTGGGGTAGGAGGGAGTCCAATGGAAAACTCAAGATGCTCCGCGCAAAAGTGCCTGCTACTAAACGGTTGGTGATGGTGTCAGCAACGACGTCATAGACCGGTATGGTGGGTAATTCACCCACGGGCTCCCAATGTCCTCCCCAGTCCAATGTGGCAAAAACACCGGCGTCAGTCGCTACGGCCCAAATGCTGTCGTTCAGTGGCAAGATTTGGTTCACCGGATGCTCGGGCAGGTCGCCTTGGATGGAAGTCCACGGCCCCCCGATGGCGGCTTTGTAAATGAAGGGTGCGTAGATCGCATTGCGGAAACCACTGACGGTGCAAAACAGCGAATCGGGGTGGAAAGGATCAAATTCAATGTCGGTTACAAATTGACCAGGTAGCCCTTCTTCCATCGGTTCCCACGTATCGCCGTGGTCCAAAGAAATCCACACGCGTCCGTCCGTCGTGCCCGCAGCTACAGCATTGGCATCATAATGCGATCCGGCCAATGCACTCACACATCGGTAGGACAGACCGGGTTCCGTCGCATACGTCAAATCATCACTCACCGGCTGCCAAACGCTCACGGGCGCATCTTGCATGCGGTAGACGCGCTGAGAACCCGTCCACATCTCATCGGGATTCGACGGGTGGTAGATCAGCGGAGAATCCCACCACGTGCGATCCTCTTCGTCGATTCCGGTTGTGAAATCGTTCCAGAGCGGCTCTTCATCAGCGGTGGTCATGCTAAAGCGCCAGTTGCCCCATTGGTAGCCTGCGTAGCGTAAAGCGTCATCCTCGGGGTGATAAATCACGGTGAACCCGTCACCGCCGAGGTCGCGCGTCCAGCCACCAAGGTCCTCGAAATTACCGGTCGTAGTCCCGTTATCTTGGGCACCACCCGAATAGACTCCGGGGTTGTGAGGGTTCCATGCCGCGCGGTAAAACTGAGTGACAGGAATGTCGTCAATGTCCATCCATGTCGCACCGTGATCTTCGGTTTTGTATAATCCACCGTCGGTTGCAAGGACGCACGTCTGTGAGCCAATCCATTGCAGGTCGTGCTTGTCTGCGTGCACTTCGTATGTCCACCATTCAGGTCCCATGAGGTTCCAGTTCACGCCGCCATTCATTGAGTTCCACGTGTTGACCCCAAGAATGGAGATGTCATCCGCATCGAAAGGATTGATGCGCACTTTGGAGAAATACCAACCAAAACCGCCCAAGGCATTTTCGGGTAGGTTTTCTTCGGGAATCACGGCGTTCCATGAACCACCGGCGTCGGTCGTTCGGTATAAGTTGTCCAGCTGATGGTCTTGGCCGACGACCAAAGCATATACACCCTGGGGAGATTGTGCCAACCCAATGCGGCCTCGGCTGCCTTCACCCCACGGATTGGGCAATACTTCCCAATTCAGGCCAGCGTCATTCGATTTCCATATGCGGCAATGCGGTCCCCACACTTCACTCACTGTTGAATTCCGTGTTCGTTGCCAGGCAGCGGCAAAAATTGCTTCAGATTCTGGATCGTACAGGATGTCTGTAATTCCAGTAGAATCATTGGGTAACAATACCTGGTCCCATGTGGAGCCCGAGTCCATGCTCCTAAACAGCCCGCGGTAGTCCCCCGGAAGTGCGGGGTTGCCCATGGCACCTGCCAACAAAATGGGCGTTTCAACAGCTCCGCCAGAAGGAACAAACAGTAATTTACTGATCACGCCCATGGAATCCAATCCCATGTTCTGCCATGAATCTCCGCCGTTCAACGAGCGGTACACGCCGTTTCCCATCTTCGGGAAGCTGCTGATTTGTGGATCTCCGGTTGCCAAAAAGATTCGATCTGGATTGCCGGGGTAAAAGGCGATGTCTCCCATGGCCATCGCAGGAAAATCTTCTGTGAGAGGTTCCCATGTTCCACCGTCATCCGAAACTCCAACGCCTTTCCAGAGTCCCCCGCTACTGCTTCCTGCGAACATGATGGATGGGTCAGTCGGATGTTGCCGCAGGAAATTGAATCGTCCACCGATGTTGGTGGGGCCTTCCAAACGCCATTCGCCTTCGATGGTTCGGGCGCCTGCTTCGCTGTGGTGAAGGGATTTCCAGCGGTGAACCGCCTCCAAGGTGGCTCCCGCATGCCAGGCATCCCATGTTTCGTCTGGCGTCGACCACTTCCAGGCCTGTGCCTCAAACGGCTTCATCTTCTTAAAAGAATCTGGGAGAGCGGGAGCAGGCTCGGAAGGCTCAGTCATGCATCCCGTTCCAAAAAGGAACCCAAGTGCAGCAAGCAAAAACAGGGGTTGAAGGAATTTCTTCATGGCTTGTGTTCGGAAATCAACGAATTAACAGAATGTGCCCCCGCAATGTTTTGAGCTGGTAGGCGTCATCGCGCAGAACCGCTTCATAGTGGTAAACGCCATCGGCCGCAAAATGCGCTCCGCCTAAAACCTCTCCCATCCAATATTCTTCGGGATCGTTCGTGGTAAATACCAATGCGCCCCACCGGTCAAAGATGCGCAATTCAAAGCGCGTCACAGCGCCGTTGACGTGCATTCGCCAAGCGTCGTTGTGTCCATCGTAATCCGGCGTGAAAGCATTAGGGGCAAAGGCAGTGAGGCCTTCGGTTAATTGAATGGCTTCACATGTTAAAGAGGAACATCCCACCGGATCGGTTACTTCCAAGCAGAGGTTGAATAAATCTGTACTCAATTCGGAAATGGATAAGACTTGCGAGGGGCCCTGATACGTCCCGCTCTCGGTGATTTCCCATACATAATCGTTGGTCGCAACTGAATCGATGGCCCAGACTTCAAGTAGCTCATCGAAGATGGAAGGTTGAGCGGGAGAGAGCGCAAAATCCGACGATGGTTGGGCACTGAGACAGAGCAGTTCAGGAGCTGTGGAGCTGTTCGTACAACCTGCTCCGTCGGTAACCCAGTGCATCAGGGTATAGCATCCAGGATCTTGTAAGACGAAGATATTTTCGTCACATGCCAAGGATGCTCCGATGCCATTTTGTGCATACGTCCAACTGCAATCCACGATGCCGGGGTTTTCGGAAGCAGTGCATTCTACAACAGCTGGAGCGCAGCCTTCGAGTGGGGTGTAGATGAAGGAAGGATCAGGGAGTGCGAGAACGGTTATGACCTCGTCGGTCGTTGTGCCGCAAGCGCCTGGAATGACGTAGGTGATGGTGTGCTGGCCGACGCCCGCCGTAGCGGGCGAGAATTGACCGTTTTCCGCGATGCAAGCGGCACACGTGGCCGACCATTGTCCGCCAGGTTCATCAGCACTCACTGTGAATGCATCGTCGTTTGCGCATGCCTCCGCTGAAAGCGCAAAAGCGCTGCTGGTATTGGCGGTCACCGTGAACTGGCCGTTTCCGGTTGCTGGACAATCGCCCGAGATGGTATAGGTTAATGCCCACGTACCCGTCCCGGCAATGCCGGTATCGAAAAGTCCGTTGGAAGTGCAGCAGTCTGCGCAATCTGATATCCACGTGCCACCCGGTGTGGCACCAGAAAGCTGCACCGTGCCCATGCCTTCGCAATCGGTCCAATTTGGCACGCTGGCATCCGGTACCGTTCCAATTTCCACCGTGACCGTAGCGGTTTGACCACACGGATTATCTGAGATGTACGTGATGTCAATGAACCCCGGGCTTGCAGATTCGGGCGTTAACACGCCTGAACCGGAGAGGCAGTTTGCGCAGGTCGCAGACCACGATCCGCTATACACATCATCCGCTGTGACCGAAACGGTCGGCGAATCGTTGCAAAGGAAGTCTGGTACGGTCAGTGCAACAGGTGCTGCTGAACTCAGGGCGACCTGAACAGAGGCGCTCAGAATTGGACATCCGTTGCTGGTTCCACCCAAGGTATACACGCCCGCATCGCTCGCATCCGTCACA
This sequence comes from uncultured Flavobacteriales bacterium, assembly GCA_905479115.1. Lineage (GTDB taxonomy): Bacteria > Bacteroidota > Bacteroidia > Flavobacteriales_D > Sanyastnellaceae > UA16. The sequence goes on from CAJQLF010000050.1 coordinate 25,404, forward strand.
GCGATGAAAAGCTCTTCTACCTCGGTGATGCTGGCGTCGGGCGCCGTCCATTCCCAAACGGCATTCGGGAGGGTGGCATTTGGAGAAAGCGCAAGGCTGCTGCCTTCGCAGATTTCAATTGGATCGTCATTGAGCGGAGCTTCTTCAGTTGTGTAGACAACTAAATCAAATTCTGCGGATTCTGACGTGCATGATTCGGTCACTACCGTAAGTGAATAGGCTCCCGCATCATCGGGTGTGGCATTGACGAAGCTGTCAGTGCTGTCGGCACTGATGAGATTCCCTTCGCTGTCGCTCCACGTCCATTCATCGGCTGATGTCAAAGCCGTAAACGACCAATCATCGCCTTCACACAATGCGTCAGGAAAGATCAAGTCCGGAACGGGGGGTTGAGGCGCCACGAATACTTCCAGAGTGTCAGGGAGGATCTCGCAATCACCTGCGGTGCCCGTAACGATATAAAGGCCGGCATCGTCTACAGTTAAAGGGCCTAATTCGATTTCGTTGCCGCTGGCTGTAAAGTTATTCGGGCCGGTCCAATCGTACGTTGCATCGAGGATGGGGGAGGCGAATAATTCAGCCGTTTCGCCGGCACAGAGCTGATTATCCGATGTAAATGTGCTGTGCTCATAATTCGCGAAATCGCTGAAGTAACCGTAGCGAGTGCCAGAAGTTGCCCCTCCGTTGATGATTCCGAGGTGGAATTTGGCGGTGCTGTTGACGAGTCGGGAGGCACCACCTGTTGGAATAAATGCGTTTCCGGTAATATTGGCATACATCCATTCGTTCCCCGTACCTGGAACTGCTGAAAAGTTGACCGCAGCTACATTGCCTGCGGCGCCATTGAATGTGAAATCACCTTCAGCTCCTGCAGGAACCAAAATTTTCAGTCCAACAAAGTCATTGCTTGAACGCACGAATGCGACTTCGTTGGAACCCGTGCATCTCACCGGTGGCAGGATGGCCCCACCGACTTCGCATCCAAAGCCCGTCATGTGCAGTGCGATTACCGGAGCGCTCGTTTCGTAATACGCAGCGGGATTGGAGAGCGTATGCGTGTAGGTTTCACCTGCCGACAAGGTCCAAACGAAGTTTCCGTCAATGGACAGTGATGTGTTTTCCTCTGTGCCGAGAATGAACACTTTGTCCGGACCGTTGAGGTTGCCTTTGACGGCAATGTGCTCGGTGCCTGCAGTTGAGAGAGGAATGGCCTGGTCCCCTATGATATCCTGGCAATTTCCGGGTGTATAGAACTCACCAAGCAAAGAATCGTCGCTGATTGTCACAGCGATCGGCTGATTGCTCGTGATGTAGGTTCCACTTGGGTGTTGAGACGCTGCAGCTCCTTCCGCTCGTAAGGCATAGGTTTCTCCTTCGTCCAATTCGATGGTAAAGGCCACCCCAGCGGGATATCCTCCTGCCAGATTAACACTCGGCGTCACCGTGATTTCGGTGTTGTCGGAGGTGGCTACGATGTCAATTCCTGCTTTGGATTGGGGATAGTAATTGGATAAATATGTTTGAAATGGTGTGTAAAACGCTGTTCCCAGTGCTGAGCTGCCCTTGAGCGCAAAAATATCAGGGTTGAGGAGGTGGTTAATTTCATAATAGGCCGTGATGGGGGCATCTGACTCGATGTGCAACCCTTGGGGCAGCACGGTGTTGAATGGTGTGTTCTCGATGTCGTTGATCCACGGAGTGAGGTCGAGCGTCTGCGTTCCGTAGGCAGCGATGCTAAGGTTTTGGGCGGGAAACGTGCCGTTCGCAGGCTGCGTAACAGTCACATTCGCCGCATCCTCCAACGTAGAAAACCTTAGTAAAATAGGCTGGTCTCCGTGATTTGCCCACACTTCAGGAGCTGCAAACCAAAACTCGGTGTCCAGCTGTGCAACCCCAACTCGCACGCCAAATACAACGAAGAGCAAGAGAAAAAAGGAGAGGATGAAATGGCGGAGTTGCATAAAGCAGAGGAGGAGTCGAAGATGTTTACCTGCCTGCGTCATTTCGCAGGAGCCAATGGGATTCAAAAATATGCGGAATACTGATACTACCCAATAACATAAAAAAGGCGCCAGACGTTGCATGAAGGTCGGAGGATTTTCCAGAAGTCAAAAACCAAATTCCACCGGCAATCAAGAGCCAAGCTCCCACGGTAAAGGGGAAGGCTTTTCGCCACAATTCCATCGAGCGTAAATTCATTTCATGCTGCAAATGCGACCAGCCTGCAAAACTGTGCTGACCAACGAAGTACATCCCAAAGGCCAATAACAATGGAATCCATGGTGTGAAGGCCAGCATGCCAAGCGTCCAGAGCCAAGGAGCCTTGCGCAGGTAGATTGCTCGCGCAGCGGCGATAAACCATCCTGTGATAGCAGTCCATTGCAGCGCTGGAATGAAGGAGGAGATTAGATTTCGCGTACCTGGTTCAACGCCCATGTGGCTCACAATTTCCAGGGCTTCTTCCATATGCCAGACCAAAATCAGAGACAAGGCGAGTGTTCCCCAAGCCCATCCACCTTTGTGCAAGCCCCACAATACGAAGTCTGCTTGGCCAAAATGCCATGCGCTCAAGACCAGAAACAACGTCAACCCCGCTACAGGAAATACCATCCAGAAGGCGAATACGAGGCCAATGGCTATCAAGTATCCCACGATGTACCCCAGACTTGAAAAGCCGTTCTTCGTTCGGTGTTGGTACGTCCATACGTCCAGCGCTCCGTGAGGGATGCCAATGACTGCCAGCCCGGCAAGCAGGAGCATTCCTAAGATGGCATCGGCCGCTGCTGTGGAGTGGGGGACGAAGGAGGTCATCACTACGTATAGCGCTGCAACGGCAAAAACCAAAAGCGGCCGTACCGTTTCTTTCATCGCACCAATGTCAAACTTCCGACTAATTCAATGGCACCGGGTTCGGTGTAGGTGGTAGTGCCATTCTCATCGGTAATCGTCAGGTCTCCCGACACCCGGTTGATGCGGACGCGGTAATAGTAGGTGCCTTCGCTGGCTTCAGCCACCGAGGGCTGCCATCCGGCGGAGTTGCCAAAATCATTGGATGTAAAGACGGCTTGACCCCATCGGTTGTAAATCGTGCAACTGCTGAATGGGAAATACGTCAAATCGGGCAATGCGAATCGCTCATTCTGAGCATCTTGATTGGGGGAAATCACGTTAGGAACGATGAGCTCGCACAGCACGGTTTCGACATCAAAGCTGCCACTCGCCTCTAAGTCGCATGGCGCTCCTGTCGTAAGAAGCACCTCGTAAAATCCGTCGTTGTTCGCGTCCAGACCGATCCCATCTCCAAAGTTGATTGTCGTGCCTTCTCCATCCGTGTAGGTCCAGGAGGCGTTGTACAAGGGGTCGTATTCGGGTAAATCAAGGGCTGGAGTATTCTGGGGGCAGTGTTCGATCAGGATGGTGCTAAAGGATTGGAGAACAACATCTGGCAGCGGAGCTACGTCCAGCGTGCCGTAAGCGATTGGAGAAGGGCATCCCGCTTCAACTACGTATGCTTCGAAGGTCCCTCCGCCGGCAACAGGGACGCCCGATAAAGTCCAATCTGTTCCGCTGAACGCTCCCCAATACGGATGGTACCATTCAATGGAACCCGGACCGTCCGAGGTGCCAATCAATTGCCAGTCTGAACCCTCACAAATTTCTGCAAATCCCATCAGCGCTGGTGCATCGGGCGTAGGATAGACATCCAACCACACCGAGTCGGGATTCATCGGGCAGGAGCCTACTGCGCCAGTCGCAACATACCAGCCGCTTTCGTCCGGCTGAGCAGAGGTTAGTGCAATGTCCTCCGCATTGGAGCCAAAGTTGCCGGGCCCACTCCACTGCCAGACTGTGCCGGCCGGTCCTTCGCCAAACAGCGCCCAATCATCGTTTTGGCAAATTTGATCGGATTCGATGGGCTGCGCAGAGGCGTCAAGAATGATGAGGTCTTCAGGGGGCACCAGGTCAAAGTCGAATGCTACTGGAAGCGAAAAGCAACCCTCGGATCCAACGATGGCTTCATACGTTTGGGCGTCTGTCCAATCTGCTTCGGCGATGATCCATGGATTGCCCGTTCCGAGGGTGTCCCCATTGGCATTCAACCACCATACAATGGCTTCGCCTGGGGCACCGAAGTCCACCCAGAAGTTGGCCTCGTTTCCAAAGCACACGGACGGCGCGTTGACGGCGTTAATTTCCGGATTTGCGGTGATAACAATCCACAGAGAGTCAGGGGTCAAAGGGCAGCCGTTGGCTTGGCCCGTGACCGTGTACCACCCCGAGTCATCCGCTTGGCTGTTGTTGATTTGTACGCCGAGTTGACTGCTCAGTACTTGGCCGCTTGGCCCTGTCCATTCGTAGGAGGCGCCGGCCACAGGCTCCGTAGTGAGAGTGAATGTTTCTGTGGCGCAGTAATTCGAGGATGTTTCGTCGATGGCAAGGGACTGCTCTGGCGTGATGTCGACATTCCATTGACTCGGTTCTGAAAGGCATCCATGGTCATTGATGACGAGTGTGTACAATCCGTCATTCTCCATTGTGGTCATGGATTCTGTGATGGAGGGACCACTCGGATAAAATCCGTCTGGACCGGCCCATTGGTATTGCACTGCTCCTAATGAATCTGTGAAAAGCGCGAACGGAGCTCCTTCACAGACGACAGAGTCTCCTGAGATGGTCGGAGCATCGGGCACGGGATACACCAATAAGTTCAGGGTATCGCTCTCAATCGGACAGGCGCCCACAAACCCCGAAACTACGTATTCACCCTCGTCGGCCTCGAACACGTCCCCGAAAGTCAAAGGATTGCCTTGTCCGCTGAACCCATTGGGGCCTGTCCAATCGTAGGTGGCTCCAAGCAGCGTATTGGTTTGTAATTCCAATTCGTCGCCTTCGCACAAGGTGTTATCGTCGACTTGCACCACATATGCCTGTTGAGCATAGCTGCTAAAATATCCGTAGCGTGTGCCAGAACTCGCACCACCGTTGATGATGCCCAAGTGAAATTGCGTGGTCGAATTGGAAATGCGTGAAGAGCCGAGTACGGGAACGAAAGAGGACGCGGTAATGTTGGCGTATTTCCAATCGCCGTTCGTGCCAGGGACATTATAAAACTGACTGGCTTGAATCAAGTTTCCGTTGCCATTGAACTCAAAGTCATCCTCGCCACCAGAAGGAACGAGGATTTTGAGTCCCATGAATTCGTTGGTTGATCGAACAAAGGCTACTTCCTGAGAACCTGTGCAAACAAGGGGAGGGAGCAGCGCTCCGCCTACTTCGCATCCAAATCCCGTAAGGTGCAGTGCGTAAACGGGATTGCTCGCTTCATAAAAGGCCGAGTTCGCATTCAACGTGTGCGTGTAAATGGAGGTGAGCCCGGTCAGGGTATAGGCCAGGTTACCGTTGACGGATATGGTCGTGTTGGGGACGGTTGGAATAAAGAAAACTTTGTCCGGACCGTTCAGGTTGCCTTTGATGGCGATGTACTCGGTTCCAACGATTTCGGCGGGTACAATTTGATCGCCGAATAAATCTGCGCAGCCACCATAGGGTGTGCCTTGGAGCGAGTCATCGCTGATGGTGATGGCGATCGGTTTATCTGAATTGACCATGCTGCCATAGGGATGCTGGCCTGCAGAGGTGGAGGTAGCGCGGCCGCTCCAAGTCTCTCCAGCATCCAACGTAATGGTGAATGTGATGTTTTGGGCGTGACCGACGATGGGCTTACGCGGGGTAATTTCAATGGTGGTATTGTCTTCTGTGGCGACAATGTCAAATCCTGAGGTTGATTGTGAATACCCGTTGTTCAGGTAATTTTGAAATGGCAAGAAGAAGGACGTTCCGAGGGCGTTGGCCCCTTTGAGTGCATATATATCCGGGTTCAAGTTATTCGAAGGATTCACTTCGTAATACGCCTGAATGAGGGATGTTGATGTGATTTTGATGCCCTTATTGAGTACCGTGTTTGGGGGCTTGTTCTCCACTAACGTGAGCCAGGGTGCCAAGTTCAATGACGACACACTGTTCGCGGGGACAGAAAGTGTTTGCGTAGGAAAAGCAGCATTGGCGGGTTGTTCCACCGTGACGATGGCTGACTGATCAAACGTTGCAAAACGCAACAGGGTAGGGCTGTCGCCGTGATTAGCCCAAACCTCTGGAGCTACGAACCAAAACTCCGTATCCACTTGCGCTGCCGCATCATAAACGGATGCCAACAGGCAAAGAAAACCACCGAGTACGGGGGCCAAAAGTTGATTTCTCTGAGGCAGGTTCATTGCGGAAGCCATGGACCGCTCAAGGTAGCCAAAATGGTTGGAAAAAAAATGATATTCAGGACGGGACAAACCAAGTAGATTGCGCCTGGGTTTTGATGGCATCCACGACAGAGGGGTCCAACAAGGTGGATGTGTCTCCGAATTGATCAAATTCTCCCGAAGCAATTTTTCGCAATATCCGCCGCATGATTTTACCAGATCGAGTTTTGGGCAATCCAGGAACGAATTGGATGCGTTCGGGTTTGGCAATCTTTCCGATTCCTCTTTCAACGGCTGCAAGCACATCTTTGCGAGCAGCTTCCATTTCGACTTCATCGAGCGACCTGTCCGAAATGACAAACGCATGAATGGCCTGCCCCTTGATGGGGTGGTCGTAGCCTACAACAGCGGATTCCAACGCTACGGTCGCTTGGTTGATAGCAGATTCAATTTCTGCTGTTCCAAACCGATGTCCAGAAACGTTGATGACATCATCTACCCGGCCAATCACACGAATAAGTCCGTTCGCATCCCGCCGAGCACCGTCGCCTGTGAAATAAAAGCCTGGGAACGGTCGGAAGTAGGTGTTTAAGCACCGCTCATGGTCTCCGTAGGTTGTTCGGATGATGCTTGGCCAAGGAGAACGTATGCAAAGCAATCCCTCTTGGTCTGCTCCGGTTAATTCCGTCCCGTCTGCGCTTAGGAGAACCGGGTCAATGCCAGGGAGTGGGAGTCCGGCGTGGGCGGGCTTTTGAGGGCTGAGTGCGCCAAGTCCGCTGAGCATGATGCCGCCGGTTTCGGTTTGCCACCACGTGTCTACGATGGGGCATTTTTGCTGCCCAACCACATCTCGGTACCAATGCCAAGCTTCTTCATTGATAGGTTCTCCCACGGTGCCGAGCACCTTGAGTGACGACAAGTTATGCGCCCGCACAGGGTCTTCGCCATGGGCCATGAGGGCCCGAATGGCTGTCGGAGCCGTGTAAAATTGATTCACCCGGTGTTTCGCACAAATGGCCCAAAACCGATCGGGACCGGGATGCGTTGGGATGCCCTCAAACATCACTGTGGTCGCACCATTAAGTAACGGTCCATACACGATATACGAGTGCCCCGTAATCCACCCGATGTCCGCTGTACACCAGTACACATCGCCGGGTTCGTATTGAAATACATTGGCAAATGAATAAGCGGTATAAACCATATATCCGCCGTGGGTATGCACAACGCCTTTGGGCTTGCCGGTGGATCCGGAGGTATACAAAATGAACAACGGATCCTCCGCATCCATGGGTTCCGGTGGGCAAGGAAGTCCTTTGCCGCGTTGCTCAAACTCATTGAGCCATACGTCTCGGTTGGATTCCATGACGCAGTCTGCAGCCGTGACGCGCTGAACCAAAACCAAGCGCACGGTCGAACAGCTCGCGAGTGCATGGTCCACAGTCGACTTTAAAGGGATGGTTTTGACGCCGCGTCGTCCTTCGTTGGCGGTGATGACCACTGACGCTCCTGCATCCTGGATGCGATCGGCAAGCGCCTGCGCGCTGAATCCAGCAAAAATGACGCTGTGAATGGCACCAATTCTGGCACAGGCCAAAACGGAGATGGCCAACTCGGGCGTCATGGGCATGTACAGAATCACACGGTCTCCTTTTTGAACTCCAGAAGCGCGCAAGGCGGCCCCCATTTCACAGACCCGTTCATACAGCGTCTGGTAAGAAATGGATTGAATGGGGTGATCAGGGTCATTGGGTTCCCAAACAATTGCTGTTTGATTGCCGCGCTCGGCCAGATGGCGGTCCAAAGCATTTTCCGTGATGTTCACCTGTCCCCCGACAAACCATTGGACGTCTCCGCCTTCAAGCGAGCCTGATTGAGTTTGATGGTGGGGCTTCATCCACTGAAATTGGGAGGCAATACCATTCCAAAACTCAGAGGGGTCATTTGCGCTTTTTTGATACGCTTCCTGATAGGCTTCAAATGAATCTAAACGCAGGTTCATGGCGTGAATGAAAATTGGGTGGTTTCAGCCGAATTTAAGCAAACTGAGTGCAAACCTGAACCAAAGTGAAACGAATTGTGTCCTAGAACCGTATGAGAGGGAAACAACAATGAAATGACGTATTACTGGAATCCCAATGCAATGGCTGAGTTTGATGCAGAATCTTTGGTTTTGCGCATACCAAGTTCAGGCCATTATGCGCGGGTGGAAGGACCCATCGTCGAGTTGTTGAGTCAATTGCCCTTCAGTGATGTGGAGGATGCGGTAAAAGTGTGGGAAAACCGCTGTGGGCGGGGTGATCTGACCGTCAAAAACGCCAGTGTTATTTGGCATGAGTTGTGCGATATGGGCGCAATCTGCACGGCTGATTTTGCCGAGCCGGTCAATGAGCATGATAAGTCACAGTGGGTTAGTTTGGATCCGCGTGCTGTGCATTCGCACTTGCATCGGTTCATGGATGCCCATGACTTTATGGCAGACGACGACTCGGTTTCCCTGGGCGCGTAAGATCGATTTACCTAGCTCAACCTTTCCGGCCATTTTGGGACCCTTCCTTGTCCCGTTATATTCGCATGAAATTTGATGTTCATGCCGAAAATTAATCCGACGTCTGTTCAACGCTTAAGTTCCGTTTTTGGACTTGCGGTCCTCTTTTTTACCCTTGTTTCGTGTGAGGGGAATACGCGGTTGGAATGGAGCTTAGAAAATCAATCAAGTTCCGAATTAACAATCATCCACAAGTCCTGGGATTATGCAGGTCTGCCTGCAGAAACATTGCTCATTTCGGCAGGAGAGACGTTGCTCCTTGGCGCCAATGACGTGCTGGGGGGCCAACCCAACCCTTGGGCACCCGCAAGTTTCATTGATACGCTTTTCATTTATAATAGCACAGGGGCGCTGAGCACGAAGGATTGGGAAGAAACTGACACCTGGGCTATCGAAACCGAGGAACTCAAAAAAATGCCCGCAAGTTGGCGTCACCGGTATACCCTTACCGTGGGTGATGGCGATTTTTAACGCCACTTAAGGTGCTTGATGGACCGCCCTTCGGATTGAATTTCTTTGAGCGAGTCTATACCAATCTGAATGTGCTCATCCACGAATTCCGTTGTCACCTTCGCGTCGCTGGCATCAGTTTTGACACCAGAGGGCGTCATCGGCTCGTCACTTACGAGTAATAGGGCGCCCACCGATAAACGGTTAGCAAAACCAACTGAAAACAAGGTGGCGGTTTCCATGTCAATGGCTTGGGCTCGAGTGCTTCGCAGGTATGCCTTGAACGCATCATCGTGCTCCCAGACCCTCCGATTCGTCGTATATACTGAACCGGTGTAGTAATCTCTGTTGTAATCCCGAACGGTGGATGAAATGGCTCGTTGCAGGGCGAAACTTGGCAGCGCCGGAACTTCTGGAGGGAAATAATCGTTGGAGGTTCCCTCGCCACGGATGCCGGCCAACGGCAGAATCAAATCTCCGATTCGGTTTTTCTCCTTCAAGGCTCCACATTTCCCCAAAAACAAGATAGCCCGCGGTTGAATGGCTGAAAGTAAGTCCATCACCGTAGCCGCGTTGGCACTCCCCATGCCGAAGTTGATCATTGTGGTGTCGCCAACGGTAGCGCAGGGCATGGCTTTATCGCGTCCCACGATGTCACAGGCATTCCACTCAGCAAATTTTTCGAGGTAATTGTTGAAATTGGTCAAGAGGATGTGACGTCCAAATTCATTGAGCGCCATGCCGGTGTACCGTGGTAACCAATTGGATACAATGTCTTGCTTATTTCGCATGCTTGCAAGGTACATCAGCAACCTTCCCCGAAAAATTGCGTACTTATGCACATATGATTCGTTCCATCTCCCGAGAATTCCGCGTGGAAGAATGGCCGCTCGAGGCCCTTTCTCCAAGCGACCAGGCACTACTCCAAGCGGCGCACGACGCCAGCAAACGGGCGTATGCGCCATATTCATCGTTTCACGTCGGCGCAGCGATTCGCCTAGAATCCGGAGAAATTCTCAGTGGGAGCAACCAAGAGAACATGGCGTATCCAAGCGGCTTGTGCGCGGAGCGGGTAGTGTTTTTTAGTGCAGGTGCTCAACGACCGAACGAACGCATCATGGAAGCGGCGGTGGTGACCAATGCTGAGATGCCTGTTTTGAATTTCTCACCATGCGGCGGCTGCCGTCAAGTCATGCTGGAAACGGAGATGAGACAGGAGGAAAACATTCGATTGCTCATGCAAACGGACTCGAGCAATGTCTTGATTTCCCCAAATGTCAGCCAGTTCATGCCGTTGACTTTCCAGTTGCCTCGCTAATCGCAACCATTCTCGGCGGTCTTCGTAAACCCGGACTATGTCCGGAACCTTCTTCCAACGTTGTTGTCTCCAAGTGCCTCGGTTCATTTTGGCCGGGGCTTTCGCATGCGCGCTAGCCGCTCATCCGGCACATGGGCAAGAAATCAAGCTGGATGCGTTTGCACAGCTGGGAACGGGGACGGGTTGGAACCCGATGCGTCGAACGGAAGAAACGGGCTTGGGCGGCAACTACACCGCGTACCAAAACCAGCGTTTGACCCTTCTGGGCAACTGGGCAAACAGGGCAACACGCCTGCAATGGATTGGCCGCTGGAATGCGGAGTCTTTTGCGCAAGATGACATCGATTCGCGACAGGTATTCGCAGGAGAGGTATCGCTTCAACGGCGACTAAACGCTGCGATCGTTTCCGGTGTGGATGGCTCTTGGCTGCATGGAGCGCGATTGGAGCAGGACATTCGGGCCAAAGAAGATTGGAGGCTGTTCCAGCAATCTGAGTGGTCGGGTCGTTGGTGGATGCGGATGAACGACCGCAACCGGGAAGGAGAAATCTATCTTCATCGCGGTAAGGTTGATTACACATCCCAACAGGGCTACAGTCGCGACGAATTTGCTGCAGGTTTGCAATGGTGCTGGTTGTTGCACAAACGAAAACGGGGCCGATTCCGGCTCAATAAAATCCAACAGGCTAGGACCCAGCCCAACGGAAAACTTGTATTGACAGCAGAACACCAACAGCAGAACTTCTCGAATTGGCGAAGATTTGATGCCCTTCTTCCTTCCTCAGACTTCATGCGAGCAGATGCGATTTCTCTGCGAGATGATCGCACGGTTTCGCCCAGTCAATGGCTGATCACGCAATGTTCGTTCGGGTATGACTTGCCGGTTTGGCGTGGAGTAAAAAGTGGGGTGCGCTTGCTGTGGGTGAACCGCAACGATGCAGCACGAATAGAGTTCGATGCCCAGCGTAAAGGTTTCGATTTTTGGTTGCACACAGAACAGCCGATGTGGAACTTACGTTTGAAGGGGACCTTGTTCAATGAGGTGTGGTCAGATCAGTATGTATTCACGGATGCTGGGTGGGATATGTTCGCGTTTCGGAGCTTTCGCTTGGATGGACGAGCTGAATTCAAGCTCAACATGGATTGGCGCATCTTCGCGGCAATGGCTTGGTGTGATTTTTCTTCGGACGCGCTTCCGGTAGGGTGGCGGCAACGAAGCGATTGGACGTCTGGGACGGTGCAAGTGGGCATCATATGGAGCTGCTCAAATGCATCGAAATGGGACCGTGAGCACAAGACTCAGCTTCAAATGTGTCCAGCGTCGTTTGACCTTGAAAATTAGATTGTAGATTCGCCTTCATGACAGTCCTGATGAGTCTTGTGGGCATGGTGGTGTTGCTGGCCATCGCTTTCCTTGCGTCAAACAACCGAAAAGCGATTCAGCTGCGGACGGTGCTGGGAGCCTTTGTAATCCAGTTGTTCTTTGGTGCGATCGTTTTGTATACGCCCTTCGGGAAATCGGCATTGCTCGGTATTTCAAAGGGAGTGCAGCGAGTGATCGACTATGGTAACGATGGCATCACCTTCATTTTTGGTGGCCTGAATTCAGACCAAATGTTTCAACTGTTTGGCGGTTCAGGCTTTGTGTTTGCTATTCGGGTCCTGCCGGTGATCATCTTTTTTTCATCGCTCATTGCCGTTCTGTACCACATTGGTTTGATGCAATGGGTCATCAACATCTTAGGTGGAGGCTTGCGAAGAATTCTTGGAACGTCCCGCGCAGAATCACTCTCTGCGACCGCGAACATTTTTGTAGGCCAAACCGAGGCGCCTTTGGTTGTAAGACCATTCATTAAGAACATGACTTCATCGGAGCTCTTTGCCGTCATGGTTGGGGGGCTGGCCTCAGTGGCGGGTTCTGTACTTGCAGGATATGCTTCCTTGGGGGTTCCCTTGGAATACCTCATTGCAGCCTCCTTTATGGCTGCGCCTGGTGGCTTGTTATTCGCCAAGATGATTTACCCAGAAACCGAGGAACCTCGTGAAAAACTGAGCTCCACGGAAATGGAGGAATCGCTGGAGGGTCAATCCGTCAATGTGATAGACGCCGCAGCCAATGGTGCTGCCTCAGGACTGAAGCTCGCCATGAATGTCGGGGCCATGCTGCTGGCCTTTGTGGGATTGATAGCTCTGGTTAATGGGTTGTTCAGTGGGGTAGGCGGATGGTTTGATCACCCAGAATTCACGCTGGAATTGCTGTTGGGCTATGTGTTTGCTCCGCTGGCATTTTTGATCGGAGTTCCTTGGGGAGAAGCCATTGTGGCGGGCTCATTTATAGGTCAAAAGCTGGTTGTCAATGAGTTTGTGGCGTACCTGAATTTCGCTCCTTACCTCGCGGAAGGGGCCGAGATTATGCTATCGGAAAAGACCAAGGCCATTATTTCATTTGCCCTTTGCGGATTTGCGAATTTGTCATCCATTGCGATTTTGCTTGGCGGGCTGGGCTCATTGGCTCCAACACGCCGGCCTGAAATCGCACGGTTTGGTCTGAAAGCTGTGCTAGCCGCGACGCTCTCCAATTTGATGTCGGCGACCATTGCCGGACTCTTTTTATCCCTGTAACGATGGGCGTCGAAGAATCGCTCATTCCTGAGATTATTCGGAAGAAACGAGACGGGTTTGCCTTGTCCTCAGGCGAAATCCAACGTTTTATCCAAGGAGTCACGTCCAATGAAGTGACCGATGCGCAAATCGCAGCTTTTTCCATGGCGTCCATATTTCAGGACCTTGACCAGCGGGAACGGACGGACCTTACGCTTGCCATGCGGGATTCGGGCGCGGTATTGGATTGGAAATCCTTCAATCTCCAAGGGCCGCTGCTGGATAAGCATTCAACGGGAGGGGTAGGAGATACGGTTTCATTTGTGCTCGCGCCTATTTTGGCGGCTTGTGGAGGATTCGTGCCAATGATTGCCGGGCGGGGATTGGCTCATACGGGCGGTACCATTGATAAACTTGAGGCAATTCCAGGCTACAATACGGCGCCAACCATCGAACACTTTCAGCGCACGGTTCGCGACGTAGGATTCGCAATTGCGGGACAGACGGCCGATTTGGCCCCGGCCGATCGCCGCATGTACGCCACGCGAGATGTCACCGCTACCGTGGAGCAGTACGGGCTGATTACAGCGAGTATTTTGTCTAAAAAATTGGCGGCCGGTCTCGAGACGCTTGTTATGGACATCAAGGTGGGCAATGGAGCCTTCATGACCGATGTTGCTGTAGCGAGGGTACTGGCGAAAAGTCTTTGTTCGGTTGGAACACGGGCAGGTATGCCGACCCAAGCATTGCTGACGGATATGAATCAGCCCTTGGCAGATGCTGCTGGAAACGCTTTGGAGGTGGCCGAAGCCATCCAAGTCTTGACGGGTGAGATAACCGCTGGTCGCCTGCGGGATGTGACGGTGGCATTGGCCGTACAAAATTTATGCCTGTCGGGGTTGGTGAAGGATGAGGAGTCAGCCAAGAATCAGGTGGAGAAAGCGTTATCTTCTGGACAAGCTGCAGCCTTATTTGAACGGTCCATTCACGCGATGGGTGGGCCCGCCGATGTGCTGTCAAACCCGGGTTGCTTTCAAAAGGCATCGGTCATTCGTCCGGTACTTGTTCCAGAGGATCATATAGGAAAATGGATTTCACGAGTTGACACACGGGCATTGGGTTTAGCTGTTGTAGCCTTGGGAGGAGGGCGCACGAAGGCAGGTCAGCCAATCGATCACGCAGTGGGCTGTCAAGGCTGGCTGCGACCAGGCGAACGGGCCGATGCTGATCAACCGTTGGCTTGGGTTCACGCCCAGAATGAGGAAGCTTTCCAAGCTGCTGAGGCCAGAATCCAGGGTGCTTTTCACTACGACACGAAAGTGCCAAGTGACCTAAACTCCGTTGTCTTTGAGACGCTTACAGCCTAAGTTTTTAGGTCTAATTTTACCCCATGGTTAAAGTCAAGGTGTTTGACTCTTCAGCGGCCCGTTCGTCGAAGAGGATAGTGGATCCCGCTCCGGTGACGGATGCGAAAGCCTTTTATGATGTTGTTGAATCCCGCCGAAGTACGCGTATTTATGCCGATGTTCCTGTGCCTGAGGACGTGGTGCGCCGCGCAATGGATGCAGCTTTGAAATCGCCCAATTCCTCGAATTTGCAAGCGTGGGAAATTCACTGGGTCCGCACGCCAGAAAAGAAAGCCTTACTCGCGGCACATTGCCTGGGTCAGCCAGCTGCAACGACTGCCCAAGAGTTGTTCGTTTTTGTCGCTCGGCCCGATTTGTGGCGTCGAAACAACAACCGCATGATCGCTCATCTGCGCTCATCGCCGGGCACTCCAGAAAAGGCCTTTCAATATTTCGAGAAGATCACCAAGATCGTCTATAACCAAGGTCCATTGGGTGTTTTTAGGCCATTCAAGTGGATTTGGTTTACGGTGCGCGGGTGGAGTAAGCCTACGCCAAGAGAGCCCATCGCTTTGGCTCATATGGACATTTGGGCGCACAAAACCACGGCCTTGGCTTGCCAGACTTTTATGCTTGCGGCTCGTGCTGAGGGATTTGATTCGTGTCCTATGGAAGGGCTGGATTCACACCGGGTGAAGAAGCTGCTGGGGTTGCCACGGCGCGCCGGAATTACGATGGCAATTTCCATGGGTAAACGCGCTGAGGGAGGCATTTTTGGTCCGAGATTTCGATTTCCTTCTGATGATTTTATTTTTGAACACTGATTGGAACAATGGAATGGTTCTTTAGTCTTCTCGTTTTGGTAGCCCTCGAGGCCGTGCTCGGAATCGATAATCTCCTTTACATCGCAATTGAATCTTCGCGGGTTAAATCCGCTGATCGTAAAAGGGTGCAGCGTGTTGGCATCATTGGAGCGGTTGTGATGCGGATCGTTCTGTTGCTGTTGCTTGTACAGCTTATCGAGTTGTTTCAAGCGCCTTTCGCTTCCTTGAATTGGGACGGTGTTGTTTCTGGAGAATTCAATGGACACAGCCTCATTGCGCTGGTCGGAGGTGCTTTTCTCACTTACACGGCTGTAAAGGAGGTGTGGCACATGCTCGCCGGGGATTTGCACCTGGATGGAGCCCAGCAGGCCTCAAAGTCACCTAAGGCCGCAATTTTGGCCATCATCCTGATGAACTTGGTTTTTTCATTCGATAGCGTCTTGACAGCAGTTGCCCTCACCGACTCCATGCCTATCATGATCGTGAGCATTCTGATAAGTGGTGTGATAATGCTCGTCCTCGCGAATCGGGTGACAACTTTTTTGAAAAAGAACCGCGCCTATGAGGTGCTTGGCTTGTTCATTTTATTGTTGGTCGGAATTATGCTCGTAACCGAAGGAGGGCACCTAGCCCATTTGACTTTGTTTGGCGGTGAAGTCCAAGCGCTGAATAAAACCACCTTCTATTTCGCCGTAACCGTGTTAATTCTGGTTGATTTGGTGCAGTCCCGCTATCAAAAGCGACTCAATCAATCATCCTGATTCTCCTTCGCGTTGTACCCTTGTTCGTGAACATTGGTGACGGCGCGTCCGGATGGATCTACCACGTTTTTGAGGCTTTCGTTCCATTCCAGTGCTTTTTCTGTGCTGCATGCAACGGATTTACCACCGGGCACGCAATTGGCTGCAGCAGCTGAGGGAAAGTGCTTTTCAAAGATGGTTCGATAGAAGTATCCCTCTTTGGTTGCAGGTGGATTGATGGGGAACCGCACAGCCGCACGCTCCATTTCTTCATCGCTGATCTGCTGTTCAGCGTGGTCTTTGAGACCATCGATCCAACCATATCCCACACCGTCGGAAAATTGCTCCTTTTGTCTCCATAAGATTTCATCTGGAATCACCCCTTCAAATGCTTCCCGGATAATGTGCTTTTCAATGCGCCCATCGCCGCCCATCTTCGCTTCAGGATTTAAGGACATGGCATAATCCACAAATGGTTTGTGCAAGAATGGAACCCGAGTTTCGATTCCCCAAGCCATCATGGACTTGTTCGCACGTGAACAATCGAACTTATTCAATGCCAGCACCTTACGCACAGTCTCTTCATGGAATTCTTGGGCGTCCGGCGCCATGTGAAAATACAAATAGCCACCAAATAATTCATCGGCTCCTTCACCCGAGAGCACCATTTTGATGCCCATGGCTTTAATTTGACGGGCCATGAGGTACATCGGAGTGGATGCACGAATCGTGGTCACATCGTAGGTCTCGATGTGCTTGATGACATCCTCGAGTGCGTCCAATCCTTCCTGAATCGTGAATGCCAATGGATGATGGATGGTGCCGATGTGATCCGCTACTTTTTGAGCAGCTGCTACATCGGGACTCCCTTCCAGCCCGATGCTAAAACTGTGCACCTGAGGCCACCACGCGTTGCTTTCATCTCCATCATCCACTCGCTTCTGCGAATAGCTTTGGGCTATTGCGGCAATGACAGACGAATCCAGTCCACCGCTGATGAGCAGTCCATACGGCACATCGCCCATCAAATGACTTTTGACCGCTTGTTCCAATTGGGCGCGGAGTTCTTCTTTTTTGTACGCTGTCTTTGGCACACCTTCCCACTCCATCCAATCTTCCGAGTAATACTTTTTAGGCTTCGGTTCTCCCGAAGACCAAGTGTGTCCAGGAGGGAACTCAGAGACGTCTTCGCAGAGGGATTCCAAGCCTTTCATCTCCGATGCGACAAGCAGCTTCCCATCTGCCGTATGGCCATAATAAAGAGGGATGATTCCAATGGAGTCCCGGCCAATTAACCAAGTGCCCTTCTTCTCGTCGAACAGGACAAAAGCGAACATGCCTTCGAGCTGGTGGATCAATTGCTCTCCGAGGGATCGGTACAGTGCTAAAATGACCTCGCAATCGCTGCCTGTTTGGTATGGAAATGAAGCAGTTTGCTGTCGCAATGAGTTGTGATTGTAGATCTCACCATTTACTGCAAGCGCGCTGCCTGTTTCAGAATCAATCAAAGGCTGAGCGCCGCTGGTCACATCCACAATAGCCAAACGTTCATGTGCTAGAACAGCGCCTGCGTGTTGGTAAACTCCAGACCAGTCTGGGCCTCGGTGCCGTTGCCTTTTGGAAATTTCCAAAGCCAATGATCGGACATCGTTATCCCCATCGGAGATATTCAGAACTGCAGTGATGGAACACATAAGTTTATTTTTTTGAATCGCTTACGTCTTAGTTCTGTAATAAGTTGCGCTTATTCCGTGATTTCAGGGACGGGCACCTTAATTTTGACTCAACCTGCAATCTATTCCGATGAAACCTTATCGTAATCCTCTTCTCACGGCCTGTTTTGCCCTTTTTGCATTAACGGGAACTGCACAAATCGCTTCGGACGAAACTCCGTTCATTGAACATGAATTGTTGCTCATGATTGAGAGCGATGTTGAATCTGAAAAGGTGCTCTCGTCGTTGAAGGCGTCGATTAATTTTGATGTTTTAGGCGTGCCATCCCCCTCTGCAAAGGTCTATCACTTGTTTGTTCCTGGTGAAAATTGGGCGCATGCCTTGGATGTGTTCGGAGCTCACCGACACGTCAAGGCTGTGCAATTGAATCACCTTGTTCAGCACAGAGAAACGGTGCCCAACGATCCCAACTTTGGCCAACAATGGCACCATGTGGAATCAGGTGACCACGACATCGACTCGGATCTCGCATGGGACGTCACCACAGGAGGTGTGGCAGGCAATGGTGCTCGCATTGTGGTAGCTGTGCTTGAAGGCGGTGGCTCCAATTACAACCATGTCGATTTAATTGACAACCATTGGACCAATGACCTGGAGATTCCCGACAACGGCATCGACGACGATAGCAACGGGTATGTTGATGACTACAACGGCTGGAATTCAGGCAACAACACGGACAACATTGCAGGTGGAGGTCACGGTACATCCGTAAGTGGGATGATCGGCGCAACGGGTGACAACGGCAGCGGCGGTGCAGGCGTTAACTGGGACGTAGATATCATGCAGATTGATATGGCGGGTGGTTTGTCCGAGTCGAATGTTATTGCTGCGTACGAGTACCCTAAGGTCATGCGCGATCTTTTCAATGCTTCAAACGGTGCTGAAGGAGCTTTCGTTGTGGCCACCAATGCTTCCTGGGGCATCGACCAAGCCAACCCACTGAATTATCCATTGTGGTGCGCCTATTACGACGAGTTGGGTGCGTCGGGCATTTTAAATTGTGGAGCGACTACGAATGCGGCTTTGAATGTGGATGCTGTGGGGGACATGCCCACAGCATGCGGATCGGATTACATGGTCTCGGTCACGGCGACCAATGACAATGACGTTCGGACATTCAGTGGTTATGGCGTAAACACCATTGATTTGGGGGCCCCGGGAGACCAGGTGTACCTTCCGAGTGGAAGCAGTGGATATGGAAACACCAGCGGTACATCCTTCGCAAGCCCGTGTGTCGCAGGAGCCATTGGACTGGTCTACAGTGTGCCCTGTCCAGATTTGGCAGAGCTCTCCATCGCCAATCCACAGGGTGGTGCGGACCTGGTGAGAGGATACATTTTTGGCGGCGTTGATTTGGTTCCCAATTTATTGACTGAAGTTGCCACAGGAGGGCGACTGAATGTTGCGAACTCCGTCAATCTCGCGCTAGAAGGCTGTGGTCCTGTGGAGTGCTCGATTGAGTCTTTTGAGGTTTTGGCCAGCTGCGTTTATGACATGGATGCGGATACGGTGTTGACCATCGCGACCCTCGATGTTGCCTTTTCGAGCTTTTTGTGTGAAGCGGAAATTTTATGCTATAAAGATTCCGCGAGTTCGTCTTGGACATGCGGATTGACCGAACTCATGGACCTTGAGTTGAGCAACGGATCGTCTGCGATTCTAGAAGGGCTCATGCCCAATACGACCTACGAAGTTTATTTCGTATCGGATACGGTAACCAGTGACACCCTGTCCTTTTTAACACCGGATTGCAGCGCTTTGGTTTCAGGGTGTACGGATCCCGAAGCAGATAATTTTGACACGGATGCTACGCTGGATGACGGCAGTTGCGCGTACCCTTGCTCTGAGGTAGTTTTCACGGTTACGACGGATTGTTGGCCCGATGAAGTCAGTTGGTTGATCGCAGATGCGGACTCTGAAACATTGGTGGAAGTGACCGCTGGAACTTACGCTGAAGAAGGCAATGATGAAGTTTGGAGCGGTTGCTTAACCCATGGGTGTCATACCCTAACGATTTCTGATTCGTATGGAGATGGCATGTACGGAAGTCAATGGCCGGGGTGTGACGTCGACGGAAATTACGTGCTTGAGACTCTTGAAGGTGCGGTAATCTTCGCAATGGAAGATCCGGATTACGGAGATGCCATTGCACACTTGTTTTGCCTGCCAATCGTTCCAGGCTGCATGGAGTCGGGGGCGTGCAACTATGACCCGGACGCCAATGCAGACGACGGTTCATGCTTCAGTCCGGGGGATTCCTGCGATGACGGCGACGAAGAGACGGTGATGGATGCTTATGGCGCGGACTGTGAGTGCACAGGTGTGCCAGCAATTCTTGGCTGCACAGATGCAGCGGCCTGCAATTATGAGGCCGGGGCGAATGTGGATGACGGCACGTGTTTTTATATTGCACAAGGCACAGTGGTGGGGGCGGCTTCGGCGACAGATCAGACGGTTGAATCCTACAGCTACGATGGAGTTGCAGAAAATGACTACTCTTGGACTGTTGGCGGCGGGAGCATCGTAGGCGAAACTTCAGGCACCGGGCTGCTCAGCATAGAAGTGAATTGGGAGTCGACGGGCAGTGGCTTGGTGACGGTCATTGAGACTGATACGACCGGCTGTTCAGGATCCGTAGAATTGGAAGTCGACCTGCTGGTAAATCACGTTTCAGAATGGGAGTCGATGGGATTTCAAGTGTATCCTAATCCGGCATCAAGCACGGTCCGCGTTTCCCGCGGGGCATCCAGTACCGCGGTTGCTTTTGTGGAATTGATTAGTGCAGGAGGAAAGTACGTAGCATCGTGGCCGATGAATGGCGATCAACGCGAACTCGATGTAAGCGGGTTTGCCGCAGGCATGTACACATTGCAGCTGCAGACGGCAGACGGCGAGGCTGTGCAGGTTCCGATGCTGATTCAACGTTGAATAGAGGCTCCTTCCTGCGAGGTCAAGAGCCAATTTTCAACCACAGAGACCCGCCATGGGGCTCAACCCCGCGTGTATTGGGGTGATTCCAAATGGGGGCGAGCTGTGCTTTTAAATCGGGCTGCTGATCCACCCAAAATGCAGGAAAGATGGTCCGGTATCTGAGGGGATTGCTGAGCAATGCCACGGCTAGAAGGTATTGTTCAGAATATGCACGGTCGCACATGTCTTGAGGGTAGTCCCAAGGCAAGTAGATGTCGTGAATTTGGACGAGGACACCTGGTTTGAGTGAAGGAAGCCATTCGGTGAAGAAAACGGTCGCATCCGAGTTGGGAAGTGCACGATGGCTGTTGTCGATGAATAAGATATCACCAGCCTCCAATGATTCCATGCATTCGCGTCCAACTTGTTCGAACGGGAGGCGAAGGATGGTTTGTGATACCTGGTCAATGTCAGCTCGTGGATAGGGATCGATGCTGATGATTTCCGTCTCTGAAGAATGTTGGTTTTTGGCTGCTGCCGCTACCAAGGTGGAATTCCCCGACCCGACTTCCATGTAACGCTTGGGTTGGTACTCGGCGATCATCATATACAACGCGGCCATATCCAACCCAGGCAGGTAGCCGTTGTTCCAACCAGGCTTGAGGGCATTCGACTCTTCGCTTCGGGGTCGGATGGCTTGCAGGTGTTCTTGGTAGGCTAGGATTTTGGTTACGTGGGCTTGAATCTCCTCTTTTTCTGAAGCCAACTGCTGATGAATCAAAGGAATTCCTTGATCACTTGCCGGGCGAAAGCGAGGTTTGAATTCTACTGGGTAATCCAAATGGATGGTTTGCCATCTACTCGACAAAAACCTATACCACGATTTCAGTTTGCTCATTTCGACTCTTCTCTGTTCAAGGTGTCCCATTCAGTACGAAGCAAGAGTGCTTCATTTTCGGTCCATTGCCTTGTTTTCTTCAACATTTCTGCTCCGTCGGTATGACGGAAGGTTGGACCATAGGAGACTTTGACGTCGATGTGTCGAACACCAAACTGCTTCCATGCATGAGGCACAAATTTGCTTTGTCCTACCCAGGCGATGTTGGGGTCTTTGTACTCAATTGCTATCGGGGTGATAGGAAACCCTCCTTCTGCACTGATGTAGAACATCGAGGGGCGGTATTCCAACAAATCGGGACCTATATGCGTTGTTCCCTCTGGAAAAATAACAATCCCGAATCCATCCCGTAGGCGATCTTTAACCGATTCTCGCGTTTGCTTTCGACTTGAGGGATCTTTTCGATTGACCCAAATGGTTCCTAACAGTGTTGCTCCCCAGCCAATGATGGGCCACGATTTGCTCTCTACACGGCCAACGAATACCACAGGATGTTTGGCTGGAATCATCACTGCATCAACATAACTGCGATGGTTGCCCATCAAAATGGAGGGCTCATCTGGAAGTTCCCCTTTGATGGAAACACGAATGCCCATGAGTCGATGCACGCTGCGGATGTAATGAAGCAGCAGGCGATGGTTCTTTGCCCTATCTGCACCAAAAATCAGCCGGATGATAAACAACACCATCACATACACCAGAGTCATTAAGAGATATCCGGGAATCCGAATGCTGGAACGTATAAATCTTGCAATCATGAAGGCAACGAAGATAGGAGTATCCGGCTTTCCAATCTTGCTTGGTGCACAAAGGGGATTTTCATGAATTTTCGCGAGGGCAATTGAGCGATGTGAATGGGGTGTCCAGAAATGGGGTGGGAGAACTTGATTTCATGCGCACAAAGAAACAAGCCCTTGCCCCGGTAGACTCCATTCGCATGCTTGTACTGGTCATCTCCGACCACTCCATGGCGGAGTGCGTGGGTGTGTTTTCGGATTTGATGGGTCCGGCCCGTGTGAAGCTGAAGAGCCACCAGGCTGACGGCTCCTGCTCCCGCGATTTCCCCAGTTTGGATGCATTCCAGGTCTGTGTGAGCAGTTTGTCCGTCAATCGGAAGACGGATTCGCATGCTCCGGGTTACTGCGCCATGCAAGAGAGCTAAGTACCGTTTTATAACCGTCTGTTGAGCAAATGCATCGCCCATTTTTTGAATAGCCTCGAGGTGCAATCCAAATACAACCCAGCCGCTGGTAGCAAAATCTAATCGATGGCACGGCTCGATTTTCAGTGGGCGTTCCGAGCTGTTTTTCTCCTCCATGTACTGTGTAATTCGCCGCTTGAAGGTTGCGCCGGAATTGCCCGAAGTCAATACTCCATGCGGTTTCCAAGCTACGAGGACATCGTGGTCGATGTAACCAATGTTCAGTTCGCCTTGGGAGCCGTGTGTCAAGGCGCTTGCTCGGCTGGCAACGGAACATTCATCTCGTGGAGCATGAAGGCCCACTTGTCGGCTTGTTCGTCTAAAATTTTAGAGGTCGGTTTTCCTGCACCGTGGCCGGCATTTTTTTCAATTCGTATGAGGGCTGGTCTTTCCGAACCTTGGCATGCTTGCAACCGCGCGGCGAATTTAAAGCTGTGCGCAGGTACGACCCGGTCGTCATGATCCGCTGTGGTGACCATGGTAGAGGGGTAGCTTGTTCCAGGCTTCAGGTTGTGGTAAGGACTGTAACGGGCCAAGTTTTCAAAATCTGCCTTGGAGCTGTCCGCGCAACCGTATTCAGGAATCCAGCCCCAGCCGATGGTGAATCGGTGGTAGCGCAACATGTCCATTACACCTACGGCAGGAAACGCGACAGATGCCAAATCCGGACGCTGCGTCATCGTTGCACCAACCAAAAGGCCTCCGTTAGATCCTCCGGCAATTGCCAATCGGTCCGAACGGGTGTAGCCCGATTCAATCAAATACTCTGCAGCTGCAATGAAATCGTCAAAGACGTTTTGTTTTTTGAGCAACATACCCGCCTCGTGCCAATCTTCCCCAAACTCTCCACCTCCCCGTAAATTGGGCATTGCGTAGACGCCGTCATTTTCCAATAACAGCAACAATGAAGAGCTAAAACTCGGAGTGAGACTGATATTGAATCCGCCGTAGGCGTAGAGATATGTAGGATTGCTTCCATCCATCTTGAGTCCTTTCTTATGGACGATGAACATCGGGACTTTCGTGCCGTCTTTGGAGGAATACCAAACTTGCTTCGACTCGAAAGCCGCTGGGTCGAAATCGACTTGAGGCGCTGCGAACACAGTGCTTTTGCCCGTTGCCATGTCATACCGATAAACGGTGGTGGGGTAAGTGAATGAGGTAAAGACGTAAAAGGTCTCTGTGGCGCTTGATTTCCCTCCAAAACCACCAACTGATCCAGCATCTGTGGGTAAGGTGATGGTTCGAGGGTTGGAGCCGTCCATTTCGAGTCGAACGACTGCATTGCAGGCATTTTGGAGGTAGGTTGCAAACAACTGTCCGCCCGTGCTGCTCACCCCTTCGAGCAGGTGCTGAGAGGCGGGAATAATATCCACTTGATCCGAATGGTCTTGGACATTAATTCCGACTAACCGATAAGTGGGGGCGTCTTCATCTGTTAAAACCAGCAGCCGACCGTCGTGGTGATCCGCAACGGAACACCTCGTATCGAATCCGGAAACAAGGGACCGCCAGCCTGCATCAGGCGCTTGCAAGTCCAAGTAGTCGAGGCTATTCCCGTCGGTACCGGTGGAGGTGCTGAGTATCAGGTATCTTCGGTCTTCGGTGGAGTATGCGAAGTGATAGCGATTAGGTTCGTCATCATTGCGGTAGACCAATTTGTCTTCGGATTGCGGAGTACCAACCTCGTGGTAGTAGACACTATGAAAGGTGTTTTCAGCACTGAAAGCACTTCCATCGGGAGCGGGGTAGCGGCTATAGTAGAATCCGTTCCCCACCCAGCTGCTGCCGGAAAACTTCACCCACTTCAATACATCACCTTGCGGTTGGCCGGTAGCCAGATCCCACACGTGAATTTCTTGCCAATCTGAGCCCGCAGCATTCTGGGTGACCGCTATGTATCGATCGTCTTCGGAAGCGCTGCCAAGGGAGGCCGTTACGGTGCCATCCTCGCTGAGACTGTTCGGATCTAAGAAGACTCGGTCCTCTCCATCTATGGAGTCTCGAACGTACCATACGCTTTGATTTTGAAGGCCGTTATTGATGCTGAGGAAATAGCGGTTGCCAATTTTTCGTGGCATACCGATTTTCTCATAATTATATAATGCCTCAAATCGGTTTCGGAGCGGCTCACGCCAGTCTATCCTGCTGAGATAGGATTGTGTAAATGAGATTTGGCTGTCGACCCAACCTTCCGTTTCAGCTGACCGATCATCTTCGAGCCAGCGATAAGGGTCGTCAACTTCAGTATTCCAAAGGGTGTCTTTGACGTCCGTGACGCGGGTCGATGGATAGTCCAATTGTAAAGAAGTATTTGTTGGTGAAGAATCGCAGCCTAGGCCGAGCATCATGGCAAGTACCCAAGGCGAGCCGAATGATTTTGCAAAAGGAAATTTTGATGGCATGATGGCTTAGTTACTTTTTAAACAGGTCAAACATACCTCAATCAGCCTCAATACAGGTCAAATATTTAATTTTGATGGCAGTCATAACCGGCCGGTTTTTCCATGCGAAAGGCGAAAACAAGAGGAAAGAAGTTCATCTAAGTGAGAAAAAGCGTATTTTCGTAAGTGTGTTGAAAAGAATTGAAGTCGAGAATATTATTTTGGCTGGTATCAGCCTCCAACAATCCCATTCTAAAAGTTAGATGAAATTATTCGTAGCTAAGTTGAACCGAGATGTCGAAGATGAGCACTTGGTTGAATTGTTCTCTGAGTACGGAGAGGTTGCATATGCTCGGGTCATCACGGATCGAGACACCGGTCAGTCGAAATGCTTTGGTTTTGTTCAAATGAGAAACGAGGCAGGTGGCCGAGCAGCCATGGAAGCCTTGAATGGATACACCTTCCGAGATTTTGAAATGGTCGTGAAGGAGGCGGAACAAAGACCGCGCGATGGTTCACCTAGGCCAACACGAACCGATTCGAGACCACGCACGGAATCGCCAGGAAACCGCTCCAGTGCGGGCGGAGCACCAAGGGGTGGGTCTGAACGAGCGACAGCTCCAAGTCCACCAGATGCAGCGAGTGATTCGTTTTCAAGGGATGCCCGGAAAAAGACGGCTCCTAAAAAAGGTAAGAGCAAGGGAGGAAGAGACATCTATGCCGATGGGGCGAAGCCAGCCAAAATGGGCTCGACCAAAACGAAGAATACGGATTGGCTTGATGATTTGGATGATTTTTGACATTTGAAATGAAAATGGATTAAAAGGGGACAATTGTCCCCTTTTCTTTTTTCTGAGCCTGTCTCCAAAAAGTGATGGCTTGATGTTTTCTTGGTTTTTCTGTCAAATGAGGGGTCATTTTGAGCGTCTAAAAAAGCGGTCTTGTCGAGAAAAATTGAATTAATGTCGAGATGTATAGAGAATTTCGCTATATTTACGATGCCATAAACCATCACGAAAATGAGCCGTATTCTACTGCTTTGCGCCGGAATTTTGTTTTCCGGACTCACTTTTGGTCAGTATTCACTGACAGTTTCCGAGCATGCCACTGACATTGTTCCGGGTCAAACGACTTACCGGATTTACGTCGACATGGTCAATGACACCGACTTTCTAAGCTCGGTGTACGGAAATAATATCGATCCACTCTCATTCTCTACAGAGCTGGGATTTTACAATGACCCATTTGGATCTACTGTAGCGTCTGGAGTTAATCCTGCGTTCTTTACCTTCTTTCCAACCCTGGCTGCGGATAGCTGGATAACCATCGGAATTGATAGCCAAAACACGGGCGACGAGGTCGCCATCAGTGTGGTGGAAGATTCATCTGACCCGTTTGTTGCAGCATTCCAAGAAGGATCTGACATTGATGGGCAAGACTTTGATTTGGACACCCAGACTGGAGGAGCATGGT
Organism: uncultured Flavobacteriales bacterium; assembly: GCA_905479115.1. Taxonomy (GTDB): domain Bacteria; phylum Bacteroidota; class Bacteroidia; order Flavobacteriales_D; family Sanyastnellaceae; genus UA16. The sequence goes on from CAJQLF010000050.1 coordinate 52,082, forward strand.
ATGTGTTGAATGGAACACCGAACGGTTTGCCCAACGATGATGGGCAAGTTTTGGTGATGCAGTTTACGGCTCTTACAGAAGCGACCTTTTCAGGTGCGTTTAACTTTCAAATCTTTGGGGAAGGCGACGGCACTACGGATATTCGGAAGACAATTGCGTTTGATGGAACAGGGACTTTCTTCCAAGAAGGAGAAGGCGGTGGTGGACCTGACCCGGTTTTGGGTTGCACGGATGAATCAGCTTGTAATTTTAACATCGACGCGACTGAGGATGACGGTTCATGCCTCGCCTTGGACGAGTGCGGTGTATGCGGCGGTGACGGTATTGCCGACGGCGCTTGCGATTGCGACGGCAACGGTCCTGCAACAGGCTATGACTGTGATGGCAATTGCTTGAACGATGCGGACGGCGACGGTACGTGCGATGAATTTGAAACATCGGGTTGCACCGATGCGTCGGCTTGTAACTTTAACGCAGACGCGACGGATGACGACGGCTCATGCTTGGCCTTGGACGAGTGCGGTGTATGCGGAGGTGACGGCATTGCTGAGGGTGAATGCGACTGCGATGGCAATGTGCTTGATGAGTGCGGCGTTTGCGGTGGTGACGGCATTGCCGAGGGCGAATGCGATTGCGATGGCAACGTGGTAGATGCTTTGGGTGTTTGCGGCGGATCATGCACATCGGATGCCAACGGAAACGGCGTATGTGATGACGCAGAATTGCTCGGTTGTACGGATGCGACTGCTTGCAACTATGACGCGGATGCAACAGACGATGACGGTTCGTGTGATTACTGCTCTTGTGCTGGTGAAGAGACCGGCGGTGGTGAATCGAGCGGTTATACGTTGACGGTCGAAGAGTACGCGAACGATATTATCCCTGGACAAGTCACGTACCGTTGGTATGTGGATATGGCGAATGGCGACGATTTCTTGAGCTCAGTTTATGGAAACGATAGTGACCCGCTCGAAATGAGCACGGAGAATGGATTCTACAACGATCCATTTGGTGCATCTGTAGCTACGGGTATCAACCCAGCCTTTATTGCAGTTTTCCCAACGATTGGAGGAGATAGCTGGATCACGATTGGATTGGACAGCCAAAACACAGGCGACGAGGTTGCTATCAGTGTTGTTGAAGATTCC
>CAJQLF010000051.1 GCA_905479115.1 uncultured Flavobacteriales bacterium
TTGATTCGCCCGATCAATGAAACGACGACTGAATGCACTGTGGACCATTACGGGTATCAAATTTGGCTGGGCCGGACAGAGGATGGCCTGGCGTTCAGCTGCATGGAAGGGTTGCGAGGCCAGTTCGTAGTGTCGGTGCCATCTTTGGATCTGGTCGTGGTCCGCACGGGTTTCAAAAAAGATGAACACAGAACCGATGAGCTGCCTTCTGACGTGTACCGCATCGTCCAGATGGGAAGAAGGGTATTCGAGGCTGCTCAAGCGGTGCGAATGTGAGTTCATCATGTGCGGACGCAAAAAAGGTCGGCGGTACTTTTCATTTGCGCTGTTGATTTGAGGTGTTAATAGCAAAAGGATGACAAAAGAGAACACCCCCATTCGTTGCTTGGTTGTGGACGATGAAATGCACGCGCGCCAAGCGATTTGCCGGCAAATAGAAAGGCATTGCCCCGACTTTCATGTGGTTCAAACCGCCAGCAGCGCCGTCGAAGCATTCCAATTGGTGAATGAACTGACGCCTGACGTGGTTTTTTTGGATGTGCAGATGCCCCATGAGACGGGATTGCAGCTGTTGGATCGATTCAAGGAACGAAACTTTTACGTGGTGTTCTGTACGACCTACCACGAATATGCGGTGGAAGCCTTGCGCCGGCGGGCATTTGATTATTTACTGAAGCCAGTTGATCAGGATGACTTGATCGCGTGCGCGAAAAAAATCATTCACAAACTTCGGATTGAAAAGGAGCCATCGCCTCAACAGCCGCCTGGCGGAAAACGAATCGAGCTCATCACCTCGGGGCAGCGTTTCTTTGTGCGTCATTCAGAAATTCTTTACGTCGAGGCTTCAGGCAGTTATTCCACGTTCTATTTAAGTTCGGGCAGGCGGATAACGGTTTCGAAAAACCTCAAGCGCATCGAAGTCATGCTGCAGGATTCTATTTTCTGCCGGGTGCACAATTCCTTTTTGGTGCGACTTGCGTCGGTTCAATCGTTTAGCCACCGGAACGGTACACTGCATTTGACCAACGGGAAGGACGTACCGATTGCTGTTCGAAAAAAGGAACATGTCCGAAAGCGGTTGATTCAACTCATGATTGATGTTAACGGTGATGCAGGAATGCCCCTCGCTGCCGAGTCTGAGACGCCGCTTATTTAAAAACAAGCACCAAGGTTCGAGCGAGTATCTTTGCTCTATCATGGAACGGAAAGACATCCGCGCGTTATCGCCCTCCGAATTGCAGGAAGCCATGCTGGAATTGGGAGAAAAACCTTTTCGGGCGAAGCAAGTAGAGGAATGGATTTGGACAAAAGGAGCGGGATCATTTGAAGAAATGAGCAACCTTTCCAAATCGCTTAGAGAGCGGTTGGAAGAGAATTTTACGCTGCAGCGAGTCGCCATCGCAGACCAACAGCACAGCGAGGATGGGACCATCAAATGTGCATTTGATGTGCGGGCAGGACAGGTGGTAGAAGGGGTATTGATTCCAACATCGAAACGGATGACGGCGTGCATCTCCTCCCAAGCAGGATGTAGCTTGGCTTGTAAATTTTGTGCGACGGGTCGACTTAAGTTGCTCAAGAATTTGAGTGCAGGCGAGATCTACGATCAAGTTGAAATGATTCGGGACATGGCCATGGATCACCATCAGCAGCACTTAACGAACATCGTTTACATGGGAATGGGAGAGCCACTGCTGAATTACAAAGAAGTGCTTGCATCCATTGACCGCATTTGTGGAGACCCCGGACTTGGTATGTCGCCCAAGCGCATCACAGTGAGCACGGCTGGAATCGCCAAGGCAATTAAGCGACTCGGAGATGATGAAGTTCGGTTCAATTTAGCGCTTTCATTGCATGCAGCGAACGACGAAAAACGCAACCGCATCATGGCCATCAATGAGTCCAATAACCTGGACGCTTTGGCAGAGGCGCTGCAGTACTTTTACTCCAAGACAGGCACGCGGGTGACGTTTGAATACATCATCTTCAAAGATTTCAATGACGAACTGGAGGATGCTCGAGAACTGGCTGCTTTTTGTGCCCGGGTTCCGAGCAAGGTCAACATCATCGAATACAACCCCATTGATGGCGGTGAATTCGAACAAGCAGATCCTGAGCGGGTCGACGCCTTTGTGGCGCTATTGGAAAGCCGCAACGTAATTGTCAATGTCCGGCGCTCTCGGGGGAAGGACATTGATGCAGCCTGCGGTCAACTGGCGAATAAAAATTCCGCCGCAACACCGGCATTTAAGACGTAATTAGTCCAGTTTGAGCACGGCGAGGAAGGCCGATTGAGGTACTTCAATGTTCCCTACTTGGCGCATACGCTTCTTTCCTTTTTTCTGCTTTTCGAGCAACTTTCGCTTTCGAGTGATGTCACCGCCATAGCATTTTGCCGTGACGTCTTTTCGAACGGGCTTAATGGTCTCGCGTGCGATAATCTTGGCGCCGATGCCGGCCTGCAAGGCGATCATAAACTGCTGACGCGGGATCAATTCCTTGAGCTTGAGGCAGATTTTCTTTCCAAGATTAAAGGCGTTATCGCGGTGGATGAGGGCGCTGAGGGCATCGACACCGTCTCCGTTGAGCATAATGTCAAGTTTCACCAAGTGAGAAGGCTTGTACTCATCCGGGAAGTAATCGAAAGACGCATAACCCCTGGAGACGGATTTGAGTTTGTCGTAAAAGTCGAATACGATTTCTCCGAGGGGCATATTAAACGAAAGCTCCACTCGATCGGAAGTCAAGTAGACTTGGTTCAACAAAACCCCACGCTTTTCAATGCACAAGCTCATGACCTGGCCGATGTATTCGCTCTTGGTGATGACTTGAGCTTTGATGAACGGTTCTTCGACGCGTTCTAAGTGATTCGGAACGGGCAAATCAGAGGGGTTATTGACAACCTGCATCCCGCCATCTTTGGTGTATGCGTGATAACTCACGTTCGGCACGGTGGTGATCACCGTCATATCAAATTCCCGCTCCAGCCGCTCTTGAATGATCTCCATGTGCAACATCCCGAGGAATCCGCATCGAAAGCCAAAGCCCAAGGCGACGGAGGATTCCGGTTCAAATACCAATGAGGCATCGTTGAGCTGCAATTTCTCCATGGATGCGCGAAGTTCCTCGTAATCTTCCGTATCGACCGGATAAATCCCAGCAAACACCATCGGCTTGACATCTTCAAACCCGTGGATGCGATCTTCACAGGGGTTTTCCTTGAGTGTGATCGTATCTCCTACCTTGACTTCTCGGGCGTTTTTGATGCCTGAAATGATGTACCCAACATCGCCGGGGGCCAGTTCCTTGCGGGGAATGAGATCCATACCTAGAACACCGATTTCATCTGCGGTGTAATCGTTGTTGGTCGCGAAAAATTTGACCAAATCCCCCTTTTTTAGTCGGCCGTTTAGGATGCGGAAATAAGCGATGATTCCTCGAAAGGGGTTGTAAACACTGTCAAAAATCATGGCCTGCAAGGGGGCATCAGGATCACCTTTCGGGGCTGATACCCGTTCTACAATGGCCTCCAGAATTTTGTCCACACCCAAGCCGGTTTTACCGCTAGCCGGTATGATATCGTCCATAGAGCAGCCAATGAGGTCCACGATTTGGTCTCCGACTACCTCCATGTCGGCAGAGTCCAAATCCATTTTATTGAGGACGGGGATGATTTCAAGGTCATGCTCCAAAGCGAGGTAGAGATTTGAAATCGTCTGAGCTTCAATGCCTTGCGTTGCATCTACAATGAGGAGGGCCCCTTCACAAGCGGCGATGGATCGAGAGACTTCGTAGCTGAAGTCGACGTGTCCTGGCGTATCAATCAAATTAAAGATGTACTCCTCTCCATCGGCCGCGGTATAGACCATCTGAATGGCGTGGCTTTTGATGGTGATCCCACGCTCTCGTTCGAGGTCCATATCGTCGAGCGCTTGGTCCTGCATCTGCCGTTCGGTGATGGTTCCTGTGGTTTGGAGCAACCTGTCGGCCAGGGTGCTTTTCCCATGGTCAATATGTGCAATAATGCAGAAATTTCGGATGTTTTTCATCGAGGACGAATGTTCCTCAAAACTACGTTGCAACCGGATGCTTTTTAGAAGAATTGTTGCGGATATTTCGAGTACTTCAGGATTGCCCTATATTTACGAATTCTGTGGTCGTTTGATTGTTGATAATCATAGCTTTCCAATTTTGAGCTGACCTGTGAAACCTGTAAACCTGTTGAAATGAGTCGAATCTTACTAACAGCAATATTTGGCCTGCTGGCCTTTGGCCTTGCAGCCCAAGTGGAATACACCAGCCAAAATGTTGCAGATCAAGCACCTTACGTGCAGCCTTCTGAGACTTCAATTGAGGGTGTGCTTGAGCGGTATGGTTCGTACAAGGGAGCGGTATTGAATATGACACGTGATGAGTGGGAGGTCATGCGGTCTTCGGATGTTTATGACCACGAAGAGGCCAAGCGTATTTTGAAGGAGCACAAGGCCAGGTGGAAGGCGGAACACGCGCAAGAGATTGCTGACCGAAAAGCGGAGCGCATGCAAATGACGGGTGGTTGTGATTGTTGGGTGGAGCCTGACGAATCCTATACCCTGATTACCGAAGACGATCAATATTACACGGCTGGAGCAGGCATCAATGTTGATTTTTCAACACCGCCAATCCAGATGGGCTTTGATTTCAATCTCTATGGAATCACGTTTGATAATTTTTACCTGAACTCCAAGGGTTCGGTTTCTTTCGATAACTACACCATCGATTGGACACCGGAAGAGTTCCCCGTAACGACGGACGAGGTGGCTCAAATTGCGGGGTTTTGGGCCGATTCAGATTACCGATTGTCTGGAGATATTTACTATAAAGTGACGGAAAATGAAGTGCTTATTAACTTCATTGATGTGGGGTATTACAACATGGGAGAGGATCTTTATAACTCCTATCAAATCGTCATCACGAGCGAAGAATCAACGTATTTGCCGAACGGTGCGAACACGCAGATGTGCTACCTCGAAATGGATTGGGCACACGGCGATGTAGGGGGTTCGAGTGGTTGCTGCGGGGATAGCCCGGCTACGGTTGGTATCGATGCCGCTCCGGATTTTGGCCCCTTCCTGCAATTCGGTCGGTTTAATACCCTGGACGACACCTACAATGGGCCGCAGGGCACAGGTCCGGATGCGGACGATGGCGTGCATTGGCTGAATTACAGAAACTTCGTCATGGACTCCGCTGAGGACAGCGAGAACCTGGCCCCATTCCCTACGGCCAACGTGGGATGCGACACGGTATTTATGTGCTTGGGGAATACCTTCGACATGAACCTCAGCTTCCTCGGACCTGAGCCCAATCAGACCATTACCGTGACCTCCACGGATGTTCCCGGTTGGGATTACACCATCACAGAGGAAGATGACTTGGCGAATATTACGGGGATTTTCACAGCTTTGCCTGAGAATGTAGGGATTCAGGAGATTACCATTACAGCGACAGATGACGGCACACCAGTGGGTGAAACGGTGACGACCTTGGTCTTCGAAGTCTTGGATATTGTTCTGCCAGAGTTGACCGTTGATGGCAACACCGCTATTTGTGCTGGAGGGGAGTTAACCCTAACGGCAACAGGTGACTTTGAAGAAATTGTGTGGTCCAATGGAACACCAGGGAACACGAACACCTACTCGTACGGGGGGACATTTTTTGTCACAGGTTACATCGACCAGTGCACCGTTGTTGAGGAGTTTTACGTTGATCAAAGCCCTTACTTTTTACCGGATGTTGTGGTAGATCCGGCTGCAGTTTGTCCAGGGCAAACCGCTTTGGTTGTAGTGGACTCGCTCGAGCAACTGGAGTACGATATTTATCAATGGGATGCAGATTGGAATGGATTGGGCGGAGAGGTGGTTTCCTATGTGGGTGACGCGGGAGCAGAACTCACCGCAGGGACCTACCGATTGTTGGTGACGGACGAGGATGGCTGTCAAGGACAGCGAGTCTTTATCATTGAAACCATTGGATCCTTCATTCCGGAGGTAACCATTGATCCGTTCTGCGACGGCATTCCAAGTTCGGTTGTATTTGAAGGCGGTTTTTCCAGCCCGCAAGAGGGAGCATTCTTGGTTTACATGAGTTCTAACGAGTCTTCGGGTTGGGGAGGGAGTTACTTGGAGGTAATTATCAATGATGACAGCTATATCCTGACATCGAGCAGTGCCTTCGAACAATTTGATTTTGACATTGTCGCAGGAGATAACATTGAGATCGTCTTTTATGAAGACGCCTCCATCGATTCGGATGTGCTTTCCGTCTCTGTCTACAACTGTGGGTTCTTGAATGCCACTCAAATCAGCGACTTGGGACCGGGCACGATTTTCACCTCTCCATCTGAATGCATCGCATCTCCAGCCACGGGCGAATGGACCTGCGTGTCTGCTCCAGTAGACGGTTGGGAGTTTACAAATACGGATCAATACGATACGGAGTTCATACCTACGAGTTACGGTCTCTATGAGATTTGCTTTGCTGAGGAGACGTGCCAGAGTGATTATTGCTACGACATTGAAATCACCGAGGAGCCTTCGGTGGAACTTACCGTCATCGATGATTTGCTGTGCGATGGGGAGTCGGAGACGGTTTTTGCTGAAGTAGATGACATAGGAGGCACGGCAACGTTGAACTGGTCTGCTCCTGGGGATGATGATGTGGCGTTCAACGAGTTCTCATTTTCGAATACGACTACGTATAACGCATCCATTGTTGTAACCAATGGTTGTGGCTCTGCGTCAGCGTCCGTTCCGCTGTATTCTCAATTCACGCCTGAACCGAGTTTGGAGGATGAAAATTTGTGTGAAGGCGGTGAAGTCTATTTAGATCCGACCAGCCCGGATACGCCAGATTTGGAGTTCGAGTGGTACTTCAATGGCAACTTGATTCCGGGTGAGATTGCAGAAGAATATTCCGCTGTTGAAACGGGAGAATTCTGTGTGGAGGTTTCAAATCAATGCGGACAAGGTGAAGCTTGCGCGGACATTAGCATCGTCGGCGATATTCCGCTTCCACTGGAGAGCATGACCATCGATTGCTTGGGAGATGGAGTAGGTGTCGTCATTCCTGACTTGCCTGATGGATATACCGTGGTATGGCCCGATGGTTCCACCGATTTGACGTGGGAAGTAATAGATGGGAGTGAATACGATGGACAAGATATTTGCATGGACTATACCGATCCATTTGGTTGTGAGACCAACACCGTATGCTCTTATTTGTACATTGGTTTGCCACCGGCAATTGAGCCGGAACCATTCCTTGGAGAGGACGATGGGGTTGAGTACTGGACATGGTCGAACCCTTATCGTCAAATACCAGCTACTTCGCCTAATGGAGAAGATAATCCGCATTTGACGCTGTGTCCCGAAGTGGAGTACGATTTTGAGCTGCATGCTACCACATGGAATGGTACCGACTGGATCGATGGTGCTGGTGAATATGAGTGGTGGGTGGAGTGCCCGGACACGACGATTTACTTTGGCAATCCTGTGGACATCATGACCGTAGTGAGTTCAACCTTGAACCAAAATTGTTGGGAATACGGGATTGAATTGGTTGGATCAGCAATCAACCCTTGCGCAGTTGGTGGTGTGCGCCAAGAATGGGATGTCGTGATTGATTATTGTGCGTTGACCATCCCAAATGTCTTTACGCCTGATTACGGTGATGCCATGAATGAGGACTTCCACATTGAAGGCCTTGAAGTGTACGACAATGTTTACATGCGCATATACAACCGCTGGGGACAAGAGGTATACGCTAGTAACAATTACACCAATGAATCCGCGTGGCGTCCCAACAATGGTGAAACAGGAACGTACTGGTACAACTTGCGCCTACCAAGCGGCATTGAACAAAGTGGGCACGTGACGATTTTGCGCGACTGATTCAGAGGTAACTTGGCCAAATCGAAAACCCACTACGTCTGCTCTTCATGCGGCCAAGATTCGGTTCAATGGGTGGGCAAATGTCCCTCCTGTAAAGCATGGAATACGCTCGAAGCGTTCACGGTCCGGAGCAACACGCCTGCAGAGCGAAGGAAATCGCCACAGTTAAAGCCAGCTGAAGCCAGACCTCTGGCAGATGTTGAGGTGCTGGAGTTGGGAAGAACCCCAACGGGTGATGCTGAGCTCGACCGGGTATTGGGCCAGGGAGTGGTCCCAGGCGCGGTTATTTTGTTGGGGGGTGAGCCAGGAATTGGCAAGTCGACCTTGATGCTTCAATCGGTCCTTCACATGGCCAAGGGAGCGAACCGCATTCTTTATATTGCCGGAGAAGAAAGTCCAGAACAGGTGCGGATGCGCGCAGAACGACTTGGTCAAGTACCCCCGTCCCTGTTTGTTTTTGCGGAGACCGATGCGCAAGCTGTTCTGCGTGAATTGGAGGCGAACAAGCCGTCCATGGTGATTGTCGACTCCATTCAGACGATGTTTTTACCGGAGGTAGAGTCAGCCCCTGGCTCGGTTTCTCAAATACGAGAGACGGCAGCGGCCTTTACGCGCTATGCCAAACAGCATCATGTTCCCGTTTTTTTTGTGGGGCACATTACGAAGGAGGGCTCATTGGCAGGCCCGAAGGTGTTGGAACACATGGTGGACGTTGTGCTCCAGTTTGAAGGAGAACGCCACCACGCGTATCGGATGCTGCGGGCCGTCAAAAATCGGTTTGGAACGACAGCAGAGTTGGGACTCTATGAAATGAGGGGTACGGGGTTGATGGGAGTAGAGCACCCATCGGATGCGCTACTGGGTCAAAAGTCTGACGACGAAGGCTTGAGCGGAACGGCCGTGTCTGCAGCGCTCGAAGGAGCGCGTCCCATGCTGGTGGAGGTACAGGCCTTGGTTTCAACAGCCGTTTATGGAACGCCTCAGCGATCGGGAACGGGGTTTGATTTGCGCCGGCTGAATATGCTGCTGGCAGTTTTAGAAAAGCGGTGCGGTTTCAAGCTGGGATCGAAGGATGTGTTTTTGAATTTGGCAGGGGGGTTGCGCATGCAGGATCCAGCCATTGATTTGGCCGTGGTAGCAGCTATTTTAAGCAGTGTGTTGGATGTCCCGCTTCCATGGGGGACAGCTTTCGCTGGTGAAGTCGGCTTGACCGGTGAAATCCGCCCTGTTCCGCGCATAAATCAGCGCATTGCTGAGGCCAGTCGACTCGGAATGAAAAGGCTCTTTTATTCGGGCCATACGCGCAACGTAGAACGCCCAAAGGACAGTCAGCTCGAATTGGTGGGAATACGTCAGGTCAGCGATTTGCACGGACGCTTGTTCTAAGGCTTACCGGCCATGACCACAACGAACTCTCCACGTGGCTCGTGCTCGGTGAAGTGGGCGATTAACTCAGACGCCGGACCTCGGACGGTTTGTTCATGTAACTTACTTATTTCCCGAGAACAAGCGACCCACCTATCGCTCCCGCAATGGGTTTCTATTTCATTGAGCAACTTCAAGATGCGGTGAGGAGATTCGTACAACACCACCGTGCGCTCTTCTTCAGCCAATGCAATTATTCGCTTTTGACGTCCTTTTTTGTGAGGTAAGAAGCCTTCAAAAACAAATCGATCGCAGGGAATCCCCGAAACGACAAGTGCGGGCACAAAGGCGGTTGCTCCGGGTAAGCAAACAACGGGGATGCCTTGTTCGGTGCATGCGCGTACCAGAAGAAAGGCGGGGTCAGAAATTCCCGGAGTACCGGCGTCAGAGCATATGGCCAGCGAATGGCCCGTTTGGAGAGCATTGATCCATCCTGGAGTGGACTTGTGCTCATTGTGCTGATGAAAGGCCTTCAGCGGCGTGTCAACTTCAAAATGATGTGTCAGTTTGCCCGTCGTTCGGGTATCCTCGGCGAGGATGAATGTTACTTCGCGCAGAATGTCCACAGCACGCGGTGTGAAGTCACCGAGGTTTCCAACTGGGGTCGGAATGAGATAGAGGGTGCCATTCTGGGCAGTTGAGTCGCTCATGCTGTCACAAATAAACGACGAACCAGGGTGAGAAAAGCCAATCCCCCTTGGTCTTCATCTTCCCAATCCACATCTGTTGTTGACTCCAGCAAGAGCACTTGTGCTTCCTCGAATTGACTGCAGCGTTCAATGGTTTCACAGAGCTGCATGAATGCGGGAACGTCACCGTCGGTGAGCAGGGTGGAAAAGCGCACCCGGTCATTGATGCTTAAGGCGCTTTTGAGGGCAACGAGCTTTTGTTCACTCAATGTTTCGGCAAGGGAGGGACCTCCTGCAGGCGAGGTTGTTGCTGGACTAGATTTGATTGCGGTCGGATCTAATTGGGGTGTGTGGCCCAGGGCCTCCGCCTCTGAGATGATTTCCACCTCTTCCTGGACTAACTCGGATGGAACGACCACTTCCTCGGCCTCGATGTGCTGCTCTTGCGCGACGGACTGAATCGATGCCAAGTGCTCGGCTACGGCTACGGCGCGCTGGGAAGTCCCGAGTTGGAGGTGAATGTTCGCCCAATCGGGGTCGGTTTGATCCAATTGTTCAAGGCAAGATTGCAATGCCGCTTTTGCCGTTGCCAAGAGTTCGGAGCTTGTGGGTTGGTCGTTCATGGGGTCGATTTACGGAAGAGGTCTTTTAGGAGTTCTTTTTCGCGCTGGAAATTTTCTTTGCGGTGGTTTTTTTGGGCTTCCCGGTCCCAGCTATATACTGGATTCTGAACCGTTCCTTGCATGGAGATGAAAAACTGCTGTCCGAGACCATCGTCTTCAATGGGCCCAAATTCACTCTCACGAGCGGATCGCAAGTCGCGCATGGCAAACCCCAGTGTGTAGTCGATGGAGGAGTCAAAACCGTATTGACCTTCAAGGGTAATATTCATCGCAGAGGAGCGAATTTCAACGGTCGGGATTTGCACGACTCCTCGGGAGATGTATACCGGGGACTCGAGGTGATCAAAGGTGACATCGGCGAGGCGTTCGCTGAGGTCATCGGGATCGACAAGCGGAGCCATCATGCGGTGACCGCGCAAGTAATCAGCGATGTCTTCAAAAGCTTCAAGGTCCTTGAGCGAGCCATGTTCGATGGAGGAGGCTCCCAAAACATCAAGGCTAGAGGGGTCCCACTCACCGTTGGTCAAGAGGTCAAACTGCACAGAGCCAGACACTTCAAGTTTGCCGCTCAAGTGGGTGGAACGGAGCGTTGTTTGATCAAAATTATTGAATGCCCTAAAAAGCGAGGGGAGGTCGCAATGGACTACGTTAGGATGGATGAGAAAGGCTGCCTTGGAACCGTCCGGGGCGAATGAACACTGGCCATCTCCGGTCAGGGAGCCTTCCAAGGTGGACGCTTTAAACCGCGATACCTGCCATTGCGATGGATCTCCTGTGAGGCGGAACTGAACGGTATCCAAGCTCCAATTTTCATAGGCGACATGGCCGACTTCAGCTTCCAAATCGACGGCGATTCCCGCGGGCAATTGCATATCCTGCAAGGCAAAAGTCTCGGAAGAATCTGTGGCGGCATAAGCCCATTGCGGAAGATGAATAGTTCCCCCAATGCTCGTTGGTTTATCCTTTGAATTGAAGTCATCGATTTCGAGGTCACCGTCGAGTTGGATTTCATCCCATTGGGCTTGAAATGACGATACGGTGGCCATGTTTTTATTGACCTCGCCGGTTGCTTGGGCAGTCCATGGAACCCCTTTCCATTCCCCTGCCATTTTATCTGCGGTAAACGCACCCTCAAATTCCCAGCCGCTGGTGCGTCGTTCGGCCTTTCCGTTCCATGTGGTGAGCCCCGAATGTGGCCACTCATTTCCAGACGGGAGTAAGCCTTTTTCCAAGGCACCCCAATCTACTTGACCAGCGCCCTCGGTTTGAAAGGTTCCTGTTTTGAAATCGATTCGATTTACTGCTCCTTGCCAATTCCAGCCTTCGGATTGGAGGTTGACAGCAGGGGCATCAGCTCGCCATCGCCCGTTGTCAAATGTGACCCAAATCCGCGCGTCTCCCTTGGCATTTACCATGCGATCTTCCCAAGGAACTTGCCATGTCCCCGAGTCAATCACCCAATTCGATTTGAAGACATTATCCGCCCAGGTGAGGGAGCCGCTGGCTGTTGTTGCGCTGGAGAGTTTGTTCCAGGGTGAGGGGAGTGGAACCAGCGCTTTAAATGCCGACAGCGAAATGTGGCTGGCATGGCCTTCGATTCGCCATGGGCCACCATCTTTTTCCACTTCAAATTGAGCTTCTAACCCCTTCCAGAGAACCTCGGTAAGCGAAATCCAGACGGCTTCAGAGGTGGGATTCCATCTGAACTCACCTGCCCAATCCAACGGACTCTTCGTTTTGAATTCCGGTGTCTCTGCGGTGCCAACAACCCCTTCGCCAATGGCAAAGAGGCCGGTGTCGCTCCAGGCGATTTGCACGCGGGCTTCATCCACGTGGACCGTCCGGTTATCTGCTCGCACAGCCGTGCGCAGGAATGTCAGGTTTTGGATAGAGAAAGAGGCGCTGCTAGAGGTGGTATCTGCGCGGGCAGTGCGCCAAACGTCGGTGTTCCATTGGCCATCCTCTGTGCTTTGTAAGTTCAATTGGGCGTCAGAAATACTCAGCTCTGAGAGTTCGTATTGGCCGCGCAGCAGTGCAAGGGCGTGGCATGCGAGTTGGATTTGACCTGCTTGGATTAAGGTGTCATTTGACCCGAACGAGTCCATGGCCCAGACGCCATTCAAAACAAGTGAAACATCGGGGAAATGCGACCAAAGGTCCAATTCGATTTTTTCGATGTGCGCATCTGTGATCAGCCGCTCATCCAATTCACGGAGAAGCTGCTCGGTCAGGCGGTCCTCATGGGATGCCAACCAAGCGATGCCAGCTCCCCCGCAGGCGAGAATCAAGAGGACAATTACCAATAAAGTTATGCGCAGACGTTTCATTGAGATTCTTCCATTCGAAACTACAGTGTTGAACGGTTGACCGTGCACAAGCATTGTGCCGAATGTGCACAGTTTGAAGTGGAAGACGCATCTTTGTCTTATGAAGAAACGAACCTTCCTGAAATTGGCTGGCACTGCGGGTGCAGGCATGTTAATTGCACCATTCGTTGGATGTGGAACGGGCGACGCTCGCACGCAAGAGAGGGATGCACCGGTAAAAGGGATGAAGCCAAAGCCTTTTTTGTTCGAGCAAGAGGCGCTGGGTTACGGATTTGATGCCTTGGCTCCTCGGATTGATGCGGCGACCATGGAAATTCACTTTGGAAAGCACCATGCGGGGTATGTCAACAAGCTGAACAAAGCCATAGGTGCAGCCAATGGGGCCTATGATGGAATGGAGCTTGTGGATCTGTTGGGGACGCTCCAGCCAGATCAAACGGCCTTGCGAAATAACGGAGGAGGCCACTACAACCACACGTTGTACTGGAGGACTTTGACTCCGGGAGGCTCTCCAGAACCGGCAGGTGCATTGCGGGAGGAACTTGAGTCGGCCTTTGGTTCTGTGGGGGCATTCACAGAAGCTTTTGCTACCGCTGGGGCCAAGCGATTTGGAAGCGGATGGGCTTGGCTGATTCGAAACGAAGAAGGCCAATTGGAAGTCACGAGTACACCGAACCAAGACAACCCTCTGATGTCCCAAATTGTCGATCGACCGGGCACCCCATTATTGGGAATGGACGTGTGGGAGCATGCGTATTATCTGAATTATCAAAACCGTCGAAAAGCCTACATATCGGCTTTCATGTCTTTGGTTAACTGGGATGTAGTTGCTGTTAACGCGTCGGCACAATAGGTGCAGTCACCCTGCGCAAGGTTCCGCTGGATGTGAGTCCCCCCTGGGTCAAAAGCTTGCGAAAGGCGGCGTTATTTTCGGGTGACAACACATGGGTTGTCTTTCCTAAGACCTCAACCTGCTCAACGGCTGCGGTGTTGAGGACTTCACTCCACACAGCGACGGCATCAGCGTCGTCTTGATCAAATTTCCACAAGTAGATTTCATCCTTCCATCTGCGCCCCAACGTCACGGACCATCGGGAAGGGTCATCCAGGCCTTGGCTTAACACCAGATACCCATGGAATCGCCGCAATTTCGCTTGTTCTCCAAGCTGAATTGTATCTTCAGAGCCTTCATCGAAAACCATGGACGGGTGAATTTCCACAGTGAGATTGTCCCCATCGGTCCACGTTCCTTGCCATTTTGCTGGAAATTGATTCAAATCTCTGCGCCCCAAAGGCATGGGTTCGGTAAAGGTTACCGAGGAGCAACCTGTCCAGAAGAAGGCGCCAATTAACATGAATAGGATTAATCGAGTCATGCTCCTTGAATTTATTGAATGAACCACACGGCCAGCAGCCCCACAGCGAGGCAATAAAGGGCAAAGACATTCAAGTTTGTTTTTCGCACCAACCGAATCATCCATTGGCACGCGGCTACTCCGCTGATGAATGCGGCGGCTGTTCCAAGCGCATAAGCCATGCCGCTCACTTGTCCTGTACCTGCGCCTCCGGCTTCCATGAAGTCTTTGATTTCCAAGGCAGTTGCACCAAAAATGACAGGGAGTGCCATGAGAAAACTAAACCGCGCAGCTTCCTCACGTGAAATTCCCAATGCGATAGCCGTTCCGATGGTAGAGCCCGATCGACTAATTCCCGGAATGATAGCCAATGCTTGGGCCACCCCAATGCCGATGACCTTGCCGGTCGAGAGGGTGCGTGACGCCGCCGATAAGCGCTCAGACAAAAAGAGAATCAATGCGGTCACGCACAGCGACCACCCCACCCGCTCGGGATGTTCAATAAAAACAGATTCGATTTGGTCGCGCAAGGTGAACGCTACCGCGACGGCGGGCAAGGTGGAAAGGGCCAACCATCCGATGTAACGGTGAGCGGTATGTCGCTCTTGGCGGTCGGAATCAAACGCGCCAGCAATGAGTTTGGCGATGTCTTTTCGAAACACCACCAACGTGCTGCACGCCGTAGCTCCATGCACTAAAATGCTAAAGGTCAAATCAACTTCTTGCAGTTGAAACAAGGCTTTTCCCAGCTCCAAATGCCCCGAGCTACTTACCGGTAAGAATTCTGTTAATCCTTGGATAATCCCAAGGATAATCGCTTCCCAAGGCGACATCAGCGCTTTAGAATTGCGTAAAAGATGGTCCCATAGCCGAGCAATACGACGAGGGGTGCAACGGTAATCCGCCGAGTGCTGAAGATTTCATCGCTGAATGCCGTTGGATCTTCTGCGGCACCTCCCGACATCAGGAGATAGCCGACAATCAAAATAGCAATCCCAATGATCAACCATTGGTAGTTCGTCTGTTTCAAGGCGAACCCATCGGGAGAATTTTTTGATGCACTCATGGGGCAAAGTTAATGCAAGGTGTCCAAGCGTTTTTTCAAAAATCGATTGACAGCAAAAGCGGTGGAACTTACGCCGAACAGAACACCAAGAAATAAGAGGATTCCCAATAACACGCCTAATATCAAAGGAGAGAAGGGATCGAGGAAGGAGGTGTTTTGGAATTGAACGAGCGTAAGGATTCCATTGATGGCTGCAAAGGCCAATGCTCCAGAGACTATTCCGTAGTAAAACCCTTGTCGCAAAAAAGGCGCTCGAATGGCCTGGGGATGGGCCCCTACGAGCTGCATGGTTTTGATCAAAAATCGACGGGCAAAAACGGTGAGCCGAATCGTGTTATTCATCAGGGCAACGGCCGCCAACAAAAAGATTGCGGCGAGCCCAATCAGGGGACCGACCAATCGTTGAATGGTGCGTTCAATTTGTCCGAGCAAGGCTTCTTGCCAAACAACATCCGCAACACCGGGGATCTCCTCCAAGCGCTGAACAGCGATAGCAAGTGCCTCAGTAGTACTCGCACTCGGGAGCATCCGCAAATCCATGACGTCCGATAGAGGGACGTAGCCTAAGAAATCTACAAATGACTCGCCTAGTTGTGCTTCCAATTCCCGGCTTGCGGTTTGGGCATCAATGAAGGTAACGGATTCAACGCCCGGGTCAGTTCGCACGATTTCGCGCGCCTCTTCCAATGCTGTTGGATCCACATCCCGTTGAAAAAACACCTGAACACGCGCTTCCTGGCGAAGCTCTTGTTCCCAGTGGTGCCCCAAAAACCCAATGACAAGCAAAAGCCCAATAAGTAAAAGCGTCAGGCTCATACCGACGGTCGTGGTAACCGCGGTGGTGATTTGAGCGCCAGAAGGGCGATTGGATGAAGCAGAAGGAGAAGTCATGTGTGATTCGTCCCCCAAATATGCGATGAAACGACGAATCGGTTGCAAACGATTGTTATTCGCGGTGCATTGCGTTGACTGCGCAGTTTAGAACGATTTTAAATAACGTATCTTTACAGCAAAATCAAGCAATAGAGATGATTACAGTCAATGAAAGCGCACGAGACGAGGTGCTCAATTTGCTGAAAGAAGAAGGGCGACCCTCGGGCAGTTTTGTTCGGGTGGGTGTCAAAGGTGGTGGGTGTTCAGGATTGATGTACGAAATGACGTTTGATCATGAAGTCCAAGAAGGAGATCAAACGTTTGAGGATAAGGGAGTAAAAATAGTCGTAGACCGGAAGAGCTTTCTGTACCTCGTGGGCACAGAATTGCAATTCAGTGGAGGGCTCAATGGAAAGGGTTTTCAGTTCTACAATCCCAACGCCAACAGAACATGTGGCTGCGGAGAGAGTTTTTCATTGTAGCGAACGCCGATTTGATTAGTGTGTTTTTAGCAACAGATCGAAAAAAGATCCAATGGCATACGACGGGAAAGACAAGGTTTTAGAGGAAGTCACAGGCAAATCGTACGAGTTTGGTTTCACAACAGAAATCGAATCGGACAAGGCGCCAGCAGGCCTCAGTGAGGATATCATCCGCTTGATTTCCTCCAAGAAGGAAGAGCCTGATTGGCTATTGCAGTGGAGGCTCGAGGCATTTGCGGTGTGGCAAACCATGGAAGAACCCGACTGGCCGCATCTCAACTATGTGAAGCCGGATTACCAAGCGATCAGTTATTATGCGGCTCCTAAGCAAAAGAAGCAACTGAATTCGCTGGATGAGGTGGACCCTGAGATGCGCCGCACCATGGAAAAGCTGGGTATTTCGATGGAGGAGCAAAAGCGCCTGTCTGGCGTGGCAGTAGACTTCGTGATGGACTCGGTTTCTGTGGCGACCAGTTTTAAAGAAAAGCTCGGTGAATTGGGGATCATTTTTTGTTCCATGAGCGAGGCGGTCAAAGAGCACCCAGAGCTCGTGCGCAAATACCTCGGAAGCGTTGTTCCAACCCGAGACAATTTTTTTAGCGCATTGAACTCTGCCGTTTTTACAGACGGGTCATTCTGCTACATTCCTAAAGGCGCGCGATGCCCCATGGAGTTGAGCACGTATTTCCGCATCAATGAATCTGGCACAGGCCAGTTTGAGCGCACGTTGGTCATCGCGGATGAAGCGAGTTATGTGAGTTATTTAGAAGGGTGCACGGCTCCTCAACGCGACGAAAACCAACTGCATGCGGCGGTGGTCGAACTGGTCGCTTTGGACGAGGCAGAAATCAAGTATTCCACCGTTCAGAATTGGTACCCAGGCGATGCCAGCGGCAAGGGCGGAGTGTACAACTTTGTCACGAAGCGGGGGATATGCCACCGTCGTTCAAAAATCAGTTGGACCCAGGTTGAAACGGGCAGTGCCGTGACGTGGAAATACCCAAGTTGTATTTTGAAAGGCGACCACAGCGTGGGAGAATTTTACAGTGTGGCCGTGACAAACAATGCCCAGCAGGCCGATACCGGCACGAAGATGATTCATTTGGGGAAGAACACGCACTCGACCATCATCTCCAAAGGGATCAGCGCAGGAAACAGCCACAACAGCTACCGTGGTTTGGTCCAGATCATGCCATCGGCGGCGAATGCCCGCAATTTTTCGCAATGCGACTCCCTGCTCATGACCGACACGAGTGGAGCGCACACCTTCCCATACATCGAAGTGAAAAACCCAACGGCTCAAGTCGAGCACGAGGCGACGACTTCTAAAATCGGGGAAGATCAAATCTTTTATTGCCTCCAACGTGGCATCGATGCGGAACAGGCGATTAGCCTGATCGTGAACGGTTACGCGAAGGATGTGCTGAATCAACTGCCCATGGAATTTGCCGTGGAAGCTCAAAAACTCTTGTCCATCTCATTGGAAGGAAGTGTAGGATAATGCTGAAAATCAACGAACTCCAGGCTTCGATCGACGAATCGAAGATCCTCAAAGGCCTCAACCTCACCATCAATCCCGGTGAAGTCCATGCCATCATGGGCCCCAACGGCTCCGGCAAATCAACCTTGGCATCCGTGTTAGCGGGTCGTGAAGATTACAGTGTCGATGGGGGAATGGTCCACTTCAATGGGACGGACCTTTTGGACATGGACGCCACCGAGCGTGCTCGAGCAGGGCTGTTCTTGGCCTTCCAATACCCGGTTGAAATACCCGGGGTTTCCAACATCAATTTTATGCGAGCAGCTGTCAACGGCAAGCGCGAGCACGAAGGGTTGGACCCCATCAAAGGAAAAGACTTTCTCGAGATGGTCAAGGAAAAAGCGAAGCTGGTTGAACTCGATGGGCGCTTGCGAAATCGTTCCGTCAATGAAGGGTTTTCGGGAGGAGAAAAGAAGCGCAACGAAATCTTTCAAATGGCCATGCTCGAGCCGAAGTTGGCCATCCTCGATGAGACGGATTCAGGTCTCGACATTGATGCCTTGCGCGTTGTATCCGAAGGGGTAAACGCCATGCGCTCTCCTGATCGGAGCTTCCTCGTTATCACGCACTATCAGCGATTGTTGGATTACATCGTTCCGGATTTTGTGCACGTGTTGGTCGATGGCCGAATCGTCCGTTCAGGAGGAAAAGAATTGGCATTAGAGCTCGAAGAAAGAGGCTACGACTGGATCAAAGAAGACGCATTGGCATGATGGATTTGGCCAAGCCCCAAGTGATGGACCGACCAACGAAGTCGGTGCAGCATGCTGCGACGCAAGAGAAAGGAGTGGCCTTTGTCGAAGCACTGGACCGCATCATGGGATCGGCCCGAAGCGCTTACGACGAAGTTCTTTCAAGCTTACCTGTGCCCCACCGCCGCGTGGAGCGCTGGAAGTATACACCGGTCGCTGCTTGGTGGAGTGAGGTGAAAGCGGCAGAGACCGCAACGGTCGCTGCAGCAGGCTGTGAGCCGAATCCGATTCCAGGGCTGGACGCCTATCGAATGGTCTTTGTGAATGGACACTTTGACGCTGCAGCAAGTGACTTACCGGTGCATCCGGGCGTCGTTTGTATGCCGTTGTCCCAAGCGCCACCCGAAACACTCCAAGCCATGGACGCTCAGCAACCCGAACACGCGGAGTGGTTTGCGGCATTGAATGGAAAGTTTGCGAGCGAAGGCATGTACTTGCGCGTCGAAAAGAATACTGTTTTGGACCGGCCCATCCTGGTGCATCACCGGTGCACTGGCGAAGGGAGCGTTTCCTTTTTGCGGCATGACATGGTGATAGGCGCTCACGCGCAAGTGAAGTGCGTGCAATGGTCGAGTGCTTCAGAGGATGCTATGGGAGCAGTGAATATCCTGACTCGGGCATCCATTGGAGAGAATACGCGGCTGAGCTTGGACAAAGTTCAAGACGAAGGGGGGCAGGTCAAGCACGTAGCCTTTGAAGACATTCGCCAGGCCCGTGGAAGTCGAGCAGACGTTCACACGGTGACCATCCGTGGCCAGTGGGTCCGGAATGACTTAACCTTTCGCATTGACGGAGAAGGATCGCATGCCGAGCTCAATGGCATATTCCTGCCTTTGGATGGCGAGTTCGTTGACAACCATACGACGGTTGATCACCGCGTCGCGCACTGCACGAGTTCAGAAAATTATAAAGGCATCTTGTACGGCAAGAGCACAGGAGTATTCAACGGAAAAGTTTTTGTCCGTCCCGATGCGCAGCAGACCAACGCTTACCAACAAAACGCCAACATCCTGGCTAGCGATCAGGCGACCATGAATGCCAAGCCGGAATTGGAGATTTATGCGGATGATGTAAAATGCAGCCACGGGTGCACCATTGGACAATTTGATAACGAGGCGCTTTTTTATGCCCGTTCCCGCGGGGTAGGTCTTGAAGCGGCCAAGGCGATGTTGGTGCATGCCTTCATTGGAGAAGTATTGCAAGGATTGGCCGTGCCGGAAGTGCGTTTGGAAGTGGAGCACCGATTGGCCGAAAAGCATCAATGGGAAATCTGGAGCGATCATCCGGACAACGAATCTTAATTCTGAGGCATGAGCAAGGTGCTGGACCCGAATCACGTACGTGCGCAATTCCCGATTTTAACGCGGGAAGTGAACGGGAAACCGCTTGTGTACCTCGACCATGCGGCTTCGGCGCAGAAGCCCGTTCCCGTGATCGAAGCGCAGCGGGAGTACCTGATGCATTACCACTCCAATGTGCACCGGGGTGTTCATGCGCTTTCACAGCAGGCAACGGACGCATTTGAACATGCCCGCACCATTGTCCAACGCCACATAGGCGCAGCATCTTCGAGTGAGATCATCTGGATGGCGGGAGCGACGGATGGCATTAACCTCGTGGCACAAGCGTGGGGCCGAGAGAATATTTCGAAGGGCGATGTCATACTGATCACAGAAATGGAGCATCATGCGAACATCGTTCCTTGGCAAATGCTGGCGGAAGAGCGAGGTGCGCATGTAGAAGCCGTGGGTGTTTTAGACGACGGTACACTTGATTTACAGGACTTTCAAGAAAAATTGAAAGTAAATCCGAAGCTGGTTGCGTTTACCCACATTTCCAATACGCTTGGGACCATTAATGATGCGAAACAACTCACGGCATGGGCACAAGCGGCGGGAGCGAAGGTGTTAATTGACGGATCCCAAGCCGTTCCACATGCAGCGGTGGATGTGCAGGATTTGGGGTGTGACTTCTATGTTTTTTCGGGACATAAATCATACGGCCCCACGGGTATCGGGGTGCTCTACGGTCGTCAATCGTTGTTGGAATCCATGCGACCTTGGAAGGGCGGCGGTGAAATGATTGATGTTGTGAGCATTCGCAATGGAACGACGTATGCAGGTTTGCCGCACAAGTTTGAGGCGGGAACGCCGCACATCAGCGGAGCGATTGGCTTGGGAGTAGCGTTGACTTGGCTCAATGGCTTGGGGGTGGAGTCGGTGATGGATCACGAAACGGTTCTGGCGGCTCAAGCTCGACATGGATTACGTAAGTTGGAGGGCATGCGATTCATAGGGACCGCCCCGGAATCAGCAGGAGTAGTGAGTTTTGTGGTTGATGGAGTGCACCCGTATGACATCGGAACATTGCTTGATTCGCAGGGAGTGGCTGTCCGAACAGGACACCACTGTACTCAGCCGCTCATGGAGCGCTTCGCTGTATCGGGAACAGTGCGCGCTTCGTTTGGAGCGTACAACACCTTGCAGGAAGTCGATACCTTTGTAGCTGCGACGGAACGTGCGGTGAACATGTTGCGAGCTTGACAGCGAAATCTCCAGGAGCAATGAATGCCGATCTACAGAACCGCCAAAATGAAATCGTCGAGGAATTTGCGTTTTTCGAGGATTGGATTGAAAAGTATGAGCATGTCATTGAGTTGGGTAAGGAATTAGAATCCTTACCGGAGGAAGAAAAACAAGAAGATTACTTGATTCGTGGGTGCCAGTCACGTGTGTGGTTGACCGCTTCAAAAAACGCCAACGGGGAGGTGCGGTTTCGCGCAGATAGCGATGCGATTATTACCAAAGGGCTGGTGGCCTTGATGGTCCGGGTGCTGGATGGATTGCCTCCTCAGGACATTGCGTCTGCCGACTTGTGGTTTATCGGTAAAATTGGATTGGATACCCACCTCAGCCCAACGCGGGCCAACGGATTGCAGTCAATGGTCCAGCAAATGAAACGGTATGGGATTGCCTTTCAAGCGGACATGGAAGGCGGGAAATAAAGTGGCGCCTCCCTCTTAACATCTGCGACATCTTGCAGGTTTCACAAACATAGAGATGCAGCGCCACTCAGGTCCAGGAAGACCAAATGGAAAACGCACCTACTGACCAATTGGTTGCTTTTACATAAATAGCGCCGCGTGGTTCACTCAGCGAACGCCGAAGGTGGGATCGTCGATTTTTTCTTTCCACTCTGTGACGGTAGTCAGAAAAGCATCCTGTTGTTCCTGCGCTATTGGGTTGGACGGGGGGAAATCCTCTTGGAGGTGGTCCACTTGTTTGCCGTTTTTCCAAAACCTGAAGCAAACGTGCGGTCCCGTGGCCAAGCCGGTTTGGCCAACATACCCAATGACTTGGCCTTGACGTACGGATTCACCGACGGAAACGGCGCGTTTGGACATGTGCAAGTACTGGGTTTCATAGGTGGCGTTGTGCCTGATTTTGACGTATTTGCCGTTGCCCTTGGTGTAGCTTGATTTGATCACCACCCCGTCTCCAACGGACAGGATAGGTGTACCGGTAGGAGCGGCGTAATCTGTTCCATAGTGGGCCTTGGTGCGGTTGAGGATGGGGTGAAAGCGCTTGAGGTTGTAGCGGCTGCTGATTCGGCTGAATTCCACAGGCGCTTTGAGGAAGGCCTTGCGCAAACTTTGTCCTGCAAGGTCGAAGTAGTCGACTCCATCGCCTTGGTTAAATCGGTAAGCAGGTAAGTCCCGTCCTCGATGTTCGAAGTGGCAGACGATGACCCGAGGCATTCCGACGGGCTCTCCATTGACGTAGATCCGCTCGTACAAGACGTCGAAGGCATCTCCTTTTTGGAGACGGGAGAAATCAACCGTCCACGCATACACTCCGGCCATGGAAAGTGCGAGGCTTGTTGGCGCACCTGAGCGTTCGAGGTCGAGTGACAACGAGGATTCGATGATGCCCGTGGCGCGTTCGATGAGGGTGTCGGTTGGATAGGACTCCAAGACTACATTGTACGGCTCTCGCAAGGAGAAACGTACATATCCCGTGGAACTGCGCTCGTACACAAAATACGTGGCAGGTTGCAAAGTGTCGGTATCAAACGCGATCCACCAGGGCCGCCCCGCCCGCATCTCTCGCACGTCGTATTTCTCTCGGCTTTTTGAGGCAATTTCTTGAATGACCGCCGCGGAAATTCCAGCGGGTCCGAGGAGATGAGATAGGGATTGGCCGCTTTGGACCAGACCAGAATCAACAGTTAGCCCTTCCCAAATTGTGCCAAACCGTTCTTGTGGAGCCGCGGGGATTTCTGGAACGGCATTCGATGCCGAAGATGCGGTTCCATCGGGACTGCTCGTACCGCAGGAAGCGAGAAGCAAAAGCACGGCAAGACTTCCGGTGACTCCAAGGCACTTCATTTCACCCCAAAGACTTCTTTTTCGACCCACCCTTTCCCCCAATTTGCCAACTCTTGTTCGCTCCATAGCTCTGGATAGAAAATGCGACGTTGAAAGCGAGGGGGCAGGTATTTCTGCCAGTTCGTTCCACCCGTAGCAGCAATGTCTTCCGGATCTCGTTGCAGATAACGCACGGCGCTTTTGTAGTGACTGAGGGGCCAATTGATGTTCACGTTGGTATCTAACCAACGCAGCGCTTGACGTAAATCGTCTGTCTGCGCTGCAACCGGTAATCCATTCCACAAGGAGCGGAGGTTTACCTCAAAGGTGTTTTCGGCCAATTCCAGCAAGGTCCGGTCGTATTTCACTTCAAATTGACGCAGCGTCAGTGTTTTTTTTCCAGTAGCCAATTCTACTGCCCCAGCCTTCCAATAGATATGACTGTACAATTCTTCAAGGTCTCCAGGAGCATGGTCTTCGTACTTTTCTCGCACCTCCTCTCGCAGCAAGCGGTCAAATGACGTGCTCCGGATTTCGATCATTCGGTACTGCGCACTCTGAAAACCGCTGGCAGGTAACAGCGACATGCGGAATTTCAAGAATTGGTCCTGGTCCATGCCGTCCACCATGATTTCGAAACTGTGAGTCAGCGCTTCGAAGTAGCGGTTTACGCGGCTCACTCGCTTCAAAATTAGATCGGGGTCTTTCGATGCTGAAGTGTTCAACTGGTCCAATTCATGCAGCGCCAATTTGAAGTAGAGCTCGGTGATTTGGTGGTAAATAATGAAAATCGATTCGTCTGGAAAAGGCGTGATGGGATGCTGCAAACTGAGCAACGTATCGAGGTTGATGTAGTCCCAATACGTGAGGTAATCTGCGTGTAACAAACCGTCCAAGTAGGCGTTGAGGTCTTGGCCCATGGCCGCATATTTTTCCTGGAGAGCCTCTACCTTCTTCAGAATGTTTTCGTCGAAGGATGGTGGGTGGGGATGGTCGGACATGGGGGCAAATTCGGAAAAATCAAGGCACTAATGACCGAAGGAGTTAGGAATTCTCAACCCCTCAGCGTGCGTCAGTTCCATTCGGATTTTCCCAAATAAAATACGCGTTTCCGCATAGAGGGGAATGTGGGATGAATCATTGGTGACGTAAACGACCAGATCATTGGACTTTTTCCAGATTCGGCCCGTTTGAATCACGGGTTGAATCACAATGCATTCGTACTTTTTTCCATCCACTTTGATGGGTTTGATTCCTTGGTGAACAAGTTTCAATTCAAACCATTCTTCGTCCATGAACAGTGGAATTCCGGTGGTGTCGCCTTGTTGAATTTGGTCCCATTTCACATTTCGAAGGGCGTACAGTGCGCTGACCATATCGTGACTCGTTTGGGGAAGCAAGTACGTGGCAATGACAGAATCCTGATCGCCTTTTTTTCGATGGGAATGAACGGTATTGCGTGTCCAGTCGAAGGCGTAGTCTTGTCTTAATTCATACCCTCCTTCGTGAATATCGCGATGGAAATGGAGCGGCAGTCCGCTGGCCGCATCGATGGTTGAGCGGTAGACGTCTTCGACCTTAAAGATCCACTTGAACGCGCCGGTCGTCCGACCTTCAACTAAAATTTCCCAAGACGGACCGTGCTGGCTTGGCGAAACTTGTGTGACCGAAATATCTGCTTGAGCCGCATGAATTAAACCGAATTGAAAAGTATAGCTCAGCGATTCACCGGGCTGGTAGACGGAACCGTTGGGGGTGAATGCCGGAAAAGGGTGAGGTGATATGGTATCAGCGTCAACCAGCGGCAGCTCTTGCGCCCGTGCGCCTAACATAAGCGTGCTAGAAATGATCAGCGCGATTCCCGGAAGTAGATTCAAACGCTGAGGGTTGCTATGCATTTGAGTTCGATGGCAATGGGCGTTGGGAGCCGATTGATTTCGACGGTTGTGCGGCAAGGCTGACTAGAGGGGTCAGGAAAATACGCCGCGTATATGCGATTGAACGTTCCAAAATCCCGCCTCATATCTACCAAGAAAACAGTAACATCTACCAAACTCTCCCAGTTGCTTTCGTTTGCCTCAAGAATGGCCTTCACATTCGCAAAAACGCTGTGAACCTGTGCGGCGAAATCAAAGGATTTGAAGTTTCCATTGTGATCCAATTCCAATCCAGGAATTCCGCTATCATTTTCGTCACTTCCAGCAATGCGCGGCCCGACACCACTTAAAAACAAAAGATTGCCGACAGATTTGGTGTGGGGGTAATTGCCAACAGGCTTTGGTCCTTGATTCATTCTTTTGGATGCTGTTAGAGGCAAAGATGCCTTTTGATTAGAACAGTTTTTAGCAATTTAAGTCAAAGCGTACAACTTATTCAGTTCATTCACCTGAACACGAGACTTGCTTTTCATCGATAAAAGAAGTATTTTTAACTTCTTTTTTTGGCTTTACGAGGAATATTTAATCCACATGACAAATTCGAACTTGATGTTTATCAGATGCACGGCCATCATCGTTTTGATGAATTGTGGGATTTCAATGAGCGCTCAAAACACTCTGTCGGTTCCATTTACGAATGGGTTTGTGGGTACCGTAGGAAATAATTCAGCCAAGGCAGATAACATCCAAAGCTTTTCAACCTTGGGTTTGACTAAAGTGGATTTTGTACAAAACTCTTCTGGTGCGGTGTTCGAAATACAAGGCAACGATATACCAGGCCTTGTTCGTTTTGTGAGCATTACGGGCCAATCATTAGACATTGAAGGAGCGATTGTCTGGCGTGTCAACTCAGGTTCGACCATCGAGATTTTTGGGTTCATACCCGCCACGACCACATCGGCGGTTAACTTGAGTACAATTGGAGCGAGCAACTATGTTTTAGATGCGTCATCGAACATTGGTATGCGCCCGAATGGTGGCACATTTGCCATTGTGGATGGCGATAATATCTCCGGGAACGCCGCTTCTGCAGGATTGTTAGACGCACTGAATGATTATCTCGCGACTGTTATTGCGAATAGGCCTGCAGGGTCTGTTACGGTGAATGATGAATCAACAACAAATTCAACACCAACACTCACAGGAACCGTTAATTACGATACAAGCGTCGGAGAAACCTTCACGGTGAATGTGGATGGGGTTACCTATACTACGACCAGTGGCATTTCAATTGTCAATCAAGATTGGTCGCTTACCCTGGGCGCAACATCCATCGGAACATATGAGGTTACGGCAGTTATTACAGATCAGTCGGGCTATACACTTTCTAATGTTGGGTCGCTGACCATATCGCCGCCGGACATTACACCTCCCTCGATTACTTCCGGCGCCACAGGCACGGACCTGGTCGAGAATTCGGGAGCAGGCCAAACGATCTACACGATCACAGCTACGGACGCAGTGGGTGTGACGGGCTATGCGATCGCCGGCACGGACGCGGCTTTATTGAGTGTGAATGCTGCGACAGGAGTTGTGACATTGACAGCTGATCCGGATTATGAGGCGAAGAACTCCTATAGTTTCACGGTCACTGCGAGCGATGCTGCGACGAACACGAGTGCCCCAACCGCGGTCACGTTCTCGATCACGAATGTGGATGAAGTCAATCCGACCATCACTTCTGGCACGACAGGTACCAACATCACTGAGAATTCGGGTGCAGGTCAAACAGTTTACACGATTACATCGGACGCCAACGATGGTGGAACGATACAAAGCTTTGCCATCGCTGGCACGGACGCTGCTTTATTAAGTGTGAATGCTGCGACAGGAGTTGTGACATTGACAGCTGATCCAGATTACGAGACGAAGAACTCCTACAGCTTTACGGTGACTGCCACGGATGAAACGGGTACGAGCACGGCTACCACGGTCACGTTCTCGATTGTAGACGTCGATGACACGGCCCCTGTGATTACTTCCGGTGCCACAGGCACGGACCTGGTCGAGAATACGGGAGCAGGCCAAACGATCTACACGATCACAGCTACGGACGCAGTGGGTGTGACGAGTTATGCCATCGCCGGCACGGACGCTGCTTTATTAAGTGTGAATGCTGCGACAGGAGTTGTGACATTGACAGCTGATCCGAACTTCAACACCAAGAGTTCTTACAGCTTCACGGTCACTGCGAGCGATGCTGCGACAAACACGAGTGATCCAACCACGGTCACGTTCTCGGTTACAAGTTCTGATGTCATTGCCCCTGTGATTACTTCCGGCGCCACAGGCACGGACCTGGTCGAGAATTCGGGAGCAGGCCAAACGATCTACACGATCACAGCTACGGACGCAGTGGGTGTGACGGGCTATGCGATCGCCGGCACGGACGCGGCTTTATTGAGTGTGAATGCTGCGACAGGAGTTGTGACATTGACAGCTGATCCGGATTATGAGGCGAAGAACTCCTATAGTTTCACGGTCACTGCGAGCGATGCTGCGACGAACACGAGTGCCCCAACCGCGGTCACGTTCTCGATCACGAATGTGGATGAAGTCAATCCGACCATCACTTCTGGCACGACAGGTACCAACATCACTGAGAATTCGGGTGCAGGTCAAACAGTTTACACGATTACATCGGACGCCAACGATGGTGGAACGATACAAAGCTTTGCCATCGCTGGCACGGACGCTGCTTTATTAAGTGTGAATGCTGCGACAGGAGTTGTGACATTGACAGCTGATCCAGATTACGAGACGAAGAACTCCTACAGCTTTACGGTGACTGCCACGGATGAAACGGGTACGAGCACGGCTACCACGGTCACGTTCTCGATTGTAGACGTCGATGACACGGCCCCTGTGATTACTTCCGGTGCCACAGGCACGGACCTGGTCGAGAATACGGGAGCAGGCCAAACGATCTACACGATCACAGCTACGGACGCAGTGGGTGTGACGAGTTATGCCATCGCCGGCACGGACGCTGCTTTATTAAGTGTGAATGCTGCGACAGGAGTTGTGACATTGACAGCTGATCCGAACTTCAACACCAAGAGTTCTTACAGCTTCACGGTCACTGCGAGCGATGCTGCGACAAACACGAGTGATCCAACCACGGTCACGTTCTCGGTTACGTTCTCTGTGGTGCACAACTTGAATGCATGTGATGGAGACTCAGATGCGACGATTGATCTTGATGCGCTCCACTCTTCTAATGGTGTTTGGACCTATTCGTTGGACAGCGATATTTCGGGCTTTGCCTCCTCATCACTTCTTGGAAGTATTTTGACTGTTGATTTCAGTGGGGCAAATACAGGATCTGGGACAATTGAGCTTTCCGCACAGAGTGGGGGCAATTCTGGAAGTATTGATGTTGTAGTGCAAGAATCGCTCTATCCATATGTCACCAACATGGTGCCTGACGGATGTTCCAATGCCAATGCGGAAGACGGTGGTGCGGTCTTTACGTTTTCTGGAAATTACGGATCGCCGGTAACGGTGCACTATTATCTCAATGCGGTCAATATTTTCGATTCGGGGACGGCTAAGTTTGCAGGATATGGCGACGTTCAAACGAAGGACTCGGATGCTTCAGGAAACTGGAAATCAGTGAGTAGTGGAGCTTACTGGTTGTATGGCTACACAAATGCTCGAGGATGCTTCAATCCAGAACCTGCAACGTCGGGTGTGCCGACATCCTCGCCAAAGATTAAGTTGTTGACCGTGCCCTACTTGCTTGATTAGGACTGAGATTTTTGTTCTGATCGCTTTGGAATTGGATATCTTAGCGACATGCGATACCAATCCCTCTCTTCAGAATTGTACACGCGCAATCGCGCAAACTTTATGAAGGAAATGAAGCCGCGGAGCATTGCGGTTTTCTTTTCGAACGACATCTATCCCACCAGTGCAGACGGCACGTTGCCGTTCAAGCAGGCGAGCGATATTTTGTGGTTGACGGGTGTTGACCAAGAGAATACGGTGTTGGTTTTATTCCCAGATGCCCACAATCCAGCGGACCGTGAGATTTTGTTCACCACCGAGACCAACGAGGAACTGGCCATATGGGAAGGAGCGAAATTGGACAAAAAACAAGCAACAGCGGCGACAGGGATCGCCAACATTCAATGGACGCCAGGTTTTGAGCGTACGTTTCATCGCCTCATGTCGGAGGCTGACGCGTTGTATTTGAATGACAACCCCCATGCACGTGCCAAGATTATCGTGGAAACACGCACAGCGCGTGAGAATGCGGCGCTGCGAGAGAAGTATCCCAACTACGAAATTGAACGTTCTGCACCGATTTTATTCAGTCTGCGTGCGATTAAATCACAGGAAGAGGTGGAACAAATGCAGCGTGCCTGCGACATCACCAAAGCGGGGTTTGAGCGTGTCTTGCAATTCGTAAAACCGGGTGTGATGGAATACGAGATTGAAGCGGAATTCATGCACGAATTCTTGCGCCGTGGTTCCCGTGGATTTGCCTACACGCCGATCATCGGAAGCGGATTCAACGCCTGCGTTCTGCATTACATCGAAAACAGCTACGAGTGCAAGGCGGGCGACGTCATTTTGATGGACGTCGGAGCGGAATACGGCAACTACGCCTCTGACATGACGCGGTGTGTGCCGGTGAGCGGCAAGTTCACAGACCGCCAACGCGCGGTGTACAATTCCGTTTTAAGCGTGATGCGCGGTGCGATGAAACTGCTGCGTCCGGGCGTGAGTCTTCACGAATACCATATCCAAGTGGGCGAACTGATGACCAAGGAATTGCTCGATTTAGGGCTGATCACCGCTGAAGAAGTCGCCAACGAAAATCCAGCATGGCCCGCATACAAGAAGTACTTCATGCACGGGACATCCCACTTCATAGGCCTCGACGTCCATGATGTTGGGCACTGGCATGAGCCGATTCAAGCAGGACACGTCTTCACCGTGGAGCCGGGCATTTATATCCGGGAAGAAAACCTTGGTATTCGCCTCGAAAACGACATCTTGATCACGGAGGACGGCTTCGTCGATCTCATGGGGCACATTCCGCTCGAAGCTGATGAGATTGAGGCGATGATGGCAGGCTAAGCCGACCTTACAAATTCGCCGAGACCAAAGAATCTAAGAAGGCGCCGGTGTCTTCTGAGTAACCGATGTTGCGGTCAATGATGCGTCCGTCTCTTCCGACCAAACACCAGGTCGGATAGGCGACTACCGGGTATTCTGCGGGCAAAGAGTCGAGCATCATCTGCGGCACATTCAATTCTCGCCCATCGAGGTAGCGCTGCACCGTTTTTGCTTTTTGGTGGTGATTGACACCCATCACGGTGAACCCTTCGGGTCCGAATTCTTCTTGCATTCCTGCGAGATGTGGCATGGCCCGCATGCACGGACCACAGCCGATGTACCAAAAGTCGAGGTACACGAGCTGGCCTTGCAATGCTTCTAAGCTCACGGCTTCACCGTCCAAATTCAAACCCGCCATAGCAGGCGCTTCAGCGCCGATGGCAGGCAAGGAGGCCAGCGCTTCTTCGAACCAATTTTCACTTCCGCCTCCGCCTGCAACAGCAGGATCGACGGGCTTAGGCTCTTTGGCCCAACTCGGAGCTGTCCAATCGGCAATGGCATTCACGATCGCGGGCTGATTCACATCTTCCCACGTCCATTCGATGGTCATGTCGCTGCCATAGCCCATATCACCGCGGTACCAGGATAGTTCACGCCTTACCGGTAATCCATCGGGCGCTTGAAACACCCACTTTTGAACATCATAGGAGCCGGGATGAAAGTCTTGGGATGCGGAATCGGGAATGGAGGTACGCGTCAGCATGAATTGTTCGGGCGAGGAGCGGGTTGGAAGCACATGTTCCCAGACAACATCGACCAAAGAATCGCTCACTTGCTCTGCCCACCATGTGCTATCGGTAAGTGGTTTCGATAAGGCGAGTGAAGCATAATAGTTCCCGACGCCATTTCCATTACGCTGTTTGCGGGGATCAACGGGATCAATGGATTTGGTGCTGTCGGATCTAATGTCGGTGAGTTCGTTGCCCCATAAACGGCTCAACCAAATGCTGGAGTCCCCTTCCTCGATGAAAGTGTCTTCCAGCGTCCAAGCCATGTCGTAGGTGGAATCTTGCGCGGCATGGTTTCGAACCCACTGCATGGAAACTTCACGCTTCCATTGGCTATCACTCGCTTCCACGCTGTTGGTCATGTGAGCTTGAAATTGTGCGTTTTCAATTTGCATGATGGCATCGCGCACATCATTGGCATCGCTAAAAACGGGCTCGGGCTGGCTGCACGCCAGGAGGGCGAGTGGGGCAAAGAGTAGAATTCGATTCATGCCACGAAAGTAGACAAGCGGCGCACATCTTAGCCGTGCATCGTTTCTTTCTTGCTGTAGTTGGCCATGATGGATGCCTCGTAATCGAGGTAAGCTTGCCAACGGGACTCGACATCGACGCCGGTGCCGTACTTGCGCGCGAAGCCAATGAACGTGGTGTAATGTCCCGCCTCGGAGACCATGAGCTCGCGGTAGAACTCGGCCAACTCGGGGTCGCTGATTTTTTCAGAAAGCATCTTGAACCGCTCGCAAGATCGCGCCTCTATCATGGCGGCAAACAGGAGCCGATCCACGAGTTGTTCTTCTCGGCTGCACTTCCGCCGAATGAACTTCAGCACCTCGCCCACATAATCGTCTTTGCGCTCTGGACCGAGGGCATAGCCGCGAGCCTTGATGCGTTCAACGACCATTCCAAAGTGTTCGATTTCTTCTTGCGCGATGCGCGTCATTTCTTCCACCAATTCCAGGTGTTCGGGGAAGCGTGCAATGATGGAAATGGCGTTGGATGCCGCTTTTTGCTCGCACCAAGCGTGGTCCGTGAGGATTTCGGAAATGTTGCTTTCGACCAGCGCGACCCACCTCGGATCGGTTGGGAGACGAAGGCCAAGCATCGGAGATTCGCTTGATGCAGAAGAGGGGGTACTCATGGTTGGGTGGTGATTCGGATGAGGCTGCCCGTGGGAATCCAATGGCCGTCTTCTCCGCGCAAGCAAAGTTCGCCGGCCTCGCTTGAGGCAGCAGGCAGAATGCGGTCCCAAACCGTCTCTAGGGCGGAGGGCGCGATGCCACTGTAGGTGTTCATGATGATGAAACCGCCGGGCTCAACCAAGGCGGCAACGGTTTCACACAGGTTGAGAAGTTGATCTTCGAGACGCCATTTTTGGCCTTTGGGTCCCAGTCCCCAAGTTGGGGGATCGAGCACAATGCCACGGTATTTCTTGCCTCTGCGTTGCTCGCGTTGGGCGAATTTAAGGGCGTCCTCAACCACCCAGCGGATGCCATCGAGGCCGCTCAATTCCATGTTGATGCGTGTCCAATCCACGACTTGGCGGATAGCATCTACATGGGTGACATCTGCTCCTGCAGCACGCGCAGCGAGCGAAGCTCCACCAGTGTATGCAAAGAGGTTCAGAAATGCATCCCCGGGCTTCAGATGTTCGGCGATGAATTCCCAATTGACGGCTTGTTCAGGAAAAACACCCACGTGCTTGAAGCGGGTCATTTCGAGCTGGAACGTCAAATCCAATCGCGGAGAGCGGTACTTTAGGTTCCATCCTTCAGGGACGGATTCCAACGGCACCCAATTTCCTTTGGTCATGCCGGTCGGTTCAAATCGGGCGTTGGCCTTGTCCCAAGCATCAAAGTCAAGGCTCCGCGACCAAACAGCGGAGGGGTCCGGACGGTCGAGCAAAAGGGTGCCAAAGCGTTCGAGCCGTGAACGGTCTCCGGAGTCCAGGACGGCGTATTCTTCCCAATGTTCGGGCGCCCATCGTTGATAAGTGCGTGTAGACATGCGGGTGCAAAGGTCGGAAATGCCGAGGTATTCAGAGCATCTTTGTGCTCAATGGCTCCAAGAACCCCGCCCAAGCAATTGCGCAAAGAGATCCTAGAGGTCTTCAAGCGCCAACCAAACAAGCCCCTGAACCACAAACAGGTGGCAAGTACATTGGGAATTCTCAATCATGATACTCGGCAGAAAATCACAGGAATCTTGGAGGACATGGGCCGCGATGGCCGCTTAGAATCAATCGGTCGAGGGCGCTACCTTCTCAAAGAAGTGCCCCAAAACGATCGGCCTATCGGAACCATTCAGGTGACCCGTCATGGACGGGGATTTGTCATGATGGCGGATGGAAACGAGGTATCTATTCCCAAGGGATTTACGGGAACAGCCTTTTGGGGTGACACGGTCGAAGTGGACTGGGTGCGCCGCGGCGGCCGGCACACACCGCGTGTAGCACGCATCGTAGAACGTCAACGTTCCCAGTACGTGGTGGTACTCGAAAAAGTCCGTGATTACGCCTTTGGCTACCCTTCGGATCAACGCCTTCACACCAACTTTTTCATCGGCGCAAAGCACTTAGCCGGTGCTGAAAATGGTCAAAAGGTCATCGTCGAAATACTCAAGTGGGACGATGCGTCGGACGCGCCTTCTGCAAAAGTCGTGAAAATCCTAGGCACGCCTGGTGACCACGAAGTCGAGATGCACGCCATCCTCGCCGAGTACGGATTGCCGTATGAATTTCCCGATCATGTGCTTGCCGCGGCTGATGCGATCCCGCATGCTGTGCCTGCGGAAGAACTGAAGCGCCGCCGGGATTTCCGAGATGTTACGACCCTGACGATTGACCCGGTCGACGCCAAGGATTTTGACGACGCGCTGTCATTGAAACGCCTCAAAAATGGTCATTGGGAGGTGGGGGTTCACATTGCAGACGTGGCGCATTACCTCAAGCCAGGAACGGTGCTCGACGAAGAGGCACGTCAGCGCGCGACGTCGGTCTATCTCGTAGATCGGACGATTCCGATGCTGCCGGAAGTGCTTTCCAACAACCTCTGTTCGCTGAGGCCGAACGAGGATCGACTGGCGTTCAGTGCGGTGTTCGAAATGAACGACAAGGCAGAAATAAAAGGCGAGTGGTTTGGCCGATCGGTCATTCATAGCGACCAACGATTCGCTTACCACGAAGCGCAGGAACGGATTGAGACAGGCAAAGGCAAATACGCCGATGAGGTGAAGACGTTGCAGCATTTGGCGGAGAAGTTGCGCGCCAACCGATTCAAGGCCGGGGGCATTGACTTCAACACGGAAGAGGTCAAATTTGAGTTGGACGAGGCGGGCAAACCGCTGCGGGTCGTAATCAAGCGCATGCTCGATGCCAATCGCCTCATCGAAGACTTCATGTTGCTAGCGAATGTGCGGGTGAGCCGTTACCTCGCCAAGCCGCGAAACAACGAAGGCAAGCGCGAGGAATCAACCCGCACAGCGGTGTACCGGATTCACGATCGGCCTGATCCCGAGAAGCTTCAGCAGCTGCGGAAGTTTGTTTCCAAATTCGGTCTCGAAATGCCTAAGATTAATCCCGCCAACGCTGAGTCTGCGCTGCGGCAACTGCTCCAAGCAGCAGCCGGCAACACGGCTGAAAATGTGGTCAAAACCATGGCGATTCGCTCCATGGCCAAGGCGGAGTACAGCACCAATAACATCGGCCACTATGGCCTGGCGTTTCCATTCTACACGCACTTTACCAGTCCCATTCGTCGCTATCCAGATGTGCTCGTCCACCGGTTGCTCCAGCAGTACATCGATGGGGGTAAATCAGCTGACCCCGGTCCACTCCAGGGAGTGTGCCAGCACAGTTCCAACATGGAAAAGCGGGCCGCAGAAGCCGAGCGCGCATCCATCAAATACAAACAAGTCGAATTCCTCATGACGCGCATCGGCGAGACCTTCCACGGCATTGTGAACGGCGTTGTGCCGAAGGGCATTTTTGTCGAAATCGATGAAAACAAATGCGAGGGCTTCGTTCCCAAGGACTCCCTTCCGGATGACCACTATGTATACGACGAGGACCGGCAGGCGCTGGTCGGTGCGCGGCATGGGGGTCAGTTTGCCATGGGTGAGCGTGTTGTGGTGCGTGTTGTGGCCGCAGATTTGGCCAAGCGTCAATTGGAATTTGAGGTCCCTGAAGAAAAGTGAGTTTTTAGGCTCAATTGAACCACTTATTATAATCACTTATCTAGATTATTTAGGCTTTTATCGATTATAATCAACACAAATTGATTATATTCGATGACCATGAATCGCTTGACTCGACTTACCACCGTGACGGCATGTGCTGTCTTCTTCTTTTTGTCTCTTTTTACTTCATCGGCTCAGGCCCAATTTTTGGGCCTCCAAAGTGAAGTTTTGGCGGAGACTGAGTTGGGAACGACCTACAGGGTCTATGCGGAATTTGCATCGGCATCAGATGAGTGCATTGCGGTGTATTCAGTGGGGACGTCCGAGTGTGTGGAGAATGATGAGAACAACAACTGCATCCAAATGGGTCCTTTGCTGCTCGAACTTGGCGTGACGACCGCATTTTTTCAGCACCCGGCTGCGGGGGACATGGGATCAGGCATTAACCCATTCTTTTTCCCATTTTATCCGGAAATGGAATACGATAGTTGGCTGACCATTGGTTCCTCCTCTACCAATGACGAGGCGGTAAGTAACATCGGAATGGTTTCGGATTTGGCAGAATTTGCTTCGGGAACCGGTTTTGTAATGGATGAGACGGTCGGAGGAAGTTGGTACGTTACACCCGGAGCCAATCCAGCGGCCATGGCTGG
Source organism: uncultured Flavobacteriales bacterium (assembly GCA_905479115.1). Classification (GTDB taxonomy): domain Bacteria; phylum Bacteroidota; class Bacteroidia; order Flavobacteriales_D; family Sanyastnellaceae; genus UA16. Next base: position 35,988 of record CAJQLF010000051.1, read on the forward strand.
AGATGACGGGTTGGTATTGCTCGGGCAATTCACAGCAGTTGACGATGCAAATGGAAATCCTGGACACGTGACCTGCCTCTGGAATATCCAATGGCGCAATAACGTTGGTGTATCGTTTAAAGAAACCGGGATTACACATGACACTTCGGGTGACGGAACCGTTTCGGGTTGCATGGACGCTTCGGCGTGCAATTACAACGCCAGCGCAACAGCCAGCGATGATGGTTGCGCTTTTGCGACGGGATGCGATGTCTGCGGCGGAAACGCGACGGACGGGACGGGCTCCGTGGTGGACAACGATGCCGATAACGATGGCGTTTGCGACGTGGACGAAATTGCCGGTTGCCAGAATAGCGCGGCCTGCAATTACAATGCTTCCGCTACGGATGCGGCGACTTGCCTGTATGCGACCGGATGCGATGTATGTGCGGGGAACCCTACCAACGGCACCGGAACAGTATTAGACCTCGATGCCGACAACGATGGCGTGTGCGACGAGGACGAAATTGCGGGCTGCCAAAACAGCTCCGCGTGCAATTACGACGCGAGCGCCACCGACTCGGGCACGGCGTGTGTTTTCCCTTTTGGCTGTGAAACGTGTTCCGGAGAAACGAATGGAACAGGGACGGTCGTTGACAATGATTCGGACGGGGATGGCGTCTGCGATGCAGATGAAATTTCCGGTTGCCAAGTCGCCTCAGCCTGTAACTACAACGCCTCAGCTACGGACGCCGGAACCGTGTGCATTTACGCGGCGGGTTGTGAATCATGCTCGGGACCGACCGACGGTACAGGAACCATATTGGCCAATGACGACGACAACGATGGCGTGTGCAATGCAGATGAAATCGCAGGCTGCCAAAACAGCGCAGCGTGCAACTACAACGCCTCCGCTACGGATGCGGCTGACTGCATCTTCGCTACGGGCTGCGACGAATGCCAAGGCAATCCAACGGATGGGACAGGATCGGTCAACGACCTCGACGCCGATAACGATGGCGTCTGCGATGCAGATGAAATTGCCGGTTGCCAGAGCACCTCAGCGTGCAACTACAATGCTTCTGCGACGGATTCCGCCACGTGTTTATTCGCCACAGGCTGCGATGTGTGCGCAGGCAATGCGACGGACGGCACTGGAACGGTAACAGACCTCGACGCCGATAACGATGGCGTGTGTGACGCAGACGAAATTGCCGGTTGCCAGAGCACCTCAGCGTGCAACTACAATGCGAGTGCTACCGATTCGGGTTCGGCGTGCATCTTCCCATCGGGCTGCGAAACCTGCTCAGGGGCAACCGATGGCACAGGCACGGTCCTGGCCAATGACGACGACGATGACGGGGTGTGCAACGCGGACGAAATTGCCGGTTGCCAGAACAGCAATGCGTGCAACTACGATGAGAGCGCAACCGATGGCGGCGTGACATGCGTCTATGCCACGGGCTGTGAAACGTGCTCTGGAGCGACCGATGGCTCCGGTACGGTCGTGGACAATGACGCGGACAATGATAGCGTATGCGATGCGGACGAAGTAGCGGGTTGTCAGAACAGCACCGCTTGCAATTACAATGCAAGCGCGACGGATCCTGGTGCCACCTGCATCTTCCCCCAAGGCTGTGAAACATGCTCTGGTGAAACCAACGGCAACGGAACGATTGTGGACAATGATGCTGACAACGACGGCGTGTGTGATGCGGACGAAACGGCGGGTTGTCAAGATAACACGGCATGCAACTACGATGCCAATGCCACCAACGGAGGCATCGCTTGCGTGTACGCCAGCGGTTGCGATTATTGTTCAGGCGAAACGGACGGTTCGGGCACGATTGTCAACGGAGATGTCGATGCCGACGATGTCTGCGACGTAAACGAAATCCCCGGTTGCCAAGACCCTGTCGCATGCAATTACAATGAAGCGGCAACCGATGAAGACAATTCCTGCACGTACGAAGTATTGGGCTACGACTGCAA
>CAJQLF010000052.1 GCA_905479115.1 uncultured Flavobacteriales bacterium
CGCGAAATGTTGTCCATCGGGACCAGGCATCGTGCAGCAGACGGTCCACCTCCCGCCGCTCATCTTCCGCCTGGTTTTCTGCCATGGCCCTTTGAATTTTGGCCTGCTGAATCGCTCGCCGGCTGGCGCCTCCATTGAACAGGTTGAAATTCAAGGTCAGGTTGGCTGCCAAACTCTTCGTTCGGCCATCGGCTGAGAGTTCGCCGGCATTGAATCGACTCTGCTGATCTCCTTGATTGGCAGTGAGCAAGAGGGAAGGGCTGAGTCTCGCTTGGGCTTGCTGCACTCCAATTTCGGCCAGTTCTTTTGAGATCAGCGCATTCTCAATCGCCGTCGCATTGCCCATGGCGCGCTCAACCAATTGATTGAAATCGCGCCCTACTGAAGGAGGCGTTAGCGGTGAAATGAATTCCCATGCATGATCCGCATCCTCGCCCATGAGCCGATTCAACCCCAAAACAGCTTGGTACTCATTGGCGCGTTGCTGCAGCAAAGACAAGCTATCTGAAAGCAGTGCATTTTCGAATTGCAACCGGTCAAACGTCGAGGCTGCTCCCGTTTGAGTTCGGGCATCCATCCAATCCAAGCGCTCCCGAGACACTTCAATGGCAGAGGTCAGCACATCGCTCAAGGCCCGCTGAACCAAGACACCATTGTAGGCTTGAAGCGTCGCTGAAATGGTCTGTTCAATGACCAAGGTCGATTGCCCTTCGGACTGACGTTCCAATTGCTCAAGCGCCCGCTTGTTGGCGAACATGCCCATGCCGTCAAAAAGCACCCAACTAAGTTGCGCACCGGTATTGACCGACTGACTTTCCAATCGCTCCTGAATGAAGGAGGTTGGATTCTCAGATTGATCGCTCACGGCATCAGCAGCTGACGCTGACAGACCAATTTGCGGAAGGGCCCCGGCAGCGCCCCACGTATTCCCAACCTCAGAAATTTCGGCCTGTTGCTGAGCCATGCGGATGCCCAAGTTATTTTGTAGTGCTCGCGCAACGGCATCTTCTATGCTCAAACTCTCTTGTGCGTGAGCACCCGTCACTGCCAGCAAAGCGAGCATGAAAGCAACGTGTGATCCGCATCGAAAGACGGGAATTTGATTCAGCCTGCTTGATTTCATTCTTCAAAAGATTGTTCTTCCCGATTGGCCGGTTCACCCGCTTCCACGGAAGGCCAATCGCCCCGCTTAATCCACACCCAACCGCGGTGCAACGGATTGATCCATTGCAAATAAATTGGGAGCAAAACGAGGATGATCACGGTAACGAAAAGCAAGCCAAAGGCGACTGCAATCGCCATGGGAATTAAAAATTGCGCTTGAAAACTCTTATTGAGCATCAGCGGTGCCAAACCGGCAACGGTGGTAATCGACGTCAAAACGATGGGACGAAAGCGACTCATGCCCGCTTCCCAAATCGCCGTTTTGACTTCCATCCCCCGCTTCAGATTCACGTTGTAAGCAGCCACGAATACCAACGCGTCATTGACCAAAATTCCAATGAGTGCAATCATTCCCAAAATGGAGAATAAACTGATTTGGGCTCCCAAAATCCAATGCCCCAAACTGACCCCGATGAATCCAAAAGGAATCAATCCGAAGACGGCCAGCCCCTGCAATGGAGAGCGGAACGCTAATATGATGATGAAGAGCATCAAGGCGAAAATCAAGGGCATCACCCGTTGAATACTCTCTTGCGATTTAATAACCTCGCGATTCTGACCCTCATAACTCGGTGTAATGCTGGGGTAGCGCTGTAAAATGGGCGGCAGCACTTCGGTCTTGATGGCCGCATTCGCATCCGAGGCGCTCACTTCAGGACCCGCCAAATCGGCCGATACCTGCACTTCTCGCTGGCCGTACAACCGGTTGATGGCGCTGATGCCCCGTCCTGTTTCAACCGTGGCGATTTCGGCGAGCGGAATCTGTGCGCCTGTAATGTCCTGTACGCGAAACGACTGCAAGTCCCCCATGGATTGTCGGTCCCGCTCGTCCAAGCGCACCCATACCCGCACTTCATCCCGGCCCTTCTGGAGTCGCTGCGCCTCCGCACCAAAAAAGCTTTGGCGAATTTGCGCCATCACCGATTGATGGGTAAATCCCAATTGAAAAGCACGGGGCTTCAGCTGAATGGACACCTCTTGCATGCCCTTTTGGTTGTTGTCAATGACGTCCTTCAGGTCCTCTCGCTGCAGCATAGCCGCTTTCAGCTCCCGCGTCGCTGCCTCCAGCTCGCTCAGGTTGTTGCCTAGCAAGGAAACGGATACCGGTCGCCCAAAAGGCGAGAAAGCGGCGAAGCTCAAGTTCTCTGCACCGAGCACCGTCCCCACCCGCTCACGAATCATCCCTGAGATGTCTGTGGATTGCATGTTCCGGCGCTCTCCATCCAGCAGTTGAACGTTGATCAATCCGTTGTACATGGATGGACCGATGCGCTTATCTACTGCCAGAATCAATGGCAAGCTATCGTCGCGTTGGGCGGACAACTCATCGTTTACTTCCCAAACAATGGCTTCAATCCGATCCAATTCTGACTTGGTTATTTGCTCTCTCGTGCCAGCTTGCATGGTCAGATTGATCGTCAAGTTATCGCCTTCGATGAAAGGGAAAAACGTGGTTTTGACCAATCCGCTTCCAATCAAACCGGGAACTGAAATCAAGAAAATCGCAACGATGATGCAAAACATAATCCAGGGTTGCTTCAAGCTGAAACGCAACACCGGCGCATAGATGGAATCTCGCATTCCGCTCATGATGCTGCGCATGAAACGTTCCACGCGATTGGGCTTGAAGTCACGGCGCAGCGCCTTCGAATGGCCTATGTGCGCTGGTAAAATCAACGCACCTTCCACCAAAGAAAAGACCAAGGTCAAAATAATCACCGTGGCCATGTCGCCGAAAAAATCCCCCAGTTGACCTTCGATGTAGAAGAAGGAGGAGAAAGCAACAATCGTTGTTACAATGGCCGCAAAAACCGCAGGCAATACTTCGAGGGTTCCATTGATGGTTGCCTCCATCCGCGACGCCCCCCGTTCATAATGTTGGTATATGTTTTCCGCGATCACAATGCCGTCATCCACCAAAATACCAATGACCAAGATCATCCCAAATAACGAAATCACATTGATTGTAACTCCCATCGATCCGGCAAACAGGAACATGCCCATAAAAGAGACGGGGATGGCGAGGGCCACCCAAAAAGCAAGGCGGATGTTGAGGAACAAGGCCAAAAACAAAATCACCAAAAAGAATCCGATGATGCCGTTGTTGACCAAGAGGTCGATGCGCTGGTTGAGGACGGTGCTGGAATCTCGGATGACCTCAATGCGGGAAGCTCCTCCTCTTCCATTGTACTGCTCGATGTATTCACGCACATACGCTGTGATGTCGAGGATGGATTCGGTCGTGAGGTTGTTGACGGTGATGACCGCGGCAGGCTGGCCGTTGAACCAATTGCGCGATGGGTCATTTTCAGCCCACCGCTGTTCCACCTCGGCGACATCGCCCAAACGCACCACGCGGCCGTCTCGGTTCGCTCGTATGATGATGTCGCGCATGGACTCTGCGTCGTACTTGCGGAAACGACCCCGGATAATCATCTCCTCGTTGACCAGCTTCAATCGGCCTCCTGTCGCCTCCAAATTGGCGTTTCGCACCGCTGCGGCGACTTCACCTACCGTCAAATTCAATTCGTTCAATTGCGCTTGGCGCAAACTGATTTCAATTTCTTCGTCCGGGAATCCGCTCAACTGCACTTGGGAGATCACCGAAGCACTTCGCAGTTCTGTTTCGATGCGACGGGCCTCTGCCTTGAGGATGCGAAGGTCATCAATGCCGACAACCGCGAAGGAGATGGACACGCCAATCGCGTCTTGTTTGAAAACAATGGGCGGCTCCATCCCGACTGGAAAACTCGCTATGCGGTCAACCGCGTTCTTCACATTTTGCAGCGCTTCGTCAGTCAATTCCGGGGAAATCGTCTCAATAGAAATGGTCCCTACGTTTTCACTGCAGACCGATTTGACTTGATCCAAGCCGGATATTCCCTTGAGGTTCTCCTCAATCTTCGCTACGATTCCCTCTTCAATTTCCTCGGCCGAAGCACCGGGATACACAACTTGGACTTGGATGCTTTTCGATTCCGTAACCGGGAAAAAATTCGAGCGGAGGTTTGTCAGGCCAACGTAACCCGACGCCAAAATGGCGAGCATAAGCAAGTCACCCGTCAAGTTGAAGCGAACGAAATAGCGAATGAGGCTGCGCATCAATCCTGAAGTTCGTCGGTCTGTGAACGAACGGGCATGCCGTCAAAAGCGTTGGTCAGCGATTCACTGAGGACCAACACTCCTGAATCCAATCCACGACCAATGGCGTGCGATCGGGACTGGAACAACACCTCGATCTTACGCTCCGCCAATTCACCATTCGCCACCTCATAAACTTGCTGGTCATCGTGCATCCAGGTCAACGGAATTTCAAAGGCCTCTTCGAATGGTTGACTGATAATTTCGCCGGTCAAGAACCGACCATCTCGGATGGCTTTGGCCTGGTTTCTCGTAGGCTCGACGCGGCAAAAGACACTTGCTGATTGCGTCGAGGGATCCACATTGCCCGAAATACGATGGACCATTCCTTTGGCCACGACTGTGCCTTGTTCATCAAAAAACCGCACCGAATCACGGAGCGAGATGGAAGACAAATACCGGGCATGAACGGCCGTCTTGATTTCATAATCCCCTTGACCCACAAGGATGCCCGATGGCTGACCGGCCCTTACCAGTCCGCCCGGGCGAACATTGGCCTGCACAACGATGCCATTGAATGGTGCGCGAACTTGAAATTTATTCAACCGTTCTTCTGCCGATCGAATGCTGTGATAGCTCGAAATAATGCCTCGATTGGCAAGAAACAATCGCTCCCGATCCGACGCTGGATTGGGTAAATCGGCCAAGGCAGCGTCTACTCGCAAGGAGCTCACATACGTTGACCACACTTCTCCCCTGCCCTCAAAATCCATTTGCAGATCTGCTAATTGGCCGGAGAGTAACTGCAAAAACTGACTGCGTTGAGCAACCAAGGCGAGACGAGATTCGGTATCGTCCAATTCCAACATGACTTCACCGGCCCGAAAAGCCGTTCCTTCCCGGAATTCATTGGAACCCATTAACAAGTTTCCGGTTACTTCCGTTATTACTTCCATGCGATACAAGGCCTCCACGCGTCCTTCAACGGGCGTTTTGGGAGCGATCGACCCCAATTCAATCACCTCCGTTCGCACCGCGCGGGGGACAGCAGGTTTATCGGACGTGGGCAATTCCTCTTTCATGGAAATTAGACCGTTCATCATTCCCACGCCTGCACCTAGGATGGTGATACCCAGAACCAATCGGATGGATCCCTTCAATATTGAGTTCATACTTCCTTTTACAGTTTAACTACTGCAAGTTCACTCCAGGTGAATCTACTTGCATCAATTCCGATGAATTAATACACACGTTACCCTGTTATCATCTTCGAGTCTGATCAGAAATTATCCAAATCGGTTGGGCGCATGATGCCGAACCATTTGAGGGTCTTCTCACCGACATTCGGGACGTCGATGTGGATGATGTAGACGCCGCCCGCGATGGGGACGTTGC
>CAJQLF010000053.1 GCA_905479115.1 uncultured Flavobacteriales bacterium
GCGCGGCAGACACAGACAGCGATGGCATTTGCGACACGGCAGACAACTGCACGGACACGTCGGCCTGCAACTTTGATGATGCGGCTAACGGCACCTGCCAGACAGCCGATGCGTGCGGCGTCTGCGGCGGATCAGGCATCCCCGTTGGTGATTGTGATTGCAACGGCAACACATTGGATGCGTTGGGAGTTTGCGGTGGCACTTGCGCGGCAGATACAGACAGCGACGGTATTTGCGACACGGCAGACAACTGCACGGACACTTCGGCCTGCAACTTTGATGATGCGGCTAACGGCACCTGCGAGACCGTCGACGCGTGTGGCGTCTGCGGGGGATCAGGCATCCCCGTTGGTGATTGCGATTGCAACGGCAACACGTTGGATGCGTTGGGAGTTTGCGGCGGCACTTGCGCGGCAGATACAGATAACGACGGCGTTTGCGACACGGCAGACAACTGCACGGACACGTCGAATGCTTTGATTTACAGTGATTTTGAGCATACGGAGGGGGGCAATGGTAACTCCAATAGCGAAGACGATGAGGACGACGACGGTAACAACGGCGCTTCAGGTGGGAGCAACGGTTACACCAATGGATACGGAACGAGTGAGGTGTTTTGGAGCATTTGGAATGAGGGAGGCTCGGATTGTCGTTTGGCGGGAGCTGATGCGAGCTTTGCCACGAGCGGTACACGATGTGTGCGTTTGCGCGATGGCAGTTCCACTTCCAATATGACAACAGATGATTTGGCATTTTCGGATTTCGAGGTAATCACGATCACATTCAATTTTGAGGCTCAATCCATGGAAAACGGTGAGTCATTTCACCTGGAATACTCAACTGATGGCGGGGCTTCTTTCGAGACGGCGGCAACGTATGTGAGGGGAGTGGATTTCTCGAACAGCGTATCTTATGTAGGCTGGAATGAGAGCATCTCAGCTGAATTCACAGATGTCACCCAATTTCGGTTCCGGAATGATGCCTCTAACAACAACGACTTTATCTACCTGGACGATATTTACATCAACGGCTGTTCGGATGGAGGAAATGCTGAGCCTTGTATCGGAGGTGATTCTGATGGAGATGGTGTGTGTGATAACATCGACCTCTGCACGGACACAAATGCTTGCAACTATGACGCCGATGCGAATGCGGCTTGTCAGATGGTAGATGCTTGCGGCGTGTGCGGAGGAATCAATGCGGCGTACGATGCTGATGAAGTCGATAACCCCACAACATTAATTGCCGGAGATATCGCTCTGACTGCATTAGCTGACGACAGAGGGAACAACCGAAATGAATCCATGTTAGGTTTCGTTCTTTTGCGTGATGTTGGAAAGGGCACGGTCGTTCACTTCACTTCGAATGAATGGAATGGGACAGATTGGATAGCGGATCACAATGAAAGAATTACATGGACGGCCACCAAATCTTTGGCAGCCGGGCAGCAAGTGATCCTGAACCGCATTGATGACAATGACTCCAACGCGGAATGCCTCATATTGGGGTGTGCTGCTAATTTTGAAAGCGGAGGCGTTTCAGATACAGATTACCTGCGAGGTGGAACCAGTGTAGGTGCAGGAGCACTGACGTTTTATGGTGGTGGAGTGGACTTTTGGGGAGATGCGGTGGTTTGGATTTATCAGGAAGAGGATGCCACTCCAAGGCATCTGTATGTCTTCGGAGATGATTTGGGATCCAATGGCAATACAGGAATTGGCACGCTGATTGGGGATGATCTAGCTGTGGATGACTTGGATCCGGTGTTCTCCTTTGAATACACCCCGAGTAACAACTCACAATTCGTCTTGAGACAAGCGTCTCGTTCAGCGTTGAGTTCTGCGGGTGCACTTGGTTTTTTCGAAGCTTTGAGGGTTGAGAGTGAATACAACTTCCATCACGACCCCAACAAGATTAAAAACATCAGCGATTACATTGACTTTGAGATTTCGAACGCGGCAAATTCCATTTCCCTAGCGGATGGTGGATCGGTATCGACCGATATTGTGGTCATCAATGGCAACAGCTCAGTCTTTATAAGTGAAGAGAGTGATTGCGATGACATCAAGCTATACAATGGCAGTTTTTACTCTTGCGATGGCCAAAACAGAACATTGAAGGTCAAGGGGGATTTCGCGCGATACAGCGCATCAGCCAGCTTCAATGGGGGGCAAGGAATCGTAGAATTTGATAGCATAGATGACCAGATGATTGATGCGGGTAACCATTCATCTCCGGATAGCGACGTCTCCTTCAAGAAGGTAAAAATCAAGGGAGGAAAATCCCTGAAGGTGAAGGGGCACGTGAAGATGAAATCAGGAGGCTCATTGGAGTTTGAGGACAATGTAAGCAGTCAAAAAATCGAAATGGATCCAAATTTCAGTTCTTCCCTGACGTTTCAATCCAACGGAACGGGCACAGCAGCCATTGGTCCTTGCACGGTGGATAATTTTGGAATGGGCTTGAACCAAACCTTCACTTTCGAACGATTCGTTCCCTCTGATACGGACAACTCGTGGATTAACATCGGCGCTTACGTGACCGGAACAACCGTTGCAGACTGGACTTCAGGGGTTTCGGGCATGCTGTTGTTTGAATACAACGAGGCATCCTATGGCTCTCAGGGAGCGGGCTGGAGCTACTTGTGGGATGGCACAGCTGAATTGACTCCGGGCAACGGATACATGGCGCTGATTCCTGCAGGTGTTTCGGGAACCATCAGTGTCACGGGCAAGTTTGAAATGGGAGATGTAACGCTTCCTTTGACGTTCACCGATGATCCCAACCAGAGCGATGTGACGGTAGACGGCTGGAATCTGGTTTCTAACCCGTACCCTGCACCGGTGAACATGCTATCGGTGTTGGCTCACACCGAGAATGCGCTTGTGACCTCGTACTACCTTTTCGATAACTCAGGAGCAGGAAGTTATGTTGAGACGCTGGCCAATGGCACGGGTGATGCTCCGACAACGTTGGATGTAGGGCAATCTATTTGGGTGAAGGTCGACCAGACCACGTCGATCACATTCAAAGAATCGGACAAGGTGGTTGGTACGAGCGGCACGTTTGTGCGCGAGCATGAACCTTCTTTCCAAGGGGCTATCGGACTGGAAATTGCCAATTATTCAGCGCAGTGGGCGCATGCCTTTGTTCGCTTTGATGAAACAGCGACTGCAGCCTTCGTTCCAAATGAAGATGCATTGCACTTGAATTCAGAGGCTAACAGTGATCTCCGGATTTGGATGGAGGCCGAGAACGGCGAGCATTTGTCGATCCAAACAGCCGGCTCTTTGGCCAACACGCCCTCTATGCCACTGCACGTGACGTCAGGTGCAGGGGGCGATGTTGTTTTCTCGTTATTGGAGCAAGAAGATATGCCGGTGAATGTGTGTGCCGTGATTGAAGACATGGAGACTGGAGCACGAGCGCAGCTGGGCGTGGATCCGTTTGTGGTGAATCTCCCGGCCAATACATTGTATGCGGAACGCTTTGTGTTGCACTTCAATGCGATGCCTAGCCTATCCTTGACGAGTTCAGTCTGCGATGGCTTGGATGTAACTGAACTTGAAGGCGAATGGGATGCGTGGTCGTTGACTTGGTCATCGGATGACGGGTCTGTTTCAGGTGAGGGGATGCCGAACGAACTGACCAATGGCCATTATATCTTCATGTATTCCCTGCCAAGTGTGGCGTGTTCTAACGAAATCGAGGTGGAGGTAAACGCTGCATGTTTGGGCGACTTCAACCTGAACGGTGATCGCGATATCGTCGATTTGTTGTTCTTGTTGGCGGGCCTTCCAGGTAACAACGGTGCTGTGAATTTGGATTTCGAGACAGCGGATTGCGACTGCGATGGTGCAGTCACGGTGTCAGACATGCTGACGTTCCTGACGGTGTTTGCCTCGCAATGCGACTAAATTGAGCGGCAGGCGTGTGACATCAAGTCAGAACAGTTAAGGAGGTTTACCCTTAACTTTCTGAATCTATTATGTTCGTCACAGTTCTTCCTTGCGGAAGTAGAATACGATGAACTGGAATGTCAAAAAAAAATGAATCGAATACTTCCCACATGCGCTTCGATGCTCATTGTTTTGCTCTCTTTTTTCTCGGGCCAAGTCGATGCGCAGAACCTACTCAGTGATCCGGGATTTGAAAGCGGAAGTGAAGTTTTCTGCGGTATCATGGGGCCGAATGACTTTGGTGAAAATTTGAACGAATGGACGAGCCCCACCCAAGGCACCCCCCAGTTGTTCTTCACCGACCTCGATTCCGATTGCTGGAACGCGCAACCTACGAGTACCTACCCGGGCCCGATAGGCATCAAAGGTTCGCAAATGCCCCTGGATGGTGAATCCATGGCGGGTATTTACGCCTACACCATTGCTGATTTCAACCAGCGGCATTACATCCAAACACCGCTTTCTTCTCCGCTCATTCCCGGGCAGGCGTATGAAGTTGGATTTTACACATCACTCGCAGATTTCATAGAGTTTGGATCCAATGGATTGGGGGCGGTTTTGAGTGTCGGGGCAATTACTGCGAACAACGATGGTGTGCTCGCGGCAAATCCACAAGTCGTTTCGGAAGAAGTCTTGAGTGATTACATCCGCTGGACCTTGGTTTCAGATACGGTGATCGCGGATGCAGCCTACGATCACATCACCATCGGTAACTTTCAAACGGATGCAAATACAGTCTTAGTGTCCAATCCAGCTCATACGGGGGACGTCGGCACCTACGGTTCATTCTACTTTATTGATGGTGTGTACATTGAGCCAGTAACATTGTCCAATACCGCTAATTCTGAAGGTCCTGAAGCCTGGAATTTTCAGGTCTCATCAACAGGGTTGTCGATCATCGACACGTCCACTGGAAACCGATTTACCGCCACGCTGTATGGCGTAGATGGTAAACGGATTTATCATGCCGAAGGAGTTCATCAATTGGTCATTCCGTGGACTGAATGGTGGGGGACTTGCGCCGTGGTTCAACTTCAAGGTGGAACTCGGCAATTTACCCAGCGCTTCTGCCGTCCACTCGAATAACGATGAATCAGCACTCGGTCACAGCGCAAATTCGATGAAGTATCCTTTGTATCAAATTGATGCCTTTGCGAAGACTGTTTTTTCGGGCAACTCCGCTTGTGTCGTGGTGCTCAGTCATTGGATCTCTGATTCCATTTTGATGCAGATCGCCCGAGAAAATGCCGTGGCCGAAACCGCTTTTTTGATCTTGAATGAAGAAGGATGCCATTTGCGCTGGTTCACACCCGACATTGAGATGGACTTATGCGGCCATGCAACGTTAGCTGCAGGGCATGTTGTCCTTCAGCATCTTCAGCCCGAGCGAAATTCGGTTCATTTTCAGACCATGAGCGGTATTTTGGAGGTCCAGAAGCAGGGAGATAGGTACCGCATGGAGTTGCCTAATCGACGCCCCCAACCTGTGAAGTTGCCGATAGAAATCGCGGAAGCGCTCAGCATTCAACCCAGTGAGGTGATGAAGGCAAGGGACTACGTGTTGGTTTACTCCAAAGAATCTGACGTGGCTGAGCTGGTTGTCAACCGAGTTTTATTTGACCGAATCAACTTAGACCCTGGCGGCGTTGCGGTCACCGCACCCGGAACACAGTGCGATTTTGTCTCTCGCTTTTTCACTCCACAGGCCAGTATTTTGGAAGATCCTGTTACGGGTTCAGCGCATTGTTCGCTGGCTCCTTTTTGGAGTGAGCGGCTGAATAAGCAATCACTGGAGGCCAAGCAGATTTCTGAACGGGGCGGCGAGATGCGCTGCGAAGTGGAAGATGCACGGGTTCTGCTTTATGGTCATGCCGTCACGTATGCTGAAGGACACATTCAGGTTTAGTCGGTGCAGTGGGTGTTGAGCTTATTTTTGACACCATGGTGAAGAGCCTCCTCAATGTCGCAGCTGTGTTTCTCTTCATGGGGGGTTCTCTGTTGTCGGCCAAGGCGCAGGAAGCGCCCTCCGAACCGAGCGGTTTTCTGCGAAACTATATTGGTAAAGTCCTTGGCAAGAGCGCTGATCCGGTGGATGCGAAATTTATCCTGTATCCAACATTGGCGTACACGCCTGAAACCAGTTTGGAGTTCGGGGCTTCCAGTTTATTTGTGTATTCAGCGAAGCGAGACCTGTCCAATCGGTTGAGTGAAATAAAGTCCTTCACCTTCTACACCCTCGAAAATCAGTATGGCTTTTGGTTGTACCATGCGATTTATACGGATGAGAATCAATGGTTCTTGTATGGTCGAGCACGATACCAAAGCTTCCCGCTATTTTACTATGGCATCGGCCGGGATAGCCCTTCGGAAGTGCAGAGTGTCATTGACGGGCAGTACATTTTACTCAGGGAACGGGTGCTGAGAGAGACGTGGCCTTCTTTGTACGTAGGATTAGAATTGGACTACCAGCGACTGAATCGAGTCGAATATGTGAATGCGACGGAGGGCTTTACACCGCCCGCCGTTGGCACGTATGGATCGAATAATTTTGGAGTGGGATTGGGCGTACTTTACGACAACATTCACAACGCGATGAATCCAAGGAAGGGGTTCTACAGCGAGTGGGCCTTCCTCCGCTATGGCATGGGCGACGGGAGTGACTTCACCTCCTACATCGTCGATAATCGAATTTATAGATCCGTTCGGGAAAACACCGTCTTGGCGGCACAGCTTTATGGGCAATTTACCAAGGGCTCTGCGCCGTTTAACATGCTCTCCCTCATGGGCGGTGAAAGCCTGATGCGAGGTTACTACCTCGGAAGGTACAGAGACCGGAATATGATCTCTGGCCAAGTAGAATACCGCATCTTGCCATTTTCATTCTCCAAGCGGATTGGCGCAAGCCTTTTTCTGGCCGCGGGCCAAGTCTTTGGCGACGACCATGGCTTTGCTTGGGAGCATTTCCTGCCCGCTGGGGGAGCGGGCCTCCGGTTCTTGATTTTCCCAGACAAAGATATTTTCACTCGCCTCGATGTAGCGTTTACGGGAGAGGGAAGCGGTGTCTATTTCTACATTGGGGAGGCTTTTTGATTTAACTTTTTTCGATGGTTAGACTGATGATTTTGGTTTGTTTCACGCTGCATTGTTGCGGTCTTTGGAGCCAGCAGCTGGAAGGCTCCATGGCGGTCAAGGGTGGTTTCTTCTCGAATGGAACCAAAGTGGTGATGAACGGGCGGGTATACAGGCCATCAGGCGCGGCGCAACTCTGTGATCAATGTTCGGATGCCCGAGACCACTTCAGACGTGCGAAGAGACTTCGCATTGGGAGCTTGATTTTGTCGAGCCTTGGAATTTCAGAATCCCTCGTCTCAGCGTTGAACATTGAAGATGATCGTGCTTTTGGAATTGCTCATGGAGCGGTTGGTGGTGCCATGTTGACGTGGGCTGTAGAACGTGGGCTCAAGGTCCAGCATGAAGTAAAATCCGGCGTAGATGCGTACAACCGATGTCAGTTTTTGGATCCTTATCTGAGATGATTGCACATCCCATTCAATTTTGGCGCGAGGCTGCATAATCCCGGGTTTATGAATGAATTCCGCCCGAACTTTACACCATGGATTCACTGTCTCAAATCGTGTTGGGTGCGGCCGTCGGCGAAGCAGTTTTGGGGCGGCGGATTGGCAACCGGGCCATGATTTGGGGGGCTGTGGCAGGCACGATTCCGGACATGGATGTGTTGGGCAAGTACTTCCTCAGCGAACTGGACAACCTCGCCTTTCACCGGGGTATTAGCCATTCTCTCCTGTTTTGTGTTCTCGGATCGTTGGTCTTCGGGTGGGTGACGGACACCTTGTACCGCAGCCGGTATCATGCGTGGGTGGCAATTGTCACGAAAGTCGCAGCAGCGGTGATCGTTGGGTTTGTGGTTAATTTTCTAACCCAGATTTTGGCTCCAGGTGCCTGGTGGCCGGTCGCGGTGTACATCCCTGTGGTGGGATATTGGGCTTGGAAACATGGTCAAAGCAGGTATTTTCAAGGAAATTGGAAGGCGCCGGATGCGGATCTAAAAGGGTGGGTACTGTTATTCTTTTGGGGGTTTTTGACCCACGTCCTGCTCGATTGCTTTACCACATTCGGCACGCAAATTTTTGCGCCGTTTTCCAACCAGCGAGTGGCTTGGGGGACGGTGTCGGTGGTAGATCCACTGTACACCTTGCCCTTCCTCGGATGCTTGCTCATGGCTGCGCGCTTTGCACGCGACCATTCCCGTCGAAGGATTTGGAACGGACTGGGTCTGGTATGGAGTTGTGCTTATTTGAGTTTGACCGCAGTGAACCGCCAAATCGTGCATCGAACGTTTGAAGAGGCCCTGCAGGAGCAAGGAAGGAGCGATAATCGATTTTTCATCACCCCCACTATTTTCAACAACCTTCTCTGGAATGCTGTCGTGGATTCGGGAGACGAGTTTCTTCTTGCTCAGTATTCGATCTTGGATGAGGTGCCAATTGCATTCCATCCTGTGAGCAAGGGATATGATGAGCTTCACAACTTGGAAACGGACGAGACGCTTGGTGTTTTGCGGTGGTTCAGTGCGGGTTACTTTAACGCGGTGCGACGGGAAGATGGCTCACTTCAATTAAATGACCTGCGTTTCGGGACATTTTCGGGACGTGCAGAAGACGCCGACGACTACATCTTTCGCTTCAAGCTGAGAGATCATGGTCTAACGGAACCTTATGGTTTCGAAGTCGCACAAGGAGGTCCGCCTGAGGAAACGGCGGAGGAAATGATGATGGACTTGTTCAATCGCGCCAGGGGGCTCTCTCCTGAAGATTCTCCATCTTGAGCACAAGGATGAGATGGCCGGACGGATTACCTCCTGGTTGGGCTTATTTTTGAGCCATGAACCGATTCACAGTGATTCTTCTCCTGGTCCTCCCGTTTGCTGCATTGAATGCCCAAAACGAGACCAAAGCCGAAAACCTGACAATTATTGCTGTTGGTGACATCATGCTGGGAACGAACTATCCCAATGCCTCCTATTTGCCACCGAATGATGGCAAGGACGTGATGGCGGCTGTAGGATCTATTTTAGAAAAAGGGGATTTGACGGTAGGCAACCTCGAGGGGGTCATTCACGGTCCTGATGCAGCGGAGGGAAAGATTTGCAGTGACCCAAAGTATTGTTACCTGTTCAAAAGCCCGGATCATTACGTGGACCATTTCGTCTCTTCGGGGTTTGACTTTTTATGTGTTGCGAACAATCACATCAATGATTTTGGGAGCATGGGCAGGGAACATACATTGGCGTTATTGGACGAGGCGGGAATTTCATATGCGGGGGTCACCGACCATCCCACGTCTATTCTCGAAGTCAACGGATTGAGCGTCGGATTCGCAGGGTTTTCACCGAACCGAGGCACCCAATCCATCACCGATTACGATTTGGTGGAACGCACTGTGCAAGCGTTGAGTGCGACGTGCGACGTGGTGGTTGTCTCCTTTCATGGCGGTGCAGAAGGAGAGGAGCACGAACATGTCCTTCCGGGCACAGAGACCTATTTGGGAGAAAATAGAGGGGATCCGATTCGATTGGCTCGGGTTGCAATTGATGCGGGCGCAGATGTGATTTGGGGCCATGGTCCGCACGTTCCGCGTGCAGTTGATCTCTACAAAGACCGTTTCATTGCGTATAGCTTGGGCAATTTTGCTACGTATGCACGATTCAGTCTCAAGGGTTCAAAATCGTTTGTGCCCATTTTGGAATTGGAGATTCGTGCGGACGGATCATTTGTTTCAGCGCAGATCCATTCTGCTCTCCAGAAAGACAACGGAGGTCCTCGGCCGGATGCTGGAGCGCATGCCTACCAACGAATTGAGTCATTGACCCGAGCGGACCGACCGGATGCGGGCCTGCGTTTTCCCGGCAATGGCATCATTGAAAAAGAATAAAGCCAGAATTTTCAATGATTTTATTACCCATCGGGCAACATCACTGGGGTGAATGAATTGGAGGCTGACGAAGTCAAAGAACTCGCGGCGAGGCTGCTGGAAGAGTCGAATGACTTAGGTTGGTCCGAAGCCGAGTTCTATGAAAAAGAGCCTTGGGCAAAAGGTCTTTAAGCATTCCCGCGCAATCGACTAAAATCGAACTGAGCCACAGGGCTCTCACTCACGCAGATCGAGGTCATGGCGAACGCCAAGAAGCAGGGTCTGGTTGTTTTCCGCTCGGCCATCGCCTTTCCAAAGAACTTGTTGGAGCCATCCAACTTGCAAGGAGGTGCCGTTGTTGAGTCGGTAATTAAGGGCTGCAGACAATCGGTTCTGCTGAAGCAGGTTGATCACCGGCATTGCGAGGTCTCTCAATCCGATGAATGCCTCTTCATACGCACTGATGGACCAGTTCGTGTGGTTCGGAATGGACCAGGAAATTTGAACGAAGTACCGCGCTCGGTGCTGCCATGCGCTGCCTTCGGGACGGTCCATGAAACGCTGCTCCAGGCGATAGCGATGGGTCCAATTGATTGCGCCGGTCTTTGATTTGGTGATGAGTTGTTGCCAGATGCGGTGTTCATCAAAAAGTTGGGCAATGGGTTGCTCCCCGTATGGGTAGCTTCGGATCCATCCATAACCTGCGGTCACCACATGCTGTTCGCTTCTGTGCCAATCGAGTCCAATCCGCATGAGCGATTGCTGCCAATCCTGTCCCAAGTCCGTGCGTCGGAATTGATATTCTGTATGCACCCCCCATGTGTCAGAGAGCCGATGATTGCCGAACGCCATAAACCACGTGTGTTGATGGGTTGCGACGTCCCTTGTCTCTTGGGCCGAAGTGCTCAATACGCTCAACATCCCCGCCACCAAGAGTCCGAATTGGATTCGTTTCATGGCACAAAATTAATGAGTGCATGTCAAACTGAAGTGAATTCCAGACGGGATTCAGACGGCAAATTTCAACTTTCGTTCAATGGCTTGGATCATGCTTTGGGCGATATCGATTCCAGTGGCTTTTTCAATGCCTTCAAGTCCCGGTGATGAATTGACTTCGAGGAGCAAGGGACCCTTGTTGGAGCGGATGATGTCCACGCCAGCAACGGAGAGGTTCAGTGTCTTGGTTGCTTTGATCGCTAGTTTGCGTTCTTCAGGGGTAATCTTGATCAAAGAAGCCCGTCCCCCTTGGTGTATGTTGGCTCTGAACTCTCCCTTCTCAGCTTGACGTTGCATGGCCGCGACTACTCTGCCATTTACCACGAAACACCGAATGTCTTGGCCGTTGGCTTCCTTGATGAACTCCTGCACAAGGATGTTGGTTTTGACAGACTTGAAGGCGTTGATAACACTTTCAGCGGCCTTGTTCGTTTCTGCAAGGACAACGCCTCTTCCTTGGGTCGATTCAAGCAGTTTAATAATGAGCGGAGCGCCGTTGACCATGCGGATGAGGTCTTTGGTATCCATCGGGGATTTCGCAAACCCCGTGATGGGAATGTTGATGTCGTTTTCGGAAAAAAGAAGAGACGCAAAGAGCTTGTCGCGCGATTGGCTGATCGCATCGGCGGAATTTAAACAGTGCACCCCGAGGTTCTTGAACTGCCGCAACAAGGCGCAGCCGTAAAACGTTACCGCCGGTTTGATTCTGGGGATAATGGCATCAAATTGATTGAGGATGTTGCCACCACGGTAGCGGATTTCAGGAGAGTGTACATCAAGCTTCATATACGCATGCTCAACATTGAGAAACACCATTTCATGGCCCCGAGCTTCCCCGGCTTCCATGATCCGTTTGTTGCTGTAGAGGTTTGGGTTGGAGGCGAGCACTCCTACACGAAGCCCATCTTTTTCCTTCACGAACAGTTTGTACAATTGACTAAGTTCTTCACTGGAAATATCCCCTTGCACAAACGAACGGGATACGTCCACTAGAAATCGATCCTTGAATGCGTCCCGCCCAAGCAGCATGCGAAATTCCATCGAGTTGCGATTGGCGAGGGTCAAATCAATGGTGAGCATTTGATCTCCAATTTGCACGGACGTCTGAAAAGCAATTCGCTCTTCCGTGATGCCCGAGGTGTTTTTGATCATCTTCCGGGTAACCACGCGTTCTTCGCAACTGATGACGATGCTCCGGTTTTCCTGGATTGGGTTGATGTCAAATTTGACCCATTCTTGGCCGTCCTTGATGAATGGTTTGATGTTGTCGGCTTGGATGGTGGATGTCTTCGCACCCGAATCAACTCTGGCCTTCACTGCAGGTACACCAAGTTGTTTGAACCTGCACCATTCGGCACTACCAATGATATTCATGTCTTTGTACGCAAAAATAATGGGCGCAAAAGTAGTTTTATTCTTTGCACCAACGACATCAGAAAATAAAGGAAAATACGGTCTGAGGGGTCGACGGTAGATTGGCACCATGAACGGCGAATGTCCTATTTTTAACTTCATGAATTTGGTTGTCTTTTCCATCCCCCTATTTTTCGCTCTTATCGGGCTAGAAGTCGCATGGGACCAATGGAAGGGCAGAGGGCTCTATCGGTTGGGCGACAGCCTAGCCAACATCGGATGCGGCATTATGGATCAGAGCAGTGCCTTGTTTTCAAAGGTGTTGACGGTCGGTGCGTACACGGCTGTTTTTCTTTGGGCCGCGACCTGGAGACCGTGGGAAATGTCGAATCATTGGGCGGTTTGGGTTGGGGCTTTTGTACTCGTGGACTTTGCTTATTACTGGGCCCACCGGCTGAGCCACGAGGTTAACATTCTGTGGATTGGCCACCAAGTGCACCACCAAAGTGAAGACTACAACCTCAGCGTAGCGTTGCGGCAAAGTGTTCTTCAGAAGGTCTTACTGATGTGGGTTTATTGGCCCCTCGCGATTATTGGATTTCCTCCAGAAATGTTTTTGACGAGTATGGCCATCAATTTATTGTACCAATTTTGGATCCACACCGAACTCATCGACCGCCTGGGTCCATTGGAGTGGGCGCTCAATACCCCCTCACACCATCGTGTTCACCACGGGCGCAATCCCGAATACATCGACCGCAATCACGCGGGAGTTTTCATTGTGTGGGATCGGATGTTTGGCACCTTTCAGGAAGAAATTGTCAAGCCAACCTATGGTGTGACCCGGCCTACGGAATCCTTCAATCCTGTTCAGGCGCAGTGGAAGCCAGTCGTTGACCTGTGGAATGATATGAGAGGTATTCCTGGATGGAGGGATCGATTGCGATTTCTGCTCGCCCCTCCCGGTTGGTATCCCGAGAGTGCAGGAGGCCCCCAGGCTGCACCAGCTATTGTGGGTCCTCAGTTCAAGTTTGATCCCCGACCAATGCCTCGCCTTGCGGGGATGTTGATGGGACGGTGGGTGATGCTCTTAGCGGTGGCCTTGCTAGTTTTAGGGGCGAAGGATGCCATCACGTCGATCCAATTGGCAGCGATACTCGCATGGGTTATGGCTGCTCTCGCTGCCGTTGGTGAACTTTGGAACAGCCCATCGGACCGGTTTCGGCTCGTTTTTGCCTGGACGGTGGATGCCTCATTCGTTCCGGTCATGGGAACCCTAGTCGCCTCGCCTCCTCGATTCTATGTCTTGTGGTGCGCCCTGGCTTTGCTATCAGCAGTGTTGACCCATTGGGCGGTTTTCACTTCGAGTCGAGTTGATGAATTTCTCAAAAAGAAGAAAGGATGAGGACCATCTGCACCGTCATGCTCTGGATTTGTATGGGTAGCATTTTGTCATGCGCTATGAATCAAGGGATTACGAGCACAACCTCTCAGATTACGTGTCCGATTTGCGGCCACCAGGAAGTGGAAACCTTGCCTACCGAATATTGTGTGATCGCGTACGATTGCAAAAAATGTGGAGTCACGTTGCACCCCGAAGGAGACGATTGCTGTGTCTACTGCACGCACGGGGATCATAAATGTCCGTCTAAGCAATGATCAAGAGACGGGGCGGGCCCGGCGATTAGGCTATTCAGCGCTCAAAGGCCTCAAATGTGAAGTGTCCTTTGTCGCCATTCGAATCATAAAAATCCAGTATCCTGAGCTGAAATTCGCGTCCTTCAGACGTTACGACACCATAGAGGTTGTTCGCATCAATGCTATAAAATCCCGCATCAAGATCAAAGGATTTCCAATCGTAGCCGATGGCATTCCAATCTGTTAATTTGGGGAAGTTGGACCAGTCCATTTGGCTAAACTCCTCCCATCCCGTATCCACCGGTTCAATGATCTCAACGCGTTCACTCGGAGTCAGAATTCCAGTGACTTGGTAGGGTATGGTGCCTTCGAGTAGCTCCGTGTAGGACGTTAAAAGCAACTCCCATTGATCACTCGGTGGTTCGATTTCGGGCGAATTGGTGTGCAAGATGCTGAGGTACACAAAAGATTCGGATGGACTCAGGGGCACGATCACAGACTCACTTTGCTCCAGATTCGGCAGCTCAATTCGGATGTCAAAGCCGACCTCGGAGATGCTTTGTAGCGTGATTCGGCGCTTACCCAGCAGTTCGTTTTCGGCTCCATAACCCAAATCAACAAAAAAGGATTCGCCTACTTCAAATTGAGCTTCTGCCGAATCAGCAGACCAACCGGAAGGCGGGTCAATACGCCAAGCCAGTGCTTGGACCTCATCATCCGTAAGGCCTTGATCTGATCCCGATGCTGCGTCGCGGGCGATGCGCATGGTGCGGCTTGAATTCAATAGAATAGCGATCTTACCCGACTCAGGGAGCGGGGAGAGTTTGAGGCACCAATCCAAGGGAGAGTGGCTTGCAATCACTTTGCTGTTCTGAAGACTGTAATAAACACGCGTATCATACGAGGGCCCGATGGAGACTTCGTGGGTCACGAGTGAGCCTGCGGGTTTGATAGGAATCGCAAGCTCGTGTTCGATGCATCCGCCAAATGAGAAGAGCAGCAGACCAAAAACAGGAAGTCGGAGGATCAGGTTCATCGGCATCGATTCATCGGTTTTGATTCCACTGGTATGTCAACCGCACGACCGCGCTTCTTCCCCAAGCAATGGGAGTGAGGCCCGACGTATGGGTTTCAGGACCTGAAGTGTCGAAGCCGTTTGCCAGGGAGGTGACGTCCAATAGGTTCTTGAGCCGAAGGGCGATCTGAAGCCGATTGGAGGGGCTTTGCCAATGGAGTGCATTCAAGTCCAATA
Source organism: uncultured Flavobacteriales bacterium (assembly GCA_905479115.1). Taxonomy (GTDB): domain Bacteria; phylum Bacteroidota; class Bacteroidia; order Flavobacteriales_D; family Sanyastnellaceae; genus UA16. The sequence continues at coordinate 15,130 of CAJQLF010000053.1, forward strand.
GGGTATAGGCGGGCGCTGTTACCAATTGCATCTCGTCGTTCGCATTTTGGACAACGCGCTGACGCGCACCATTGTATTTGATGAAAATGGACGTTTGAAGGTGTGGATTGATGTGCCAAGTCAGTTCTGCTTGGCCTTCCATTGTGGCTGCCTGCGAAGGCGCAGCAGACTCATCGCCCTCGCCAGATTTTACCAGGTCGGTTTGGGCTTTGAATGCACTGAGTCCAATATTCCATTCGAGCTGCTTCCCTGTGGCATGGACTTGGGCTTCTATACCTTGGGAGGAAAATCCAGCGAAATTCACGTATTGATACGTGCCATCCAGCTGGTCAACCAAGCCTATTTGCTCTGCTACTGCATTGGAGTATCCCCGAAGAGAGAAATTCAAGGAACCTTCTTTTTGCCAGTGTATCTGCCAGAAATGCGAGGTTTCAGGGCGAAGGTTCGCGTTGCCAAAAAGTTGGTGGTTGACATCCACAAACTGAAAGTGCAATTCTTTTAGGCTCGGTGCGCGAAATCCCTTGGCATATGCCAGGCGAAAGCGGTGTGTACCCCATTTCCACAAGCCGTTCCAGCTAGGGAGCACTGGAGCTGTGAAGGCCGAGTTGAAAGCTTTTCGCAACCCAAAACGATGGGACTGTGCGTCGCTTTCCCATGTGAAGGTTGCAAATACCGCTGCGTCGAATAGGATGTGCTCATTTTGAACTAAACGCCCTCCTGCAATGGTTTCATGCCGAGCATCCCACCCAGCAGAGCCGTGTGCGCGTTCGGATATCGATACATGTCTGGTTCCGCGAGACATCCAGACGGACATGCGCGTGGAATCTTGCTCACTGGAAAGGGGGGTTTGGGCGAGGGTTTCAAGGTCGGTCAGGTGAGCGGCCCGAATCCGATGGTAACGCTGCCAAGACTGCGTAATGTTCCATACCGTGCCCTCGTCATTGAAGGATCGACATTGCAGCGTCGGGATCCAGCGTGTCGTGCTGTATAAGTCGTCAAATGCTGTTCGTCCATAGGGTGCTCGAGGCGCGCCACGGTTCTCGATGCGCTCTGATAACACCTGCACGGAAGGACGGAAGACCCAGTGGCCTGCAGTCAGCCGACTGTGCAACCGAGCATTTCGCTGCAACTTGGGATTCCAGAGAGCGATGCGACTGGAGTCAGCAAGAAAGTTGGAGAATCCGTCCACCAGCGGGTCCCCGGGAGACCAGCCGTCGAAATACGTTTGATTGGCTTCTATGCCCCATTGTACGCCATGGGCCTGATGAGCGAAAGAGGCCGAATTGGTGTGGCTTCCAACCGTTTCATACTGACTTGTCCATTGAAATTCACTGCCGGGTTGTCGCCTTGATTTGGTGATGAGGTTCACGGTTCCAGCCAAAGAGTTGGTTCCGTATTCCACTGCCATTGGTCCGTTGATGATTTCGATTCGCTCGATGTTATCGAGGGCCACTTGGCTCAAATCAAGTTCGCCATTGAGCCTTCCGGCAAGGGGGACGCCATCGATGAGGACATTGATGTTGTTTCCACCCAGTCCGTTGAGGGAAGCGGCCGCTCCAAGCACCGGATCTTGGGCCACCCGAAAATTCAATTGGCGGTTGAGCAATTCGTGGAGCGTGGGTGAGGCGTTTTGCTCAATGGCATCACGGCCAATAACCCGGGTAGGCCGCAAAGCTTGGTCCGCGGTTGTTGCATCGCGTTCCCCAGTGACCACAGCGTTGGACAATTCTACCCAGCGCGAGAGGGCACTGTCAACCGACAAGGGCACGGCCTGCTGTCCGAGCAGAACAGCCGACCATGCCAGTCCAATTATGACGCCGATGCAATGCCTCATGCGTTAGTGAATGATCAGCGGTTCTGTGCTCAGCCCTCCGTTGCCGTCAAGGACTTGAACGATGAACATGCCTTTCGAGAGTGACTCGAGTGAAATCTGAGTAGCTTGACCGGATATGGATTGACGCATTTTCAGAGAACCATCCAAACCATAAATGGACACCTGTACATTGCTCGCAGACTGTTGATGCAGCTGGAAGTTGACCGTGCTGTGCAGCTCGGCAGGGTTGGGGTACAGTGCGAAGCGGTCTTTGGATGAAGATTCCACGACGGAATTTGTACCCGTTAACAGCACTTTGCCGAAACCGATGTTTCCGGTGGCGCTGCCCTCGAATTCTGTGAAGACGACGCGCCAAAAAGCACTGTCCTGGTCAGCTACGAAATAGCACCGCTCATTTTCCAGAACGTAACCTTGCTGAGGTACGTAGGTTTTCCAATCGTGTCCAATCACATTGGTGGCTGAACTGAACGAATCAAAGCTGTAGTTTCCATCTTGAAATGGATCGGTCAATCCGTTGACTTCTTGCGTGGTAACTGCGGGGTGATTGAGCACGCCGGCAACAGCATAGTACGCACCGTTGCCTACATCTTCGAGGTACTTCAAGAAAACGAAGTCCCATGGCTCAGAAGGCTCTAAGTCACTCACAGTTTGATCTTCGAGGTTGCAGTATGCAAACAATTTGCCGGGATAGTCGGCTTTTTCGATGTCCATCGTGGTTTCTTCGGTTCCGTCTAGGTTAGCCCATTGTAGCTGGTAGACGCCACTTTCGAGAGAAAGCAAGGCCACTTTTTTCCAGCTTTCGTCCGCCAATTGGAGGAGGTATGTTTTGTCCGATGTGACGATGTGGGTAATGACGTCATAGACTCCCCAGCCAAAATCAAACATGCCATCACCACCTTGGCTAAAGGCCGCATTGGACCAATCCGATTGATCATTGAAATTTTGCCCTGTCATGTCCCAGCCTTCAAGCGTGGCAGTATCCCATTCATCTAGGGTGCCGTATTCAAATAATTGAACGCCGAGTCCTCCATTGATTCGCGCTGTGCTGCCCATCGGACGAACATCCAATGCGATGTGCCAATCTGCGAGCGCGGCGGTGCCGACTTCGCCATTGGAAAGGCTGTACCAAACCATGTTGGCGTTGCCTGCTCCGAGGGATACGTTGTCATAGGCAACGCCTTGGGCAAAGCAGGAAATAGAGGTTATAGCGGCCAAGATAAAAGCGTAAATGTTTTTCATAGCGTGAGATTTCGGGCGACAAAGTTGAAGCTCTAATCTGAGTTTAGATTCACTTCGAATGTCAATGATTTGTCACGAATGAATCACCTGTCTGGAAGGCATCCTGAGTGGTCGATTGGACGGTATAAAGCATCGGAGTTGCAAAAAATATAAGCTTGCTATGTACCTTTCGGTGTGGACTACAGCAAATGGATACCGCTTGCAACGTTGCTCGTATTGGGCGGCATTGAAGCACTGGGGGGCCTATATTTCGATGACAAGCGAACCCGAAATGATTTTTCTATCGAGCTGATCAGTTTAGCGGTCTTGCCAACGCTCATTCAACCCGGGATATTTTTGTTGGTTCTAGGTGCGATGGCGTGGTTGCTTCCCACATGGGATGGTGGTCTGGCATCCTGGGCACTTTGGATGCAGTTCGGTTGTTTTTTGATATTCGATGATTTAACGCAATATGGCTGGCACCGTTTATCCCATCAGCACCCCGTGCTTTGGAAATTGCATCGTCCACATCATGTGGTGCAGGAGATGGGAGTGTTGGTAACGTACCGAAATGCTTTTCTGTATTATGCGATGATGCCTGGAATCTGGCTGTCGGCAGTCTTGGTTTTTTTAGGGATGGGTCCGGTCTATGCAGGGTATTTGACCATCAAACTCGTGGTGATTTTGCTCGCCCATAGCGAAACCAGATGGGACCGTGTGCTCTACCATAACAAGTGGCTTCGCCCGCTGGCGTGGATCATTGAACGCACGATTTCGACGCCTGCCACGCATTTTGCCCATCACGGACTCACAGCGACCGATGGCGTCTCGAACCCCAATGGGAATTACGGCAACCTGCTCTTCATCTGGGATGTAGTATTCGGAACCGCCAAAATCACCCGTCGCTACCCGAAGGAATTCGGTGCATGGAATCGAATCAATGAACCATGGCATGTGCAGCTCCTGTTTCCACTTCTCCGTTCTCCGGACCCTCAAAGTGAATTGAGCTCATTGAAATCGCCCGACGATTACGATCCAACGGTGGATGCCAAAGAGCTACAAGAAGAGTAATCCGTTGGATTTTATTGCCTCCTGCTCGATGCAGGGTCAGTTGCTTCGAGAGAGTCGATGGCCTCCGCGAGCGCGTAGTCTTTTCCCGTTATCGTATGGTCAGCATCATGGGTGGTCAGCTCAAGCCGCACTTGGCTGTGCGTGTTGATGATGGTGGGGTGGTGGTGGTGCGCCTCGGCGAGAAGCCCAACTTCCTGAATGAATGCAAGTGCGGCAGCAAACGAATTGAAAGTAAACTCCCGAACAAGCTTTTGGTCTTCTTTTTTCCACATGCCACGAAGCTAATCCAAGTCTTTGTCTTCTGCTCGCCCACTTAGTTTTCCAGCTACATAGCCTGTGGTCCACGCTGCTTGGAAATTGAACCCTCCGGTAACACCGTCCACATCAAGGACTTCGCCAGCGAAGTACATCCCCGGAGCGACACGACTTTGCATCGTGGTGAAGTCAACCTCGGATCGTTCCACACCTCCGCAGGTTACAAACTCCTCTTTGAAGGTAGTTTTACCATTCACTTCATAGCAGTCGTTCAAAAGCATATTCAAGAGCCGATTGCGTTCCTTTTTTGAGGTGTCCATCCAAGGAGAATCCGGATTGCAGCCCGCTTTTTCCAGTATGTATTCCCAAAATTTTCGGGGAAGTTCAAAGGGACAGGCATTCGCCAGTTTCTTCTTTCGGAATGTGGCCATGGTGTTGTCCAATGCCGCGCTCGCCTCGGCTTCATTGGTTTCGCCGATCCAATTTATTTGTGCTGTGAAGCGATATTCGCATTGCGCCAATTCACGGGCGCCCCAAGCCGAAAGTTTCAATACCGCCGGACCGCTCATGCCCCAATGGGTAATGAGCACCGGGCCTTGCTCCGCCAATTTTGTGCCTTGAATGCGGACAATCGCATTGGGAATTACCACGCCCATCAAGTCAACCACCCGGTTGCCGGGCATATTAAAGGTGAATAAGGAGGGGACGGGGGAGGCAATGGTGTGCCCCAAGTCCACCAACCAGTCAAATCCTGTCACTTTTGGACTGCCGCCTGTGGCAACAATAATCGCGTCAAATGAAACGTCGTTGAGCCTGAATTGGTCCTTGTCCTGCAAAATCGCGCGAACCGGAGTTTGCATGCGCAGCTGAACGCCCGCTTCTTGCGCCGCCAGGACCAAACAATCAATGATGGTTTGAGAATCATCTGTAGTTGGAAACATGCGGTTGTCTGCTTCTGTATGCAATTCAACACCTCGCTCGGAAAACCACTCAATGGTATCGGTCGCTTGAAATTGGCTGAATGTTTTTTTGAGCTGCTTGCCTCCGCGTGGATAGTTTTTCGAGAGCGCCGCGGGCGAGAAGGTGGCGTTGGTGACATTGCATCGACCTCCTCCTGAGACCTTCACTTTGGCAAGTGATTTCCCCGACTTTTCAAATAAGACGATGCGGGCATCAGGGTGGTGATGCGCCGCAGAAATGGCCGCGAAATATCCTGCTGCACCAGCTCCGATGACCGCGATTTTCATGGGATTCGTTCAATTTAATGCTGGAAGCATCATTTCAATGTGGCAATTTGCTCCGCAACGCTGCGTAGGCGAGTACGCCCAAAATGCCCATGACGACCGTGAGTATCATGATGGTGGTCCCACTCCCGATCAAGGCATAAAGGGGGCCAGGGCATGCGCCGGTCATCGCCCAACCCAGTCCGAAAATGGTCCCGCCGATATAAGCGGACTTGTATTGCGGGGCCTTGTCTTTTAATTCAATGACATTGCCTTCGATACTTTTGATGCCCATCTTTCGAATGATGAATACGCTCAATGCACCAACGACGACAGCCAGGCCTATGATGCCGAACATGTGGATGCTTTGGAAGGCAAACATTTCTTGAATTCGGAACCAAGAAAGTACCTCAGCTTTGACTAAAATGATGCCGAAGAGGGTGCCTAAGACGAGTGCAAGAAAATTTCTCATGGTGTGACAGGGATTAAGCGAATAAGAGAGGTAGAAAAACCCATGACATCAAGAGGCCACCGGTAAAAAAACCTAGCACTGCTACGAACGATGGGAGCTGGAGATGACTGAGGCCCATAATGGCGTGCCCCGAGGTGCACCCTCCTGCGTACCGGGTCCCAAATCCGACGAGAAATCCTCCGCCTACCACCAAGAGCAGCGTTCGCCAGTCGCCCAGCGAGCTCCATTCAAAAATTTGCTTGGGATGCTGACCGCTCAAATCGGTTATGCCGAAATCGGCCATGCGCGCTATGGCTGCTTGACTCAAATCGATCGGTGCATCCGTGCTCAGGTATCGTGCCGCAATGAACGCTCCGCCGAGGATGCCAACGGCAAAGATCAAGTTCCAGGTTTCTGATTTCCAGTCATATTTGAGGAAATCAAGGTTGTTTGGAATTATCGCTGCGCAAACGTGGCGAAAAGAGGAGCTGATGCCAAACGTGCGATTCAATAGGATCAAATGCAAAGGAACCATTAAGCCGATGATGGGCCCTGCGACGTACCAGGGCCAAGGTTGACTGAGCCATACGAGGATTGAATTCATGCGACAAATTTAATAGCAGACGAGAGGGAGAATCGCATGAATAAAGTCGAGTTTTGGTAGTCGGTTTTTGGATAAGTCTGTTCCAGTCAAGTAGCAGCCTGTGCCCCTTTTAGGTCGTACTTAGAACTTATTTATACAGGTCTGGTTAAAAATGGTATGTCCTCATCTATACCTTACTCCGCGCGCGAGCATTCCTCTTACTTGATTAATGGCAATCTGCAGAATTGGTCTGGTTCAACAGCGGCGGTGCATAGCCCTATTCTCGCGCCCGATGGGAACAAAGCGAAGCCGATTTACCTTGGCTCCACTCCAGATATGTCGTCGGAGTATGGAATGGAAGCCTTGCGTGCTGCTCAATCAGCGTACGATCACGGACGAGGTGAATGGCCAACGGCCCCTGCTCATGTGCGAATTGCCGCCATGGAAAAGTTCATCGCGTTGATGCTTCCCAAACGTGATGAGGTCATCGAGTTACTGATGTGGGAGATTTGCAAGAAGCGGTCGGATGCAGAAAAGGAATTTGACCGCACAGTAATTTACTTGAAAGAGACGATTGCGGAATACAAAAATCTACACCGAGAAGGCAGTCACATCACCTCTGTGAATGGCACATTGGCTCAAATACGCCGAGGACCAATTGGTGTTGTGCTCTGCCTGGGCCCCTTCAACTATCCGCTGAATGAAACATTTTGTGTTCTTTTGCCTGCGCTATTGATGGGGAATACGTGTGTTTTTAAGCCCGCCAAATACGGAGTCTTATTGATCACGCCGCTCCTTGAAGCTTTTGCTGAGAGTTTTCCTCCCGGTGTGGTCAATGTGATTTTTGGCCGTGGCCGTACCCTTGCATCGCCCATTATGCAGTCTGGCAAAGTGGATGTGCTGGCGTTGATTGGGAATAGCAAAAGCAGCAATGCCTTGATCTCTCAGCACCCGAAACCGAATCGTGTGCGACAGGTGTTGGGGCTGGAAGCGAAAAACCCAGCGGTGGTGTTTCAGGATGCGGACATCGATGTGGCCGTGAAAGAATGTGTCAAAGGTGCATGGAGCTTTAATGGTCAGCGTTGCACGGCCTTGAAGGTGATCTATGTTCAAAAGGACGTTCGGGCGAAGTTCCTTGCAGCATTTGCGAAAGCGACGGATGAGCTTACTTGGGGGAGTCCATTTGAGGACATGGACATCACCCCTCTTCCTGAATTGGGCAAGGTGGGTTACATGGAAGAATACGTGCGTGAGGCATGCGATAAAGGCGCGAAGGTCGTGAACTCAAGAGGTGGGCAAGTCGAGGGCAATATGTTCTTCCCTGCCATTCTTTTCCCTGTTTCCAGAGAAACCACGCTCTTCCGGGAGGAGCAATTCGGACCGGTCTGTCCCGTATTGGAATTCGAAGATTTTGAGGAAGTTTTGACAGATATCGCTGAGAGCGACTACGGGCAACAAGTGAGCGTGTTCACGCGCAATCCAGAGACGGCTGGCATGTGCATCGATCACCTAGTCAATCAGGTGTGCCGAGTGAACATCAATGCTTCCTGCCAGCGTGGCCCTGATGCGCTTCCCTTTACCGGTCGCAAGGACAGCGCGGTGAGCACGTTAAGTGTGAAAGCTGCACTGCGCTCGTTCTCGATTCGAACCCTTGTGGCATGTTCGGAGGATCAGAAAGACCTCGTGGAGAAAGTTGTCGCGGGCGGACACTCGGAGTTCAGTTCCATGAATTACTTGCTCTGAAGAGAGCAACAAGCAACTTCTGCTACACTGCCAGCGAATAGGCATTGAGTGAAGTGGCGATGATCAACCAAATCAAGTAAGGCAGGAGGGTCCAAACAGCGCTGCGTTGTCCGTGCGTCTTCCATGCGCGGAAAAAGAGCCAGAGAATTAGGCAGAACAGGCCGATAATTTCCAGCAGCGCCCACTCCACAAGATGCCAGCGAAAAAAAAGGGGATTCCATCCCACGTTCATGGCCCATGAAACGGTGAGCCAACCCAGCCACCGCGACCGAGACTTCCGCGAGTCGGCGTTGGACAAAACAGCATGGCAGAACATACTGAACCCGACCATCACCACTGTCCATGCAGCTCCAAACACCCAGCCGGGTGGCGTCCATGGGGCTTTGGGAAGGGCAGCGTACCAATCCGACTGGACCCCTGGCCCAGTAAACCATCCTCCGATTGCAAGTCCCCCAAAGTTGATCAGCAAGATGCAGGCAAATAGCGGTATGTTTTTCAAGTTCATGGATTCATTCAAATTCAAAGGTTAGCGTTCCCCCCTGAACCAAATCAGCAGCGGCGATCTGCCAACCGTCGAGTGCTCTACCGTTCCAGCGGACTAGTTTCACGCGAGACTTTCCGACTTCATTTCCAAGGGTTTCAATAACCAATGTTCGCTCTTTCCCGACGGCAATTCGCGCCGAGTGAACGGAGGGACTGCCCAGGTCATACATGCCCGAACCGGGAGCAACAGGATAGAACCCCAAACTTGAAAACAGGTACCAGGCCGACATTTGGCCCGCGTCATCGTTACCGCAAAGTCCATCGATTCCTGGCCCGTACATGGTCTCGCAAATCATCCGCACGCGTTCCTGGGTTTTTTCGGGGGCACCGGCGTAATTGTACAAATAGGCGATGTGGTGGCCGGGTTCGTTGCCGTGGACGTAGTTGCCGATGATGCCATCGCGCGAGATGTCCTCGGTATGGGCGAAGTAGGCATCGTCCAACTCCATGGTGAAGAGGGAATCCAGATGGGCGATAAATAAGTCGGGGCCTCCGTGCCAAGCAATAAGCGAATCTTGCGCATGCGGCACATACAGACCATAATTCCAAGCATTGCCTTCAATGAACCCTTGCCCGTGTGTTTCCATCGGATCGAACTCTTCTCGGAATTGACCTGAGGTCAACCGCGGTCGCATGAAACCTGAAGATGCATCCCAGACTTCTCGATACGCTGCTGACCGCTGATCAAATTCCGCCGCAATTACTTGGTCTCCGGTGCTTTTTGCCAATTGACCAATGCACCAATCGTCATACGCGTACTCCAATGTCTTCGAAACGGCGGAATGGCTCGAGTCATCTGGCACATACCCGTATTTCATGTACAAGTCCAGACCGTCGAAGTAAGGAACGCGAGCAGTCCGCACAGCCGCATCCAGCGCGCGATCGCGGTCCCAGCCTGGGATGTTATGTACAGCGCCATCCGCTAGAACAGAGACGGCGTGGTAGCCGATCATGCACCAGTTTTCATTGGCATAATGGCTCCAAATGGGCAGCATCCCGTGCACGCTTTCATCTGCATGGGCGAGCATGCTGTTGATGAGGTCTGCCGATCGATCCGGTTGCGTCAGATTCACCCAAGGATGCAAAGCACGGTAGGTGTCCCAAAGCGAAAAGATCGTGTAATTCGTGAATCCCTCCGAAGTGTGAATGGTTTGGTCCAGTCCGCGGTAGCGTCCGTCGACATCCTCGTAAATGATCGGACTCAGCATGCTGTGGTACAATGCTGTGTAAAAGGTGGTCCGGTCAGACGGGCGAAGCGGCTCTATTTTCACGCCAGAGAGTGCTTGGTTCCATCTTGCTTTTGCTGCCTCACGGTAAAACTCAAATCCGGAGTTGGGGGCTTCAGCGTGCAGGTTTTTCAAGGCGCCTTCCATGGAAACTCCGGACAACGCAACCCGAATGCCCAGTTGCTCCCCTTTTTCGACCGATCCAAAGTCAAACCATGCACGCAGATCTCTTCCAGCCATTTCGGGGAATCCATGCTCTTCTTCAAAGCGACGGTAGAATCCATTGTAGCCCAGGTCTTGCCCCTGCGTGTAGCCGTAATCCTTCACTGGGCGGTCAAATCGCATGGCGAAATGAACAAGCCGTGTGCGTCCCCACCCCGTGGTTTGCCGGTAGCCCACAACCGTGCTGTCATTTTCTACACGCACAAAGGTCCACACGTTCTTGTCAGGGTGGTGGTAGATGTTGTAAGCCAAATCCAGAGCGATGTGTGCGTCTCCTCCCGATTCAAACCGATACTGGTGGATGCCCACACGCTCTGTTGTACTCAAGTCTGCTTGGATGCCGTACCGGTCCAAATGCACTGCATAATGGCCTGGCGATGCCTGTTCTCGGCTGTGATCGAATCGGCTGCCAAACAAAGGTCCTCCATTGGGATCAGAGGTTAAGTCGGGCCGTCCCGTAGTCGGCATAATGAGAATGTCGCCTAAATCGCTGTGACCTGTGCCGCTGAATGCGGTGTGTGCAAAGCCAAGGATGGCGGTATCGGCATGCTGATACCCTGCGCAGTATTCATAGGTTGCCGGGTTGTATTGGCCGTTGGCTTGTGTGAACGGTTCATAATGGGTTTGCGGTGAGAGTTGCACCATTCCGTGGGGCACGGTGGCTCCGGGAAAGGTGTGTCCCATGCGGGTGGTGCCGATCATAGGGTTCACCCATTCCGAAGCATTGGGGACCTCAGGTTCAGGCAAGCCTTCGCGTTGTTCAGCGCAACTGGCGCACGTCAAAGCCAAAACGATCGTCGCCGCTAAGGAGGGGTTAAACGTGCGTAACATGCATGCACCAAGTGAATTTGTAAGCATGCTTCAAATCTAATTGAATTGCCTGCATTAGCTTGCACTACCGTCTATTCCATCGCAACCTCCATGAAACCTACACCGTTGATCTTTTTGATTGTTGCTGCTGCAATCGCGTCGCTGCTAGGGTGCGCCGATTCTGCCCATGCACCAGCATCCAATCTTGCCCAAGCAATCGCCGCTGAATTGCCCCAATCTGAGGATTATGCTCCTCTCGACTCTATGCTCGATCGTGCCGTTGCAGACAGCCAAGTTCCGGGTGGTATTGCATTGGTTGTCAAGGAAGGAGAGGTGGTTCACTTTCGGGCCTTCGGTTATGCTGACCCGCTGGAGCAAAATCGCATGCCTGAAGATGCTATTTTCAGGATATGCTCCCAGACAAAAGCATTGACTTCTTCTGCAGCTATGATATTATGGGAGAGGGGATTACTGGGATTAGATGATCCTGTTTCTAAGTATATTCCCGCCATGGGTTCCATGGGAGTCATCGAGGAGTTTTTTACAGATTCGACATGTTCAACTCGCCCCGCAACTTCAACCATGACGGTGCGGCATTTGATGACTCACCAGGCCGGACTTTCCTACGGAGAAATTGGTGATCCTCGATTCAAAATGCTATACGAGAAACAAGGCGTGAAGGATTTGTTCTCGAACGATCCTTTGACGGCAGAAGAAAACTGCAACCGCCTTTCGACGACGGCATTGATTCATGATCCGGGCGCACAATGGAATTACAGTTTGGGATTGGATGTGCTGGTGCGCGTCATTGAAGTTGCTTCTGGTGAGCCTTTTGATGATTTCCTGAGGCGTGAGGTGCTGGAACCTCTTGGCATGAACGACACCTATTTTTATCTCCCAGATTCGCTTGAAGATCGCCTGGTTCCGGTTTGGGAGCCGGACTCGTTGTCCACATGGACCTTGCACACGCATCCGTTGTACCGGACAGATTATCCGGTGGCAGGCGCTAAGACTTATCTAAGCGGCGGTGCGGGACTATGCAGTACACCGTTGGATTATGCCAAGTTCTTGCAGATGTACTTGAACCTCGGTGAATTCAACAGTCAGCGCATTCTGCGAGAGTCTACCATCGACACGATTATGGCCAATCAGGAGGTTCAGCTGCGAGAATCCACGTGGCACCAGGGCCTGGCTTTTGGCGTTCAGAAGGCAGATGAAGAAAATCCGGAAGCACGCGGTGCCTTTTTCTGGGGTGGTTACTTCAACACGACCTACACGGCTGATCCTGAAACAGGGACCATTGGTATCCTCATGAAGCAGACCTTTGGAGCGAATGAGCCCACTACGCAGCAATTCAACGACTTTATTTTTGCGACCTCGGATTGAATCCATCGCAGCCGGCATCCGCAGGTGAAGTTTCGCGTGCGATTTGGAGACAGAGCCCACACAGGGCTATCTTCAGGCCAACTGTAAGAGCAAGATGACATCGACTGAAATGGAGGCCTTGGATTTGAAATCCATCGTTTCTCGCCTGCCTGAACTATGTCCTTCACCGTTGACCTATGAGTCGCTGTGCGATTGGGTAGCGGACGTGGACTGGAGTGAAAGCAAATGGAAGGAACACCTGCCTCAAATCACGGACCCCAACGATTATGCACGGAATATTTTGTGCTTGGAACCTTTCGAGGTTGTCTTGCTGCACTGGCCCCCGGGTGTGGAAAGTGCTGTGCACCATCATGAGGGATTTTGGGGGAGTGTAATCTGCTTGGAAGGCATGCTCGAAAACGTGACCTATCGATTAAAGGATGGCGTGCTGGAAGTACAAGATGTTTTGCGTGCTGTGCCAGGCGGCCTGGTCCCCGAGCCGGATGGGACGCTCCATAAAATCCAAAATGGAAGTGAATCCGAAGCGCTTGTTACCTTGCATTTTTACAGCCCGGCGCTGGCTAATTTGGATGGATTGGTTTTGTACGACTTGCCCACAGGCCGGAAATTCACATGCAATCAAAAAGCGCCCACGGCTTCAGTGCATTTGAGTGATGACCACTATCACAGCATTGAAAAGGATGCCTTTGAATTCAAAGAGCTCAGCGAAGCATCTCATATCCAGTGCAATGTGGTTCCCAAGCCCAGTGCCTCAGACATAGAGCAGATGGTTTTAAACTATTTTGCTGAGCATGCCGCACAATACGACGAGCTAGATGACCAGATTAAGAAGCGCAAGCAATACACCGATGGCATCGATCAGCGAATCGCCACGGGCCTTCAGACCCTGAATACAACTCAGTCGGTCCGTCGTGTAATGCACCTTGCTTGTGGCACCGGACGCAGAGCCGCCACGATTCAATCCAAGTCAGGACTGAAGTACCGAATGGATGGAGTGGATCTCTGCGATGACATGTCGGACCAAGCTGAAGCACGGGGCCTCCAGATACAGATCGGATCGCTGAGTGACCCGAGTAAATGGATGGTACACGGAGAATACGATGCCGTCACGTTGCTGTACGCTTACGGTCATTTACCCGATCGGGAAACCCGGGAAGGGATCATTCAAGCAGCGTTTGATATGTTGAAGCCAGGCGGCAGGTTTTATTTCGATGCATTTGATATTGACGATCCCAACGAATGGGGACCTGTAGCGTTAAGTCAATTTAAAAATCAACGCTTAGAGAAGCAGGGATATCAGGCAGGAGATGTGTTTTATCGAAGGGCCAAAGGAGATCACTTGGCTTTCTTGCATTACTGCTCTGTTAGCCGTTTAAAGGAGCTGATGGACACCGCGGGTTTTTGCGAGGTCCAAATGACGACCATTGGGTATGATGAATCTTCGGGTGTGGAGTCACATGACGGCAAGATATTCGTTGCAGGAACCAAACCTTTGGCCTAATATCGGCCCATGAAAACTTCTTATTTCTCAAGACTTCTTTTGTTCGCCGTTGTTTTTTCAGTTGGTTTCTTGTCCATCGGGTGCGGTGAACAATCGTCTTCGAGCGAAGGAGCAGATTCGTCAGCTGAGCGCAGAGCATGGGCGATAGCCATCCACGGAGGTGCGGGACATTTTGGGGAGGAAGACTTGAGTGATGCAGAGCAGAAGGCCTATCAAGCTTCGCTATCGAACGCGCTTCAAAGGGGAGAGGAAATGCTGTCTTCTGGCGCTGGGGGAGTCGATGTGGTCGAAGCGGTGATTCGTTTGTTGGAAGACGATTCCTTGTTTAATGCCGGTCGCGGTGCGGTTTTTACAGCCGAAGGGGTACAAGAACTGGACGCTTCAATTGCAGATGGAGCGTCACGCAACTGCGGGGCCGTCACGGGAGTTCGCGGGTTTAAGCATCCGATATCGGTGGCTCGCTCCGTGATGGATTCGAGTGAACATGTGTTTTTTAGTGGGCACGGAGCAGGTGAATTCGCGTCGTCGATGGGCCATGAACCCGCTTCGAACGAATGGTTTTGGACGAAAAAAGCATTCGATCGATACGAACGGGCGAAGTCCAAATCCCAGAAGGAGGAGGATGCGCTGGCCAATAAAAGAGGCACGGTGGGTTGCGTTGTGCTGGACAAAAGCGGCCACCTCGCAGCCGGCACATCAACAGGTGGTATGACCTACAAGCGGCACGGTCGCATCGGGGACAGCCCAGTGATTGGGGCAGGAACGTGGGCAGATGATCGCACGTGTGCCATCTCCGCAACGGGATGGGGTGAGTATTTTATCCGCACCGGCGTTGCGCAGGATGTTCACGCCAGGATGCTCTATGGCAAGCAGCTGCTTGGACGAGCTTGTCGCGGAGCAATCTTTGACGAGATGGGCTCGCTAGGAGGAGATGGCGGCGTGGTAGGAGTCGACGCACAGGGCAGTATCGCGTTAGTATGCAATAGCGCAGGGATGTTCCGAGCATGGGCCACACCTGAAGAGCGCGGCGTTGCCATGTTCGGTGCAACCCTGGAGGGCACGGTAGAGGTGCACTAGTCTAAGATTGATTTACTTCGGGCGTTCTGCTTGTCAAGCCCCGGTGAAGGAGCAAAACGAGCACGGCCAAAATGCCACTGGTCAACTCGTACGACAGTGCATGCCAGGCCTCAAGGGCCAGAGCTCTGCGCAAGAGAATTGTGCTGATGATGAATCCGCAGTTGCGCATCACCAAACCAAAATCGCTGAGGTACCGGAAGGAAATGACCAGCAAGAGGACATCTACGAGAATGAGGGCCGTGAAAAAATCATTGTAGAAAAAATCGTTGGGATCATGAATGCCGCTAGCCGGCAAGGTGAGTACCTCTTGCGCCCAGCTATAGAATGACCAGCCACTGAGGAAAATCAAATAAACAAAAAGAAAACTTGCCAATAGCTTCTTGATTTGGATGAACCGATTGAGATCATTCTCCTCCATTCGCGCAATTCGACGTGGCAGAATTCGGTAGAACAAGGCGAGCATGCCGCTCAAGGCAACCGCGCCCAATAAATGCGGAAAGAACTCAGCCTCCCAGGGCCATTTAGAAGTGAAATCTACGTCCTTGAAAACGGAACGAATTTCAATTAAGGCCACTATTTCCATTTGCTTTCCCATAGAGCGTGCGAAGCTTGTAGGCAGGTAATGAATAAGCAGGTAAACTTCTGCCACAAGAATCGCTGAAAAGGGCGTGTAGAGGGTTTGCAGCGGATGAGTAAAATAAGCTGCAGCCCAATTCAATTCCAGCAGCATGTTCGCTCCAAAGAGGAGCAAGTGAATTAAAAACATCCCCAAAGCGAACCCCACCAGTCCCCGTTCAATGCGCTCTTTTGTTTGCTGGGAAAGGATAATGTCGGAAGCGGATTGGATCGATTCTATCATGTAAGTATTTGTAAGTCAACAACTAAACAGGCCTATGCGGGAATTGTTCTCAACCACCGATTACGTGTTTTTCTTTGGATGAGTCGAAGGGTGCTGAGATTTTCTTTTACACAAACTGAAGCAAGGACCATTGGGTATTTTTAGCTGGATCACGAACAAATTGTGGGCCAGTGCAGTTAAATTAGCCCACGCAACGAAAATGATGTTCCACCGACTCTTTGCCTATTCCTTGATTGCTCTGACTGCAGCCTGCTGGGCGTTGGTCCCCGTTGTGCAATTGCTGAACCATCACCGTGGAGAAGAAATGGTCTGGGTTATTACGGACGGGTCGGAGGAGGACCGAGGTGAAGAGAATAAAGAAGGGGAAAACAAAGGAGAGGTGGAAGATGATGGTAAGAAGTGGTCTTCGAGTACGCTAGAGCGTTCGCATAAAATGATTTTCCGCGAAGCGTGGTCTCGAGCTGCTGGACCAGCCAACTGGGTTTCCCCAGTGCTCAAGGGAATCCTCGAACCGCCAGAACGAAGCGTTGGATAGAGGCCTGAGAAGGTGCGCCTTTACAGAGCCTTTCTGCTCAATCTTCGTTTCACTCAAATTGATTTAGATGTTTAAGTATTTGTCAAAGGATGTTCCGGCATCCTTGGTTGTTTTTTTGGTTGCACTGCCCCTGTGTTTGGGCATTGCTTTGGCATCAGGTGCCGAGCCCATAGCAGGGCTAATTGCGGGAATTATTGGAGGAATTGTTGTCGGTATGATCAGTGGCTCGGCCATCGGGGTCAGTGGACCTGCAGCTGGACTGGCAGTAATCGTTTTGAATGGCATTCAAACCATGCCGTCCTACGAGATTTTTCTCTTGGCCGTGGTTGTTGGAGGGTTCGTTCAACTGATGCTCGGAGTCCTGAAGGCGGGCATCATTGGATTTTATTTTCCCTCTTCTGTTATTCAAGGAATGCTGTCCGCCATTGGGTTGATCATTATTCTCAAACAGATTCCGCATGCATTTGGTTATGATGCCGAGCCGGAGGGTTCTTTGCAGTTTGCTCATGATGCGACCCACAATACCTTCTCAGAATTGTCCTACATGATGGATATGCTCCAGCCCGTGGCAGTGGCCATCTCTGCTGCAGGTCTGGCTATATTGATCTTATGGGAAATGCCCTTCATGAAGCGCTTGACTTTCACGCAATTTCTGCCCGGCTCGTTGGTCGCGGTCATGACGGGGATTGGCTTGCACTTAGTCACGCGGGACGGAGCCTTAGGATTAGGCGCCGATCACCTCGTACAAATCCCGAAAATTGTCAATGGTTGGAGCGATGTGGTGCGACTTCCTGATTTTGGAGCGTGGAATCGAAGTGATGTGTGGATTTTGGGAGTGACAATTGCCATCGTCGCCTCCTTGGAGACCTTGCTATGCGTTGAAGCTACGGACAAGCTGGACCCTGAAAAGCGAGTCACCCCAACCAACCGGGAGTTGATTGCACAGGGAACAGGGAATGTCTTATCTGGCTTGATTGGAGGGCTTCCCATTACCCAAGTAATTGTGCGCAGTTCTGCGAATATCCAAAGTGGAGGAAAAACAAAGCTGTCGGCAATCCTTCATGGATTCTTGTTGCTGGGTTCAGTGTTTTTAATTCCCAATCTTCTGAGCCTCATCCCGCTGTCGAGCTTGGCTGCAATCCTGCTTGTTGTTGGCTATAAGCTGGCGAAGCCGGCTCAGTTCAAAGCCATCGCTCAACAAGGCGCTCGGCAATTTCTGCCATTTATTATTACGGTATTGGCTATCCTGCTCACCGATCTGCTCGTAGGCATCGGCATCGGCATTGTGGCTGCTTTGTTGGTTATTTTGTTTGACCACTTTCATCAGCCCATCATTGATTTTGAAGTGGACGATGAAAAGAAGCTCTGTATCATCCACCTAGGTGAAGACGTGACATTCATGCACAAAGTCGGCATCCGCAAGGTGTTTGAGTCCGTCCCACGAGACTTTAAGATGGTCATCGATGCGAAGCGGACCGTTCGCATGGATGCTGATGTGCGCCTTATTATCAATGAATGGCTCGATAGTGCCCGTGCTGGCGGATGGGATTGGACGGTTGAGAATGGAGAGGATAATCCTTCGCGTTCGAGACCTCTCGCTAAATTCGCCCGTAAATTGGGGGCTAACCGAGGGTGAGCCTTGATAGGTTAGGGAATTTTTTGGTCATTCAATTGAGAAAGTCATCCCCAGGTCAGGACGGTTGGTAATGATGGCGTGAACACCGAGATTTTGGAGGTGTCGCATTTCCGCGACGTCGTCTACGGTCCATCGCCAGACTTCGAGGTCCATTGCCGCAGCTTCGTTGATGAATGCTTCATCCAATTTTGTCTTTCCTCCCACACCGATCGCTGCCGCCCCGATGTCCAGGCAGTGATTCAGATCGTCGCTGGTTGCATCAGATTTGAGGAACAACAATTTCAGGTGAGGCGCAATTGAATGGATTTGGGTGAGTACCTCGGGCAAAAAAGAGAAAATCACGACATCCTCGTCCATTTTCCATTTTTGGATGTCTGCGACAATGGCTGATTCTATGCCTGCCACCTTAATCTCGACACACACTCGAATGCGACCTTGAGCCAATTGGAGGGCATCGCTCAATGTCGGAAGGGGTTCGTTTTCAAATGCTCGGCCAAATCGCTCAGGGTATCCGATTCGAACGGTCTGCAATTCTTCATCGCTCAGGCTTTGGATGAGTCCGATGGCATTGGAAGAAGCTGTGCGCTCGAGTGTTTCGTCGTGGATAACGATGGGCGTTCCATCGGCGCTTTTTTGTACATCAAGCTCGAAGTAAGGCGCGCCCACAGCAATGGCCGCTTCAAAGGCTGTCAATGAATTTTCAGGTGCAACATGCGAATAGCCTCGGTGTGCGACGATAAGAGAAGATTGTGACATGGCATTCGGTATGAAGACAAGGAGAGCGCCGAGGAGGGTTATGGACTTCATTGTGATGTTACGAGATGAGTAAGTAGTGAAGACCAGCTCCTAAGATTCCTCCTGCAATG
Organism: uncultured Flavobacteriales bacterium; assembly: GCA_905479115.1. Classification (GTDB taxonomy): domain Bacteria; phylum Bacteroidota; class Bacteroidia; order Flavobacteriales_D; family Sanyastnellaceae; genus UA16. Next base: position 34,169 of record CAJQLF010000053.1, read on the forward strand.
GGACCTAAAATCGGAACCCAAGCGTAATCCCAGTCGCTGGTTCCTTTGTTCCGGATTGGCAGCAGCGCGTGAGCGATTCGTGGACCAAGGTCGCGCGCAGGGTTGATGGCATACCCCGTGGGCCCGCCCAATCCCATGCCAATCCCCATAACCAGCAGACCCACTGGAAGCGCATCCAAAGCACCCAAAGTACTCTCTGGCGCTGAAGCGCTGAGCGCACCAAGAACCAAAACAAAGGTTCCAATGGCTTCGGTCAAAAAGTTGGCAGGTTTATTCCGAATGGCGGGCGCTGTGCTGAATACAGCGAGAATGGCTCCAGGATCGGTTGTTTCGCGGAAATGCGCGATGAAAGCCATCCAGCCTGTGATGGCGCCAAAAAATGCACCCAGAATCTGAGCGACGACGTAGCCTCCGAGCAATTCGATGTCCAATCCACCAAAAGCTGATAATCCGATACTTACAGCAGGATTTAAGTGGCCGCTTCCGCCGAGTGAGGTCGCCGAATAGACTCCTAAAAAGACGGCGATTCCCCATCCTATTGAGATGACAATCCAGCCGGAGTTATTTCCTTTCGTTTTTGCCAACACGACATTGGCATTGATGGCGGCACCGACGGTGATCAATAAGTAAGTGCCGATAAATTCTGCGATATATGGACTCATGTGGGAAAGTATTCAATCTTGAGGAAGATACAATTGTGCCAGAGCATTGAACGATTCGATTTGCTCGGTTTTCCAAGTTTCATCTCGAATTAATTGCTCTGCGAGGCATGCGGCGATGAACGGGGCGCGCTTTATGGCGTGGCGCGCGTCCAGCAATAACTGGCGCGTTCGACGCGCTAAGAAGTCCTCAACAGTGAGGCAAGCAGATTGCTCGACTTCGAGTCGGATGCGTTCTTTCAATTCGGCATCGTTCATGTTTTCAATGGAAGGGGAGAGCGGAGGTGTGTTGCAGTCAACTAAGCGAAGCATTCGGGTGTCAGAAAGCGCAATTTTTTCGCTGGAGAGGGACTGTATCTTCCGCATGACATCCGCGGCCATTTTGCGGTAGGTCGTCCATTTCCCTCCCAAAATCGAAATCAACCCGGAGCGACTTACACGAATCACGTGGTCCCGTGCCAATTCCGCCGTTTTTTTGTTGGTCAATTTGACCAGTGGCCGAATGCCAGAAAATGCGCTCAATACATCGGTGCGCTGAGGAGCGTGTCGCAGGTAGCGCTGCAGATGGGTCAGGATGAAATCAATCTCGCTATCGAAGGGCACAGGTTCAGCCGAAGCAGCGTCTACAGGGGTATCCGTTGTACCCAAGATGATTTTGCCATGCCAAGGAACAGCGAATAGGATACGGCCGTCATCCGTTTTTGGAATTAACATGGCAGTATTACCAGGAAAAAACGACGAGTCGACCACCACATGGGTCCCTTGACTGGGTTTGATCACGGGTTTATGCTTTGGATTGTCCAACGCCATCATTGAATCACTAAAAGGACCGGTGGCATTGATGACAAAGCGGGCTCGAACATTTCGCTTCTCCGCATCTAAAGGGCTGTGCACCTCAACGCCCTGGATGCGCTTATTTACTGAAATAAATGAAGTGACTTCGCAATAATTGAGTAACGCAGCCCCGTGGTGAACAGCTGTTTTTGCCAATGAAAGGGCCAAATACGCATCGTCAAATTGTCCATCATGGTAGCTGGCACCTCCAGCGATTTCGTCGGTTTTGATTCCCGGCAGTAGGGCGACTGTTTCTTCTTTGCTGAGCGATTCGGATCGCCCTAAGCCCAGCCTTCCTGCCAGCCGATCATATACCTTAAGTCCCAAAGCATAATACCATGTTCGCCATGGCTTGAATGTGGGCAACACAAATTTCATATTCTGCACGAGATGAGGTGCATTCTGCATAAGCAGGCCTCGTTCTCGAAGTGATTCTTTGACCAGTTTGATGTTTCCTTGCTGCAAATACCGGACGCCACCGTGGATTAATTTGGTGCTTTTACTGGATGTGCCTTTCGCGAAATCGTCTCGCTCAAAAAGTGCTGTTTTCAGTCCGCTGGATGCCGCATGCACGGCGATTCCTAAACCTGAGGCGCCTCCGCCAATGATCACCACGTCCCATTCTTCCGTGGTGCGAATGCGATCCCAATGGTGCTCTCGTTGTCTCATCCCGCTCATGAAGAAAACGGATTGGAGTGATCATTCGATGCGTCTTCGTCGATGCCTTCGTCGTTCGCCCAAAGAGTAGAGGCCGCTATCGCACGTTTCCATCCGTGAATCTTGGCGTCCATGCTGCGTGAATTCTCGGCAGGCTTAAAGGTGTCGCGACGTTCCCATGAGGCAGTCAAAGCGTCCATGTCGCTCCAAAATCCACAACCAAGGCCGGCTAGATACGCAGCGCCCATTGCTGTAGTTTCTGTGTTTTGAGGCCGAACGATGTCAATGCCCAGCGCATCGGATTGGAACTGCATGAGCATCGAATTGTTTGCTGCCCCGCCATCCACACGCACCTCGCTAATGGCCATTTTGCTGTCTTTTTGCATGCATTCGAGCAAGTCCATGGACTGAAAGGCGATGCTTTCTAAAACGGCTCGAGCGATGTGGCCTTTTCCCGATCCTCGTGTCATTCCAAAGATGCTGCCGCGGGCATGTGGGTTCCAATGCGGCGCTCCCAATCCAGCGAAGGCAGGAACGACGTAGACTCCGCCGCTATCATGAACAGAACTGGCCAAAGCCTCAATTTCAGCCGCATCATCAATAAAGCAGAGTTCGTCTCGCAGCCATTGGACAGCCGCGCCTGCGATGAAAACGCTTCCTTCGAGCGCATAATGGACATCGTCACCGATCTTCCAAGCGATGGTTGTTAGCAGCGAATGATGAGAACGTACGGCCTGCTTTCCAGTATTCATGAGCATGAAACATCCAGTCCCATATGTGTTTTTCACCATGCCCCGGGAGAGGCATTGTTGACCGAACAAAGCGGATTGTTGGTCACCTGCGATGCCCGAGATGGGAATCGGGTGGTCAAAGCATGTGGCCTCAGCGAGTTGTCCGCTGCTATCGACCACTTTGGGAAGCATGGCCATCGGAATCCCAAACAAAGCGCACAGGGAGTCATCCCACTGCAGCGTGTGGATGTTGAACAACATAGTGCGCGAGGCATTCGAGGCATCCGTGATGTGGGATGCGCCATTGCTCAATTTCCAGACCAACCAGCTGTCAACCGTTCCAAAGAGCAATTCACCAGTCTCCGCTCGTTCCCGAGCTCCTTCCACATGGTTCAAGATCCATCGGATTTTAGAAGCCGAGAAATAAGCATCGACCATTAAACCGGTGCTGGATTGAATTTGGTCCTTGATGGTGGAATCGGATTTCAAGGCATCGCAATAGTCCCCGGTGCGTCGGTCTTGCCAGACAATGGCCGGGTAGATAGGTTCGCCAGTCAATCGATCCCATACAAGGGCGGTCTCGCGTTGGTTGGTGATTCCAATGCCGGCGATGGCCTTGGTTCCTGAATCAACTTTCGCCAAAACATCCTGAATCGTTGCCCACTGTGAACTCCAGATTTCTCTTGGGTCGTGTTCTACCCAGCCAGGTTTCGGATAGTGCTGGGTGAATTCCTTTTGGGCTTGAAACAAGACGTGACCTCGTGCATCAACGATGAGGCTTCGGCTGCTCGTGGTGCCTTGATCGAGCGCAAGAATATAGGAGGAGGTCATGGTTCAATTTGATTCGCTACAAAGTAGGAAGAAATTAAAAATTCCCATCCTTTAAATGGGTCAACCCTTACCTTGCATTCACATTCGCTATGGCAAATTTATTCCAAAACCCTACCTCACCCCTCGAGTCTCTTCCTCCAATAGATGAGGATGAATTTGAGCCGATGCCTGCGCGGTATCGGAGACAACGCTGGACGGTGTTTGCCGTGGTTGTCTGCCTAGGCATTGGGGTGCTGTGTGCGCCGATTGTGTGGCTGGCCCTCCAAGAAGAAGTCATCCCGGATCCAGTCTGGGGCATGCTCATTGCGATGGGGTTGATTTCAGTACTCTGGGCGATCGAAGAATTCAGAGGCTTTCCTGTGAGAGGGGTCTTGCTTCGGGAACGCGACTTGACCTTTCGTTCTGGCTTTTGGGTGCGCGAAACGGTCACGGTTCCATTCAATCGCATTCAACACAGCGAAGTTTCTCAAGGACCGCTTGCCCGCGCATTTGGCGTATGCACGTTAAAACTGTATACCGCAGGCAGTTCGGGGGCGAACTTGCGCGTTCCTGGATTGGATTTTGAACGAGCACAGGAATTGAGAGCCTATTTGGATGAACGAGCAGGCAAGAGTTAAACCGGTGTTCAGTCAAGCGAAGCGTCAGCATGTGCTGGGGGTGCTCCGTTTTTTCACGCGAAATGTTTGGACACTTGCAAGAAGTTTTTGGCCGGTATTGGCGGGATTGGCCATTTCGGATTCCATCCGCATGTATGCTGGGTTGATTGGAGCAGTGGGCGTTCTTTTTCTGTCTGTGGTTGCTTTTCTGGAGCACTGGCGGTTCACGTTCAAAATCGAAGCTTCCGCATTGGTCATTGAACGGGGCATCATAGAGCGGGAGCGGATGGTGATACCGTTCGATCGGATTCAAACGGTTCACACGGAGGAGTTGTTTTGGCACCGGATGTTTGGCCTTGTCGGCTTGCGAATAGACACGGCGGGTTCCTCTGGGGCAGAAGTCGAAATTTCGGCACTGAAAAAAAGTGAGGCGCAGCAACTGAATACCATTTTGAGTCGCGGTGCAATGAGCCACAGCGAGGCAGTGCAACCGCTCGTTCAGCTGGATTGGCAAAAGTTGCTCCGGATCGGTTTAACGCAGAATCATCTACGCAATGCCATTATTTCATTTGGCGCAGTCGTCGCGGTCATAGAGCCCTTGATGCAATGGTTGGAGCAGGGAATGGATGCCCTGCCATGGGCATGGGTTTGGGCATTGAAGTTGATTTGGGTGCTCGCAATCCCCCTTTTTTTCTTGTTTTTCCTTCTCGTGGGATTGCTTGTTTCCCTGGTCGGCGCGATACTCAGGTACCACAAGCTCACGGTGAGACTAGCCGATAATCAATTGGAAATGAGTGGGGGGTTTCTGAAAAGATTTGAGTTCAAGTTACCGCTCCATAAAATTCAGATGCTCGAGAGTAAAAGCGGAATTTTGCAGCGAATCGCAGGATTTGAGACCGTAAGGATTCATCAGGCAAGGTCGCAGGTGACTTCCGATGGAGGAGCGGTGAATGTGCTGATCCCCGGTCTGAACGATCAGGAGACAGCTGTGCTTGCATCTCGCCTGTTTTTGGAGGATTTCACCCGGGGTGCGAAAGTTCTGAGACCCCATCGCTTGTTTTGGATCCGCAGAAGTATCTGGAGAAGCGTATTCGGACTGATTCCATTTTTGTTGTTGCCCCATCCTTTGGTATTGGTCCTCTTCATAGCATGGATGCTATGGAGCGTCCTGGCTTCATTGCGAAAGTATCAGGGGACCTCGTTTGTTGTTAAACCAACAGAATTGTTGTTTAGGACGGGGTGGAGAGTGCAGGTGAAACGACGTGTTGAATGGAGAAAGCTCCAACGGGTGAGCATTCGATCCAACTGGTTCATGCAGCGAAAAGGATTAGCTGACGTCGTCCTTTCTACGGCAGCTGGGCCGATTACCCTCCCGTATGTCCGAGTGGAATCAGCGAAGCAACTGCGAGACTGGGGGCTTTTTCAAATCGAATCGTCCTCAGCGCCGTGGATGTAGTTGCAGAATAGAAGTTTCCTGAGTTTTAGTTCCGAGTTCTATTCTCGGCGTGGTGGCTTTTAATCTCAGTAATCAACTGAAATAAAGCTCATTATTCCAGAGTAAATCCCAAACGGAAAATTCATAATTCGTTCATTTCGGAACGTGTCAATTGAATCATCTTGTCGGAGATGGGCTTGTAATCGGAAGGCCAAATAGTCGACTCATACTGTTCGATAATAGCACGGGCTTTCTCGACTTGGTTTTGCCGAGCAAAAAGCCAGGCTTGTGCAATGTGGATTTGGTTTTGAGAGCTTTGTTGAAGCCAGTGCAGGGAAGAATCAGAGAAGAAGTCAAAGTGTTCAAACAGCTCTTGGACTTCATCCTCTTTCTCTAGCAAGACGAGCATCGGAATACCGGCCTTGAAGTAAAAAATCTCTTCACCGGGACTTGGTCTGCAGTGTGATACGATGGAGGAAGTATTCTTGTTTGTGAGGTAAAACAAAACATCTATTCTTCCCTGAAGAATGGAAAAGTAGTCCCTGTCTCTATTGATTGAATGGAGGTGCTGCTTCGCGGTTATGTGATCTCCTTCCGTTAGCGCATGAGAGGCCAAAAGGCTGTGTCCATATGCTTGGTGCTCATCCTCATTTGAGAGTTCTACCATCTTTCGCACATGCCGTCCAAAGTCGCCACCCAAGTCCATGATTGGAGCATAGAAGGACAGGACCAAATTTAAATACGGTGTTTCAGTAATCAACCGATTGATGAATGATTCGTCCTTTACTTGGTGGAATTTGGGTGCGACGTAATGGGCGAAAACGGATGAAATGGAGTAATAATGAGTTCTTTTTTCATCCAGTTTTTTCAGCGTTTGGAGCATGCGAATAACCCGGTCATGGTCCCCTTGTTCGAGTCGAATTAAGATCATGTGGGCGGCCATCATGACGTCCTCCATGGTCACACCTTCATCCAGAGATTGCTTAATGAAATACTCGTCAATGTCCACCTTCTCAACTTGAAGCTTAACTAGAATTTCGACGAGGTTTTCTTGGTCCTGAATGCGCCTAATTAAGTCATTGCTGCTGCTTTCACCAGCATACCGTGCAAGAGCATCTAACGTGGTCTTTCTAAACTCTCCATTCCATTCTACGATGCCAAAAAGCCTTCGGAGCGTATGGCTTCCTACCTTTGAGTTTGTTTTGAGGAGTATTGCCGCTGCCAAGTCTATGCAGTCGCGCTGGGTTGTAATTTTAGTCCCCCAGATTTTTTGAATTTCATCTCGAAAGGCGACAAGAAAAGACTGACTTAGTTTCACGTTCAACGAATAGAAAAAAAAAATAATACACTCTATTTCTTCGAAAAGAATTGTTTTACGAGCGCAGGAGGTTGCTTTGTAGTCGTAAAATCTGCGGACGGGTTTTCTACCGTTTTCGGTGCTGAAGCGCGAAGCGCAGGGCTACCTTGTATAGGTCTTGAGCGTGCTCGTTTGTCAATCCATGAACGTTGACCCATTCATTCAGCAACGCTTCGGACATGGGAACCGGCGCACCCGCACCTTTCATAGATTCCATGGTTCGAAGCATGGAGACGGCTAAGCCCGGAGCCATTGGGTCTTCACTTTGAGTAATTTGATTGGCCATGCTATTGACATGCTCGTAATTGAAACCGGCCTTGGCGTAGATGGATTCAATTTCGGAAGTGTTGACTGCCTCTTGGGCCGATGCGTGAACGTTTGCCCCGAGGATCAAAGCAAATAGGAAGAAGATGACTTTATTCATGGTGTATGGTTCTTATCGAAACAAGGATATGGTCCCACTGCAGTAGGGTTGTAGTTGCGGGGTTTCGTTGCAGGGGTACTCTAGGATTTCCATCGTGTAGTAGTAAACTCCTTCTGGCAATGGATTTCCATTCTCATCGTTCCCAGCGAATGCAGCAGTAGCGGGAGTCATGGAATACACCAATTGCCCCCACCGATTGAAGATATCGACTTCATAATTAAGGCAAGCGGAAACAGCACTAGGAATGAGGAACGTGTTATTGTATGGGTCTCCATTCGGAGAGAAGACATTGGGCACATAAAACCCCTCTATATTCAATGCGTTTTGCAGGAGCACCTGTTCGGTAGTGGAATAGGTGCAACCGTACTGATCCGTAACGGCCAGTTCCAAATCGAAGGTTCCACTTTCATCAAAGAAATAGGTGGGATTTGAATAGACCCCCACCAATTCATTTTGCAAGAACCATGTATATCCGAAAAGGTCATTGGGGTCTGAAACGGTGCTGATCAATTCCAGCTCATTGCAGATCATTTCGAAATCAAATGTCGGTTCAATTGGCGTGGCCAAAACGTAGTTGACTTGATCCACATTGGTGCAACCGTTCGCATCGGTAACGCTGTAAGCAACCTGATAATTTCCGGGTTCAGCCCCTTCGTGTTCCAATGTTGTGCCTGAAATCAAGTCACCAGAAAAAGATCCGTCAGAGGGCATTGGATAGAGTTCAATGTCACCATCATAAAGACAATAACTGTCATTGGCACCGCTGGAAACATCAGGCAATGGATGGACGGTCAATTGCACTGTAATTGCACTGTCGCATCCTGCGTTGGTTTGTAAGATAGATGTGTACGGACCACCCACTTCAATGGCATTTCCGTCTGGCATGAGGTAGGATTGCCCAGAACAGATGGCGTCACTATAGGTGATGTCATAAGCAGGATTGAGCGTCAAGTCGATGGTAACGCTGCTGTCGCATCCCAAGGTTGTCTGGAGGTCAAAATTAAATGTGCCCGAGTTGGTTGGAAGTGTTCCGTCCGGAAACAAGTATGAACCGTCATCGCATTCATCCAATTCAACGGCTACATCATAGTTCGGTTGAAAAATCACATTGGATGTGACCGTGCTGTCGCACCCATTAGTCGCTGAGGTCAGGACCACCGTGTAAACGCCTTCTTCCGTAATCACCGTGCCATCTCCCAGGGTTACGGGTTCACCTTCACACAGTGCCAGGGTATTTTCAGTTGTGAAGGGCTGTAAAATGCTAATTACAGTTGTTATGATGCTGTCGCACTGGGCCGTGTTCGTCTGTAAAACCACGGGAAATGTTCCTGGCTCATCCACAATTGAGCCATCCGGTAAGGTCCATGATTCTCCTGCACATAGTTGAACGGGCATCTGAAAATCATACGTGGATTGCTCAAAAAGGTTGACTGTTACGATGCTATCGCAACCCTCTAATGAAACATAATTAGCGATGTACGTTCCTTCTTCACCGACTTCCGTTCCATCAGGTAATCCATAGGTTCCACCTTCACAGAAATATTCAGTGGATTCAACTTCGAGCTGGTAGGCCACGGTTACGGTGGTGTCTGAACTGCACCCGCTGTTGGTGCCCGTAACGGTATAGACGGTTGTCTCCGTTGGATTGGCGTATTGAATGGGCCCAAATCCATTTCCAGATAAGCTCTCATTCGGGGTCCATTCGAGTTGAAACGCACCCGTAGCGGTCAATGTTACTTCTTCGTTGCACGTTGTGATGTACGATGGATTAACAGTGATGATGGGGTAAGGAATGACCGTAACATTCACGTCGACGGTATCGATGCATTTTTCGTTGGATGCGATTACGCTGTATACAGTGGTTTCCAGTGGGCTCACCCAGGCTGTAGGGCCATCGACGACGTTGAGCCCATCAGCCTCGAACCAATCGTAGTTGTCTGCTCCCGAAAGCGTCAAGAGAAGTGAGTCTCCTTCGCAGAATTGGGGGCTTGTGGGTTCGATCACCATGCCCACCCCCCCAATGGGTGTGATTGTAATGGATCCTGCACTCGGCACATTGCCTCCGACACACGTAAAACCTGCAGGGGTCAGGCTCGAACCGCCACCGCCACCGCCACCGCCCAACGTTCCTGAGGCGAAGCAGTCACTTCCACCGCCACCGCCACCGTAATAGCCGCCGCCGCCGCCGCCGCCTGGGCCAACATTGTAACACGGGTCAATCGCACCGTCACCACCGTTTGCCAGGCTACCTGCTGAACCGTTATTTCCTGAGCCAATCCAAGGTGGACCGCCCAATCCACCAGCATTCTGTGTCGCCCCGTTGCCGCCCTGTCCGAAAGGGCTTTCTCCTTCGAGGCCAGAAGTGCAACCACCCGCTCCAGCATTCGCATCGGTATTTCCTCCGCCCATGCCTCCGCCTCCAGAGGCAACGACCACGCGGTCGGCCGCTGTTGATCCACCTATCCGAATGTCGGATGCACCTCCACCGCCGCAGCCGGCGTTGGCTCCACCTGCACTGCCACCCTCACCACCTCCGTTGAATCCAGCTGAAGGGCAGCCTCCTGTGCCGCCCACTCGAATTTCCAATACCTCGCCTTCAACCACGTCGAGAATCCCTGATACAGTTGATCCATTGCCGCCGTTGGCTCCACCTCCTTTAGCTCCTTTGATTACAAATTCCAATTGCGCAACGCAATTGGGAACGGTATATGTTTCCACTTCACCCGTGTAGCTAAAAGTGATGGGAGTCTGGGCTATCCCCTGAACCGAGAAGGCAGCAACTAAGAACAGGAAAAAACCAATTTGAGCGGACGTTTTCATTTCCAGTGGTTTGCTTAAATATAGGGTGAATTTCATGAATTCATTTATTCCATGCGCTCTCCGTGCTGGGAATGATCCAAGCCTCGCTGCTCCTGGTCGCTTCTAACGCGAAGCGGGATGATGCGATTTACCGCAGCATAGAGCAAATAGCTTACTCCAAAGGTTCCAATTGCTACTCCGACTAGGGTGACCATGTGACGAATAAAAACCGTCGAATCACCGTGAATTAAGCCAACGTCTTCTGCCAAAACCCCAGTGAGAATCATACCGACCACACCGCCAACACCATGGCTAGGAAATACATCCAGTGTGTCATCAATGGCGAATCTTTTTTGAATTTGAATGGCCCAATTGCTCGTCAAAGCGGCGATAAAACCAATGAGGATACTATGGCTCAGCGATACAAATCCAGCCGCTGGGGTGATGGCGACTAGACCGACGATGGCCCCGATGCAAGCGCCCAACGCAGACATCTTACGGTTTTGATAGCGTTCATAGAAAACCCACGTTATCATGGCTGTGGCACTTGCGAGGTTGGTGTTTGCAAAGGCCTTCACAGCAACGCCATTCGCACCCAGCGCAGAACCTGAATTGAATCCAAACCAACCAAACCACAATAGCCCAGTACCTAAGATGACAAATGGGATGTTAGCCGGTTGATTAACCGAATCTTTTCGTTGACCCAAAAAAATAGCTCCCGCCAAAGCGGCAAAACCCGCCGACATGTGAACCACCGTTCCGCCTGCAAAGTCAAGAACACCCAAGTTGCGAAGCAACCCATCGGGATGCCATGTCATATGGGCTAGGGGAGGATAAACGATTAGGCTGAACAGGACGATAAAAAGAATGTATCCACGGAATCGAATACGTCCGGCGAAACTGCCTGTGATGAGCGCTGGTGTGATGATGGCAAATTTCAGCTGGAATAAGGCAAAAAGCAGAAAAGGAATGGTCTCAGCAAAAGCGCTGTTGGGCGCGAGCCCGACGCCATCAAAGACGAAGAATGTACGGGGATCTCCAATGACACCCCCCAAGGATTCTCCAAAGCATAAACTGAAGCCGACCACGACCCACAGCACACTAATGACTCCGAGCGCTACAAAGCTTTGCAGCATCGTAGAAATCACGTTCTTTTTATTCACCATCCCGCCATAGAAAAAGGCCAGGCCAGGGGTCATAAGGAGCACGAATGCGCTGGCAACAATCATCCAAGCGATGTCGCCTGAATCGTATGCCGAAGAATCGACAGAGGAGGTTTCGTAATCAACACCAAATACACAGGCTACCGTCACTAAGAGTGAGAGCAACAAAAAATTCCATTTCCTATTCATAATAGAGGGGAAAACCAAGAAAGAGTCGGGTAATTGCCGGAGCCGAAAAATACCTCAATGTTTTGAGTTTTTCAAGCGTCAATCCTAGAATTAGGCATAAAAAAACAGCATCGAAGTAAACTCTTTCGAATATACTTCCATGCTGTTTCCTTCGCGATCTTCCTCATATTGATTCAGACCATCCGAAACATGCATTTCGAACATGCCATGGGCATACGAACTGCTTGGAATGGCACCTTTCTGTTCACGTCTCCGTGCTCATTTTTCAATGAAATAACCTCATTTGCATGGGGTCACTACGTCCAGCTTGGTTCCGAACAGGTGCTCCCCGGTTGCCCGGTTCGCTGAAAAGAGCGTGCTGGCTTTATGGGCCCGCCCAACTTGTCTGTATTTGTGCGTTAACACAGGCTTACACATGTTTCCTCTCGGTTACACAACCGTTCAGCCACTGAACGATTCCTTTGCAGGTTTGGGCTTAAATAAATTTGAGCCCAAGACAAGTGAAATTCGGTTCGGTCTTCTTGCATTCTGCTTCTTCGATCTTGCGACCGTCCAAGTTTCCAGCTCGGGACCTACTTCGCGTCATTCTCAGACGCGTCGTCCTCCTTTCTTCTTTTCATTGCACGGCACCTTTGTGCCCTGCTTGTCCAGCCTAATCATGAATCTTGCAATCCGTGACCGTTCGCGAGTAGCTCTTCATTCTCATAAATCGCTTGCTCAAGTGGCCGTGGGTGTTTCCACCCGTTGACAAAGCCAAGTAACGTCAAAAGTTGAAAGAGGGCAATTATTTAAGTGATTGGAAATCAACACGCTATTCACATTTGATTTCAACAATTGTGAAAATGAAACGGATCTCGAATAGATACCCGCGCTTATCTGAGCTAAAAACGCAACGTTGGAGGCTATCTGTGCGTATTAGACGCGGATGCACACATTAGACTTTCAAAAGAATTCATTGCTGATGCTCAGGCTGACGGCCGTTTTGTGCGCGCTCTTTGGAGTGAATGGCGCGAATGCTCAGACCTGCACATCTCTGTGCGATAGCCTTCCAGCGACCGTTGAATGGTCCTCGGTAACTGATTGTGCTGTTGAGTTTTCCCTCAGTTTCGTTTCAGATTCTGATGGCGAGGCATTGGATGCCGCGAATGCAATTTGGGAACTAAACGGAAACGAAGTTGCAACAGGTGCTCAGTGCGCGATTCCTGCAGCGGAAGTTCAGGCAGGGGGAACGTTGGTTGTCACAAGGAGCGGTCTCGATGCATTTGCTGATTGTTCGTGCAGCCAAACGATTTCACTCGCTGAAGTTTCAGATGATATGGTGTGGCCTTGCTCATGCCATCCGTTTCAAGGAACACAGGTTATCGAATACGTCTCGGAAGATGCCTGTATTCCTGTTCATTCTGCTTTATCAGTTTCGACAGAATTGGGTAGTTTGACCCATGTGGCTTTTGACTGGTCCATTCAAGGTGGGGATTTTGAATTTGACACAGAAACGCATGCGGGCTCGATGGAGCCATCGGTTGTTTTTCTCGAGGCGACGAGTTACCAAGTGGCTGTTCAGTTGACGGATACGTTGACGGGGTGCACAACGTGGGTCGCGCCGACGAATGTTTCCATGCAAGGAGCGCCGACAGTTTCCATCTTGAATGAATTGGAGGTGTGTGCTCAGGAGGAGGGAACCCTCGAAGTTTTGGTGAACCCGGGCAATACGGCGTTGACATCATTTGAGTGGATCACCGAGGGTGTTGCAGAATCGCTTCAATTTCCCGCGCCCTTGACCCAAGGTTATGAAACTTCTGGGCTCACTGAAGTGGTTGCTCTCTCCCAAAATGCATGCGGGATTGGAACAGACACGACGTTTGTCTTGGCTCATCCGTCCCCGGTGCTGGAGGTGAGCACTTCGCATAATTGGTATTGCTTGGGATCGTATGTGGACATTGAAGCGACCGGTGAAGGTGAGTTTTTGTGGAATTCAAGCTCGGAACTCTTAAGTGATGGTCAGCCAGGTGACTCTGTCGCACGCTATGTGGTGGGTTCACAGGTCGTAGGGTCGGTATTTACCACGGTGGACCATGGAAACATTCAGTGCTCGACCAGCCAGGGATTTGCGGTGTATGGCTTTTTTGTCCCTTCAATCTCTTTGGAATTAGATGACACCTATTGCATCGGAGATACGGTAGCCGCGCAAGCCAATATTGTCAGCTACGGTTGGGATACGGCTGTAGAGTGGATTCTGAATGGTGAACCGGTTGATACCACTTTGGCGCCAACCGCTTCTGTGGGTGCCTCCACAGGCATTGCTTTCGCTGCGGATGAACTCGGAATTGGCGCGCAGACCTTGGAGGCTGCCCTCACCTTCTTTCCCTACCCAACGTGGTTGCCTGATTACGGCTGTGCGAACAACGTATCTCAAGAAATTGAGGTCAAGCCGCTTCCGGTTGTTACGGCACCATCGTCCTTTGCATTTTGCGATCAGTCCTTTATCGAAACTTTGCCCGATGGCGTTCCATCTGGTGGCACTTGGTCCGGACTATTCCCATTGGAAAACAACGAGGTGAATCCGGCGAACTTTGGAGTGGGTAATCACGAATTGATTTATACGTATTCAGATGAATTCGGATGCTCGGCATTGGATACCTCATCCATGACCATTTCCCCTCCGGTCAGCGCTCAGGCTGTAGAAGATACAACGCTTTGTGAAAGCAATGATCTAATTCAGTTGCCTCTGGTCGGCGGTTTTGAGACGGAATATTGGGAGGGAGTGGGCATCACAGACCCCTCTTCAGGACTTCTCGACTTGGGTGAATTGGTCCCCGGATATTGGAATTTGGTGCATCACCTCGGCTCAGGGTCCTGCGCGACGAGTGATACGGCCTTGTGGCATATCCTAGAGCAGCCCACAGTATTTCTTTCGACCGAAGGCAGCGTCGCGTGCGACGGTGATACAGTATGGATGAACGTGTTTGCTGGAGGTGGGACCTTGGCAGCGGAGGGTGAGTATACCTATGATTGGACGGATGAGGTCACGCTGACTTCTTCGGGCGAGGCTTATTGGATTGCTGACCTCAATGAAAACTTCACGATTATAGGATTGACGGTAACAGATGATTTAGGATGCGCTGACGATGCGACGACTTTTATAACCCCAATGGCGTTGCCTGACATCACGATACCCGAACTGACATCAGAATGCGCCCAAGACATCGAAGTCCCTTTGCCTCTAGTGAGTCCAAATGGGGGATACTGGGAAGGGGAAGGTATTGTAGATTCATCGGGTGTGTTCAATCCTGGAATTGGTGGTGTAGGTTCCTTTGTGTTGACCTACACCGGTCAAAACTCCCTGGGTTGTACCAATTCAGATACGGTTGTACTGGAGGTGATTTCGGCACCAGAGATAACCGTGATGGATGACGTGAGCGTCTGTGCAAACGAAGCGACCGTGACCTTGCTCGCGGTGACTCCGCTGAACGGAATCTGGAGTGGGCCTGGCATTGCTGGGGTGGATGAATTTAGCCCCACAGCGGCTGGAGTGGGAGAGCACGCCCTGGTCTATCAGGCTGGAGTTGGTTCGTGTGCTGTATCGGATACTGTCTGGGCTTCTGTCACCGGGCTGCCTGAAATTTCTATTGCTGCTCCTGAATGGGTGTGTGCCGGAGATTCTTCAACCGTAACCGCGACTGTGAATGGCGACGTAGCAAATCATCAGTTGATATGGTCAGGAGCATCAAGTAGTTTAGAATCTGAAGGTTGGTTACTTGTTACGGAAGCATGGGAAGAAGGCGACCAGCCGAATATTTCCTTTTCTGTGGTCAATGAATTTGGTTGCGTAAGTGACTTTCAATCGAGCTGGTCTGTGGCGTCGCTTCCGAACGTTGTGGTTCCTCCGATTTGGACCGTCTGCCAATCCGATTCAGCAGCTGCCTTGCCAGATGCGGAGCCAATGGGCGGAACGTGGACTGGGCCGGGCATTGCAGACGCAGCTTTCAATGCGACGATGTTGAACTCTGGGGGGTATGCTGCAGTTTATTCTGCCGTGGATGCGAATGGTTGTGTGGGCCAGGATTCGATGGAAATCATAGTCAGCGCAGTTCCAGAGTTGAATCTCGAGACGACGCTCGCAGTGTGTTTTGGGGATACGACTGTATCGTTGCCCACACCTGAAAACTTTGAGGGAGACTGGGAGGGGCCAGCGATTGTTGGTGATACGGCTTCAACAGTGGCCATTGGTTCGTTGACACCGGGTACATACATGTATACTTTTAGTCATGCCGGGCCGGTTTGTTCAGTGATGGATTCAGTTGAATTGGTGGTCCATTCGTTGCCTGTTGTTGAGCCGATGTTTGAAGCGCAAGCATGCCCAGACTCAACCGTTTCATTGGGCGTGAATGTGTCGGGTTCCTCCGCACCTTACCTCGCCACTTGGACGCTCAATGGCCAGCCTCAATCTGGCAATAACCTCGCAATTGAGGTGGCTTGGTCAACACCCGGAATTCAGGAGGTGATGTGCACGGTGGATGATGAATTGGGATGCTCAGCTGCGGCCGAATGGCTGGTGGACATCTTGGAACCGGTGGAAGCTGACATCGACTCCATGATCTCCGTTTGCAACCAAGACATTTCCATCGAACTATCGGATTTCGCAAATTTTGATGCATCCACTCAGGTTTGGTATACGGGTGTCGGGACATCGGAAGGCGCTATAGCACCCGATGGGCAGTTGAACCCAGCCTCTCTTGCGGAGGGAGAATATCAAGTCGAGGTGTTGTTTCAATCTGAAACAGGTTGTAATGCACTTGATACGGCCGTGATTGTAGTTTCCATTCCTGAGTTTGTTGAAACAGCTTTGGACACCAGCGTATGCGCGTTGACGGGATTGCATGTCTTCAATGCGCTCCCTGAGGAAGGCGCATTCACCTGGTCTGGCACCGACGAGTTTAGTGAAGCGGCAATTGCAGATTCAGAAGCGGGTTTGATCAATGTGAATGCATTGCCCTCGGGCGCTCATTCCTTTGCGGTTTCCATGGGGCACGCTACGTGCTTGACGACGGATACATTGACCGTTCATGTAACGGCGTTGCCTGAAATTCAGTGGCCGGCGTTGGATGTCCTTTGCGTTGATGCGGGAACGGTCGATTTCGATGGAGTCCAGCCTGCAGGCGGTCTATGGACAGGTGACGGAATTATCGATGCCGAGTTGGGCACGTTTGATCCGGTCGCGGCAGGAATTGGAATCCATGCGGTGGAATACGCGGTTACAGATTTATTGACCCAATGCTCGGCCTCTGATTCAATGGAATTGCAAGTTGTAGCTCCTGTTCAAGCTGAATTCAGTGCGCCCTTAAATTCATGTGCTGGAATTCCGGTTGTTTTGAATGCCTTGAGTGCAGATCAAATGGTTGCTGCATCCTGGTGGCAAGCGGATACCCTCATAGGACAGGGGGTGTCGATTGAATGGCTTTCAGAAGACGATGCCAACATCGTTTTGATGACGACCGACATGAATGGTTGTCAGGATTCGACGATGCAGTTCTTGGCTTGGGAGCATGTGCCTGAGGCCCAAGTTGAAATGTCGGCTGCCACGGGTTGCGCTCCTTTGGATGTTTCTTTCCAGCCTTCAACGGATTGGGATGATGTTAGTTGGTCGTGGTACATCGACGGGGACTTGGTATCTGAAGAAGCTGCTTTTGATGGGGTGTTGGATGCGGAGAGCGATTCCGTGGTCTATGCGATATCCCTTGAATTGAACCATGCGTGCGGTGTATATCAATCCATGGATTCAATCGTTGTTATACCAAGACCCGTTTTAGATTTCTCGAATACCGTGGCCGATGGATGCGTTGAGGAAGAGATGGTACTTGCTGTAGAATCTGAGTTTTCGGACCAGCTGACCTGGGTCTTGGGTGGACAACCCGAGGTGACGGCCGATTCGTTGGATGTGGAATGGACCAATGCAGGACTGTATGAGGTTCAGGTGACGGCGACCCACTTGATCAATGGATGCAGCACTGAGGCGGAGTGGATCATTGAAGTGCACGCAGCTCCTGATTTCACGCTGTCTGTCGATGCTACCGAAGGATGTTCTCCGCTGCTAGTTCAGTTTTCTTCTGAAGGAAGCGAAGCGGGTTGGGACTGGAGCTGGGACTTTGGTGACGGTTCCACAGGAACTGGAGAAGCCAACGAGACTCATTCCTATTCGAACGACGGAGTGAGCGAGGAGTGGGTGGCCGTAGCAACTGTGACGGATGTTTGGGGCTGCACGGGTGATGCGTCGGTTTCGATGGAAGTATATCCTCAGCCTGAGACAGATTGGGGTTTGATTCCTGAGGAAATTTGCGGTGTGCCTTCAACCTTGATATTGGAAAGGGGAGGAGAAGAGGTCGAGGAGGTGTACTGGAATGTGAATGGTGAGTTGTCCGCGCTTGGAGATACCGTTCAGTTGCTGCTGAATCAGCTTGGTTGGAATCAAATTGAACAGGTTGTAACCAATGAATTTGGTTGCAGCGCCAGCGCTTTGGATTCCATCGAAGTCTTGGCTTTGCCAAGCGTCTCTTTGTCGGTTCAGCCGATGATGGGCTGTGGTCCGCTTGAAGTCGATGTTGAAGCGAATTCCAATGGGGTGATGACCATGTTGGAGATTACGCAATCGGGCAACGAAATTTATGCGGGCCAGGCGGATTCGATCATCGCATTGCACGGTGATGGAAGCTATCACTTTGAATTGGTTAGTACGTCAGATCGGGGGTGCGTCAATGCAGTCGAACTCGCGGATAGTGTCATCGTTTTCCCGAGTCCAGCGGTTTATTTTGAAGCCCAGCCGTACTCCGGCACATTCGAAGATCCTCATCCGCTGAATAGCACGTGGACTTTTGAGAATGGATCAGATGCGGGCCAATCCATCTGGGATTTTGGCGATGGTGCGATGTCTTCCGAATGGAATGGTACGCACACGTATACTGCCCCTGGCACGTATGAGGTGGTATTGCTGGTGGTGAATGAAATGGGATGTTCGAATGAATGGTCCAGAACCATTGCGGTTGAGGAAAATTTACAGGTGTTTGTTCCCAACGCATTTACACCGCCAAACGCAGGCTATTCAGACGGAGTGAACGATGGGTGGAGACCGGAAGTTTCTGCACCAGACTTGGTGGACCGCTACTTGTTGCGCATTTTCAATCGGTCCGGTCGGCTCATTTGGGAAACGCAGGACCCCGAGGCGTATTGGATTGGGGAGGCCCAAGTGGACGGTGAATTCTTTGGAATGAACGACGTCTACACGTGGGTACTGCGCATTGACTCGCGTGCTCAATTGCCGGCCACGCAGGAGTGGCGTGGCCATGTCACCCTTATTCGGTGACGATGAAACGCGAGGCGCTGCCGTTCGGAAAGGTGGCGATGTAAACACCGTTGGGCCAATTTCGCACATCCAGCACGCCATCTTCTAGTCGCTCTGTTGTGACGAAGTTTCCACGTGCGTCAAATACGGTCACCGTCAGCTGCTTCGATCCGGACCATTGGATGTGATGGTTAGCTGGATTGGGAAATCCGTTTTGTTGATCCCATGAAATGTTTGGGACTTCCAGGGCTGCATCTCTTATGTGAATGGATTCGGTCCCTTCCAATGTCCCATCGGCAAGGCTCCAAAATTCGCAGGGCAAGTGACCATCCCAGTCTGCATCGGGCTCAATCAGCACCGTAAAGCGCTCTCCGGGAAAAATGTCCAAGGTGTCGGGTGCGAATGCATTGGGCACGGGCCTTCCGTCACTCATGTAACATACAGCGTTGAGCTCCTCTGGAAAGATGCAGCGAATGAGGCTGTAGGCTACCGAGCCAAGCCTCAACGCGAGGGGCTGCCCCGGTTCAAAATGAACGATGCGATCCGAAGCTTCGAGTTGATCTCCTGAAACGCCATTGACCATGAACACATCGGGACGAATGTCATGGAAGGGATACGAACCAACGGGATCCAAATTGGTTTCAATCGCTAAGTCGCTGAACAGCAGGGGGATATCTTCCGAATAAGCTGGACCTTCTTCATAAAGGGTCATGTCTGGCCTGGTTACCAGCACCATTCCGTACATGCCCATGGTCAAATGGAGCGTAGTAGTTACATGGCAATGATAGAGAAAAGTGCCCGAGTGAGCGGCTGTGAACTCGTAGGTTGTTTCGTCCCCTGTCACCAACAGAAAGCTGGTCGATGGCACGCCATCGTTGGCTTGATCCACATCCAATCCGTGAAGATGTATGGTGTGGCTTTCGGGACTTGGATTTGAAAAGTTTAGTTGCACAAAATCTCCCTGTTCATAAGAGAGCAGGGGCCCTGGAAGGGTGATGTACCCATCGGCTACCCATCCATATCCCCAAATGGGAATAGGCGTGCCATCAGGAAGAAATGTATAGCCATCCATTCCCGAAAAAAGTTGGGGAGGGACCTGTTGTGCACGAGCACTTGATCCAGCGATGCCGAGGCTAAGAATGGCCAGGATTAAAAGATTCTTCATGGCTGCACATTGATGTGGGTGATCATGCCTCCCGGATAAAAACCCGCATTGGTCACGGCGATGAGGTTGTGATTGTGAACGGGATAGGTGCCGGGTAGGTTGGCTATGAGGCGAAGGGTCATTCCTTCGCCGCGTTTGATGGGGACGGTGTCCTTGGACCAACCAATCCGTTCGGGGTGATGGGTGCTGGTCTCAATGAGAACATGGAATCCATGGAAGTGCAGTACATGGTCCATGAGACCGTGGTTGGCGATGGCAATCCAACAGGTGTCTCCGAGTTGCACTTCGATCGCACCATTCGGGTCTTCGGTTGTGGCCGGATACGATTGCTCATTGATGGTGAATTGATTGGGCATGTAGGACTCGCCTTCTCCGGTGTAGTCACCTGCATCGATTTGCCAAATGCTTTCTGTGTTCCAGTCGCCGAGGTTCCAATAAAATAAATCCGCTTCGTCTGCGGTCAATTCAGTCAATCCCGCTTGCACCATGCTCACAGCTCCGAGTCGGTCACCGATGGTGTCCACAAGGCCAAGTCGGTGCACACCGAGAGGCAGAGCGGGCATTTCAATGATGGCACTTGATCCCGCCGGAATGAGCGTGCTTTCCGAAGCATCTGCAATCAGCGTGCACAGGTGATCCAGGCTATCGGTATTGTGCACAGTGATGCTACTCGGGATATCCGCTGGTCTGGATATCGCAGCGTTGCGGCCGGTCCAAATCGAGTCGCTTTCCAGTCGGAGTGCCGGAACCGAATCCGGAAAGGTGTTCCACGTTCCACGCATGATCCATAATTCACTTTGGGCCCACGTGGTATTCCCTTGAAGAGGAAGCACGAAGGCGAGCAGAACTGCAGCGTGAGTGAGGTGGTGAACAGTTTTAAACATGATGGGAAAGTACTCAATAAAGTGCACTTTCCTGACTGCCATAGCCTCGAGTACAAATTTCATGGCATTGGGTTAACGGTTTTTGATTGTCTGTCGGTATTCGATGTGATAATCATTGTCTATTAATGCACTTTTGCGCTTCCTTTAGCCTCCTGCACAGGGATAAGAAAATCTTCATGAATCGGAAGTCGACCTTACTTGCTAACATGCTGTCTCAATTGGAAAGCGCGCTGACTTCGTTGTCAAAGGACATTCAATCGCTGAGGGATTCACGTGCGAGCGATGGAAAGAGTACGGCAGGAGACAAGCATGAAACTGCTCGTGCCATGGTGGACCAGGAGCTCAAGCAGCTTGAAAATCAGCAGGCGAAAACAGCCAAGATGCGCGCTGATTTGCTCAGTTTGTCTTTGGCACCCTCAGCAAGGGTTCAAGCCGGATCACTTGTGGAAACAGCGCGCGGCACTTTTTTTCTGTCGGTATCCTTGGGCAAAATCAACGAGTCTGATGGTCGAGGCGTGTTCGCGGTTTCTCCGATTTCTCCTATCGCTCAAGCCATGCTAAGCCTCCAGGAGGGGGATGCCTTCGAGGTTAATGGAGTAGCCAATGAAGTCAAAGCAGTGAGTTAATTGCACTTGTTCAAGAGCGGGATCTATTCGTTGCTTGGTACTGAGCAAAATGTTCCAGCTTCACATCAGTTGAATGAAGTTGCAAAGTGGGGTCGTTGGGTATGAACCGGATTTGGCGAACCCCCTCTTTTCCGGGAAAGAGCATGAAACCATTCTGTTCAAAGCGCCCCGGAACGTCCGTTATGAGTCGCACGCCGTAGGCCATGGCATCAGACTGTAATTCCACTGAATTCCCCTGTACATTCCATGTGATCGTGGGCTGTGGCCACATGATTTCGCTTGGTTTTTTTAATGAGACGGCCCCTTCGTCCAAGGCGAATCCAGAGGAATCGAGCCAGTTCCAGCGAACGACAGCAGCATTTACCCATGGAACCGAAGGTTCATTCCAGGCGAGGTGCATTGAAGAAAACGGCGGCACATCCAGCCGTTGAGTCATGGAATGGAGGACATCGCCATTCTCCTCCATCCACTGCACATGGACGGTTGAATTGTGGTGCATGAGGGGTTGGTCGTTGTGCGCGGTAAGTGACCTGCTGGTGGAATCGGTGCGGTTGTATATGATGCGACATGGTTTGTTGGCAGCTTGAGCAGCGTAGTGCCCCAATTTCCATTTTCCGGCATGGTCTATCGTCGACCATGAAACGGTGGGCCAGACATCATTGAGCTGCCAATAGAGCGATCCGGCATATCGGCCTTGGCTATTTCGGTGGCGTTCCAGTGCTTCGCGCAATCCAATGGCTTGGGTGAGCTGAGTGAGATAAATCCATCGTTGAAGGCTGCTGTGAACGGTGTCAGATGCAGCAGGGTCGGCCGTGTAGCGACGCGCGTAGATGCGCATCATGCCCCAACCGTCCAAACCAGGCTTGAGCCATTCCATCTTCGAGCGCTGCCTGAACTGAAGGGCCTCATCTTCAAAGGCTGCGACTCCCACTTTGGCGAGCGTTGACGAATCTGGAATGCTCTGCAGGCCGTATTCACTCGCAAAACGCCCATTGTGCTCCGAAAAAAAACTAAAATCCAACGTATCGAACCAAACCCTCCACGCATGCTCGTCTCCGGAATTGGATGATTTCACAGGAAGGTCCCAGTCGTGGCTGGGTGAAGAGGGCCAATACAAGGTGGCATTCGAATGGTGCTCTACAATGTGGGGGAGTCGTTCGTGAAACATGCGGTTGTAAGCCACTTCTGTCGCCACGGAGTCTGCTCCATGCAAGTTGTACAAGTCAGGCCACCCCCACGCTTCCCACGCTTTTTGGGACTCGTTATTCCCACACCAAAGCGCCAAAGCCGTGTGGTTGCGCAACCGCCTAACTTGGTGGATGGCCTCTTCACTCACATTGTTCAAGAAAGCTGAATCGCCGGGAACCATGGCACAAGCGAACATGAAATCTTGCCAAACCAAGAGGCCGTTTTCATCGCAAAAATCGTAGAATTCTTCACTGGGATAAACCGCTCCTCCCCATATGCGGATCATGTTCATGTGGGCGTCGATTGCCTGCTTCAGGATTACAGTGTCTTGAGCTTGACCGCGGGCGTAAAAATAATCTGCAGGAATCACATTGGCCCCGCGCGCTTGGACTCGTTGTCCGTTGACGTGGCATTCAAATGAATGACCGAAGGCATCTGGTTGCCGAATCCAGCTTAATTCGCGGACTCCCACCTTCCAATTCAGCGAGTTAAACGAGGGAGATTCTGGAGCCCATTTTAATCGGTACAGCGGTTGCTCGCCCATTCCATTGGGCCACCAGCGTTGAGGTGATTTAATCTCAGCAACCCAACAAGAATCCGAGCGAGAGACAGAGATGTCCTCGCTCGTGGCATCAGGCGATTGGAGAGACCATTGGCCCCGAGGCCACTCTTCGGTGTCCCATATTCCCAATATCGCCAACGTGTCGGTGATGGCAACCCAGGAAATACGCGCTTCTTCTGGCGACGGTTGCAACGCACTTTCGATGCGGACGTTTCCGCTGATTCCAGCACCGGTGAGCCGAGGTGCCCAGTCCCAACCGAACTGGTAGGTAGGTTTGCGGGTTACACTGCTCGTTTGCTGGCCTTGTGGCTTCATTTCATTGCTTACAGGCACCAGGCGAGGCTGCTTATCGAGGATGTCTTGGCCTTTCGCAACCGCGGAATGCAGCACCACTTTCAATGTGCAAGCTTCAGCTGAGGGATTCCAGGGCACGCTGTAGGAGCGATGTGCATTGTTGGTTTCGAGTGCCAGGGAATCGTTGATATAGACGGAGGCATAAGTGTCCAGTCCATCGAATCGAATGACGGGATCAGCAATGAGATGTCGGGTCAATTGATTTGCGTTAGGCAGGACGGTCTGGTAGGTCCAGTCCTGCCGTTCTACCCATTGAACCTTGCGTTCGTTTGTTTGGTAGTAGGGCTGGGGAATGGCAGCCGCTGCCAATAAATCTTGCATCACATCGCCCGGGACAATGGCGGGTTGCCACCCCAAGGTGTCGCCGGCTTCAAACTCCCATTGGTTTAATATGATGGTGGGGACGGAGGAATCCGTCATGCAGGAATTCAATCCGAGCAGTATGCAAAAGAGCGGCAAGCCAATCGAGTGCAAATTGCTCATATGCTTTGGATGAATTGGATGAGGTTGTGTTCTTTCAATAGGCCCAAGCGTTTTCGAAGCCGGGAACGACTTACCTCGATAGCGCGCACTGTCACAAACATAAGGGTGGAGATTTCTTTGGATGACAAATTCATGCGCAAATAAGTGCACAGTTTAAGATCGTTTTTGGTCAAATGCGGAAACCGCTCCGTAATGCGTTGTTGAAATTCGATATGCACTTGATCAAACTGTTCGGTGAATTGTTCCCACGCATCATCCAATTTTCCGCCATCGTGAATGATGCGAACGAGTTGATCAATTTTGATTGATTCCTGATCAGGAACATGGGGCTTGATTTCCGACAATCCAGTCTCAAGGGTTTGGAGCAACTGAGCCTTTTGGACCAGGTTCATGGTCACCGATGCCAGTTCTTTGTTTTTCATTGCAAGCTGTCGTTTTTGCGTGTCTTCCAGCTCTTTTTGAAGGGCAGCTTCCGTGGCTTTAATGGAGGCCTCTAAGTTGGCTTCTGTTTCTCGACGCGCTCGGATTTGCACAGCTTTTTCGAGTTTATGCTCGGCCTGGAGAATTTGACGGTTTCGGCGGAGATAGAAGTAAAATAGCCATACAAGGGCGAGCAATCCGAGGCCTTGAATACTTGTGCGCTGGTACCAAAACGGGGCAATGTAGAAGTTTTGGTGCCGCACAGGACCTGTCAAGTTATTGTGAATAAAGGTTCGGAATTCCAGTCGATGGTTGCCGGGTTCGAGGCCCGATAAGTTGATGTTGGGCGAGGGAGTAGGGTGTGACCAAGCCGGAGAAACATTTTTTATTCGCCACTGATAGCGCTGAATCCCGAGCCAATTGGAATTCAAGCTGCGCAACTGGATTTCTAAGGCATGCATGCCAGCCTCTAGTTCTATGATGGAGGTCAAGGGCAACGATCTTCGGTCAGATGCGTTGAGGTGTCTAATGTTGCTAATGGAAACTTCAGGAGCATTTTCTGGTGCGAGCATCCGGTTCGGATCGAGGTAGACAAAGCCCGTTTCTATGGGAACACAGACCCGGCCATCGGGCATGAACTCCAAGGATTCGAATGGAGCGATGGGACGACTCAACTGCATGGGAGCAATGCCGATGCTTTGGTCCTTGATCAAGGCGCTTCCTCCGAGGGGTATGTGCGCAATTTCAGTGCCTTCGAATACCCACAACCCTCCATTCGGGTCTTCGATAAGCCGTTGAAATGCTCCTTCAGAGTTGACCCATTGAGTGAGTCCGTTGCGGTCTATTACCATGGCATTGCTCGCGGGGTCAAATCTGTAAAATCCGCGCTGAGTGGCAAAGCGAATCGCGCCATCAATCGAGCAGAGATTGACCTGCAGCGGTTGAGGAAATCCGTGTTCTTCGCCATAGGTTTCGATGACCTCAATTTCCCTTTTTTGTTCGTGCAGGGCCAAATGATAAGCTCCGCGGTAAGGATGGGTTACCCACCACGTCGTGTCCTGATCCTGTCCGAGGAACCGAGTGCTCTCCTCGAATCCCTTCATTCGACCTTCCACAATCCACCGCTCGGCAAGATTGACAGCCTCCGGGTCGTGCCGCACTTGAAGAATTCCATTGTAGGTTCCGATGTACCATCGGGTGTTGGATTCACTCGGCCACATATTCCAACAACCTTCATCCTTGACGAGCGGATAGTAGACATCGTCGATTAAAAAGCCTGCGCCATTGGGGTGGGATACCCAGAAATCGGTTGACGCTTTTTTTAATGACCAAATGGGTCCGTTCACCTCGCCGATTGATCGCACTTCAACGGACTCATTTTTTTGGTGCAATAAACCCTGAGAAGTTCCCCAGTAAACTTCACCGTTGTCCAGGTGCAAAGAAGAATAACCCACAACCTTCTCTTGTGCTAGTGTGCTGGGAATGCGATGTGGCCACGAATATCGGAGCAATTCAATGCCACCTTCCATCGCCACCCACACGTTTCCGTTTTCGTCGGATTTTAAATCAAGTACGGTGTTGCTGGTCAGCCCTGTTCGTGTGTTGTGGCCAATTTCATATTGATGGAAATCGGATGTTGCGAGAATTCCATTCTCTGACGTACCGATGAACCAGCGACGCTGATGCTTCAGGATGCAATTGACCCGCGCCGATTTGAGTGCTTCAGAGAGAGGGCTTCGAACAGGTTTCCACTCTTCTTGCTTTAATTCGAAAATACCTCGACGGTGTGTGAAAAGGATCGGTGGTGAAAGCGAGTTTTCCCAAATCAACCCCTCAATTCTGCAGTCCTCTGGGGCCTGCAGCTTGCGTTCGATTAGTCCCTTGTTGTTGAAGACAAATAAGCTGTCAAGGGTTTGGACTCCGAAGCCAACGGAGGACTCGAAGGCGTTGACGATGGGGCCTGCTTGCCACTCGCGGTAGGCTCCAGTTTCATCAAAGGCGCCCATGAAATCACTGGTTGCAATAATTACCTGGTAGTGCGGGCCGTTAACCTGACCGTACAAGCGCCATACATCTTCAATGGGACCGGAAATTGCTTGAATTGAATCGGTCAGATCTGTCCACTCCGCCTCCCTGGTGTTCGTGTTTTCTGAATAGACGCCCACAAAACCCTGCCCTCCGCAAACGACCTGTCCCCCGTGTGCCCAAACCGATCTACTTTGCGTGCCATTCGGCAAAGGGACGAGGTTCCATTCTGCGCCCGTATAGATCAGAAGACCCAGGTTGTTGGCAGCGGCGATTTGAGCCGAGTCATCGATGCTAATGTACGGATTGTGAATGCCCCCATGGGTCTCAAAAGGGGTGAATGGATGCCGAAGCGCAAGGTTGAACGGTGTCTGCGAGTGCCCAATGCTGTTGGCTGCAAATGCTGTTCCAAAAAGTAAGGCGATGAGAGGTCTGGTTACGTGCCTTGTAAATTTCAGGCTCATTATAATTGTATATAAATACTTGTTAAACAATGACTTATGTTCATCCGCTTGAAAAATCACCTTGGTGGTGTTCAGTAGAATAATGCAAATTGTGCAGGTAATGTGTAGGTAAATTTAGGGTAAATTTCGAGGACCTATGGTAGGAACATGTAATTTGCACACTCTTAGAAAGAGGGAATGAGAAGATTGTGTATCGAGCGAAACATCCTGGTTTGGATTGCCTGCAGTTGGTCGATTGTGGGATGTGAAAGTCTCCCTCTTGATGCCAGTCAAGGCTCAAATTCTGCGTTTGTTGATTCGGTTTTGCAATCGATGACGCTTGAGGATAAAGTAGGAGAGATGACTCAGTTGACCCTCGGTTCAATTGGGGTCGGTAAACCATACAAATTGGATGAGCCTCAGCGATTAGACACCTCGAAAGCCTTCACTGCGCTCGTAAAGTATCGGGTAGGTAGCATACTGAATTGCGGCAACCATCAGCATACGCCCGAGCAATGGCATGAATTTATTGAAGCTATTCAGAAATATGCGCAGCAGAAGGAATCTCAAGTTCCAGTGCTGTACGGAGTAGATGCCATTCATGGGCCGACATACACGACCAACGGTGTGATGGGGCCGCAACAAATAGGCTTGGCAGCAACTTGGAACGATTCTTTGGTGCGTGAGAATGCAGAAAATACGGCGGTCCAAGTTTTTGGATGCGGAATTCCATGGAATTTTTCACCTGTACTCGATTTGGGAAGAGACCCCCGTTGGCCTCGGTTTTGGGAAACGTTTGGCGAGGATCCGCTTTTGGCGAGCCGGATGGGCGTTGCCATGGTCGAAGGCTACCAGAATGGAGAGGTGCCTATCGCGGCAACGTTGAAGCATTTTTTCGGATACGGATTTACTCTTTCGGGAAAGGATCGGACTCCGGCTTGGATTCCAGAGCGGGAGTTGAGAGAATACTTCTTGCCTAGCTTCAAAGCGGCAATTGATGCTGGCGCAATGTCCATCATGGTCAACAGTGGAGAAATCAATGGCATCCCCGTCCACACGAATAAATTTATGCTCACGGATCTCCTACGCGATGAATTGGGTTTTGAAGGAGTGGTTGTCACCGACTGGGAGGATGTGAAGTATTTGTACACCCGTCACATGGTCGCGAAGGATTATAAGGAGGCCACGCGCATGTCCATCGAGGCGGGAATAGATTTGTGCATGGTGCCCATTGGGTTTGGTTTTACGAATTCCCTGTTGGATTTGGTGAAAGAAGGCAGTATTTCCGAAGCTCGAATTGACGAATCCGTTCGGCGAATTCTCATGATGAAAAAGCAATTGGGGTTGTTCGAGACGGGTGGGATGCCACCTCCTCTTGAAGATTACCCCGACAGAAGGGAGTTTGAAGGCGGAGCCGCCCAAGCAGCGCTTGAGTCCATCACATTGCTCAAAAATGAGGGCCAGCATTCCACGGACGCTGCCCAGCCTGTATTGCCTTTGGGTGGAACAGGAAAAGTTTTCGTGACGGGGCCAACTGCCCACAGTTTGAACGCGCTCAACGGAGGCTGGACTGGAACGTGGCAAGGAACGGATACATTGCACAATACGCCGGGAATGCCGCATTTGGCAGAGGCGCTAACCAATCGATTAGGCGCCAACCGAGTCGTGGATCAAAGGTTGTCTATGGATTTTAAAACGGCGGACATTGATCGTGTGGTTCGATCCATTCAACAAACACGGCCGGATCATGTAGTACTCGCCTTGGGAGAAATGCCCTATACCGAAATGCCGGGTAACGAGGAGGATTTAGCGCTCTATCCCAACCAGAAGGCATTGGTTCGAGCCATTCATCAAACAGGCGTTTCCATCATCGGTGTGTTCATCGAAGGCCGTCCGCGCACATTCAATGATGTGGAGCCGCTGATGGATGCCATCGTCATGGCATACCTGCCTGGTGATTTTGGTGGAGATGCCATTGCCCAAGTTTTGGAAGGATCTTACAACCCAAGTGGTCGATTGCCTTTCACATGGCCTCGTCACCCTTCGTCGCATTTGACCTATGATCATAAACACACGGAAGAAATTAGCGCGGACTCTTCTACGAACGCATTTAATCCTCAATACCAATTTGGGCATGGCTTGAGCTACTCATCCGTGGAAGTGACGGAGTTGCGACTGGATCAAACGGCCTATGCGATGAGTGATACCATTCATTTGATGGTACTTTTGACCAACATGGGAAATCGAAGCACCAATGAATTGGTTTGCGTGTTTAGTCAAGACAGTGTAGCCTCTATTACGCCGAGTGTCGATCGATTGCGGTATTTTGACCGTGTAATGGTTGGCCCGCATGAATCAATGACGTTAAATGCCTCATTGCCCGTGGAGGACTTGTCCTTTATCAATGCTGACCTTCAAGAGGTGGTGGAACCTGGTGCATTCTCACTTCGAGTAGGCTCCAAGACTATCGCCTTCAATGTAAATGAATAGAAAAAAAAACAAACCTTTAAACCTTCTAATATGAAGCACATTTTTACCCTAGCCTTTTTGGCATGTATGCTGGGTTCATACGCTCAAGTCGGAATCGTCACTTGGGAAGTGAACATGGCGAACGAAGAAGTCTCTCCGGATGGTGTTTACCTCGCAGGCGGAGATTATTTTGGAATTCCTGGAGACAACCCAATGGCAGACGATGACGGCGACGGAATCTGGACCATTACGCTGGCGATGCCCTTGGGCTATACCGGAGCTTACACCTTTACGAATGGTGCTTGCACGGATTGGTCGTGCAAGGAGAACATTGTGGGCCAAGAATGCGCCTATGGTCAGTGGAGTGACCGACTCTTGCCAGAAGTAACTTCTGCAGGAGCGACTATTTCGACCTGTTTTTCTCAATGCTCAACGGACGGCTCGTGTGCGACGTTGACCAGCTCTGATGTCACGTTCCGCGTCGACATGTCAGAGCAAGTTGCAACGGATGGCGTGTTCCTCCATGCTGCTTTTGATGGCTGGGGGGCGATTCCAATGAACGATGACAATGGAGATGACGTCTATGAGTACACGGTGAACCTGGAAGAAGGCGTATACCAATACCTCTTCCAAAACGGAGAAGGTGGAAACGAGCAGTTTGACTCAACGTACGTGGAATGCACATTAACGAGTGGTGCTTACACCAACCGCTTGCTCGAAGTTTCAGGCGGAGGTGACATTGTAATGGATGCTTATTGCTTCAATAGCTGCTCTGCATGCGAAGGAGGTGGCGGAAACGATAGCATCCTAACGGTCACATTCAACGTCAATATGGCAAATGAAGAGGTTGATCCAACGGGTGTATTCCTCGCGGGCGGTGCATCTTTCGGCGCGCCGGGTGATAACCCGATGTCCGATGATGACGGCGATGGCATTTACTCGATTACGATGGAGGTTGATTCTGGATTTTCGAGTCACTACACCTTCACCAATGGCGCTTGTGGCGACTGGTCATGCAAGGAGAATTTGGCAGGACTTCCTTGCGGTGATCCCAACAACTACAACGACCGATTCCTCGAGCCTGTGACTCAAGACGTAGTGCTGAGCACGTGTTTTGGACAGTGCAGTACAGATGGTTCGTGTGAAGCAAATGCTCCGATTCCTGTGACTTTCCGAGTGGACATGAGTGAGCAACTCGTGATCAGTGGTGTGACCATTTTCGGTGGATCAATCAACGGTTGGAACAACACCGCCACGCCGATGTCAGACGACGACGGTGACGGTGTTTACGAGGCTACGGTCGAATTGACGGCTGGCGGACACGAGTACAAATTCGTGAACAGTGGAGTAGAAGAAGTATTCGATCCGATCGTACACGGTGAGTGCACGGTGACCACCCCGGATTCTGTTTACACGAATCGATACTTGTTCATCGAAGCAGAAGAGTCGATTACGACCGATGCTTACTGCTTCAATGCTTGCGTGGAATGTGAATCAAGCACAGATGTGGACGAAGCGATGGGTCTCGAGTTCCAATTGGTGCCCAACGTAACCAGTGATTTAGTTGAACTGCGTTTGAACCAACCCAATGCGTTCCCAATGAATGTAACGGTAGTTTCTTACACAGGAAGTGCTGTGATGATGCAGCAAATACCTTCGGGAGTGACTTCATGGACCTTGGATATGACTTCTGAGGCGAACGGGCTTTACTTTGTGCAACTCGAGTCCCAAGGGATGGGATTAACACAAAGATTGGTGAAGGTGCAATAAGCACATTCATTCAATAAATGAAAACAAACTGATCTAAGAAGAATGAAAAAGTTGCTGATAGCAATCAACTTCGTTTTTGCCATTATGGTAACGGCCTTTTCGCAAGGAAAGGCCGTTACCGGGGTGGTGACCGCTGCCGAAGACGGCACGGCCCTTCCCGGGGTGACGGTGGTTGAAAAGGGCACCCAAAATGCTACATTTACAGACCTCGACGGAAACTATTCGATTCAAGTGACCAAGGAAGAAGCCACTTTGCTTTTTTCTTTCATTGGCTACACCCCCAAGAATGTTTCCGTGGCAGGAAAGGGTACGGTGAACGTATCGCTGGAAATGGATGTGGCGGGTTTAGAAGAAGTGATCGTGGTGGGCTATGGCAACCAAAAGAGGAGCAAAATTTCAGGTGCCGTTGGTACCATTGACACGAAGGAAATAACGTCCTTACCGGTGTTGAGGACGGAGCAAGCCTTGCAGGGAAGAGCTGCAGGGGTCCAAGTGACACAGAACTCCGGCCAGCCCGGATCTACCCAATCCATCCGTATTCGCGGAACAGGCTCTTTGAACAATGCCGAACCCTTGTACGTAATTGATGGAATCCCCAGTGCGGGAATTGATTACCTGAACCCGTCTGATATTGCGTCTATCTCCATTTTGAAGGACGCGGCGTCAGCAGCGATTTACGGTGCCCGTGGCGGAAACGGTGTCGTATTGATCACGACCAAAACAGGGTCCAAGAACCAGAAGCCTCAAATTACCTATGAGAGCTATTATGGCATGCAGGAGCCTTGGAAATACATGGCTTTGTTGAATGCTGAGGAGTATGGAATTCTCATGAATGAGAGCCGCTCCGCCGCAGGATTGTTGCCACTCGAATCATTGGCCAACCCATCGGCATTAGGAGAAGGAGAGGACTGGCAAGACGAAATCTTCCAGCGAGCTCCTATGATGAACCATAGCTTCAGTTTCACGAGTGGAACAGAAAGTTCTTCCACGGCAGTGGGCGGGAGCTATTTTGTTCAAGACGGTATTGTTGGTGGCGAAAAAGGGCGGTTTGAGCGTTACACCTTTCGAATTAACACTCGTCAAGACGCAGGTGATAAGTTTCGGATGGGACAAAACATCAACTTTACTCACCTCGACCGTTCAGCATTGGCTGAAAACAACGAATTCAACTCGGTAGTTGGTCGGGCCTTGAACATGGATCCTACGACGGATGCTAGGAATCCTGACGGTTCGTACGCGTATTCGACCATGATTGACTCGGACATTGCTAATCCAGCCAATCAAATTGCTCTGAATAACGACTTTTGGACCACCAATCGATTTGTGGGTTCCGTTTTCGGAGAATATGACATTTTATCCAACCTCAAATTTCGCTCGACCATGTCTGTGGATTTGAGCTTGGGTTCTCACCGCGTTTTTTCTCCGAGCTATGATCTTGGAATTGGTCCCAATGATCCGGAACGTCCAGCCTATGAATGGCGGGAGGTGAATGGCCTCATGCTTGGTGAAAACAAGTGGAGCAATTGGCAATGGGAAAACACGGTAACCTATGATAAAGAGCTGTCCAATGGCGATGACGTTCAAGTTGTCGCTGGATATTCAGCTCTGAGCAACCTTTCAACAAGTTTTTATGGATTCCGAGACAGCCTCGCATCCAATGATTTGCAATATGCGTACCTCAATAACAGCTTGAACGCTCAAGAGCAGGCTCCATCTGCGAGTGGCGGTACGACTGCATCGGCGTTTGTAGGGCAGTTCGTTCGCTTGAATTATGGTTTGGGTGATGCGTGGTCTTTGTCCGGAACGGTTCGTCGCGATGGTTCGTCGCGATTTGGAGTGAATAATCGCTATGGGATATTCCCATCGCTTTCCGCTGCATGGAACATGACGGAATTGCCCTGGGTGGCAGAGAAGGACTGGATCGATTTCTTGAAATTCCGCGCAAGTTGGGGACAGAATGGAAATGCGGATGGCATTGGAAACTTTGACTATACGTCGCTTGTCTACAATGGCCTCAATTATACGTTCGGTAGTGAGCAGGTGCAGGCCAACGGTGCAGGTCCGGTGAATACATCCAATCCTGACTTGAAGTGGGAGACGGTCGAGCAAACCAACGTCGGCATCGATGCTGACTTGTACGATGGAAAGTTGAACATCGTTGCGGATTACTTTGTCAAGAACACCAATGACATGCTGGCTGTCGTGCCGCTTCCGGGAGTTGTCGGCTTCTTGCCATCAGCGACCAATGTTGCCTCAGCTAAAAACTCTGGGGTAGAATTTGCTGTGAATCACCGCAACCAAGTTGGAGAAGTGAGCTACTCGATTGGCGGTAACATTGCGTTTATTCGAAATGAAGTAACTGATTTAGGTGAAGGCGGGCAGCCTGTAGCGACCGGTTCGGTGTTTGGCATCGGAGATTTGGTGGCTTACACCGAAATTGGACAACCCATTGCTTATTTCTATGGCTATGAGACGGCCGGTATTTTCCAAACGGATGAAGAAGCTGCGGCCTATGGAACTGAGATTGATGGTGAATTCGTGCGGGCGCTGCCAAACGCACAAGCGGGAGATGTAATTTTTGTGGATCAGGATGGCGATGGTGATGTTGATTCTGATGACAAAGTCATGATCGGCAATCCTCACCCGGACTTCACGTATGGTATCAACATGGAGGCAAGCTACAAGAACTTTGATTTCACGCTCTTTTTACAAGGTTCTCAGGGCAACGATTTGCTGAACGGTGCATTCCGGTACGACTTGAACACGACGAACCTGCCAATTGCAGCTTTGGAACGTTGGACCGGCGAAGGAACCAGCGATTTGTATCCACGTATCTCGCATTCTGACCCGAACCAAAACAACCGAATTTCGGATCGTTTTGTGGAGGATGGATCTTACATGCGGATCAAGAACGTACAATTGGGCTATACCCTTCCTGACAATGTAATGCAACGTTTGAAGATTGGAA
Organism: uncultured Flavobacteriales bacterium; assembly: GCA_905479115.1. GTDB lineage: Bacteria > Bacteroidota > Bacteroidia > Flavobacteriales_D > Sanyastnellaceae > UA16. The sequence continues at coordinate 68,534 of CAJQLF010000053.1, forward strand.
AGTGTCGTGTATATGTGGCAGCGAATAATCTATTTACGTTTACTCAGTATTCGGGACTCGATCCCGAGGTCGGAACGCGAGGAACGCTTGAAATTGGAATCGATCGCGGTTTCTACCCTTCAGCGCGGACCTTCATTGCGGGCATTAATGTAAACTTCTAAGCACAGAAAGATGAATCAGAAAACAACGTTGATAATTGGATTTCTCGCTGTCGCTCTAGTGGCGTGCAAGCAAGAATTTTTGGAAGTGCAGCCCTTGGTCGGATCGACAGAGGCTAATTTCTTCCAAAATGCGGATGATGCAGAATCAGCAACCATCGCGTGTTACAACAACCTGCAGCAAGAAGTCACCAACATCCAAGGAAGCGCACAGCTCGCGCCTCACTTTCGATGGTACTTTGGGGACATTTGCTCAGATGACTCGCATAAGGGAGGGTCAGGCGATGGAGACGAGCCCGAACTGTTTTTATTCGAAAACTTTTCAGGTAACTCTTCGAGCAAGCTGGTGCTCGCTGAATGGCAAGTAGCTTACCGAGGCATTGCTTACTGCAACCTTGCTTTGGACCGGATTCCAGGCATCGAAATGGATCAACAAGACAAGGATCGATTTTTAGCTGAAGCCTCCTTTATTAGAGCATACTGGTACTTCAATTTGGTGACCATGTTTGGTGATGTGCCGCTCATTTTGAGCAATTTGGCACCGAGTGAGTATCAGCAAGGCCGAACTGCCTCGAGTGAGGTGTGGGCGCAGATCGAGGCTGATTTGACGTTCGCGCGTCAGAATCTACCTCGACGCAGCGAGTTGAGCATCTCAGAGACGGGCCGCGCGACATGGGGAGCAGCGAGTGCACTTTTGGCGAAAGCACATGCATTCCAAGAAGAATGGCAACCTTGCAATGATATCTGTTTGGATGTCATGACGTCTGGCGAGTATTTCCTTGATCCAGATTATGCGAATATTTTCACCGAGTCGGGTGAAAATGGACCGGGTTCTATTTGGGAGATTCAGTACATGAATGCATCGGGTGGAAACTGGGGCAATCAACTGGAAGGCACCTTCACCAATGTTTTTCAGCGAGCGCGTGGCCAATTTGGCGGTTATGGATTCAATATACCAGAGCAAAACTTTGTCGAGGAATTTGAAAACGGTGACCCTCGCCTGAGCGCCACGGTCTTTCAAGAAGGGGACCAGATGGGGGACCGTGGGGTCTTCTCTTTGGAGGCCACAGGCATGCCACATTTGTATTATTCTAAGAAGTTCTTCATCAATGCTTCGGACGAAGCTCCCTTTGGGGATCCGAACCCGAACGGATATTCGAATGATCGGGTGATTCGGTATGCAGATGTGATTTTATTCCATGCGGAATCTGCCTATCACCTCGGCGATGAAGGGCTGGCGCGAAACTCAGTGAACATCATTCGTTCCCGTGCTAGAGGGGGAAATCAAGCTTTGTTGGCGTCGCTTGGAACAGACGTGACGGGTCCAGACTTGCTTGACGCGATATACCACGAGCGTCGCGTAGAACTGGGAATGGAAGGCCATCGTTTTTTCGATTTGGTCCGAACCGGTCGGGCGGCGACAGAGTTAGCTGATTGGGGCTTTGTTGCGGGCATACACGAGGTATTCCCGATTCCTGAAGTGGAAAGAACTCTTTCAGGAGGATTGATTACACAAAACAACGGATACTGATGAAAGCTTACATATACTACGCGGCTGCCTTTGCAGGGGTCTTTCTGCTCATGGCTCAAGGCTGCAAGCCATACGAGGAAGAGGGGATTGATTTGCCAGGAGCCCCAACGGCTTCGTTCGAATGGAACTTCATTGATGCAGTGGATTCCTTGGGGCAAGTAATCGGAATTGATTCCAATCGGGTTTTCGTTTCGGCGAATGCTGTGGACGGAGCGTTTCTGCATTTGTGGGACTTTGGCAATGGTCAGACCTCGGATCAGACCTCGGATACGGCCTATTATCCTCAGGAGGGTGATTACACCATTTCCTATTCCGTGCATACGGCAGGCGGAATGGGTACAGCGTCAGAGACGCTGAACATCGCGCAAACGTTGGAATTGCCATGTGAAGGGAATTTGGCTTTGTTGACGGGATGCGACAACCAAAAAGCATGGAAGTTTTCAGACGAAATGGGAGCTGTTTCAGTGGGGCCAGATCCTTATTCAACAGAATGGTATGCATCACCACCTGCAGGATTGGAAACGTTCCAGAACGATGACCGGTATCAGTTTACAGAAGACGGAGTCTACCTTTACAACAACAATGG
>CAJQLF010000054.1 GCA_905479115.1 uncultured Flavobacteriales bacterium
CGTTGGCTGCGGGCTTCCAACGGATGGGAAGTTTGCAGAGTGAAGAACTGACAAATCCTTCGCTGGCGCCATGGAATGGACAGCTGCGTACCCTTCAAATCTCCGCTGGAGTGACCCGTTTCTTTGAACTTTCGAGCTCCATAGGTGTAGATTAAACGGTAGACATGCACCGAGAGGCCACTTTCATTCCGTTTGAACAGCACATTCCATACCTTATCGTACCGAATTCGAACGGAGATCTGCACCCTTTCTTCGAATGAACTCGGTCGGCAGCGACTTCGTACTTTTGTGCTATGAGCAATCAACACGTTTTCGATCTCGTGGCGTTCGGAGCACATCCGGACGATGTGGAGTTGTTTGCCGGGGGAACCGTTGCCAAAAGTGTGGCTCAAGGCATGCGCGTGGCGATTGTGGATTTGACTCGTGGAGAACTCGGGACCCGCGGCACGGCGGAAACCCGCTCAGCCGAAGCAGCCGAAGCTCAAGCCATTCTCGGGGTTGAGCACCGCGAAAACCTCGATCTCGGAGATGGATTTTTTGAAGTGAACGAAAAGTCCTTGCGTGCAGTCATCGAAGTCATTCGTCGTTTGCGACCTCGGAATGTCATCGCCAATGCCCTGAGCGATCGCCATCCCGACCACGGCCGTGGGGCGGAGCTCATACACCGTGCAGCCTTTTTGAGTGGGTTGCCGAAAATCGACATCGGCACAGAAGCCTGGCGCCCCCTAGCGGTGTACCATGGCATTCAAGACCATTGGTTGGACCCAGATTTTGTGGTAGACATCGAGGGGTACGCTGAAGTCAAGGCGCAGGCCATTGCTGCATATGCGACGCAGTTTCATCGCCCCGATACCGCCCCGTCCGGTCCGGTGACTCCCATTAGCACTCCGGAGTTTTTGGAACACCTCCGCGCCCGCGACGTGGCAATGGGCCGATTGGCCGGCGTGAAGTTAGGAGAGGGGTTTCAGACGAAGCGCCCACCGGCCCTTGATGGATTGGATTCAATCCACTGACTTTTCGCAATTCCACCAGGCCAGCATCAAGCCAGTGGTCTGTACCACAGCTGCTCCCGATGCAGCCCAAGCCGCTCCAATGGCCCCGTGATCCGGCACCCATAGCTGGGCAAGCCATGCCAACGTGACCAAGCCCAGTCCTGAAGTCCATGCGTTCCAGCGATGTTGTCCTATGCCAGAAAGATGATGCGCGACGATGGAGGCTACGGCCCCACAAACTGCAGCAGGAGCGAGACTCCAAATGACAGGCTGTATGCCGTCGAATCCGAAGGCCCATTCATACCACGTGTCCGGGATTAGAACCGCTGGGATGAGCAGAGCCAGCGTGCCCAAAAGAGCCTTCCACAAGGCGTTGGTGGTGCTGTGCATGCGCTGTTGTTTTGAGTCAGCGGCTGCAGCTCTTGTGTAGACCAGGGGGGCCAATGCTCGTGGAACCAACCACATGGCTTCCAGGCCATAATAGGCAATGGAATAAATGCCAGAGGCGGCCAGTCCCGCCTGAGACCGGGCCAGAATGCTGAAGTTGGCGCGGTTGGTTAGCATCTGCAGCAGCGCACCCGTTTGGGCGGAACGCCCGTATCTCCACAAGCGCTGGACCACTTCTTTCGGACGCATCTCACCCCTTCCGAATGGCAATCGACGCAGCCACCAAACCGATAAGACAGCGGTAATGCCCAAACTCAGTCCGAGCGAAACGAGAAACGAATCAACGCTTGGATGGTTGAATGCAAAAAAAGCTAAGGCCAAGGCCAAAAGTAACGTACCGCCTTGGGTCGATTGGAGGAGGTTGTGCTGTTTGATTTGGTGATGGGCCAGTAGCAATTGGCTGTGGAAAATGATCATTCCTTGCAACCAACCCAGCAAGGCTATAGCTGCAATGTGCTCAGTAGGCAAGAATCCCGAAGCAGCGCCGATTAACGTCCCCAAAATAGCGGCAAGAACAAGCCATATGTGGCCGGGCATGAGCATGGCCCGCAGCGGGATTTCTTTTTGCAGGTAGACCACTGCACCACCGGCCAGGAATCCACTGATTCCCGTGACGAGTAAGACGCCCAATTGAATCCAGGCAATTTCACCTTGGCCCGTGGCTCCGAGAACCCGGGTGTTGATCAAGATGACCGCCGTTGTGCAACCGAGCAATAAAATACGCGTCCCAACCGAATGGTGCTCCTCTCTTGTTGAATGGGCTTCCCGCTGCGTCATGGTGTCCCAAAAGTAGAAAGCGCTTCCTCATACACCTCGTGGTAGTCCCTAGCAACGGCTTCGATGCTGAACGTTTTTTCGGCATGGGCACGCAACTTGGAGGAATCAAATTGAATTCGGCCTTGCGACCAATCCACCAATGTTGCCGCTAGGGCTGATTCGTCCTCGCTGGCAATCACGGCGCCTCGTTCTGAAGTGAGGTGTTCTCGAATGCCTCCCACATCCGTGGAGAGAACGGGGATGCCACTCGCCCAAGCTTCGGGAATGACGCAAGGAAAATTCTCGAAGCGACTAAACAGGATGAGTGCATCCGATTCGCGCATGCGCTGGGCCACCTCCGGAAGCGAGATTTCACCCAAGATTTTGATGCGGTCTGCGATGCCGAGTTGCTGGGCATAGGATTGGTGAGGCGCAGGATCACCGTCACCGATGATTGAAACATGAAGATTGGGACATTGGGGCAGGGCGATTTTGAGGGATCGCAGCAACCCGCTGATGTTTTTTTGATCGTCCCGGAGAGAACTGATGTGCAGCGCCCTGAATGAAGTGGCCTCGGTATTGGCGTCTGAGGAGGCATGGAATAGCTTGGTGTCGACCACATTGGGGACCGGGCGGTACGTGCCATTGATTCCGAATGTGCGCATACGCCGGGCGAGATCTTCCGAGACAGGGCAGATTACCGTTGATGCATTCCCGGTTCGCAGCATGGATTGACGCCTCCAAAAAGGCAAGGCTTGACGCTGGTCCCCATGGTAGGCTGTCCAATGTTCGGTCATGACCAGGGGAACTCGCCAACGCTTCGCCAGCTGGCGCGCGGCCTTGCCAGCTGGGTAGGCGACGTGCAAGTGGATGAGGTCAAATGGCGGGGAATTTTTCTCAGCATGGGATTGCGCGGCCTTGAACAATGCTCGTGTTACATGCCAGACCATGGGTTTGCGGGCTCGGAAGTAGACGATGCGTTCTGTGTAAGTGCCACGTTCTCGTGTGGTATCGAGCGGGACCGTTTGTCCGTCCGGCACCGCAGCAGCGAACCAGATTTCACCGCCGTGCCGGGTGGAAATCGCCTGAACGTGGCGCTCGACGAAGTTGCCCAAGGTCTCATGGACCTTGCTGGGGTACCAGCTAGCGAGGTGCAACACACGCAGAGTATGGGCCGGATTCCGGATCATGAATTCCAAAGGTCGGCAGGAAATGATTAAACCTTAACGCATTCAATTCGTCTTTATTGGTGGGATTCCTTAACTTTTCACCATGCAACGTTTTTCTTTCTTATTTGCCTTAATCTCCCTGATGGCATCCGCCACCACTTGGGCCCAAGCGCCTACATTTCATGCAGATGTAGCACCTATTATTTATCAAAACTGCACCCAGTGTCACCGGGTTGGAGAAATCGGGCCGATGCCGTTTACGACCTACCTCGAGGTCAAAGAGTACAGCGATTTCATTTCGTATGTCACGTCCATTGAATACATGCCCCCTTGGACGCCGGATCCAGAATATGCATCCCTCCGGGGCGAGCGGTTTTTGACTGAAGACGAAATTCAGGTACTGGTGGATTGGAATGCGGCAGAAGCTCCCGAAGGTGATCCTGCGGATAATCCAGGCTTGCCAGATTTTCCTGAAGGTAGCCAAATTGGTGATCCGGATGTGGTGATTCAGATGCCCGAGCCGTACCTGCATGGAGGAGATATGGGTGAGCAATACCAAGTGTATGTCTTGGAGACTGGAGTGACTGAGGAGACAGAAATCCGGGCAGTGGAAATTCGACCTGAAAACCGGGCGATTGCGCATCACGCGTTGATTGCTTACACCGAAAGTGCCGTGTCGATTGCGGATGCCGAAGAATTGGATGCCGAAACACCGGAGGCGGGATATGAGAGTTTCGGAGATTACGGTGTTCCGGTGGAGGATTATCTGTTTGGAGGATGGGCACCAGGCGTAGAGCCGACGGAGTTCCCAGCGACCATTGGAAAGAAAATTGGACCCAATGGGCGCTTCCTCCTTCAAATGCACTACGGCCCCACTCCGGTCGATGAATCCGATCTAACGGAATTCAATTTATTCTTTGCAGACGTCCCAATCCAGCGGGAAGTGGAGTTGGAAATGATGACCCCCGTGAACCTGACACAGCCATTTTTCATCCAACCCAATGAGGTGAAGACGTTTCACGGAGTGGCGAATATCACGGAAGATGTGAGCTTGCTCAGTGTGATGCCCCATTGCCATTTGCTCGGGCAGTCTTGGGAAGTCTACGCGGTGTCTGGGGATGAGACCGATACCATTCCATTGATTTCGATTCCGCAGTGGGATTTCAATTGGCAAGGCATCTACGATTTCCCAGCCTTAAAACACATCCCGGCGGGCTACAAGATGCATGCATTATGCACCTACGATAACACATCAGATAACCCCAGCAACCCCAATGATCCACCGCAATGGACATCTTGGGGCGATTTGACGGGCGATGAGATGTATGTGCTGTTTTTCCAGTATGTCCCTTACCTCCCCGGCGATGAGAACATCACGATGTCAACTGCGGACGAGAACACCCGGATTGTTTACGGCACCGACAACCTGTTTCCTGCATGGCCCAACCCGGCTCGGGCAGGTCAGGAGGTAACCGTGAGTTGGTTCTTCCAGGAACCTGCTGAGGCCATGCTCGAATTGCTCGATGTCCGAGGGCGTGTTGTTGCGGATTGGTTGCCAATGCAGTCGTTTGCTTCGGGTCACCACCAGCGTTCTTTCACGCTTTCCTCATTGAATTCAGGGACGTATTTCTACCGGCTCACGCAGGCAGACGGTACCGCTCGCAGTCACGTCGTTCAAGTCGTTGACTGATGTGGAAAGTTTGGGTGTTTCTAGCGCCTTTGTGTCCCATTTGTCAGGACTACACGTTTTATCTCAATGCCCTCCAAGAGCAGTGGGAGTCGGAATATTCGGAGCAGATAGAAATGACCGGTTGGTTTCCGAATCCGAAGGTAACAGAAGAGCAGATTGCAGAATTTTCTGAGACGTATGGGATTGATTGGTCGCTGGCACGCGACACGACCGGTTGGTCTGAGGCAGTAGGTGCCAAGTGGACGCCCGAAGCCTTTTTGATTGATCCTGAAGGCAACGTCCGGTATCGCGGACGCGTCAATGATTTTTACTACGCTTTGGGAAAGCACCGGTCAAAACCTCGCAGAGCAGATTTGGCTCTTGCTGTTGACCAAGCTCTTTCTGGAGAAGAGGTTTATCCTGCATCCACTGATGCGATTGGTTGCCCAATAGAAGAACGATTTCCATTTGCTGAAAGCACACAGCGTTAATTTTTTCAAGAAGAAAAAATAACATGGGTTGAACAGGTTGAATTCATTGGTTCATCTGAGTTTTTTGATGAGCTTCTCCGTGGGATATGGCATTCGGAAATGAGTCTGCAACAAATCTTCTTGCGAATCTTTTAGAGAGAAGAGCATAATTGCAAAACTCCAATTATCTTTGCGCACCCTACGGGGTGAAACGGTGGCTATAGCTCAGCTGGTTAGAGCACTGGTTTGTGGTACCAGGGGTCGTGGGTTCGAGCCCCATTAGCCACCCATTCGAAGAAAACCTCGCGCGGCTGCGCGGGGTTTTTTTTCGGTATATTTTTTAAATCAATCACCGATGATTTTCGGGAATTTCCCAGCTCCCACCGAACTTTTGGCGCCATGCCGCTGTGGATTGAAGATCCACCCAATGGCATGTACCCGTCATGGCCAAGCCCAGTCCGGCATCTGTGATTTCAAGTGTGTCGCGGAGGGGCTGACGAATGAACCCTGCCGCGTGCAAGTATATTTTGCCCCATCCGATTCTGTTCATTAGGACCGGCTCACCGCGCTTGTTGAACTGAGCGAGATCAATCGAATCCAGGTGGTTGAAATGGACCCGGCGCACTTCTTGCCTCATCGCTTTGTAGGCCATCAAATCGCCGTGCGAAAGAACATGAAGGATGGGAAAAAACGTGGTTTCGACCGATGGGATGGGCATAGTTAGCACGGAAGGTATAACGTCAATTGCATACGCGCCAACGTTTGGGTGTTGTTTTTGATATAACTATCGTTTAAAGTTGTATAAGATTAGATTAATACTTAAATTAATAGGGCTTAACCAAACCTTTTCCTATGCTACGCTTCTTTTTGCGATGGGCTTCGGCGGCATGTTCGATTCTCGTTGCCACCAATGCAACCCCTCTCTCTGCTCAAATTATCGGGGTTGAGGTCGAGGCTGTAATCAGTCATGATGGTCTGGTGGGAAATTCGGATTTGACTGGAATGACGACGTACCGCATTTATGCTTCAGTGACGTCCTCGACAGATTTTGTGGGTGCGGTCTATGGCAGTGCGCCTGAGGAGATTCACATCAGTTCGACAACATCATTTTTTCAGCACCCAGCCGGCGGCTCATTCGGGACGGATCTCAATGCATTTTTCTTGGGGATTTTACCCGACCTGAACTACGACAGTTGGCTGACCATTGGATTGGATTTGGCTCCATCGGATGTCGATGAAGAGGGCATTTCAAGCATCGGTCTCACATCAGAATTGGCTGCATTTGAGACAGGAGCTGATTTTGTTTTGAATTCAGAGGTAGGAGGGAGTTGGTTTGTTCTGCCCGGCAGTACAAACGGATATCCCGATGGAAACTTGCGTGTTTTATTGGCTCAAGTCACCACAGGGGGACTGCTTTCTGGCGAGTTGAACCTGCAGTGTTTTATTGCTGGGAACCCGTTTGACGAGCAATTAGTTACGTATGAATTTGGCGCGGGAGCCCCGGGTTGCATTGATTCGGAGGCCTGCAATTACGATCCTGAAGCCAATTCGGATGATGGGTCGTGTTCGTTTGCGGAGGAGGGGTACGGTTGTGATGGGACGTGTTTGTTGGATACCGATGGCGATGGCATCTGTGACCCGTTTGAGGTGGCAGGATGTGAAGATCCACTGAGTTGCAATTACGCTGTGGGTGTGACAGATGCGGAAGAATGTATGTATGCGGTGGAAGGCTATGATTGCTTTGGAACCTGCATATTGGATGCAGATGAAGACGGGGTGTGTGATGCATTCGAAGTGCCGGGTTGCTCCGACATGGAGGCCTGTAATTTTGATGCGAGCGCCACGGATGAGGACGGTACCTGTGAGTACCCCGCGTTGTATTTTGATTGCAATGCGGAGTGCATCCAAGACAGCGACGGAGACGGAGTTTGCGATGAGTTAGAATTTCCAGGATGTACGAACGAGGAGGCGGACAATTATTTCCCCGCTGCGACGGACGATGACGGTTCGTGTTTCTTCAGCGGATGCATGGACATGGCGGCGTGCAATTACAATTCCATGGCCGATACGCCAACCGATTGCACTTACCCGGAACCCGGATATGATTGCGATGGCGTATGCTTGGAGGATGTCGACGCGGACGGGGTGTGTGATTCGTTCGAGGTGCTGGGCTGCACCAATCCACTCGCCGAAAACTTCAATACCGAGGCCACGGATGACAACGGCTTATGCCTCGTGCTTCCTCCTTCGTATTGTGGTGAAGGAACGACTTGGGATGATGTGTCAGGCCAGTGCATCAGCGACGGGACTGGCGAAGGCTCAGGCAATGGAGGGGTCGGCGGCTACGGGGGAGAGTGCTTCGGAGATTTTGACGCGGATGGAGAACGAGGAACAGCCGACTTGCTTATGTGGCTCGCCGTCTACGGCAGCTCATGTGAATAGCGGATGTAAGACCTAGTGGATTCCTCGAGCGGCGAGGTAGCGTTCAGCATCCAGCGCGGCTATGCATCCCGTTCCAGCTGCGGTGACCGCCTGACGGTAGGTTTTGTCTGCGGCATCTCCGCTTACAAAGACCCCTTCACAATTTGTTTTGGAAGAGCCAGGTTGGGCATACACGATGTAGCCTTGTTCGTCCAGGTCAATCCATCCTTTGAAGACGTCGGTATTAGGTTTATGTCCAATGGCCACGAAGAACCCGGTACACGGAACCACTTGCTCTTCTCCTGTTTCGCGATTTCTAACTCGCGCACCTTCGACACCATCCTGGCCCAAAACTTCAACCGTTTCGGTATTCCAAAGAACTTCAATGTTGTCCATGCCCAAAACGCGGTTTTGCATGGCCTTGGAGGCACGCATTTCGTCTCGTCGCACCAACATGGTCACTTTGGAACAAAGCTTGGCGAGGTAACTCGCTTCCTCACATGCCGTATCGCCGGCTCCCACGATGACCACTTCTTGGTTGCGATAAAAAAAGCCGTCGCACACGGCACATGCGCTCACTCCGCCGCCTGCATCGCGCAAGCGCAACTCCGATTCCAATCCCAACCACTTCGCCGAGGCGCCGGTGGATATGATGACGGAATCGGCATGGACTTCCTTGCGATCAGCGCCTTCCCCGACCCAAATTTTATGAACCGGTCCGGACAGGTCCACTTCGGTCACCCAACCGTTGCGCACATCGGTTTCGAATCGCTTCGCTTGAGCCTCAAGGTCCATCATCATTTGTGGTCCATTGATGCCATCCGGATAGCCAGGAAAGTTGTCCACTTCCGTGGTTTCCGTGAGCTGTCCTCCTGGCTGCATGCCTTGGTATAGAACGGGTTTCATGTCGGCGCGTGCAGCATAAATGGCAGCGGTGTATCCAGCGGGTCCCGATCCAATGATCAGGCATTTGACGTGCTCAGGTGTCGTACTCATGGCGGCAAAGATACGCCTTCCAATGAGCTCAATCCAACCCGTTATCGACTTTCAACCACGCGTTCCAAACAGGGTCTTCAGGGGGAGGAGCCAGGATGCGCATGGGCACTTTTTGGACCGGGTGTATGAATTCAATGCAACGGGCGTGGAGATGGATGGAAGCGTTGTCGTTGGTGCGCCGAGAGCCGTACTTGATGTCGCCTTTGATTGGTGCGCCGAGGCTACTCAAGGTAGCTCGAATTTGATGGTGCCTTCCGGTTTTTGGCTTGACTTCGATAAAGTGGTAATGGTCGGAGCGGCCGATAGTCTGGTAGGTCAGTTCCGACTCCTTTCTGTCTTCTCCGGGTTCGTCGTAGGTAAAACTTTTATTCAGCTTGCCATTTTTCTGCAGGAAGTTCACTACATGTCCTTCGGGCGGGTTGGGAGCGGGGCGAACAACGGCCCAGTATGTTTTTTGGATGTCGCGCAACCGAAAAAGATTGGTCAAACGCGACAGAGCTTTGGAGGTGCGGGCATAGAGAATAACGCCACTGACCGGTCGATCGAGGCGATGCACGGTTCCGATGAAGGCATCGCCGGGCTTGTTGTATTTTCTTTTAATGTATTCTCCGACAACTTGGCAAAGTGTGGTATCACCGCTGGCGTCACTTTGCACAATGTCCGATGAGCGTTTGTTGACCGCAATCATGTGATTGTCTTCGTACAGCACATCGAGGTTGTCAATGGTGCTCATGACGATGGGTGCCTTGGGTTGGCGAGCCCATTGCGCAGTGCTCGAAGCTTCTTGCCGGTCGGCCATTTTAATATTGCTCGTCGTCGTTGGGGAAGTCGCGCGTCCGTACGTCTTGAACGTAATGCTGAATGGCGTCATTCATTTGCTGTCCCATATCCAGGTAACGGCGCAAGAACCGAGGACTGAATTCTTGGGTGATGCCGAGCATATCATGGAGGACCAGCACTTGACCGTCGCAACCGTTTCCAGCTCCAATGCCAATGGTGGGGCATGCTATGGAGGCGCTCGCTTCCTTCGCAAGATTGGCCGGAATCTTCTCGAATACAATTGAAAAGCATCCGATCGCGTTGAGCATTTTGGTGTCTTCTAGCAGTTGTTTGGCCTCCATTTCTTCCTTGGCCCTGACGGAATACGTCCCAAACTTGTAAATGGATTGCGGCGTCAACCCGAGGTGCCCCATCACGGGAATCCCAGCGGTCAAAATACGCTCGATGCTTTCTTTTACTTCATGTCCACCTTCCAATTTCACGGCATGTGCGCCGCTTTCTTTCATGATGCGAATGGCAGAATTCAACGCTTCTTTCGAATTGCCTTGGTACGTGCCAAAGGGAAGGTCGACCACAACAAGCGCACGTTTAGCCGCGCGCACTACACTTGACGCATGGTAAATCATATGATCCAGCGTAATGGGCAAAGTGGTCTCGTGCCCAGCCATCACGTTGGATGCACTGTCGCCTACCAATATCACGTCAACACCTGCTTGGTCAACGATGGTGGCCATCGAATAATCGTAAGCCGTGAGCATGGCGATGGGCTCACCGTTGGCTTTCATTTCAGCAAGCACCTGGGTGGTGATGCGTTTGGCAGATTTATGGACAGACATCGTACGCTCGGAATGGTTCAATGCAAATGTAGCGTTCAGCCCTGAGTGGATGTGGGAATACCCCCTTTTCTTCCCTCGGACGGATCATTCGATGTGCAAATCTGTCGCAAAGTCAAGTTCACACGTGGGTCGCCCACGCGCAAACGCTTCGGCAATGAATGCTCATAATCGTCCTGCAAATGCTCCATGACCAGCACGTCTCCGTGATGCAGGGTGACCGACCATTTTTCGCGTGTGCTTCGATGCCGGATGGCAAAATCCCGTGAGGCCCCAAAGCTTACGCTGGCGATGCAAGCCGGATCGATTTCGGGCTCATTGTCTCGGTGCCACCCCATGGAGTCCTGGCCGTTGCGGTATTGGTTAAAGAGGCAGGCATTGAAGTAGCCCGCCGTTTGGGTGTGGGATTCCACCTCGGTGACGAATTCCCGTACGCCTGACGTGAAGGGCACAGCTGGCCATTGAATGCTGGAATACCGGTACGCAGGCCCCATCCACGCTGTGAGTCGGGGCTCCAGGTGGGTCTTGCCATAGATGCGAATGCTGTTTTGCTGCCATGGGATGAATTCCATCCAATGGGCCAACGATTCTCCGCGGAACGCTCCGCGGATCACCCAACAAGCCCGTTGTCCGTCATCCAGGATGGATTCTCGAATGCCCATGATGCTGAATTCAGATGCCCGCTACCGCACCTCCAATCCATGCGATATAGATGAGGTACGCGAGGAGCAGCATCACGCCTTTCCAGCGGTGAATCAGACCGCGGTGCATCATCATCAATCCCACCGCCAGTGCAATGCCTGTCATCCACCACAAATCGAATTCTAGTGCCTGGACATCGACGGGCAGTGGAATGATGCTCGCACTGATGCCGGCTGCCAGAAAGATGTTGAAGATGTTGGAGCCGATGAGGTTCCCGAGGGCCAAATCCGGCTCGAGCTTATACGCAGCGATTCCGGAGGCAACAAGCTCCGGTACACTCGTGCCGAACGCTACGACGGTTAGGCCGATGATGTGGTCGCTTACCCCCATGTTCCGTGCTAATTGCCGTGAACCTTCGATAAACCATTCGGAACCGAAATAGAGTCCGATGCTCGCTGCAGTGATGCCACCCAAAAGCACAGCAATTGAACGACTCGATTCCTTCAACTCCTCTTCCGTATCTTCTGTGTCTTCCGTGCCTGGTTCGGCTCCACTCGCCCTTTTATTTCGAAAGTAGAGCATGCCCATCAAGGCGATTGCGCCCAAGACGAGCAACGCTCCCTCCCATATTTCGAGGGATTGATTTCGGGCAAAAATCCAAAAAACAAGCGAAGCCGCTAGCATGATGGGCCAATCCGTTCGCATCAAGGACCGATCTACGCGAACGGGATGAATTAACGCGGTAACCCCCAGTACCAATGCGAGGTTGGCAATGTTCGAACCGATTACATTGCCCACGGTAATGCCTGGATTGCCTTCCAGAGCCGCGCGCACCGATGCAATGATTTCAGGGGCGGATGTCCCAATGGATACGATGGTAAGCCCGACGATCACAGGGGGAATTCGCATCTTAATCGCCACGGCCGACGCGTATTTCACCAGGAAATCACCGCTTATAACCAGCGCGACCAGACCGGCAATGAAGAGGAGGATCTGCATCAAGTACGGTGTTCTTTGGTGTCGTTCGGGCCCGTAGAATCGCTCTTTTTTGTCGGCTCGTTGGGCACGGAATTCTTCGGATCGACGGCTTGGTTAACCGAACTTCGCACGTCGTTTACGTCCTTCCGAATGTCGTCGGTGGTGGAGAGGATTTCACGTTGAATTTGGTCCGTAGCACTTCTGAATTCTCGAACAGCCTTCCCCATGGTGCGGGCAAAAGATGGAATTCCCTTTGCCCCAAAGAGAAGGAGGTAAATCAAAAAAATAAAGACGATTTCCGTCATGCCCATGGCGCGAAGTTACGTCAACAGCCTGCATGCACGTATCTTTCGGTCATGTTCGAATCAATGCCATGCCCAGCGTGTATTTCTCCCTACGGATACTCTGACGGGACACGGTTGAATTGTCCAGAATGTGGACATGTTTGGGATGCAGATACGCACCAGGAAGCTGCAGATGAATCAGATGACAGCGTGTTCGACGTCAATGGCACCCCTCTTGCGGATGGAGATAGCGTCATCGTCATCAAAAATTTACCGGTAAAAGGGGCTCCCAAACCTGTGAAGGCAGGAACGAAAGTGAAGAACATCCGACTCTCCGATGGCGATCACAATATCGCGTGCAAAATTGATGGGTTCGGAGCTATGGGACTGAAGTCTGAATTTGTGAAAAAAGCTTGATGATATGAGGTATTTATTTTTACTCTTCCTTGTTGGAGCGCAAACGGTTGTCCTCGGACAACGAGCTTACTTCCAACAGCAGACGGATCACGTCATTGAGGTGGAATTAGACGATGCACTGCATATGCTGCATGGTGAAATCACCACGACCTATCTAAATAACAGTGCTGATTCATTGGATATGTTGTGGATCCATTTGTGGCCTAACGCCTACAAGGACGGCACAACAGCGCTCGCAAAGCAGCAATTTCGGGAAGGCAACCAGCTCATGTTTTGGGCTATGCAGCGGGCCCTCGGCGGCATCGATTCATTAGATTTTAAGGTGGCAGGGGAGCCTGTGCAGTGGTCGTTCCATCCAGAGCATAGGGACATTGCTCGTCTGGAACTCGCCAATCCACTTGGTCCTGGTGAGCGAATGACGTATTCAACGCCATTCCGTGTGAAGCTGCCATCTGGCAAGATCAGCCGCTTAGGCCACATTGGCGAAACGTACCAAATCACTCAGTGGTACCCCAAACCCGCGGTGTACGACCGAGACGGTTGGCACCCCATGCCGTATTTGAATCAGGGCGAGTTTTACTCTGAATACGGTTCGTTTGACGTGAGTATCACGTTGCCATCGAATTACGTAGTTGGAGCGACGGGTGATATGGACCCGAAAGAAGCGGACAACGAGCGGGAGATGGCCTTTTTGGATTCGCTCGCGCTGGCCACGGCCCGCCGCATAGACGGCAGCGCTTTTGACGCCGAAGAATTCAGCACGGACGAGGCAATGGAATTCCCGGCATCGTCCGAACAAACGAAAACGCTTCGGTACCGGCAATCCAACGTCCATGATTTCGCCTGGTTTGCCGA
>CAJQLF010000055.1 GCA_905479115.1 uncultured Flavobacteriales bacterium
TACTTTGAAAGTTCGATGTACTCATTCAACGTCACTTTTAATGGAATTGACGGAAACGTTCGGGCTTCAGCCAAGGCCATTTTCATCAAAATTCGATCCATCAGCGCTATCCGTTCTAAATCCCAATTGGAGGCGGCTTCTGTGACGAGTGCTTCATTCTCATTGGCCTGAGCAAGTGTTTCGGAGAACAGGCCCTCGAAGAATTGACGGTCGTCATCATCATCTCTCCAGAGGGGGAGAAGCTCGACGTCTTCATCGGTTTCCTTGATGGTTTTGATGGTCTTGATGACCATGGACGCCGTCAAATCCAAATCGTCATTCCAGAAAATACTTTGTTCTTCCAAGACTTCCTGAAAGCTTTCCATGTTGATCATGTGCTTTCTAAACATGCGGATGAGACTTTCTCGGTCGTGGCGGAAGCCCCTTTCCTCGCTGGCCATGAACTCGATATACTCCTCATCTTCGATTAGCTCACGAAACATTTTGCGCAGCATCTCTTGGTGATCACCCCATCCAACACCCAGCTCTGAAGCTGCCTTGACCAAGTTTTTGCTGTTAGCTAAGGCGCGCAGAGGTCGATTCGTGACGAACTTGGTATTGGGATGCAAATCCTCAGGGGAAGGAAGTTGCTTTTTTCTACCTGCCTCAATGCGATCAATGGCAAAACTTTGCATGCTGCCAATCATCAGCAAGAGCAGGATATACAGTTCATGCATCTTTTTGATCGAGTGATCGAGTGCATTTTTGGTTTTCACAACATCTCGCTCTTCGTCCTGATAAAAGGCGTAGAGCATGTGCAAAATTTTGATCCGGAGGTGACGTCTGTTGAGCATGTAAAATCCTGTCCCGCGAAATTAGGCGCATCCGCCTTCCGTTGGACGGAACATTTTCAAATGATTTGGCGATTTATCTTCAATCTTTCCACGAGTACTCGGATGTGTCAGGTGTACATTTGTTGCATGAAGATTTCACTTAGAGATCCAAGGTGGATCTTGTTACTAGCATCCCTAAGTTTCATGGCATGCCAGCGAGAAATCGAGGTAGACTTACCCCAAGTTGACCCCGTGAACGTGATTGAAGGAACAATTTTTGAAGGGGAGGCTCCTGTTGTTTTCATTGGCGAAGCGCAAGGCTACTTTGATCCGATTGACGCGAGTTCCTTGGGTCAATCATTCCTCTCTGGGGCGGTTGTCCAAATGACCGTTGATGAAATCACGTATCCACTTGATGAGTTTTGCACTGGAGATCTTCCTCCAGAATTGTTGGAAACTGCAGAAGATTTGTTAGGGCTTCCTGCCGAATTGCTTGCGCAGCTCGATTTATGCATTTATACCAGTTTCGACCCAGATGCAGTCGGAAGCGCTGGCCATAGGTATGACTTGGATGTGACGATTGGTGAGAAAACAATGACCGCATCTACTCAAGTATTGGAAGCTGTTCCGCTCGATTCAGTTTGGTTTCAAGTGACTGGAAACCTGGACTCTTTGGGTTCGATGAATGGAATATTCAGTGACCCTGAGCAGGTGGAAAATTCGTACCGCTGGTATGCTCGTCGAATTAACATTCGGCCCGAATGGGATCCGATGGCGGGGCAGGTCAAAGATCCTGGTTTTGTCGCTCCCTTGGGAAGTGCCTTCGATGATGAATTTTTCAACGGATTGAGTTTTGAATTCGCTACGTTTCGAGGGGCTGCGGCCGGCAGTACAGCCTGGGACGATGAGTTTGGGGCGAGCCCAGAGGCGGGCTATTTTAAGCGGGGAGACACCGTGGTGGTGCGTATGTGCAGCATCGACGAGGCTGTTTATCAATCGATTCGAAGCTATGAGAACCTCATTTTGAGTCAAGGGAGCCCATTTGCGCCTCCGGCGAGCATGATTTCTAATGTCGAAGGAGGATTTGGTCTCTGGGCGGGTTATGGCATTTATCAAGACACCGTAATTTGCCAATAATAAAAAGCGCTAGGATGGATAAGTCAATCAAGAAGACAGCGATGATTTGGGGAGCTATTTGCCTCTCCATGACGTGCTTTGGACAAGGCCGAGCACAAGAAGGAAAGGAGGATGCGGTCAGCTGGCCGCTCAGCTCGGTAACCGTTTATGAATCAGGTGCAAAAGTTGAGCGCTCAGGGGCTGTGCGTTTAAACGATCAAGGGATGAAAACGGTGCGAATAGGCGGCCTAGCCGAGCACGTGGACGAGGCGATGCTCCAATTGAATCTTGACGAAGGCTGGTCGCTGGTAAGCCATGTTTTTGCAGTGACCACCATCCCGGCGCAGAAGGTTGAGGCGGAAAAGGAACAAGGGCTTATCAAAGATGAAATCAGTCGAAACAGGCAGACTCATTCTTTGCGCGATGCCTTGAAGGTTGCTTACGAAGAGGAGTTGGCGATGATCCGAGCCAATCGCAGCGTAAGTGGAGGGGAGCTTTTATTGGTGGAAGACTTGAGGGAACATGCAGATTTTTGGCGTGAACGCGTGAAGGAGCTTCAGTATAAAATGTTGGAGCTGCGCATGGAAATGGAAACCTTGGATGAAAACCTTGCAGCCTTGGAGCAACGGCATGCGGACTGGCAGGCGAAGGCGAACGAAAGGGAAGGGCAATTGACGCTCCGTTTTGCAGGTCCGCCAAATGGTGTTTCCACTATTCGGATGAGTTATGTCGTTGCAAAAGCCCTTTGGAGAGCAGTTTACGATGCTGAAGTCGATGAAAATGGCGCCATCTCAATGCGACGTTTCGCTTTGGTTGAGCAAAACACGGGAAACGACTGGGTGGATGTGCCATTGACTTTTCTTGTTGGAAATCCCTTGGAGTCCATTGCTCCGCCTGTCCCAGTGCAAAAGCGGTTGACCCTCACCCGCAGTGGTTCAACAGACACCTATTCATGGGAGCAATCAGAGCAAATGGATGATTTTGAAGACGTGGAAGCAAAGGCGATGAATGCTCAGGCATTTGCAGGGCCTCTTGAGCGGTATTCGTTCATCCCAGCGAATTCAGTCGATATTCTTGGCAATGGCACCCGTGAACGCATTTACATCGAGGATATCCAATTGGAAGGTGATCTTTCGCATCTGCTATTACCTGCTTATGCAGATGAGTCGTATCAGTTGGTAAATTCAGGCGAATGGCCGGCTTCAAACTTGCTGCCCGGTCCTGTTCAGGTGCTGACAGACGGCGTATACAGAGGATCTTATTTCATGAGGTTGCCTGCGCCTGGAGATACCCTGCAAATTCCGTTAGGTCAAGATAGCCGCGTTCGAAGCACGCGCCAACGGCTATTGGATCAGTGTTCGAGCAGTGTATTGGGGGGGACGCGCAAAACGGCCCAAATGTTCGAGATTCGGCTCGAAAATCAACACAATCGATCCATTATATTGAGGGTAGAGGATGGCTTTCCCGTATCAAACTCGTCAGATATTCAAGTCGAGCCGCTGTCGCTGGGTGGCGGAGATTGGGATCGAAATACAGGATCGCTGACGTGGGATCTTACCTTGGCCGCAGGAGAAACTCGGACGCTTATGTTTGGTTTTGAAGTGACCTACCCTAAAAAAAGGGCATTGCAAGGGTTGTAAGAAGGTGCGTGTTAAGGGTGACTATACCGAAGCAATCGGACCCCGGTGTAATAATTCTGTAAAATCTCCCAAGCAGATGAGCCGGTTAGTGCCCGCTGCATGGCCCCCTCTTGGCAGAGGCCCACACCGTGTCCAAATCCTCTTCCATCTACTTGATAAACATCAGGGATCGATGGGTCGTATGTGATCTTGAAGGATGCCGATGGCCAATGAAATTTATGCCTTGCATTCAAGATGCCCTGAATTGAATCCACAGCATGGACCGACCAAAACTCGTCCCATTCTTGGCGTGGTACGGTTCGTTGCCAGCGCGCATGCGGAGCATTCGAGCACGTTGTATCCTCGATTGATTGGAGGTAGGGCATTTGACCATTCCAAACGTCATGTCCGTTGCGGGTTTGGCCTCCACAATTGGAGTGGAAAGCTGCAGTTGCGACTCGGCCTATACGGTCAATTAAAACGAGTGAGCGTGTTGTCTGGCACGCTAGATGAAGCGTGTCATTGACAGTGGATGTGCCTTTGAAGACCTGACAGTGAACTTGGTCGCACAAGTCGTACCCATCCATGCGATGGCGGTCGATAGACTGCACGGCGTAACTCCTGCTGATCACGGCATGTGCCTCATAAAACGGCATGGCATGCCCTTTTCCAACTTCTGCGGCCAGCACGCCAGGCAAGTAATTCTCCATCGCGCTTTCCATGATGAGTCGGGGGGTGCCCCGGACGTGAATGAAGTGGATTGCTCCCGGGTATTGCCGGTATCCCAAAGCTTCTGTTACTATCCGTAAGCGAGCATCATGGGTTTTGGGTCGCAAGATGACGTAGGGAGTATGTCCAGAAAATTCGCCAGAGTTTATCTGAAAACTCCCCGCTTGCGAAGTTATGGTTGGCATGCCGTCTAAGGGGCCTAAAACCTGACCATTGGGTAGCATCCATTCATGGGAGCCAAGGGCACTTTGGCAACGGAATGACGGGATATCATTCAAATCCAATAGGCCCACTCGTATGATGTCTTGGGCCCATATTTGAGCACTAAGCGAACCACTGGCGATGCTCAGGAAAAGCAGCAGGAAATTCATCCATTTGATCGCTCTCCCCATTTGTCGAATCTTATGATTGCAGAATAGATTGGGCCACGAGGTGAGACGGTCTGCCGTTTCCTTTTAGCTTGCTGTGCAATTCCAAAAACGCCTGTTTTTGGGCTTGACCTTGCGCGGTCAATCCTTGCTCCGTGTGTAAACTTTTCACGTGGTCTGCAAGAACAAACGAGGTGCATTCGTGCTGTATGGATTCAGGGACGGCCGTTCTTTCCAAGAGGATATTGGGAAGGCCAATCCACTTTGATTGCACCCACCAGCGTGCTAGGCGGTAGGTGAAGGCGCTCGTGCGGTAACAAATAACATGGGGCAGGCCCAAGAGAGCGGCTTCCAATGTTGCTGTTCCAGATGTGATTAATGCAATATGAGCGCGTTTCATGAGGTCCCGTGTTTCGTTGAACACCACGGGGATTTGGGCTTGAGTGGCTTCCGCATAGTCTGCACTGGTTCGTCCGGGAGCACCTGCAATTACGGGGAAGAACTGAGGCAGCTCCTGGGCGGCCTTTAACATCAAAGGAAGCATCCGCTCCAATTCTTGCTTTCTCGATCCGGGGAGAAGCAGAAGGACAGGCAGCTGAGAAGGATTCTCAGGGATGCTTGGAGAGTCTTGAGCGCCAGTGCCTTTCGAATCTCGCTGCTTTTCCAGCAATTCAATCAAAGGATGCCCAACCCAGTTCACCTTCATCCCTTCCTTGGCATACCATGCGGCTTCAAAAGGAAGAATCACATGCAGGTGGTCTACATCGCGTTCGATGGAATGGATGCGGTTTTTTTTCCATGCCCAAACAGAGGGAGAAATGTAATGATGCGTTCGAATGCCAGCTTTGTGAGCATGGCGCGCCAACCTTAAGTTGAAACCGGGATAATCAATGCCGACAAATACATCAGGTTTAAACGATTCCAGTTCATGGAGGCATTCTTTCCATCGTTTGCGTATAGTCCAAATGTTCTTGATGACCTCCCATGCTCCCATGAAGGCCAAGCTTCGATAGTGTCTTACAACCTGGGCACCAGCGGACTTCATTTCTTCGCCGCCCCAGCACCGGATCTCGACATCCGAATCGGCCTCTCGAAGCGCTCGCACGAGCGCACCCCCGTATGCATCACCTGAGGCTTCACCAGCCAAAATGAATATCTTCAGGGCTTTGCTAGATTTTGCGATTGAGCCAGCCATCGCACATTAAAAGGCTTGTGATTGATACCAGATAATCAGGGGTACCGTAACAAAAATGACGGCCAGCAGGCCTTTGGCAAATCGTTCCCAATCGCCACGAAGGGCCAACCAAAAAACGCCCACATTGAAAAGAACACTGATGGTGAGAATGCTATCCTTGTAGAGCGAACTCCCAAGGAACACGTCGGTGATGAAATAATCGAATGAAGTACCATTGGCCCAACTCCACCACACCGTCATGGCCCCAAAGCCCACTGCGGTGCCCAGAAGTCCAGCCAAGATTCCAGCACCTATGTTGTCAAAGGATTGTTTCAGAGATTCCATTGGTTGAGTGTGGAGATCGCGTGGTGAGCTGTCAGGTCGAATTGGGTTGGAACTACGCTGACGTAGCCATTGCGAAGCGCCCATTCATCGGTGTCTTGCCCTTGGTCTGGGTTGGTAAACTTTCCGGTCATCCAATAGTATGGAGTTCCTCCGGGTGAAGTTCGTTTATCGAAAGCGTCTTCCCAATAGCCAGCCGATTGGCGACAAATCTTCAGGCCTTTCAATTCCTCGGTTGGCAAGTCCGGGAAGTTGACGTTGAGGCAGGTTCCAAGGGGCAAGGATCGGTTCAACACTTCGAGAGAAAGTTGCTCAACGTAGGAAGCACAAGCAGCAAAATCAGCATCAGGGGCGTGATTGAGCAAGCTGAAGCCTATTGACGGGATCCCTTCTACAGCTCCTTCAACCGCAGCGGACATCGTACCGCTGTAAATTACATTAATGGATGCGTTGCTACCGTGGTTAATTCCACTGAGCAGTAGGTCTGGCTTTTGTCCAAGGATTTCATAGATGGCTAGTTTGACACAGTCGACGGGTGTGCCGGTTGTTTGCCAGGCCGCTTCTACTTCGGGAACTCCGAAGGTCACCTGTTCCATTTTGAGTATGCCATTGATGGTCACTGCGTGTCCCATTCCGCTTTGTGCTCGGTCCGGCGCAACTACCACGACGCGACCATGCGGTGCCATGGCTCTGGCAAGTGCCTGAATGCCTTTGGCCTGAATTCCATCGTCGTTGGTGATTAGGATGAGGGGCTTACGCTGTGCGTTGCTCATTTCGCCTCTGGAATTCGGCTGAGGACATCAAGAAAGAATCCCCAGTACTTCTGAACTGAACTGATTTGCACGCATTCGTCCGGGCTATGGGCTCCGCGAATATTCGGCCCAAAGCTCACCATGTCCATCTCCGGATAATGCGTGCCGAGAATACCGCATTCCAATCCTGCATGGCAGGCAAGAACGCGCGGTGACTCTTGGTACTTCTCTTCATAAAGAGCCTTCAGGGTCGAGACTATTGCGCTCGAAGGATTCGGGGTCCATCCGGGATATACACCGCTAAAGTCCGTTTCCAGTCCTGCCAAGGCGAATGCACATGCAATGCTATTGGCATGGTCGTCTTTCTCAGAATCAACAGAACTGCGGCAAAGGCATTGAATGGTGACATCGCCGTCTTGAAGCTCAACCCTAGCTAGGTTATTGGAGGTCTGAACCAAATTGGGGATGTCAGGGCTCATGCGATGAATCCCAACCGGACAAGTCTGAATAGCCATAAGGATGGCCAACTGGTCTTCCTCTGGCATGCAGCTGCTCGCTGTATTTGGCTGCGATGTACAAGCAATTTGAAGGCCTGGATCGGTCGTCTGATATTCTGCTTGAATTTGCTGAAATGCAGTGAGCATGGATTGCTTGAAGGTCGTCTCATCCTGAGGATCTAAAACGATGATCGCTTCTGATTCCCGCGGAATGGCGTTTCTCAATCCGCCACCATTGAGTGATACCAGTCGAAAATCAGCCTCGCCGAGGCATTCGAGGAGCAGGCGGTTCATCATTTTATTGACGTTCGCGATGCCCTTGTGAATATCCATCCCTGAATGTCCGCCTGACCCTCCATTTAAAACGATGCTCAGTTGCATCAAACCTTGCTTCACCTCTTCGTTTTCGTAGCTGCCTGACGAAGTCACGTCGACTCCTCCAGCACATCCGATTGAAAGCTCATCATCGTCTTCCGTATCCAGATTCAACAAAATTCCGCCTGTCAAGAAATTTCCTTGAAGCCCCAGCGCACCTGTCATTCCCGTTTCTTCATCAATTGTGAATAAAGCCTCGATGGCCGGGTGTGGAATGTCATCCGAATCGAGAACAGCGAGTATAGAAGCGACGCCAATCCCATTATCCGCTCCAAGCGTCGTCCCTTTTGCGCGAACCCAATCGCCATCGACAAACATCTGAATTCCTTGGGTCTCAAAGTCAAAATCTGTGTCGTTGTTTTTTTGACACACCATGTCCAAGTGGCTTTGCAATACGATGGTGGTGCGAGTCTCCATTCCCGGTGTTGCCGGCTTTCGGATGAGTACATTGCCCACTTCGTCCGTGCGTGTTTCGAATCCCCACTGTTCTCCTAGGCCAATTACCCAAGCCTTTACTCGGTCTTCCTTTTTGGAAGGGCGAGGTATTTCATTCAGTGCGCTGAAATAATGCCAGAGTGGGCGCGGTTGCAATTCGGGTATGGTCATCTTATTTTTTTTCAAAAGTAACTTGGAAATACTCGATTGCTTTAAGGAAACTCAGATTCTCTTTTGGGCATATTTTTTTGTACATTACCAATACCAAATTATTCCTGATGCGCTTTTTATCAACCTTCTTGACCGGATTGGTGCTGATTTTATCGATCAATACCGCCTATTCCCAATATACCTTAATCGTCGAAGAGTATTCAACAGATGTTGTTGAGGGGATAACTTCGTATCGCATGTATGCCGAACTCGTGAATTCTGATGATTTTATGAGCTCTGTGTTTGGCAACGCAAATTCGCCCTTGAATATTTCCTCATCTTCGTCATTCTACAATGATGAATTCGGGGCTTCAGTGGCTTCGGGTATCAACCCTGCGTTTATTGCTATTTTTCCTACGATCGGGGCTGACAGCTGGGTAACGATTGGTATTGAGAGTCAAAATGTGGGTGATGAGGTAGCGATAACAACGGTAGAAAGTTCCTCTCAACCTTGGATTGCCACCATGGCCTTTGGCAGCGATATTGACGGCGATGACATTGTGATCGATGATGTAACGGGAGGTGCTTGGTTTGTCCTCAATAATACAGCCAATGGTATACCCGATGAGAATAACCGAGTTCTGCTGGCCCAGCTTTCCACCGATGGTTCGCTGTCAGGCACGGTGAATTTGCAGATTTTTGAGCACGGCGTGGGAAGTGCAACGATTTACCAAACATTCAATTTTGACGGGGTAGGCACTTTTAGTGCAGGGGGCAGCGTGACGGAAGTTCC
>CAJQLF010000056.1 GCA_905479115.1 uncultured Flavobacteriales bacterium
CGGTACTCCATGGAAAATTCAATTTGTAGGTCTCCAACTCCATTGACCACACCTGATCCGGGAATTTCATCAGTCGAAAAGCCCGGTCCTAAATTGCGCACAGACCACCCTCTAATTCCATTGGTTCCGCCAGCATAAAATGCCCGGTCAAATGGCATGGCATCCATGTTAGACCCTGTTTTTGCAGCGCCTAATTTCAACCGATAATGCCACCCAACTTGGGAAGGCCTGTCCACGCGGACTTGTCCGGCCCATTCCGTCTCCAAACGGATATAATGTGCCAAAGGGACTCCCGCAAAAGTCATGGTTCCCAGGTTTTCTGCCCCACCCTCCAGCGCTTGATTAAGCAAACTAAGCCCCATGCCCGTCCACTCAAAGTCCATGCGGTATCGACCAGTCAACGCCCACGCCTCTTTGCCCCAGTCCGACTCCCAATGCAATCTTGAAAGCATCGAAGCATAGTCTGCAAATCGAGCACTCAAAAATGGGTTGTTCTGATCCACCAACCAATCCTCGAACTCCGGCTTTGATTGGATATCGGAAAAACGGAATTCGAACGGCACGATTTCGAGCTGACTCTTCTTTGCAGGGTTCTCGATGAAATTGAACCCGTATCGAAATCCTACAGCTTCACGGACATACTCTGGCCTAATCTCCCGCACCCAATTCGCAGCGATGGTGGTTCTCGCTTGGTTCGACGGCCGCAGACGCTTCAAGTCCAGAGGAGGGATTCCCATCGTGGAATAATCCAGGTCGACGGACCAGGTTCCACTATTGGGCACCAGTGATTCATTTGAGTAACTAAATGGTCTGGTCGATATCAGCCCTCCAGAGACCTTCGCTCCCCATGTGTTGCCTTTGCCTGAAAAATTATGGTCTCTCCAAGCGAAACTAACGACCGGTCCATACCGGGCATCACTTCGAATCATTTCCATCGCAGTAACCAACCCAAAACGCTTTCGCAGGTGAATGTTGATTTCAACATCATACACATTTCCTGATGAGGTTGTCGAACGCAATGAACCGGGAATTTCCACTCGGCTAACGCTGGGAAGCCTGGACAGACGCTGATACGTGGATTGCAAATCCCTCTCGTTAAATCGACCTCCTGAGTCGAGTGCAATGAGAAATGACACCATGGATGAATCCAATCCACTTGAATTCGAATCGAGCGCTGTCCCATCCGTCCAGTTCACAGACCCAAAACGTGCCTTGATATGCGGTTGTGGTGAGCCGAATTGATCCCAATCTTGTGGTAAAATCTCTGCGTCGATCCGAGTCCGATGGCCTTTGGGGTCAAAAGAGGTGTCTGCGACAAAATAAATGTGCGACTCTTGAATAGAGGGATACCCAACATTTCTTAGGCTTTTGGCAACATCTTCCCGAAAGGCATCCAAAGCCTGAACATCAAGTTTACTTCCGAGGGGCAACGTGGCATTTAATGCGGCTGCGTTCCCCTCTAAGCCTGAACCATCGAGGCTCCAATTCCATTCACCAATGGTCCATAAATGACCTAAGTCCAATTGAAATTGAACCGCCGCTTTGCGCGGATGTAAACTGTCAACAATGGTTGTACATGTGGCATTGAGGTAGCCCTTGCGCCTCGCCAAGCTCTGCACGTTCATCCTAGAACGCTCCGTCAGCAAACGGTCATAGACGACAGGTGGCTCCCCCATTCGCTCAGCCAACCACCATCGAACACCACCTTCTGCCCTCCCTTTTTCCAATCTGCGCTGCATGGATCGTTCCAACGATGACGCGGAAACCATCAAATTGAACCGCATGGGAATTCTCGCCCACAAAATGGCGCTGTTCGGGCGTTGGCGCAATACATCTTCAAAGTCTCCTAAATCCTCTATTTCACCCTCAGCAAGCTCTACTTGAACCTTGGTCAGCAGCCGCTCACCAGGGTCCAATCTCTTCGACACAGAACAAGAACTCAAAGCAATCAAGGCGCTTAATCCATAGCTTTGCCATCTATTCCTGCTCCACATGACCCGCCAAGAAATCCTATCCATCCGAGCCCTGCGCAAACGCGCAGAGCGCCATGCTGCAGGACTGTTTGTTGTAGAAGGCGAAAAAGGAATCATCGAACTTGCAAAAAGCACTTTGTCTGTGCAACGAATTTACTGTGTCGCAACCACGATTGACATAATTCCAGATAAACTTCAGGCAGAAACGGAGCAAATTTCAGCCAAAGAAATGGATCGCATTACACAAATGACCACGGCTCCTGGTATCCTAGCCGTAGTGGCGATCCCTCATTATTCGGTCCAGCACGTTTTGGAACAGATCGAATCTGCACCAACGCCGATTGGCCTGGTAGCTTCTCGTATTGCTGATCCCGGCAACCTCGGAACGCTCATTCGCAGCGTGGATTGGTTTGGAATGGGAGGCATTTTGGTCAGCGCAGACGCAACGGATCCTTGGTCTAGCAAATGCGTTCAAGCCTCGATGGGCTCCATTTTTCGTGTACCTGTTGCCGTTCTTGATGCAGAAATGAGCTCAGAACAAGCGCATTTTCATCTAGAAATGGAGGGCACGCCTTACACTGAAGTCGCATGGGAAAAAGGCCTGCTCTGGGTCGGTTCAGAATCGCATGGTTTCAAAGGAACCTCGTTGCCAGAGCATTCCATTCCCGTCCACATCCCTGCAAAAGGGCGAGCCGAATCCCTGAATGCAGGTGTAGCAGGCTCTGTTGTTTGTGCCGAAATCGCCCGAGCTTGGAAGGAAAAGTAAGGATTTGCTAATGGAAGACCGCGGAACGCTCCGCAACTACGCGGTTCAGAAGCGGAGTCATGGTAATCTCGCACCACTTCTTTTCAATTTCGGTGTGAGTGACATCCAAATCACTCATTAATTCGCTAATCATCGCCAGGCGTTCCATGCATTGATTTTGGATTTCAGCTCCCACGATGTTGGGGGTCCAATCCTCTGGCCATTCGACCTTTGCTTCGCCTCCATTCATTTCAAGCCATCTTTGAGCCGCCCAATGCTGCGCAGGCCACGTCTTCATAGAACGGTGGAGCTGATCATCAATCCGTTCCGCCAAATAAACCGCTGCTCGAATTCCATCCGGGGGATCTTCCCAATAAATCGGCTCACAAAACTCCACATGAATGCCTCCCTTCCATCCAAAAAGCCCTTGCTTCATGCTCCGTTCATCTTCACCTGAATCTTTCACATAATCCCCTCCATTGCGCTCACTCATCAGCAATTCACGCACCTTCATCCCATCGCAAGGATCCCATTCGTAACTCAAACTAACCGGTTGTAGATGAAGCTTGTTCCACGATTCATCTTCCTCTCCATTGAGCAGCATGCGAATCAATGCTGATGAAGTACGATCGTTCCCATCCTTTGCCCTGCCCTCCCGATGAGCGAGCCAAACCGAAGCTTCCTCATTCAAAATAACCTCGCGCACATAGGCCGCAACTTCGGCACTGCTCAAAAATTGCTCACGAAGCGAGCCGCCTCGTTGCACGATAAAACTTTTATTCAATCGCACGAGCTTTTCCACCCACTCCGTCTTCAAAAGATTGCTGCCTATTCCGATTTGAGTTGTGGGTTGTTTTTGAGAAAGCAGCGCTCGATTGATGAGCGATGGATCCAAAACAATGTCCCGATGATTGGATATAAACAGTGCTCCTTTGCCCTGAAAATTGTCAGCGAATGAAAACGTGACATCTGCCGCCGTTCTGTCTAAGACCAAATCGATAAAAACCTTGGAGAGCTGCTCTTGAAAACTATCGACACTCCGAACAGCGTGCATCTGCTCAATGAGCTCTTCTGATGCACTTTCACCTAAAAAGGGCGCTAATTGAGCCTTCCAGTCCAAGGCCTTTAATAAAAAAGCGATGGCCCCGGGTACTTCTTCCTCCCTATAGGGCCGCATATGCGCAAAAGAGTCCTTCATGTATTAAGCGCAATTTAGGTAACCTAAATTTGTTCCATGGATTTCTCTGAACTTAAGCTGACACGCCAATTTCTAAATGCCATCGCAGATGCGGGGTATGAGGAACCTACTCCCATCCAAATTCAAGCGATTCCACCAGTGCGATCGGGCCAAGATATTATAGGTATTGCGCAAACAGGAACAGGCAAAACAGCGGCGTTTTTATTGCCCATATTGCAGCAACTGAAGTATGCCCAAGGAGAAGCGCCACGCGCACTTGTCTTAGCTCCTACGAAGGAGTTGGCTTTTCAAATTCATGCGGAGGCGGTAAAATTTGCCCACTACACCGATTTACGGATTGTCGCTCTCTATGGAGGCGTAGGTCCCAAAGTTCAAATAGAAGCCATAGCGAATGGCGTGGACCTTATTGTTGCCACACCTGGGAGGTTTTTGGAGATTTATTCTCATGGACATTTCGCAACAAAAAAGCTGAAGCACATCGTTTTGGATGAGGCAGATCGCATGATGGATATGGGATTTATGCCACAAATTCGGCAGATTCAAGAAGTTATTCCTTCCAAGCGCCAGAACATTCTTTTTTCTGCCACTTTCCCGGCCCGCGTTGAACGTTTGGCCGATGAATTTCTGCTTTGGCCCACTCGGATTGAGGTGACTCCAGAATCAACACCGGTTGCAACGGTGAAACAATTCAAGCTGGAGTTGCCCAACCTGCGAACCAAAATCGCCTTCGTAGAGTGGTTTGTTCGGGAACGACTTGGCGACGAACGTCTGCTTGTTTTTACCCGTCGAAAAGAAGACGCTGAAAATTTGAGCCGATTTCTCCAGCGCACGTTTGATTTGGGAGTACGGGCAATTCATAGCAACAAAGGCCAAAATTCTCGCATCAATGCCATGCAAGAATTCAGGACAGGGGCTGTTCAAATATTGATCGCAACAGACGTGGCAAGTCGGGGAATCGATGTTCCTGAAACATCCATGGTGATCAATGCTTCAGCCCCACGCGACCCGCACGATTACATCCATCGGATCGGGCGGACGGGGCGTGCCTTTCGAAATGGTACTGCGCTCACTTTATTCGATGCCTCAGAAAGATTTGCGATGGAACGCATTGAAGAACTCATTCAATCGGAGGTCCTGCCGTACCCCGAACCTCCTGCTTTGGAAGAATTTGAAACGCCACGTTCTGAGCGACAGACACAAGCCCGTGAAATCGACCGAGAACTGCGCAAACGGGACCCCGACTACCAAGGAGCGTTTCACGAAAAGAAAAAAAAGAAGTCAAGCGGACGCTCACGTCGAAATTAAGGCCTTGACTCTGTCATGGTTTTCGGACCACGGCACCACGCCATTTCCATCTAAGAGGTATCCCTCTTCGTAGCACATAATCGCCATGCGCCCATCATTCAAGGTGAGAACATGTGTGTGAAAATTAAAATCAAATCCTTTTCGCCTGAGCCAATAGGCCCGCGCCTCTGACGTCGACGTGATGCTTTTCATGTTCTCTCTCATGCGGATGAGCAGGGACCGATTTCGATACAAGATTTGGTCCACCCCTCGTTTGATGAGGTGCAGTTGATTGTTGCTTCGGTAATAGCGCACACGGCACCGATCATCACAGTACATTTTGTCGCTTCTTCCAATCAATCGCTCCCCACAGTCCTTGCATCGATGTGCTTTAATCTTAAACATGAATGCAATAAAAAAACACAGTAAACCCCTCCCAATGAGCATTTTACAAATGAAGGACTGGAATTAACGGTCGTCAGACTTCCATCCGGCTTATCAACTCTGAGAACAATTGAGTCAGCAAGGGCTCTGCTTTTTGTGCCACTTCGATCACTTCGTTCAAATCAAAGGGAGCCAACTTTTCCGGGTTGCATTCATCGGTGAGCACACTTACCGCAACGCATGGCATTTTCATATGGGACGCCGCGATCACTTCGGGCACGGTGGACATGCCCACAGCATCAGCACCAATCAATCTGAGATGGCGGTATTCTGCCCGAGTCTCTAATTGAGGTCCTGGAACACTAACATACACCCCTGTATACAAGGGGATGTCTTGAGCTCTTGCAACATCAAACATGATTGCGCTAAGACGAAGATCGTACGGAGCACACATATCGGGAAATCGGTCACCCAAAAGATCCAAATTGGGCCCACGCAGGGGGTTTTCTGGTAGCAGATTGATATGGTCTTCGATGCACATCAAAGTACCCTTCTTCATGTCCGGATTCAAACTGCCTGCCGCGTTGGATATCAGCAACGCCTGAGCTCCAAGCATTCTTGAAATCCGAACTGGCTTGACCACTTGTTCCATGTTGTAGCCTTCGTAATAATGAAAACGACCTTGCCACGCCAGGACGCGCTTACCGGCCAGGTGCCCATAAATCAATTTTCCGAAGTGAAACTCTACGGTAGCTACCGGCAAATGAGGAATCATGCTGTAATTCCATTCTGAAATAACTTTTATGTGTTCCACCAATCCTCCCAACCCCGTCCCCAACACAATCGCTACATCAACTCCTTCTATTCCCCGCTCTTTTAAATAGGCTACAGAGGCCTCTAATTCTTCCTGTACATCCATGCTTCGAAGGTACGAGAGCAATTTCAAATGCATTATTCCGAACTTAGGCCCATGAAGAAGGAAAAGGAATGCATAGGAGTCATTGGTGCTGGGGCCATGGGTTCGGGCATCGCTCAAGTTGCTGCGCAATGTGGTCATGAGGTAGTCTTGGTCGACCAAAACCAAAGCGCACTTGACAAGAGCCAGAAAAATCTCGCCTCGGTAGCCAACCGTTTGATAGAAAAAGAGCGTTGGACGGTAGAGTTCAGCCAAGAGGTCCAGCAGTCCATCATTCGAACCACTGATTGGAATCAATTGAAACCTTGCACATGGATCATTGAAGCCATTGTGGAAGACTTGGCTGTGAAGACAGACGTCTTTCGAAAACTGGAAGCCATTGTCGATTCAACAGCTGTCCTGGCCTCCAACACCTCCTCCCTTTCCCTTACCGCCATTGCCGGTAAACTGAGCAATCCAGAACGTTTCGTCGGCTTGCATTTTTTCAATCCCGCCCCATTGATGGCACTTGTCGAAGTCATTCCTGCTTTGCAAACCAACCCTGACTTGGTCATCCGAGCCATGGAGCAGATGCGCTCCTGGAACAAAACACCGGTGAAAGCCAAGGATACGCCAGGGTTTATCGTCAACCGAGTAGCCCGACCGTTTTATGGAGAGGCCTTGCGCATCGTTGAGGAAGGTTTGGCCTCACCCCAAGCTGTTGATGCTGCCATGAAGGCTTGCGGGTTCAGGATGGGACCTTTTGAATTAATGGACTTGATTGGGAACGATGTCAATTACGCCGTGACTCAGTCTGTTTTTGAGGCATTTTACTACGATCCAAGGTACCGCCCGAGCTTGATTCAGAAACAATTCGTTGACGCGGGTTGGCTTGGACGAAAGTCCGGGCGTGGATACTACCATTACGAATCAGAAAGTGCTGATAAACAGACAATTGACGCAAGCTCTCTCGAGTGGATTTCGGAGCGCATCATTGCGATGTTGATCAACGAGGCAGCCGAAGCCCTCTATTTAAACATTGCCTCTGCTTCGGACTTGGATACAGCGATGACACGAGGGGTCAATTATCCGAAGGGACTTTTGGCTTGGGCCAATGAACGAGGAATTGACGCGACGTTGGAAGTTTTAAAAGAACTGCAGGAACACTACGGAGAGGACCGGTATCGACCCAGCATCCTTTTGAAGCAGATGGCAGCCAATCAGGCACTATTTCATTTGGATATTACCAGCGCATGATGCTGTGCAGTGCATGGGTTTGTGTTCCATTCCGGACGATTCCTTCTTGAGTGATTTCGTCCAAACGAACTTCACCCGCTGCATGGATGATGGTCGATGGCTCGGATAAGATTCCGACATGCACAACGCGGCCCTCGGAATTTTGAAAAAACGCCAAATCCCCTGATTTTCGATCGTCAAATTTTACGGATTCGCCCATCTGACATTGATCACAGGCATCCCGCGGAACAACTTTGCCTGTCAATTGGAAAGCTACCTGGATGAGTCCCGAACAGTCCATTCCGAACAAGCTCTTTCCTCCCCACAGATAAGGGGTTCCTAAAAATTGTTCAGCAGCATCGAGCGCACGAGCGTGTGCTCCTAGCGCGACATCCAAATCATCCAGTGGCTGCAAGGCCCAGCGTCCTAATCGCCAGGTATCGTTCTCATCCAAGGCCAGCTGACTCCCCGAGGGCAATTCCAATTGAATCCCGTCTTCGCGTAACCAACTGCTCACCGGAGCTTGCAGAAGACAACTCCGACTAGGAGGCGCATGGGTAGCTACCCATTGCTTCGCATCGGTCCATCCGGTGTAGCCATCTGCCTTCAATTCGACTTCAATCCAATCCCCTTCTCCCGTGTTGATAACAACCGCCGATTCGCCTGCCAATGCTTGGGTGCACATCTCAGCTCGGTCACTTGCTGCGACACGCAGCGGTGCCAGCGGCACACACAATTCCACGGTTCGCCCCTTGGATTTTGGACCTGTCATCCCTTAGACCAATTCAACCGTTAGGGCCGACGCGCCACCGCCGCCATTGCAAATTCCGGCCGCGCCTCTGACCAAGCCACGTTCGCGCAAGGCATGAATCAACGTAACAACGATGCGACTTCCGCTGGAACCCAAGGGGTGACCGAGGGCCACGGCCCCACCGTTCACATTCACCTTATCAGCATCCAGTTCCAGTAGCTTGGCATTGACAATTCCCACAACGGCGAAGGCTTCATTTAATTCCCACAAATCGACCTCTTTTGAGTCCCAACCCGCCTTTTGCAAAGCAATCGGCACGGCCTTGGCCGGAGCCGTAGTGAACCACTCGGGTGCATGCGCCGCATCAGCCGTCGAAACAATGCGCGCAAGCGCTGTCCAACCATTGGCCTCAATCGCATCAGCGGATGCCAAAATCAAAGCGCTCGCCCCGTCATTGAGGGTGGACGCATTGGCCGCTGTCACCGTACCGTCTTTTTGAAACGCGGGTCGGAGCGATCGGATCTTCTCCATTTTTACTTGGCTAAACTCTTGATCAGTATCCACCACGACATCATCGCCTCTTCGTTGCGGAACGGTTACAGGCACTACTTCATTCTTAAAGGCACCCTGCGCCCAAGCCTTGGCAGATCGCTCATAGCTTTCGATCGCAAAATCATCTTGTTTCTCTCGCGAAATTTCGTGATCCTTGGCGCACAACTCAGCACAATTTCCCATGTGCGTCGCATTGTAAACGTCTGTCAGACCATCGAGTAACATACCATCGCGCATCTTCATATCTCCAAATTTGGTTCCATTGCGGCCTTGGAAATAGTGCGGTACCTGGCTCATATTTTCCATTCCACCCGCAAGGGCTACATCAATGTCTCCCGAAGCAATGGCCTGAAAAGCCAATGCAATTGATTTCATTCCACTTGCACAAACTTTATTGATGGTCGTGCAAGGAACGTCCTGCGGAATCCCACCTTTCAAGGCTGCCTGTCGCGCAGGCGCCTGTCCGAGTCCAGCTTGCAATACATTGCCCATGAACACCTCTTGAACACATTCTGGGGATACTCCGCCGCTCTCCAATGCACCGCGAATTGCAGCGGCGCCAAGATCCGTTGCCGAGACCGAAGCAAGGGAACCTAAAAAGCTCCCCATAGGCGTTCTCACCGCCGACACAACATAAACTGACTTGCTCATTCGATTTTGTTTTTCGCAAATTTAACGGCAATTGGCTCCCCAAGCGAGCCTCAGAGCACGTTTGGCACAATCATTGACTTAATCAGACCATAAGCATCACAGCACAGAAGTGCTTCAGGTGATTTGGTTTAGGTTAAGCAAAGCATTGGGAAACGTCCCGGTGCTTTGTTCCTTTTTTGCAATTCACTGAATGTCATGAAGATGAACATTGCAGGAACGACTTTTTATCGAATTCTTGTAACAAAACAAGGACGACCATCGTAGGAAAGTATCGATTCTAACAACTCGATCTCATGTCCATCTCCGGTATCCCCATTATGCACTCACCAAGCGCGCTAGAGCAATACAAATCGCTCATTCGCCACGTGCATGCGGAACCGGTCATGATTCGAAGGGCCATGCGCATCGCCTTTCGCAACCTCAATCCCAAGGAGTCTGTTGAACTCCGAGATTGGCTGCAAAACAGATATCAACTTTAATCAGAAACTCCCTCGAGGGCACGAAAGCACCAAATCACGGGTGCTTTTTTTGTTCCGCATGTTTCGACTTTTTCCAATTGGGCAGAGCCTTGGGGCCCTTTCCCCCTTTCATCAAGTTTAGAAAAGGCTGTGGCACCCGTGATTTGATTTGAATCACTTGGTCGTTGGGTCCGATGACATCCACTCCAAACAAATGCAATCCAGATCTGCCCAAGGGGTCTGCAGCCTCCTTCCCTTTGCCAATGAGCATGCATTGCTCACGTCGCAACCCAGCCATTAACATGGGGATGTCCTCAAAACCCACTTCCATTTTCAGCATCGTATGGGCTGCCGTCGCCCGCATAGTTCTGTAAGGAACCTCATGCAACGTTCGCTTTTTCTTTCCTTCCTCATTTGAAAAACAAGCCAACACATCGTCTGGAGGCAAATGGCCCTCCACAACAACATAGAGTTTGCGCGTAAAATCCGTCCAATTCGTTTGCAAGTGCTTGCGCCAAATTAAATTCTTGGCAATGATGGAGATTCCAGAAGACTCCTTCTCAATGCGATTCACAAACTGAATGCTCTCGCATTGTGGTCGCGCCTTTTCCATCCATGTTTTCATGGCTGTAAATGACGTCTTCACTTGCGGCTTGGGTGAGGCAAATACCATGCCTGCAGGCTTAACATAGGCTAAGATATTGTCGTCCTCGTAGACCACCTCGTACGGTGCTTTTTCCGCTTTATCAGACGCCGGCTTTCCTCCTCCAAGGTCAAAATCCTTCACGGCTTTTTTGGACTGCAGTGCCTTCCACGTCACCGTTTGATTCGCTGAAAGATCGGCCGAAGGAATCCGAAGGGGTTTTCCATCCACTGCCACCACACCTCCCTTGATTGCGGTACGGGCGCGGGTTCGGGTCGAATACTGACCGTGTTCCATTAAAAATTCGAGCAATGTCGTGGGCTCGGAAACCTGCTTACTTTCCATGGCGCGAAGGTACTGAAAGCGAGGTCATGGCCGACCAACGACCGTCCGGCTGATTCCGCTCAACCCTCGGAATCTTCGGTCGCTGAGCTCATCGTATGAAATACGTTCTGAACATCCTCATCCTCTTCTAACCGCTCTATGAGCTTCTCTACCTCAGCCGTCTCTTCTGCTCCCAACTCTTTCGTTATATTGGGAATGCGCTCCAATCCAGACTCCAAAATCTCCATGCCATCCTCTTCCAGTTTGGACTGAAGTTGCCCATAAGACTCAAACGTGCCGGTGATAATGAGCGAATCCTCATCGCGGCCTATTTCCTCCGCCCCGAAATCAATCAACTCCAATTCTAGTTCATCGGCATCGAGACCTTCCGCTTTGACTTTAAAAAAGCATACCTGGTCAAACATAAACTCCACTGAACCAGAAGTTCCGAGGTTGCCGTTGCATTTGTTAAAGTGACTGCGCACGTTGGCGACAGTTCGGTTGTTGTTATCTGTTGCAGTCTCAACAAATACGGCTATGCCATGGGGGGCATACCCCTCAAAATTGACTTCTTTAAAATCTGAAGTATCCTTGTCCGTGGCCTTCTTGATTGCGCGCTGCACATTGTCTTTGGGCATGTTAGCCGCCCGACAATTTTGCAGAACCGCCCGCAAACGGGGGTTCATTTCAGGATCAGCTCCGTTGCCTTCACGAATGGCAATGATGATATCCTTGTTTAGTCGCGCAAACGTTTTGGACATCGCTGCCCATCGTTTAAACTTTCTTGCTTTCCGGAATTCAAATGCTCTGCCCATAGCTTCACCTTTCGACAAATATCGCAAACTCTGGCCAACGTTGGCATCCATGAATTGATGTTTGGAATGACCAGGTCCGATAACAAAAAAGAATAATTTCCTGCAGGCCTTCACTTGGACAATTATATTTGGGCATGCGAGCAGTAAATACACTTCAGCACCACGTATTTTGGATTCCCATGCTTATCCTCAGTTTGCAGGGGTGCTACTATGAGACAGCGGATGAATTCTTTGGACTGGGCTGTCCAGATCGCATTGAAACATATGACGCCTCTATTGCTGGTCTGATTGATTATCGTTGCACTGGCTGTCACAGTGGAAACAGTCCCGAAGGTGGACTGATGCTTACGACATACGAAGAAGTCAAATCGGCGGCATTGAACGGCGATCTTCTCGAACGAATCGAATTACCTGAATCTAATTCCGCATCCATGCCACCAAACGGGAGCCTGGATAGCTGTGATATTGATTTGATCAAAACATGGATCGCCTTAGGTGGCCCCGAATTTTAAATGGCATGAAACACATCTTCATCTTGAGCTTATTCTTGTTTCTTGTATCTACTGCATTCAGCCAAAAGTACATGACCCGAGAAGGGTCCGTGAGGTTCTATTCCTCCACTCCCATAGAGGATATTGAAGCTGTTAATGGACAAGTGACCGGACTGATCACCGATGAGGGTGAATTTGCCTTTCGGGTCCCCATACTTGCTTTCCGTTTTGAAAAAGCCCTCATGGAGGAGCATTTCAATGAGAATTACCTCGAATCCACTATGTACCCCAATGGTTCATTTGAAGGAAGGATTGCAGACTGGAACCAAGGCCTCAAGGACGGAATGTGGCATGATGTTACAGCGACTGGCACCTTGAATATTCACGGCGTTGAACAACCCCGAACAATTCCGTCGAAGCTCAAGTGGAGCGACGATGCTTGGGCAATCGAATCCAACTTTCAAATTGCCCCCGCAGATCACAACATCTCCATTCCTAAATTGGTGCGAAACAAGATCGCTGAGACATTGGATGTCTCAATTCAAGCCATCTTAAACCCTCGCTAGTGCATGATCCGACTCTCTTCTTTTCCACTGACCTCGCTCGTTCTACCAATCCTCTTTTTTTGTTGCTTTTGGGGGGATGCACAGAAGGTGTCTTCTCAAAGCCTTCTCGATGAGTTAGGCCAAGAGGAGCTGATGGTCCGACCTGTTTCTTCAACTTTTAAGGACACCCGAATCATCAATGTGCAAAGCAATGAGACGCCTGGTGCCAACGTTCTTCACTTTGTTATTGCCCATCGGTTTGGACAAATCAACGAGGGAGCTTACGCGCTCTGGGGCTTGGACAATGCGAGCATGCGAATGGCATTTGATTACGGGATTACAGATCGCCTCTGCTTTGGCATCGCGAGAAGCACCTACCAAAAGACCTTCGAAGGTTCGCTGAAATGGCGCGCATTGCGCCAGAACACGGACAACAGCATTCCCTTCAGCATCACGCTTTATTCTGTCAGCATGGCCAATGGACTGCGTTGGAGCGATCCCAATCGGGAAAACAATTTCCGACATCGCTTGAGCTACACGCACCAAGCCATCATCACGAAGAAGTGGGGCCAGAAACTGAGCCTTGCATTGATTCCGTCCATTACCCACCGAAACTTAGTGGAATCCCTCTCGGACTCCCATGATCAGTGGACCCTCGGAGGAGGAGGTCGCTACAAAGTGAGCAACAGGGCATCCATCAATCTTGAATACCACTATCTGCTGGCTGGATTGCCCGATGCCAGCGTTAATAGCTTATCAATTGGCATGGATATTGAAACAGGAGGGCATGTATTTCAACTTCACATGACCAATTCACAAGGAATGTTTGAACGTGCCTTCCTGACGGAAACCAATGGAACATGGAAAGACGGAGCCGTGTTTTTTGGATTTAATTTGAGCCGTGTATTTGACTTTTAATTCCACGAATGATGCGAATGCTGCAGATGAGTTCAAGACGTGTTTTTTTCCCCTTGGCACTTTTTGTTGCGGGCCTTGCGCAACCCGCAGAGGCAAGTGCAACGGCAACCAGTATACCGTGTGATTCACTCAACTTAAAAAAGGAAGAGAAAGCTAAATCTGTGGGAAACTGGCGCGGGTTTTCGGCAAGCACAGTGTCCATGATTCTATTCCAAGGGAATATGGAAGATTACGACGCGAGTCTGGGAGCTCGAGATGGCCTCGGCATTGTTTCGGAAGATGTGACCCAATCTTGGAGAGTCGAATTCAATCCTTTCGAAAAACGACAGCGTGTACTCGGTGAATTCATCGGATTAACAACTGGATTAGGATTTGATTGGTGGCGTTTCGGTGTGGACGATTTGCATCGCCTGCAATTTGAAGATGCATCGAATAGCGTCACGGCTGAAGTATTAAGTCCAGACAGCATGCAGGTGACCAAGAACCATGTCAATGCCGTCTACATTCGCATACCCCTACTCGCCTCTCTCCATACCTACAAAAGAGGGGGGAATGGGTTTCATCTCGAGGCGGGAGTCGTCGGAGGATTCCTGTTGCACGGCGAGTACATCTTTGAACAACAAAACCTCTCCATCCACGAATACAAACGAGAAGACTTTCCGATCAATCCATTTCAACTGCATGGAAGGATGGCAATAGGGTTTGGTAAAATGAGTCTGCTAGGAGAAGTGAGTTTATTGCCCTTTTTTGACGAGAGTCCACTAGATACGCCCGGTATGCACAGCTTTTCAGTGGGTTTGCAGTTCCGATTCAGCGATTGACAGCGGGGCACTCAAAATCGGCGTCTGTGAACTTTGACGTCATCGAAGTGTTGGGACGGCATGACATCCATGCTTTATGTTTTTGGAAACCCTGAGCCGCTTCGTTCTTCTTTTTCACAGGAGCTTCGGCGCCACGCGCAACGCTCCGAGGCATCCATCCTGCTATTGAGCGATCATCTCAAGGATGAGACATTTTCCACCCCTTCAATGCAAGCTGCGGTTGAAGAAGCGGATTCAATTGTCATTCATGCTCCGGTATATTGGTACGGTGCTCCGGCTTTGGTAAAAGCCTGGATGGATCAAATTTTGACACCGGGGTGGGCTTTCCCATCGCATGAATCGAAGCTTCTGGGCAAATCCATTGCAATGAGCCTAACAGTTGGCGCAGCAGTGGACACGTATCAGCCCGGAAAATCCAATCGACATACCCTTGAGACGTACTTCCTTCCTTATCAACAAGCTTTCGAATATTGCGGCATGAATTGGAAAGGCCTTGCGGCCTCGCAAGTTCCCTCAGCAGCCCCTGTTGAGCAAGCGGCAAAGCTCCACTTCAATAAAACGATTGAGTTGTTTTAGCGCACCAGCGTAAATGAACCGGTGTAGTCGTTCTTTCCAGGAACAGTCAACACGTAGTAATACGTCCCTTCGGAGACACCTTCTGCCCTCCAGTTATTGCCATAGTTCAACTTCTGATAAACCTGGTTGCCCCACCGATCAAATATCATCAACTGGTTTCCTGGGAAACTGGTCAAATTCTTGAATACAAGCTCATCGTTTTGCTCATCTCCATTTGGCGAGAACACATTCACCACTTCCACATCGCACGCTACCACTTCGAGGATGAACGTGTCCGTATCACCACACAACTGATCCAAGGTGTATGTTATTTCCAGCAGCCCAGCCCCTGCTTGCAACAAGTCGATCGTGCCTATTTCTGAGATGCACCCATCGCAATTTGCAGTCCATGTTCCGCCAGCCGAGGGAATGCCAGGTTGCAGACCTTCCAGGGCTATACAAATCCAATCAGGCAAATTGATGGTCGCGTCGAGCTGAGAAACAACTGCAATTTCGATCTCATCGCTATCAAAGCATACATCATCGATGGTATAGGTTACGGTGTACGTGCCAGCGCCCACCGTCGGGTCAAAGTTAACGTCGCCGGATTCACCGATTAAACATCCATCGCAATCCGATTCCCAAACGCCTTCGATGGCAGAAGAACCGCCTTCAGCAGCTTCCAACAAAATCAAATCGCCTGTCTCACATAATTCCGGGACCGGTTCAATGCTCGCGTCTACAGCAGGTGCAACAACAACGGTCCCTGAAAAAGGAGCGCTGCAGGGATGGTCAAATTCGAATTCGACGTCAATGGAGCCCAACTGATTCGCAACAAAATCCCCTGAACCTGAATTGACAATGCATCCAGGGCAGGCAGAAGAACTCCAATCGCCTGTGCCTCCCACCGTGTATTCCACCGGTATATCCGGGTCAAAGGTGAAAGTGAGGTTGGCAGTCGAACCAATGCACAGCGGATCCAAGGCATCAAAAGTTCCTTCCAAAACGGGTCGAATATCCACGGTCCATGTCGCAGTGTCGGCACAGGCTCCGTTGGTAATCTCATAGTCTATTGGCAACATTCCAATGGGAGCGCTGGAAACATTCAAGAGCCCTGACTCCGTCAAACAATCTGGGCATGCCGCCGACCACGTTCCGCCTGAAACATTGACATTCAATTGGAAATCATCCGCCGTCTCGCACAAGCTACCCGGAACATTTGATGCGCCAATGGCCACACTTTCATTCACTGCCACTTGAATTTCATCGCCCACCGGGCAATAAGAATCCGGTGTAAAAATCACTGTCCACGTATTCGCATCTTGTCCACTCGCATTGAAAACGCCGGTTAGCGAATCGATGCAACCGAAACAATCCGAGCTCCAGTAGCCAGCAACATCTGCCGTGTAAATAGCACTGTCATCCTCACAGAGCAGAGCCGGACCGGTGATTGCGCCCTCGAGCAAGGCTGACACCCCCACTTCTAAACTCGATGTGCCGGGACAAACTCCAAGCGTCGTAAAAGTCACGGTGTTGAGGCCATCATCCGCCTGGTCCGCAAAGAACACGCCAGTGCCTTCGATAATGCAATCTCCGCAAGAAGCAGACCACACCCCAAATGGCGGTGTGGCATTGAAGTCAAAGACTTCGTCATCGCAAAGCGCTTCTTCCGAAGCCGTGAATTGAGGCGTTGGGGTCGTGCTGATAAATATTTCCGTATTCTCTACATCTGCAAAACAAGCTCCATCCAAGACATGCGTAACCGCAAGCCAGCCGCCGCCGGCAAGCCCGGGATCGATGACCAACGTTTCCTCATCAAAACATCCATCGCAATCGACCGTCCATTGACCAGACCCTTCAACAGGAACGAGCGTAAAGGGATCGCCACCACTGCAGATGGGCGATGGCCAATCAAATGCTGCATTGACATCACTCACCGCTACAACCTCTAAATCATCCGAAACAACCTGAATGTAATCGTCCTCCGTGGGTTCCGGACCGTCGTAATCTTCAATGCAAAATGACTCACTGCCCTCTCCGCCATCGGCTAACGTGTACGTACCAATCACGTCCCCGTCTGGGTTCGTAATCGTCAACTCCGCTGTATTCCATCCGTTGTTGGCCGAGTCGTACATCTCCAGCGTATAGCAACCGTTCGGCAAGCAAACATCACCCGAAAAGGGCGCGTCATCGGCCAAGAGTACGGCTCCATTTTCGGAAACAATGGCCCAATCGATTTGATTGTTGGCTGTCAATGATCCCGCAGAACTGACACTGACATCGAGCGGAGTGCAAAATTCATCTGGAGGCAACTGAGCAAACCAACCGGTCAACGTCGTGGACTGCGTAGTACAAAAATCCAAGGTGTCGCCCATGCCCAAATAAGTGTCGCCTTCGTACCACATCGTGGTGCCTTCGACCACTTCACTGGAGGCGAATCGCCATGCCTTGTTCGAAGCACTCCAATTACCGGTGTTGTACCCCGTGGGAGACAAACCAACCGTGCCCGTTGCGTTCATGATGCCTACAACGGCATTCCCCCAGGTACACGCAGGACGGCTACCTAAATACACCTCAATCACATTGGTTCCTTCGTACAAAACGACCTCGCCACTTACTTGATTGCTGGTGCAGCTGAATTGACAAATCGCGTTCCACGATACCACGAACTCTCGGCACGGAGCAACGCCATACGTGTCATACCGAACGTTGCCGCAGGTTGAAGGATTCAAGTCGCTGTAAATACCCATCACGCTATTCAGCGGTAAATTTGGGTTGGGGTTGGTCCCATTCGGATTGTAGCCGGCTGTCTCTGAAGTATTAAACGAAAACCAACCGTTGCTCGAAATTCTGCATTGGGTGTAATCCTGCCCGTAAAAATTGAATGAAAAACCCAAAGGAATGATGGAACTGTATACATCATCGCCGGTATTGATGGCCACATCTCCCTGATTGTAAGGATAAGGCAACTCGTAATCGATTTCTTCCACTTCGTAGTCTGCACCACCGACTGCTACGTTTGCAATGCTCGGCGAAGTCAGGGTGATGCAGGAGTCTTCGCAGGTGATTTCCACATCTTCTCCAATGTCAAACGCACCAAATGATGCGCATTGGCCATTCAAATTGGATGAAAAATGTGCAAACATGAGTGTCACGCACAACGCATGGAATACTTTTCGCATGGCAATGGCCTTTTCTGTTCTAGAATCGTTCCCTGAAGAAAACAAATTCATCTGTTCGATGGTTGCATTCATAACCAACAAAGTAACGGTAACATGCGAATGGATTTTAATTGGAGTGCAATAACAGTTCTTTTTGTTGCGCTTGGCCTTGGGCTAAGTGCTTGGAAAATGTACTCATCCTCTGCCACCTACCTGCCTACCCCTGCCATGGAAAACTTTCACAACCTCTCTGCTAAGACCCTGGAAGGTGAGACGTTCGACTTCGCCCAACTCGAAGGCAAACGCGTGCTCATTGTCAATACAGCGTCGAAGTGCGGCTTTACCCCACAATATGCTGATTTAGAAAAACTTCAAGAACAATATGGCAGTGATTCTTTCGTCATTTTGGGATTCCCTTGCAATGGCTTTGGTCGACAAGAGCCCGGGACAGCTGATGAAATTGCGGGATTCTGTTCGACTAATTACGGTGTGAGCTTTCAAATGATGGAAAAAGTCGCTGTCAGCGGTAAGGAGTCTCACCCCGTCTACCAGTGGTTATGCCAAAAGGCGAAGAACGGCGTTCAAGATCACAAGGTGGCATGGAATTTCCACAAGTTTCTCGTGGATGAAAAGGGCCAACTCGTCGCCTCCTTGCGAAGCGGA
The DNA here is from genome assembly GCA_905479115.1 of uncultured Flavobacteriales bacterium. Lineage (GTDB taxonomy): Bacteria > Bacteroidota > Bacteroidia > Flavobacteriales_D > Sanyastnellaceae > UA16. The sequence goes on from CAJQLF010000056.1 coordinate 19,064, forward strand.
GTCAATCCCCTTGATGACACCGTTGTGAATTTTGCCTCGGGCAAATAATCCGAACCTTACATTGACAGGAATGCGCTAATTTGGCGCATGCAAAAGACGGAAACCACGCGGAGTTTTTTCTTAAGTACGCTATGCCTAGCAGCTTGCTTTTCTAGTATTGGTTTAGCACAAAATTCACTTGAAACGCCTAGCGAAAAACTCAATTTCGACTTGGGGAGTCGCTTCTCGTTGCATCACCAAGTCACGGACTACGTCGAATACCTATCCGATCAGGATTATGCCGTTCAAGTTGAATACGGAAGCTCGTATGAAGGCCGTCCTCTGAATGCCTTGGTGTTTACCCATCCGGACCACGCGGGGAACTTAGAAACCATTCGAAAGCAGCACATCGATCGAATGAAAGGTGGCACCGGCATGGCTGAATACGATGACCTTGCCATTGTTTGGCTGAGTTACAATGTTCATGGAAATGAGGCGGTTTGCACCGAAGCGGCCTTGGAAGTCATGCATCAATTGGCAGCCTGGTGCCAAAGCGGCGAGGCAATCATGCGCAAATTGGTGGTCCTCGTGGACCCGTGCTTGAATCCCGACGGGCACGACCGATATGCTGTTTGGTTCAATCAATATGCCAGCAATGGGGCAAATCCTGATCCGGCAGCCTATGAGCACGACGAACCATGGCCCGGCGGAAGGCCCAACCACTACCTCTTCGACTTGAACCGAGACTGGGCATGGCAAAAACAACAGGAAAGTCAGCAGCGCTCCGCGCTGTACCATGATTGGATGCCCCATGTGCATTGTGATTATCACGAAATGGGGTACAATTCGCCGTATTATTTCGCTCCGGCAGCAGAACCTTTTCACGAAGCCATCACCCCGTGGCAAAGGGAATTCCAGCATGCCATCGGAAATGCTGCAGCAGCGCGTTTCGACGCGCGCGGTGAATTCTATTTCACACGGGAATCGTTTGATCTTCTCTACCCAAGCTACGGAGACACCTACCCCATCTACAATGGAGCCATAGGAATGACCTATGAACAAGGTGGCAGCGGAGGCGCCGGTGTGTTGGTTGAGAAAAACGATGGCACCTTGCTCAGCCTTCGGGATCGAATCGATAACCATGTTGAGACCAGCCTCTCTGCGGTTGAAGTGAGTGCAGAATTGTCCTCAAAATTGGTTGCAGAATTTGCCGCTTTTCATGAAGCCAATCGCACCCAACCGACGGGCCGATTTGGCGGGTATTTCATCCCTGTATCCCCAGACAACGCCTCCCGGGTAGACGCCCTGGTGGACTTCTTAGGAAGGCACCACATCGAATGCGAGCGGGCTCTTTCCTCGACCAAACCAACCACGGCATGGGAATACGGCCCCAATTCATCGCGATCGGTTTCGGTCAAGGCCGGTGATTTGCTTATCTCATCGTACCAAACACATTCCCGCATTCTCGATGTGCTGTTTGATCCAGATCCCGTTTTGACAGACTCGCTGACCTATGACATTACCACATGGAGTGTTCCCTATGCTTATGGATTGCAGACATTCGGATTGACTAAGCCCGTAACTGGAGGCGAATGGAAAGCAGATCAACGCATTCCAGAATGGCAGCCCTCCCCATACGGATACGCCATTTTACCCCATCAAGACGGCTACGCGAAGGCCCTTGCATCCTTGCACAATGCCAACGTTCGGGTCAGAACCAATTCTGAGCACATCGTGCAAGCGACTGGCACCTATCCTATGGGAAGCCTTTTCATGCTCGCAGGCGATCAGACCTCTGCGGATTGGGAACAAGCCGTCAAGGCATTGCACATCAGCGGTACCATTTTGGTTGCAGCCGTAGCAGGCGGTCATGCGATTGAGGGCTCCGATTTGGGCTCGGAAAAAGTGTGGATGGTGGACGCACCTCGGGTGGCGATGCTCACCGGTGATGGACTTTCTAGCCTCGGTTCTGGAGAGGTTTGGTGGCACTTCGAACAAGAACTCAACTACCCCATTACTCGACTCAACGGCGCAAACAGCACCCCCCGTCGATGGGATGATTATGACGCCGTCATTCTCCCCTCCGGTTGGTATGGGTTTGCAGACGAAGGATGGCTCTCCGAATTGCAAACGTGGGTTCAAGAAGGTGGCCGTGTGATCGCCGTCGAACGCGCGCTCAGACTATTCACGAACGAATCGGGCTGGGGACTGGAGCGCTATGATAATTCGGATCAAGGTCAATCCGTGAGCAGCCGATCGCAGGAAGAAAGGAAAGCGGATCAACGCGAATCGTTTGAAGAACGCAATCGACAGTACGCCATGCAGATTGGAAGCGGCTCTGTCTATGGAATAACATTGGACAGAAGTCACCCGTTGGCCTGGGGATACCCTGACGCGCCCTATTACACACTGAGGTCAACGAGCAACCGTTACGCCGCGTTGGACAACGGTTGGACGGTCGGGTGCTATGGTGATGATCCCGCGCCCGTCAGTGGGTTTGTGGGCAGCAGAGCCAACCGAGAATTAGCCGGGAGCATGGCCTTTGGCACCACATCCGTTGGACGCGGCTCCGTCGTTTATTTTGCAGACAACCCACTGTTCCGCGGATTTTGGGAAAACGGGAAACGAATGTTCGACAACGCTGTGTTTTTGCCGCTGGACTAAGTAATATTACGGCCCAAACATCGGAGTATATTGGTCCGAAATAGCCTTGGTCTCCTCCCTCATGACCATTCTGAGGTCCGCAGGCTCCAGCACTTGAAAATCTCGACCCCACTGCAATGCAAATTGCACGAACGAAGCGTCTGCAACCAACTGAAGTGAGAAAATAACACCCGAAGCGGCCTCTTCCACTCGCATATCTTGAGAACCGTGCATGGGAGATTTTAAAAACCGCATAGCCAGTGATTCAGCAGCCCACACACGAATAACTTCGGGTTCGGCGTCTAGATCCTTCAAATCCACCACGCCTGATCGAATGCCCATCCGATTCGCTAAGTATTGACGCCACATCCGTGCTGAAGTTTGCAAGGATTCCGCTTCCGCATCCGATTCCGGCCAATCTACGGCAACGTCGTCCAATCCGGTGATTTCATTCAGATCGACTATCCAATGAAACCAATCTTGAGCCTCCGGGTCCCAACCACGGCCCATAACAAAAACCCCATGGGTTTGAACCGCCATGCATTCGGGCAACATCGATGTTCGCTCGGATTTCTCACCCAAACCCGGCGCGTGCGTCAACCTCAGCGGTCTTTGAGCATGCAGTGCTTCCGCCATGGGCATCATCCATCGCTGAGCATCACGTGCCATTTCCAACGCGCTCAAGCGACTCAGGGCTTCCTTTCCCCTTACCGGACCCGGAAAGAGCCCCAATTGTCCGCGAATCATGATCTCGGACCACGTCCACCAATTCCAGTCAGGAAGGCTCCTAAACCGATTCAAACTATCCAAGATGCCTTTCAATTGTCTTCGCTCAGATGCATGAAGCTGGGCCTGTTGGATGCTAACGGAATCACTCGAATAATGGAAATGAACCCGCCCCTTTTCCCTTGATCGCATCACCTGGACACCAAAATGAACCTCGAGATCTACTAAATCTTTCTCCAAGGTTCGCATGGCCATCGGCTTGATTTGCCCGTGAATTTCACGCATCTGGCGATTGAGCTCCTTCAATAAATCTGCCTTGAACCATCGCGGTCCATCCTGCTGAGCAGCTGCATTGAGGCAATCATCGAGGATGATATAGCGCCAGTGTGTATGCCGTTCAGGAGATGCCATTGTTTCGCATAATGCTTGCGAAAGTTAGGCGGATTCCCCTTTAATCACCGCATTAAAATGAACAATGCATCCTCAATTCGCTGGGGGTTTTCCACATGCCTTAGCGCTTCAATTTAGATTCATACGTGGCAATCCAATCCGACACCGTCACACGCGAGACCAGATCACCGAGCAGCTCAAACGGCATCTCCTCCCATTTTTTAAATCGAATGCAGCTTTTGCCCATGTCCAACTTTCGCAAACCCAGCAAACCATAGGCATGCTGAAACCACGCTAACAGTTCAGGATCTGCATACACGCCCATGTGATAAAAGCCAATGAATTGCTTCTGGCTGGCGATGCTCAAAAAGGGCAAGGGAAGCTCAGGCGCACAATGGTACCCTGCTGGATAAATGGAATGAGGCACCACATAACCAATCATTCCGTATGACATGGTTTCCTCAAAACCAGCGGGCAAATTAGATTTAATGGTCTGACGAAGTCGGTCGAAACTTGGCTGTCGCTCTTCTGGAATTAGCTTAGCATATTCATCAGGAGTAGCGGCTTCAATTTTCATGGTGATTTATCTCTGGTTTTCACGAAATTAGGGTATGATTAGGAAACAAGGTTGGGCAGGGTTAATTGGCGGTTGGTTGCTGGTTGGAGCATGCGTTTCGGCGACGGAGACAGGAACGGAAGAAGCGTCATCTGCGCGCACAGCTCCAAAACCAATAACGATTGGTGCCGCAGGTTTTAGCGAGCCCTGTGCAGGAATTGATTGGGCGGAATTGCAGGGAAATTTGAATCCGGCTGCCCATCCGGACTTTGAGCCTATTCCCTCTCAATTGACACGAAAACCAAAGATTTATCTGCGAAAGGAAGCTCTTGGCGCCTTGAAGTTGTTAGCGGCGGCCGCGGATGAAGACGGCTTTCAGCTCGAAGTGATCAGTGCGACACGCACGTGGAAGCATCAAAAAGACATCTGGAACCGAAAATGGTCCAGCGCCAAATACATGGGCTTCGAACCACTAGAACGGGCAACCAAGATATTGGAATACAGTTCGATGCCCGGCTCTTCTCGGCACCATTGGGGAACCGATATCGATTTGAATGCGCTTGAGAACGCCCATTTCGAATCGGGAAAGGGCTTGGCGCTCTATGAATGGCTCACGACTCATGCGAGCGAATACGGCTTTGTTCAAGTGTATGGCGATCAAACCAATGGAAGAACGGGCTACCAAGAGGAGAAGTGGCATTGGTCTTACTGGCCAATGGCATCGAAGTTTCTCGCCTGCTACATCACGCAACCCAATGATTCCCTATTCACCGGATTCGATGGGGCCGAATGGAGCGATTCACTGCGGATCACCGAACGGTATGTTATGGGAATCGATGCCCCTGACTCCGGCAACCGTTAGTCTCTGCTAGTCGAGCGCTGTGGCTTCGGTTGATTGGCCTCCACCAACCAGCTCGCCTCCGGTCGAGCGATGAGACGCGCGTTGTTATAAGCCATTTCCAACGTCAACAAATTGAGTCCGAAATAATAGCCATTGGCTTCGTCCCACTTCACCGCCAATGCGATGTTCACTCCACGCTGATGGGTGTTCAATGGCAGCATTAACGCTGCGCATTTGTCTTTGGCGTGCCACGAAGGAACCGCCATTTTATAATCGATATCCAATTTATCCATGGCGCGATCCAATGCCGATTCAAACCAGCTCACGAGCACCTTCAACCCTTCATCATCAGCCAACCTCCGCTCTACCTCTTCTAAGCATTCGATGTACGCCTCCTTTCCAACATCTCGTAAGTCTGGGAGCAAAATCCGATCTTCTGTCGCATCGTGAATCAATTCACGAGGAATTCGACTGACGTTGTCCAAAATCAAGCTTGGCCAATCGCATTCAGGTTGGCCTGATTGGGTCGAATAAAAAGCCTGTTCCGGACGCTGAATGAACCTTGGACGCGCCGGAAGGTCTTCGTGTTCAGCCAATAAGTCGCCCAAGCCAATCGCGTCTCGCGTGCTGAATCCCCGAAAGAACCAATCTTGTGCATCGTCCCGCTCATTGGGGACAAAAACCGCATAAATATCTTGATCGCTGCGGGTCAACAGCCCCGTATGAAAAACCGCCGAATTTCCATTCGGGTGCACCGTGAGCAATCCGTCATCCATCACCTTGTCAAACATGTGGTTGAAATAACTTCGCAGCATACGCGCCCCTCGACCCCAATGCTCATTCGCCGCCAAGTTTTTCAATCGCTCTAAAGGCTCCGGATAATTCGGAACAAAGGCAAAATCAAATAATCGCATTCTTTCTATTCCATGTCGCACCAACCGTTCGTGGTATGAATTTGCCGGTTGGAACAGGTTAACGTCAATATCTAAAAGCCAAATCCTTAAAAGCTAATGTAATTTTTTTTGAGGAATTCCGTCAAATGCGATGAGCGAATTTAGGAAGCACTCTGCCATGCTCACCTTCTGATGAGAATTCAATCGGAAATGATGATCCGCTGCAAAGTCAAACCATCCCCCCACGAAATCATGTACATGCCATTGGGGAAACCCGATATATCGCACTGATTGCCTAGTCCTGAAGCGACTGTTCGGCCGGTCCCGTCAAGAAGGCGCCACGGAACAGGCTTAGATGAAAATGCCACCGATTCTGCACCGCATGTTGGGTTCGGATACACCTTGAAATCTTGGAGTCCGAGGTTTTCTTCATCAATTGAATTGGGGGTACAGACGGTCGCCAAGGTGCTGAACCACAACGTCGAACCAAAAATAGCTTGCCCCGCACATCCCGCATGATCGTAAGCACCGAGGTTAATGGCTTCGACCGATTCCGCTCCATTCTCCGTCATGTAGGCTTCTGCATCCAAGGCGTTTTGGTAAAAGACTTGCTCATCCTCTGTGCAGTAGTACATCCGAAGTGGAACCTCGGGCACCCATTCGTAAACGTCATTGTCTGATGCTGCTGCTTCGAATGGCTCACCCTCGTTGAGCAACAAATCCAGCAAGCCCGGCTGGACCAAGTCTGCTGTGTAAAACGGCAAGGCAGCATTGATTTCCCAGGCCGGTGTCATGCCATCCAACAACCCCTCCAATTCGGATGCATAGGGCTCTTGAAAGTATTCGTTGGGGTTTTCGTACAGGTTTCCGTACACGCTTTGCCAAGCGAAGGCCGTGTACGCCAAATAAGAGGGGTTCGAATAATTCTCATCGGCAAAGGTCTCGGGATATTGCGCTCCCGTGATGCTATATGGACCAGAGCCTGGCGCGCTGGCTGCGACAGGATATTGAGGCCAGTTTTCCTGCAATTCCCGATGCAAAGCCATGGCTGCGTGGCCGCCTTGGGAATAACCTGAGATAAAGAGTTGATTGATGTCGTGGGCATTGCCTGAAGGGTTGTCGGAGGTATGCAACGCATCGATTAAATAGGAACCAGATGCCGCTTCGCTGGCCGCATGCACATACGGGTGAAGGTGCTGGTCGTCCTCTCCCAGCCCAACATAATCGGGCATCAATACGGTAAATCCTAAGCCCGCCATGAGGTACCCTAATTCACCTTCGTAACTCAAAAACGATGGCGCATCTGTGCGAACAAAAATGGTGCCGTGCATGTAGATGTGCACAGGGTGCGCGCAGCTTGGATCCAAGTCGGTGGGTTCAAACAACGCCCCCGATACCGTGATGGTGCTGTCTAAAAAAGGCATCTCGTAACTCACTCGGTAGGCATCTACACCTGTGATCGGTTGAAACAATGCACTGGGTAAGCCATAATCCATCGCCAATGATTCAACTTGGCTGAGCGACTGGCTGCCAATGGCCGTAAACGATTGAGCA
>CAJQLF010000057.1 GCA_905479115.1 uncultured Flavobacteriales bacterium
AATCGGTCATCACCATGCCTGCGGTTGAACAGCTACAGAAATCGCAGCTACCGTCATCCTCCGTGGCGTCTGAATCGAAATTGCACGCATTCGAAGCGGTGCAACCGCCCACCTCAAACTCGTCGCATGTGCCATCTCCGTCCGTATCGCTGAGGCAGTTGCCGTCACAGTCGTAACCTGATCCGGCAAATAAACATGAGCCGTCATCGTCCGTTGCGTCCGCATCAAAATTGCACGCGTTTTCATCTGAACACCCAGCGATTTCAAATCCATCACAAATTCCATCAGAATCTGCGTCAGCAAGGCATGTTCCTTGACAATCATACCCTGTTTCCGCAAAGGTGCAAGAGCCATCGTCATCCGTTGCCGTCTCCCCATAATTGCACGCTGCTGCGTCCGTGCATCCTGGAACTTCGAATTCGTCACAGAGGCCGTCTTGGTCAGCATCATTGAGGCAATCGCCAGCACAATCGTACCCTTCTTCAGCATAAACACATGAGCCATCGTCATCTGTGGCGTTTACATCATAGTTGCAGGCGAGGTCGTTGCTGCAACCTGCGGTTTCGTTCTCATTGCAGATGCCGTCTCCATCTTCATCATTCAAGCAGCTGCCATCGCAGTCGAGAATGTCTCCAGGATAGGTGCACGACAAGGCGACATCGGGTCCATAACAAGCTTCCTCGAAATCGATTAATTTTCTGAATTCATCCGCTGGATTACCGTTTTCAAAAAACTGGACGTACATGCTTCCTGATAGGTCGCCGTTCGTTGTAACCTGAGCCAACAATACCCGAAAGTCATCTCCCGCCACACCGTTGGTGTTGCCATTGAAAATGAACCAACTTCCACCAATTTCGTCATCAATTGCTAAGTCATCGCCGTTTTCGAAAACAGCGCCCCAAGGATTTACTGGGTTGTCAAGGACATTGATGGTACCTTCTCCATCTGAACCAGAAGCTGTTTCCGTCAATCCAATCGTGACATAAGAGTCGTATGAAGCACTTGGAAAGAAAGGGAAGAGGGCCGGATTTTGATCAGAGCCAAGGAGTCCACCAAATCCACTTTGGAAGAAATCCCCGGATGACATAATGCGGGTAGGAAATTCAGAATCACCGGATACGCTTGAAACGAAATCATCTGTGTTCTCGCACAAGGCGTAGATGCGGTAGGTCGTATAACCGGTCAGGTCGTCTGCGCCTACCAAGCCATCATGCTCCATGAAAGGCTCTATTTGAAGGCAGTAAGCCGGACCAGCGAAGGGCGCGTAATTGCAGGCCGCTTCATCTGTGCAGGCAAAATCTTCAGCATACGCGCAAAAACCATTGTCCTCCGTTGCCTCTGGGTCAAAGTTCAGTGCTTCAGCTTCTGTGCAACCGGATACCTCAAACTGATCACATATTCCATCGCCGTCTTCATCAGATAAGCACGTTCCATCGCATGCATAACCGTCTTCTGGATAAATACAGTCCCCGACCGAATCAGGAATGACGGGCGCATTGGGGTCGTAATTGCAAGCCAGTGCATCGCTGCATCCAATAGGTCCGCAATCGGTGCAATTAAACTGCTGTCCCAAAATGAAAGGTTCTGAACCATCCGCAGGTTGAATCAGCGCATGAAGAACACCGGAAAGGCAATCTGCACTGGTGAATTGAGCAATTAATACTTTCAAATCGTCACCTGCAAAGGAGTTCGATGAGATGTCGTCCACATACCAAGATCCACCCAACTCTGAATTGATGACAATACTTTCGCCCGAAGTTGCTGAAGGAATAAATAGATTGGAAACCCATTGCTGATTCGGATCTTCTTCAACCGAAATGACTGACTCTCCAGACCCCAAATCTGGTTCGTGCTCAATTCCGATGGTGATATAGCTATCGTATTGCAGGGAAGGGTAAGTCGCGAGGCCATCCAAAGAAATTCCCGAAGCTGCCGGGCCCGAGGCGTAAAGGCTATTGAAAAAACCTGCTGGCGCTGAGATTTCAGTTGGAGAATTCTCATTTCCAAAAATGGAGAGCACTTGGTCTCCGGGGTCAGCGGTCTCGATGTAAAATCGGTAGGTCGTGTGATTGGAAAGATCTACTTCTCCAACCATACCGGTGTGTTCACTGGTTATTTCAATGGACATTTGATAGTCCTGGGCATATGTAGTTTGAACAGCTGTAACCAGCGTGACAACCACCCAGAAAAACCGGGTAAGGCAATTTTGGCTCATATCAGACAATTTGGGACTTCTAATATAAGGCTTGAAGAGTCATATTATACCCTTCGTCGAGAGAAAATATATATTCCTTGGTTAAATAAACAGCAACATCGGTAGTTTACCGGGGGTCGGTCGTTGAATTTTTTCAGTTATTTCAATGAAATAATCGTTGAAATATTTAAATATATCGATGGGTAGACATCTCAAGGTCCTGGTCAATGTGGTTCTAGGGTTATCCTGGACACGTGAGTCCAAAATCCGTGAGCAGCAGTAACACGTCCGCCACAGTGATGACGCCATCTGAATTGATGTCTGTTGGGCATGTGTTGTCGCAGGCGGGGAAGAGGCAATTCCCATCATCTATGGTAGATAAAGGGTTGAAATTTAACGCATTAACGTAAGTGCATCCAGGAATGCTGCAAGAGGCAAAGTCGCAGCTGCCATCATCTGCATTGGCTGCATTGTTGTAGTTGCACGCTGAAGCATAGGTGCATCCGAGCACATCGTCATTTTCCCCTTCATTGGAGGGATCGCAGCTTGTGTCAGCTGCATGCTCTCCATAGTTGCTCCAGTCATCATTTTCCAGCACAATCCATTCGCTGTCTTCCGCATTGTTCCCAGCAGAAGACGTCCAGTCTCCTTCGTTTCCGGTGATGATCTCGGACTTACGCACAAGGGTGTGATTCGCGGTGGCATTAGACACACCTGCCACGTCCCAACCTATACCAGGGTCTCCCTGCCAGTCTCCAATGATGTCCAAAATCATGAAATTCTCTGGCGAGCCAGTAACCAATGCAAAACCGTCATCTCCGTTGGATAGGTTTCCGTAGATAAAATCTGCGGCGTTGACCAAAGAAGCGGTCGCAGAGGAATGGACGATGGTGTAAACGGATGAAGGCGCAATTTCTGCATTGACGGGCAATTCCACCCATGTTTCGAACATTCCCGGTGTACTCGGTTCATTGGTCGTATGAGCCAAAGCGAACCCTTCGAGGCTTATCGGAATCAAGCCGGGATTGTAAATTTCCAGGTATTTGTTGTTCGAACTTCCTTCGGCATATTCAGAAAAAAACAGGGAACAATTGACGAGGGGCGCACCATTGCAATCCAGCCCAGACTCAGGGAAGGTACATGACCCGTCATCTGAATTCGCATTGTCATCGTAATTGCAGGCGGTTGGGTCGGTGCATCCGCTGATGACCTCGCCTTGCCAGAACCAAGCCAACTCCACCCATTCGGGATGACTGATGTAGGGGTTGTAGTTTCCTTGAACGTCTTGAACGCGTTCGTTGCGTGTAGATTCGAAGTCATCGACGGGATCTGCGATGTGCCAGGCATAGAACATGTCGAGATTCCCTACTTCTGTGATGTCTCCTGCCTGAGTGGGGTACATGGTATAGAAGTAAAAAACTTTTCGGGCAATGTCCCCTTTTACAGACTCCTTGGGCTCCCACGTCGAGCCAGACCTCTCTGACCAAGCTTCTGGATTGTCTGGAATATTGCCTTGAGTGATGTAGGCTCCCGAAGAATTGATTCCGTACCACTGTGCGTTTTCATCGATGACCTCAGCATAAGGTGAGTTGCCTCGGGATGAATTGGCGCTGCCGTGGGAAGGTCGAATATTAAAAAGGTCGGATTTCATAGGAGCAAGGCTACCAAAGAAGCTTTGCGGAATGATGTGCTCCGTATTAATCGGATCTAAATAGGTCGTGAATTCTGCGGGTTGCGTGAAGCCTGTGTAAATGCATTCAATGTTGCCATTGGACTCATCGGTGTATCCGAACATTTGGGATCGGGCTCCGTTGTAACCAAGGTCATCAAAGAATGGTGTGTACCATTCGGCCTTGATCCAACTGCGCAATGCTTCGGAGTTGAGTGATCCCGGATCATTGGGTTGGCTCCAGCTCGTCCCTGCAGAGATTATCGCGCCAAATAAGAAGAGATTTTTGATTAAATTCATGTTGAGTTGACTTAGGGTAAGTTATTGTTTTACAAAGTGTAACTCGGTAAAATCAAAATCAGGATTAGGGATGTCGATGTCGAGGCTTTCAATGGTGCCTTTTGAATTAATCGAGAAATGAGCTGTGCCACTAGGGAGCATCATTTGACGGTCCCAGTGCAGCCGGAAGGTGTCGAAATGCCAGTGTTCGAGGTGGCCAACAAACAACGGGGTTGGATCGAATTGGATGTCCAATCGGTCACCATCGAACCCAATGGTCACCTGACCATACATGGAATCCAAGTATGTCCCGGTGTAATCCTTCAATGGAAGAGATGCCTGTGTTCCCGGAATGCGACTTGCCTCCAAAGCTTCCTGCTCAGCCAGTTTGTCAGTGGGTTCTGCAGCTTTTCTTTCCCTCAAAAAGTCCAATAGGGGTGTGTCTTTTTCGTTTTCCAAAAGGATACCGAGGGCATCGTAGCCCAAGGCCCATGGCACTGAGCTATTGGAGTTGGTGGCAATGAAGATGCCTAGTTTTTCTTCGGGTACTAGCATCTGACGTGAGATCATGCCGTCATATCCTCCAGAGTGGCCAACGGTTTTGTAGCCATGCAAAGTGGACAGCTCCCATCCCAGACCGTAGCCGCGAAAATGCATGGAGGGGATGCGCTTTCTGTAAAACTCAGAGACCGGTATGGGAGTGTGGAGGCTCCACATCTTTTGCGTTTGTTCTGCATTCCACAATCGCCCGTTTTCGGTGCGCCCGCTGTCCAATTGAACAATCATCCATTTCCCCATTTCTTCCACACTCGTAATAAGAGCGCCGGCCGGTGCCATGTTATCCCAATTCACCCATTCAATGCTGGCGAGGCGACCGTCCTCCAATTCGTTGTGAGGCAATGCGACGTTTTTGAATTTGTCCAAGGATTGCGTCGAAAGCGCCGCGCGCTCCATTCCCAATGGGGTGAGAAGGGAATCTTGGATGCAGTTCGTCCATGAACGTCCGGTTACCCGTTCGATGACTTTTCCCGCAGCGATGTACATGATGTTTTGATAGCCAAATTCTGTCCGAAAGCTGCTCGCAGGCTGCAAGTAGCGCGCTCGGTGCAATACTTCATCTGACGTCCATTTGGTTCCGTACCACAGCAGATCTCCTGAAAAGGTAGCAAGTCCGCTTCGGTGACAAAGCAAATCGGTAATGCGCAATTCAGAGGTCACGTAGGAATCGTGCAATTCGAAGTCAGGCAAATAATCCTGAACCCGATCATTCCAATTTATGGCGCCCGCATCAACGAGTTGGGCTAATGCCGCACTCGTGTATGCTTTGGTATTTGACGCAACAGCATACAGCGTGGATGGATTAGCTGCTGTTTTGGACGAAGCGTCTAAGACACCATGAGATTTTGACCACACCAACTTTCCGTTGTGAACGACCGCGACGGATAGGGAGGGTAAATGGAGCGTTTCCACAGCCGTAGCCATGGTTTCGTCCAGCCGCATCCACTGCTTTTTGCTTACCGTTAAGTCTCCTTGTCCCCAAACTGGCGCAAAACAGAAGCTTGCGCATAACATTCCAAGAGCAAGCGCCTTGAATTCAAATCGCTTTAATGAAATTTGACTGTACATAAAAGCTAATTTCGGGCACATGACTTCGAAAGCATTAAAAATTGGAGATAAAGTGCGTTTTCTTAACGATGTGGGGGAAGGTGTCGTCACCCAGGTCTTAGACAATGATTGCTACATGGTCGAGGATGACAATGGATTTGAGTATACCCATCCGTCAACCGAATTGATTGGAATAGAAAATGCGAAAATCGAGGCGCAGGCGTACGATCGAGCAATTCCCACGGTCTTAGAAATCTTGCATCAGGAAATTACTCCAGCACATCAGAAAAGAGTGGAGAAGGAGTTTAAAACCAAATACAAAGAGGCCCAATCCACAACGAGCGCACGCGATGAATTCGAAGTCGATCTTCATTTACATGCCATCGTCGACTCCCAGCGTGGCTTAAGTCCTGCTGTTATGTTGGAGCTGCAAATCGCACATTTTGAACGCATGTTGCAAATTGGCATCCGACAACGAACCAAAAAGATGGTCTTCATCCACGGTATTGGACAAGGTGTACTGCGTCATCAAATTTGGAGTCGTGTAGAACAGTACTATCCGGATTGCAGCTGTAAATCAGCGGATCCCCGCAAATTTGGAAGTGGTGCCACAGAAGTTTGGATCGGAGAGGGAGCCTTTCGTTCCTGAGGGTCAATTCTGTTCTTTTTCCTGTGCCTTCTGGTCCGCCCATTCGCGAGCGACGGTTTTGAGATCGCGTTCTGGGTCGCGAATAATCAGGCTTTTTGCATCAATGGTAACGGGCTCTTCCAGTTCTTCCCACGTTTTGCACTCGATGCGATAACGCGCTGTTCCATTTGCATCCTTGCGTTCAATGGAATGAATGGGAAACTTCTGGGCAAGAGCAGGAAGCCTCATGGCTTCAATGGGTTGAAGGCAGATCCACTGGTAAATTGCCTGCGCATGGTCCACATCTTTTTCGGTGCTCATTTCCAACGTGAACGTGTCGCCTTCGACGGAAAGATTCCATCTGCTTAGTTCAGCGTTGCTGGATTTTTCTTGGGTCCAATCTTTGGCCTTCTTCGGGAGAAAGATGCTCGGATTGCCTGTAAAACCAGCTTGTTCAGCGATGCGAGCAGGAATGTATGAACCTTCAAGTTTGTTTAAATCAAGGCTGGCCGCTCGTCCAGTCGTTGGATCCAAGAAAAAGAGGCCGCCAGAGCGTTCTGAAAGGTGCTTCCAAATTGCAGGGCCTTGCGGTTGTTTCGGGTTGTACCAAAATTCCTGCAGTTGACGTTGACCAGCGCGGTCGATTGTAATTTCAGCTCGATAAGTCCAGATGTATTCGTCATCTCCGAGCTGGCTTTGGCTGAATGCTGCAATTTCCTCTCTCAGCGCTGCCTGTATCGCCACTCGTTCTGCACGTGCGGAATCCATGATCGTAGAATCTGCTGCTTCAGTCGGCGAGGCGGAATGCGCGAGGGAATCATTTGACAGTGTGGCATCCATCGTTTGACCGATAACCGGAGAAACCAATGCAACAAACAACGGTATCAGACTTGCGCAGATGTAAAATCGTGACGGGTTTATCATAAACCGAAGATACGGTTCAATTAATTTCGTCCGCGTCTCCGGAGTTTTTTTGGATTGTTCCAGGGACTTGTGATTTCGGGGTCTCGCACGTCTATGTCAGGCTGAAGAATCCATTGTCCTTTTTTCCAAACCAGACCGTCATATGACATGTCAGGGCCGTAAAAGGCTGTTTGTCCTTCAAGTTCTTCGCGTGGAGGGCTGAGATGATCCATGACAATCATGTTCATGTCTTCACGCCATTGAAGCGTTGCAGAAACCTGGTCTGAATACTCAAGGATGTATCGCTTGGTGGTGCCTCTTCCCGCCGAAATGATGGGAACGCCAAATTTCAATTTATTTCCACTTACGGTCAAAGTTTCGACAATTTTACGGGTCCGAATGTTGTCCGCACCATCCCAGCCCAATAAGGTGTATACGGGCCGACTTCCCTGGTAGCAAATCAGTGCTTTGTAATACACCGCGCCAGGCCACTGCTTGGAGGTATACCTTGATTTGGTATCGAGCGTCGGCCCGAATGAGGTCACATTCTTGGAGCGAAGTAATTCAACCTTTTGCTCTCCATTGCGGGACGTGGAAACAACCACTCCACCATAGACCTGACGCTGGTTGGAAATTTCTACATTCCAGGAAATCACCGCAATGTGATCATTGCCGGTTCCCGCTTCCGCAAAGCCTAGGACGTCTTTCAAGGGGTCACAAGACGCTGAGTTAAACGGTTCGTTCTCCCAATATTGAACTAGAGCGAGGCTCATCGCCTCACTCTCCGCTATCCTTTCTTCGTCCGATGGGAGCTTTTGTAAATCCTGATAACGCTGCGCAAAATCATCAAATGATTGCCTTTCCTGGGCATCACATTTTAATGCGAAAATGAGAACCAAGCAGGAGGGGAGGAAGACGTGAGCCATAAACCGAATGCGCATGGAGATGAAACGGGATTTAGAGCGATTGGATTGCCTCTTTAAAGGTGCAAGAATGATTTTTTGGCTAAAAGCATTTCTTCGGATTCCCGATGTTCGGGATCATCCACGCAACAATCGACCGGGCAAACCGCTGCGCACTGCGGTTCGTCGTGAAAACCGACGCACTCAGTGCATTTCTCGTGGGCAATAAAATATACATCCATATCGCGCGGGTCTTGTTCCACGTCTGCATCAACCGCTCCAACGGTTGGGTGATCCCCCTGACCTTGGAAGCCAGTTCCATCGGAAAACTTCCATTCTGCGCCGCCCTCGTATATGGCGTTGTTCGGACACTCGGGTTCGCATGCACCGCAGTTGATGCATTCATCTGTAATCATTATGGCCATGATGTCACTGTAGTCTCTGGTTGCAACGTTAAATTTGGGACGAAGATACGCACTCATATGACCAACACATTTAAATCAGGCCTTGTTCAACTGGGGCAATGGTTTCGGGGTGAATTACCCGGGCGAGGCGGGGATGACGCTGACTTGCTTTCTACAGCCGAAGGGCAAAACCGTTGGTTTACGCCGGATTTTGTTCGAATGGCTTTGCATGCCAACGGAACGATGCTTGACCCCTTGACCTTGGATCGATGGACCGATGAATACCCTGAACTTTCAATGGAGCGAAAGCCTCAGCGTATTGGTCTTGTGCTTGCGGGCAACTTACCCATGGTGGGATGGCATGACATCCTCTGTGTCTTGATGAGTGGCCACTGTGCTGTAATTAAATGCAGCTCGAGCGATGGCATCTTGATTCCTGCAGCGATCGAGGCTTTGCAGGGTTTTGTTGGGAAATTGGACTTGGTTGATAGGGTTGAATTCGTCTCGGGTCAGTTGGGGAGTTTAGATGCCGTAATTGCCACAGGCAGTGCCAATTCAAATCGCTATTTCGAATATTATTTTCGAGCATTGCCCAAGGTCTTACGCAGTCAACGCACCAGTGCGGCCGTGCTACTTGGGACAGAGACCGATGATGAATTGCGCGCCTTGGGAGCTGATGTGTTTAACTACTATGGCATGGGATGCCGGAGTGTAACCAAATTATTTTTGCCGACGGGATTTGATTTAGACCGCTTATTCGCTGTGTGGGTGGACTGGGCGCATGTAGCCAACAATAACAAGTATGCGAACAACTATGATTACCACAAGGCCGTTTGGTTGTTGAATCAATACCAGTTGATTGAAAATGGCTTCGTGTTATTAAAGCAAGATGATGGCTGGTTCAGCCCTGTTGGGACGCTTTATTACGATTTCTATGATGATTTGTCGGATGTAGGCCAAGCCGTTGGACAGCACGCAGACTCGATTCAATGTATAGCAACGTCCGACCGCGATGCGCTGGGTATGCTGGCTTCTCCCATCGTTGCGTTGGGTCAAACCCAATGTCCCGCTCCATGGGAATATGCTGATGGCATAGACACATTATCTTTTTTATTGGCGCTATCTTCGTCACCTGTGGCACGGTAGGTGCCGAAATTGAAAACCAACATGGCCTCACGTTATTTTCTCGCAGCGTTGTTACTTATCAGTTGGGTTGGATGCTCAACGGACATTGAGTTGAATGCGCCTTACCAGAGAACCCCAGTTGTCTTTTCCTTGTTGGATGCTGCGCAGGATACCCAATGGGTGCGCATAAACCGCACATGGTTGGGCGATGGAAACCAATTAGATGCAGCGTTGGTTGCCGATAGCAGTGAATATCTGGCGGAAGAACTTGCTGTGGAAATAACGGAGCGGATGAACGGTGCCGACGTGCAGTCATGGACGCTGAAGGACACGGTCATCTCGAATAAATCCGATGAAGGCATCTTTTACTCTCCGGATCAACAAATGTGGTTTTTTGTTCCGGAACAAGGGCTCGACACGGATGCGGAATACGATTTGGATATTTCCATTTTGACAGAAGATGCGCAGATCACTTCTTCAACCAATATGATTGCAGAGCAAATCGGGAACATCACCCAGCCACCGCCGGGCGTGAACAATTTCAAATTGGGATTTGCCAGCGTGAGTCAAACCATCATCTATCCTGACATTACGTTCAAGTGGTCATCAACAGAAGGAGCGAGTCGCTACGACATTGCGGTTTATGTTCATGTCATTGAGCGCATTTGGAATGACTTAGGTCATACAGACTTGGCAGAAGAGCGCGAGCGCTTGATTGAATGGAACATCGGCACCTTGAACACAGAAAACGATGAAGGAGGACAGGTGCTGCAAAAAGCAGTGAGCGGAGAGCGGTTTTATTCGATTTTAGCGACCAAATTGGAAGTGGACCCCTACATCACTCGGGTCTTGGGCGTGTGGGATGAAGATGTCCAAATTGTGCGAGCGGTGGACTTCGTATTGACGGTAGCGAACGATGAGCTTTCTACGTATTTAGAGGTCAATGCCCCTGTAACAGGGGTCATACAGGAACGTCCTCAATACACCAACATCAATGGCGGTCTGGGGTTGTTCGCGTCTCGTAGTACGCAAGGTGTCTATGGCATTGGCTATACCACGGCTTCCATGCAAGCTTTAAGGGAAGGCAATCTAACCGACTCATTGAACTTTTGCTCGCCCAATCCTTTCTCTGATTATTACTGCGATTGATGGAACATACCTTAGCAGCCCAAGTCCATGATGCCACCATCGAATTGTCCATGGGGCTATACACGATTCGATTTGCTGCAGAAGCGGTTTTGGACTTGAATCAAATGAAGCGGGTTGAGCAGGCGCGCCGTGAATTGCTGGAAGGAGGTGTGGGGCCTGTGCTTGTTTTGATTCCCAAGAACGCGGCGTTAGTGGAGCAGGAAGCCTTGGCTTGGTTGGGTTCTGATGAGGCCATGCTGGATGTGCCAGCGCGAGCCGTGGTAGTGCCTTCTTCCATTCAGGTGCTTCGGGACAAGATTCGCTGGGCGCTCTTCAAACCTTCTGTTGCTTTCAGAGTCTTTCGCAATCCCCAAGTTGCAAAGGGATGGGTTCTTGACGAATGGTACACCACCCAAGTGGGTGCGGAAATCGACGCGTTTGAATCTGAAGGATTGATTTGATTCAGCGCGCAGTTCAGCCGCGCAGTTCAGCGCACATATATGCGCTCAATGCTGCTGCAATGGTCTGCGATGGTAGTGCGTTTCACCAAGTAAACTCCAGCTTCCAGCTCTTCGGGAACCCCAAAACCTGCTGAGTGACCGTTCATCAATTCTTTTCCTTGGATGTCCATGAAGGACCAGTCAGTGGTCTCATTCCACTGAATCCAATGTCCGCGGAGAACGGGGTTCGGAAAAGCAGGAGCTACCTCCAGCGCAGTAGGGATATACACCGCATTGGGTTCACTCAAATCTTGGAATGATGCAACAAGAGGAAGGCCTAGGATTTCGGTTATTTCCAGCAAAGGAAAGCCCATTCCTTCTGCCCACCATTGGTAGGTGACTTGTTCGCGTTCTAAGGTGAATGGCTCACCGAGTTCTTCGATAAATACATCGTCAGTAGCCGCGAGATCGGTCCGGGTGCGGAGAACTTCGTAGGAACCGCTCGGTAGAATTAGCGTACCCCAACCATCCACCACCACCTGTCGTTCTTGAACGAGCCCGTAGGTCAGGATGCCTGTCAAATCTAAATTGAACGAGGCTGTGCTGGTCATTTCTGCCCCATATTCAAGCGGCAATGGGAGGATCTCATCGATGTCGTCATAGGCCACAGGAAGATCAAAACCTGCGGCACTCAGGCCTAAACCGGCAATGGCATACACGTCTCCATTTGATTGATAAAAGTTATTGAATCCATCCAGGGGAATATCGATGCCCAAATCGGGGAATTCCGTTGGCAAAAAGAAATCGGATTGATAAGCCGAATTAAATGGACTATTGAAAACAAAGGCAGCGCTAAAGCTGGCGTCATTGATATTGACTGGCGTAATAGGCGCCTCGCCAATGCTGATCAAGTCGCTGGCATCCCACGTCATATCGGCACCGATAATACCTCCTAAGGTTACGTCGGTGATCGCTGCTGTATAGATGGGATAGGTCACATCCGCTTGAGGTAAGTCAGAAGAGGTGATGGTTATTTGGGCAAAGACGGTGGCCCAGCTGCTTAGGGCGAATATACAAATGGCAATCAAGTGCTTCATTGGAAATGAGAATTGACTCCGAAAGTACGATTTAACCGCTTAATCCTCGCTCTTCCAGTCTCCCCATCGGTTGAATTCTCGTCGAAATCGCAATCCAACACCCTGGGTCTGTGTGCCTTCTATTGCATTGCTGAGTCCCGGGTTTTGACGAGAGTGTCCTGTGAGCTGCCAGGTTCCTTCATCACTCAAATCATAGCTTATCACCAAATCCTGCAATTGTAAATCACCCGGTTGGATTTGCCCCACGGATTGAGCGCCCACAGCACCTTCAATGTGAAGTCGGTCATTGAAAAGCTGGGTACTCATCGCAATGCCCAAGGCTTGCTCTCCACTGAATTCGTCTTGGTCGTAATCGAGTCCCAGGTCCATACCAGGAGAAATCTGGGAGATCCAATGACCAAGTTGATTCGCAAGGAGTTGGGTGCTTTGAGCGGGATTGAGAAAACCTCCAATGGCAGCCTGGGACAGGTCGGTGCTAAAGAATTGATTCATTACCAGCAGGCTCAATCCTTGCCGCTGCAGCTCTTCCTCGTTTACCAAGGCGTTTTCCATCAACGCTTGAATGCGAGAGTCGGCATTCGGGGCTTGGATATCAAAACTCAAGGATGGCCTCATTAGCGCACCCGTCAACTGAAGTCCAAGCTCAACTGGAATTCGTCCGGGTAAATCAGCTACATCGGGAAGCAAAGGATCCAGCCGCGCGCGTGTGGCATAGGAAGTAGCCAGGTCGATTTCTGCTTGGTAGGGATCGCCTTCCCAGACAATGGTGCCTCCGGGTGCAACATGGAAGCGCTTACTCAGCCAATTCTGTAACGTGAAATAGTAAACACCTTCTGTGACTTCTAGCCCTCCAGTCAGTTGCAGATGTTCAAAGTCATCCACGGTCAAATCCAGATGTCCTTTTGCCTTGCCGACGATCTCATCTCCAACGCTACGGTCGAAGATGATGCGCGCTTCTGCATCTGGTGTCACGTCAATTCCCAAATTGAGTTGGACTTCGGAAAAATCCCCTCTTCTCTCAACGATGGGTTTAGCCAATTCTGTATTGGATGTGAAACGTACAAATTGAGCAGATGCCACGTCGGTACTTACATCCAGTGGCAGAGAAAAAACCGTCCCGCTCTCGGTTTGAAGTTCCGCGTCTATGGTCAGGTTTTGCCCATATCCAGCAATGTTGATGTCTCCGGTGCAGTTCACCTCTCCGAAAAAGAATCCATCATCCGTGGAAGGAGTATTCATCAATTGAATGGGCATGGCCTGGGCATCAATTCCAAAATCGAGGTCCCATTGCTGGAAATCATCATGCAGCACAGTTCCATTGAATCGGGCTTTTTGGCCGGATTCGTCTGTTAATTCCCATTGGTTCAATAGAAATTCAGTGGGAAGAATTTGTGCCTTCCCGCTGAGCGTGTACCGTGTGTTGAGAAAGGGTACGCGCAGAGCTGTTTGCTCTGTCGTCATATATCCATTCAATTCGGCGCCATTGCCCAGGCCCAAGAATCGAAGCATGCCTTGCACAGTTCCTTCCAATTGGATGCTTTCGTCGGGGATAAATTGATTGATCGGGGAGAGATCAATCTGCTCAAACGTTAGCCGTCCTTTGGATTTTTTGGGGTCATCCATAGATAAGACCATGTCACCGTTTATTTGGCCTTCGGGGCCAATATCAGCCGAGAGCTCCACCCGAGGCGTGCGCAATGATCCGGCGATTTGTGTTGTGATGTTCGATGCCAGCAGATCTTTCCAGCCTAGCTCTTGAAGCTGAAGCTCGCCCTCGATTTCAGGTTCTGACAAATTACCTGAAATATTGAGTTCTCCGCTGAATCCCTCTGCGCTCCATGGATCGGGCATCTGAGAAAGTCCTTGAAATGTTCGCCAGTTTAACTCCGTCGAAACATCAATTCCTCCATTCAGTTGGTAGGACCCTTCCATAGTCGCATAGCCCAAAGAAGATTCCACTCGGAAGGATTGAGCCTCCAGTTCACGTTCCGTGTTGGACCATTTCGCGTGCAAGGGTTCTTGCAAGGTAAAATTATCACCTTCAAAAGGTATGCGCAATGAATCCAGGGTAAATCCATACCCATCTGGGATGGAGCTAATTTCGAAAGACAGGGCTCCCGGCGCCCGCTCGGCCCCTTGTTCCCAGTCAGCCTGACCTGACCAGGCTGTGGATTGAACTGCACGGATGCCAATGGACGAGCCGATTGGTTTCTTGTTCAAAATCGCTTGTTCGATTGCACACGAAACTTCGGCATGATCCATTCCATCGATGTCCCAGGTAAGCTGCAAATTTTGGGCTTTGAGGCCTCCGTAGGTTAACGAAGCAAGGTCAGCTTGGAGCGCAATTGACTGAGAATCCCACAGGCCTTGAATCGTACTCATGTTCCCAAGGGTAAATGGCAAGTCCGCCATCAGGCCAATCGGATTGAACCGAACTACCGTGGTGGCGAACTCGAGTCGGGGACTCACTGTCGTACCACGTGCCGAAGCAGAGGAGCGAGGAGACTCAGGCTGAGGCCATGTCCAAGGGTGGAGTCGCCATTGATCGGATGCCTGAGAATTCCCTCGTGCGAAACCGTTGATGAGGTCGGACTCCCATGTGACCTCCCATTCAGAATCGGTTTGTTTTTGCACAAGATCGAATCGTTCGAAGGACCGGGGTACGCTATTCTCCAGTAATGTGATGTCTCGAAGTTCAACGATCTGCATGCCATTCCCTTCCCACGTTGCGTTTCCGCGGGCACTCAATTGGGCAAACAGATCCCATTCACGGGTGGCGAGGTCAGAGTGCAGTTGTTCGATGCTGCATTGGGTGGTGTGAGACCAACCCATTGAATCCCATTCAGCCTCCGCCTTGCCTTGAAGAAGGGATCCTTTGCCATCCGAGAGCAGGAAGGAGGATCTACCTTGCTCAGTATCCCACAAAAAATCACTTTCTACTCGCCAAGGTCGGCCCCAGGAGGTTTCAGAATTTTCACTGAAAGTCAGGCCTTCCAAGGTCAAATGGAGATCGTTTAGATCTTCGTGGGGCCTCCACTGAAGGCCGATGGACTTCTCTATCTGAGTAGCTTTTCCAAGCGGTGAACATTTCAATGCAATCTCGTCATCTTCGCCTTCGATTTCCGCCTGCCAGACAGAGGATTCTTTGATGTAACGAGGACAACTAATCTGGCTCCAAACGACATCCCATTCAGACGCAAGTGGCCTCAAGAGGAAAGGTCCGGCGGACCATTTTCCGGAGTCCCATTTCGCAGGAATTGTCCAATCTCCAATCTCCACTTGTCCTGCGATTTCGTCATTTTCGTTGCCACGGAATTGAGCGATTAATCGATGTTCAGGTGCTCGGGACTTAAGCAGTTCGACCCACGTCACCGAGGTGTCCAGCGGCCAAGTTTTGGGAGTCCAATTCCAATCTAAATCCATTGCACTTTCGGTCTCACCTCGCTGAAATGCACCTTGGATCGCTCCCCAATTCGATTGAGTCTGAACTTCGAGAAATGACTTCGCTTCATCGATTCCCACCCGTGCATGCAGCGAATCAAACTCCATGGGCGAAGACCACGCTCCAGATAATTCTTGGGGATGAAGCCTCAGCTGCGCGTGGCGAAGAGCTGCGCTGAAATGCGCAGGACCGAGCATGAATGAATCAATTTCTGCTGTCGGAATTTCGATGCCCATGCTGCCCCTTTCTTCTTCTATGCTGAGATCTAGGCCCTCTATGCCAATTTGCCGAATTTCACATGAGAACGGCACCCCAGAAGCAGCTTCACCTCCTGACAATTTCGACGACCACGCAGCGGGGATGCTTCCGCTGATCTGAGTGATATCTAGCCGTTTGATAATCCATTTGTCGTGGTGTTGCCAAAATCCATGAGGCAAAATGTGCACCGATGCGGCACTCAGAAAGATCCCTGTGCTGTCGGAGGCTACAAGTTCATGGAGTTCAATTTCTGGAGGAAATAAAGCAATGGATGCACCGTTCACATGGACATTTGCGCCCCATTCTGCAGCGTTTTTAGATAGGAAATAATTAAGCGCGGCGGTTTGAACAGGCTTGGTCATTAGGAAAATCACCAAGAGTCCGGCTACAGCAAATATTCCGATGAAGTATTTCCAATATTTATTTGTCAGCACTGTGGGCAGCTATTGGCAGTGAAATTATACTTTTGTGGTCAGAAATCATGCCACAACTACCTGTAATTCTCGCTTTTGAATCATCGTGTGATGATACAGGTGTATCTGTTATCCAGGGAAACAAGGTCCTTGCGAACACCGTGGCGAACCAAGCTGTGCATGAAAAATTCGGTGGTGTAGTTCCCGAGTTGGCGAGTCGTGCGCACGTGCAAAACATCGTTCCGGCCTTGGATTCTGCGTTGCAGGAATCTGGAATTGATGTGGAGGCCATCGATGCAGTGGCGTACACACTAGGCCCGGGATTGATGGGTTCGTTGCATGTGGGTTCGGCATTTGCGAAGTCGTGGGCTTGGAGCCACAGCATTCCGATGATCCCTGTAAACCATATGCAGGCTCATATTCTGGCCCATTTCTTGGCGCCTGGACCTTATCCGACCTTCCCGTTTTTATGCTTGACAGTCTCAGGCGGCCATACGCAGTTGGTTCACGTCAATTCTGTCTTGGACATGAAGGTGTTGGGCACGACCCGGGATGATGCGGCGGGAGAGGCTTTTGATAAGGTTGCAAAGTTGATGGGTTTGCCTTATCCGGGAGGTCCTGTCCTGGATCGTATGGCGGCAGAAGGGGACGCAGCGGCTTTTGCATTTTCTAAGCCGAATGTAGCGGGTTTGGACATGAGCTTCAGTGGACTCAAAACCCAAATTTGGCAATTCCTTCAGCGGGCAACGCAAGAAGACTCCACGTTTATTGCACGCCACCAAAATGATATTGCGGCAAGTGTTCAAAAGACGATTTTAGATGTGTTGATTGAGAAGCTTGAAGCCGCTGCAGTCCAAACTGGTATAAAGCGCATCGCTATTGCAGGAGGTGTATCAGCCAATAGTGGATTGCGTGCACGATTGGCTGCAAAACAGGAAAGCGATCAGTGGGAGGTATTCATTCCCCCTTTGTCATACTGCACAGACAATGCTGCTATGGTGGCCATGGCCGGTTCGCTCATGTTGGAGGCAGGATCGGCCGGGAAGCTATCAGATGAGCCGCAACCTCGCTGGACGCTCTAAGGAATTTTTTCTAACTAGCTTGTCTTTGTTCACGCTGATTCCAAGCGGGTTCCAATACCCAGAGAGGGAAGCTCAATCGTGCAGTCACTCCGCATGGAAAGGGATGCTCCTCGAGCCCCTCTTGAATTTTCAAAGTGCCGCGATGCCGGAGCAAAGTCAGCCGTTCTCGGACGATAGCCGTTCCCCTGGATCGATGCTTTTGGCGATGGGGGTCAGAGGCTTTGGATAATCCAGATCCATTATCACAAACGTTGATTTCCAAATCTTCGTTAATCCATCTAATTTGAATCTGCACTTCAGGATTGGCAATGGCTTGGTCAGCCAATCCGTGCCATATGGCATTTTCAACAAGGGGTTGAAGGATAAAGAGTGGACAAGGGGTTAATTCGGGTAATACATCCTTGTGGATGTTCCACACAAAAGTGATGGGTCGATCCAAGCGAATCCGCTCTAAGTCAACATACTGATTCACGTGTTCGATTTCTTGTGACAAGGGCCCAAGAATGTGTTCCTGAGACATGAAACCGAGCATTAAAAGCCTTCGAAATCGATGAAAAACACGGCTGGCTCGCTCGCTTTCTGCATTTTGGAGCAAGTGTTGAACCCCCGTGAGCACATTGAACAAGAAGTGCGGATTCATTTGAGACTTCAAATGCTTGCGCTTTGTTTCAACGACTTTTTCCTTCAAGGCGAGGTTTTGTTGCGATTGCGATACGCTTTGCAACAACAATTGCTCTTGAATGAGTGTGTTTTTGGTTTGCTTCGGAATCGCCGTTAATTGCCTCAGTCGATAGCCGTAGGTCGCTCCATTGATTCCCATTAAAGCGACGGCCGTCAGAGCAATGCGAAGAACGCTCGAATGCATTTCCTGGGGTAATAGCTCAAATTGGAGGCAAACAATAAACAGCATTGCGATAAAGGCGAATGCGCTGGAAGCTGCGGCTAAGGCGATTTGCCAATGGGGGATGTAGGCTGAATTTCGGCGATAAATCTTGATAAGATTCAGGGCCATTACAAACCCCAAACAAAAGAGAATGACAAGCGCGATCAGGAAGATCTCAAGCTCGTTCAAAACAGCAAGTGACATACTCGAAATTTAAGCCAAAGCAGCGGGCTCAACGGGGGTGGAATTTGTAAGTGTCGGCGCACAGTTTATGCATGCCAGCCTGAAGTGTGTTAGGCCTCGAGGTCGTCGGTAACATACGCCTGTCGCAGGGCGCTTCGGAGTTTACGGCAGTATTCTTCCTTTAGCCAGTTTTTGTAGTTCTCCGTGGTCTTGGCAATGCATTTGGAGTAAAGTCGAATCCGATACGTAATGTCTCCTTCGAGTTCTTTGGCTAAATCAAAGGCATCCCACAAATCATCGCATACATATCGAATGATTTCAATGTGGTGGTCGATGCTTCGTTCAATGGCCTCCTTGGGTCTTCCACCATCCCGGGTCACTTGAACATAGGCTTCGGCCATGTTGAAATCTGGATCAGGCCCTCCCTGAAGCTTTTCCATCAATTCATTCGAATACTCGAAAACGAATTCATCTTCGATTTCTTCATCGGTGTAAAGCCCTTCAATAAACGAATTGGGTGATTTGAAAATTTCGGCCCAATTGATGTGCGCCTCCCACAAGCCAAATCTTCGAGCATTGTTCCCCAAATCAATCACATTGAAATGCCGCTTTTTTGGCAAAATTCGAGAACCACGGCCAATCATTTGGTGATACAACGTCAGGGATTTCGTCGCTCGATTCAAAATGATGGTTTGCACCGATGGCGAATCGAAACCGGTAGTCAAGATGGAGACCGAACTCAGGATAGCGTCGGGTTTCTTTTCAAACCACGTCAAGATGTCTTGCCGTTCCTTTTCACTGTGCGTGTTATCCAAGTGCATGCACTCGTAGCCCTCTTCAATGAACATCGCTTGTACCTGCTTCGAAGTATTGATGCCATTATTGAAAATCAATGTCTTCGTTCCTTTTGCTTTCTCCTCATACGCATAGAGCAGCTTCTCCTGCATCAGGTAATTGCCATACAGGCGTTCTGAACTACTAACTGTATAATCGCCGTTGATGCCAATTTTGAGAGAACGCAAATTCACATCATAACTGTACGTAATGGCCTTGGCTAAGAATTCATCCTCAACCAAAGCAGAAATCGATTCTCCAACGATGAGTTCGTTGTAGTTGTCTTTGAGAGGCAATTTTACGTTCGAGCTCAGCGGTGTGGCGGTTACGCCAAGAATGACTTGATTCGCAAAGTGTCCAAAAAGCTTTCGAAAGCTGTTGTAGTGGGCCTCGTCAATGACCACCAAGCCAAGGTTGTCAAACTCAATCCGCTCGTCATTAAGTCGGTTGTTCAGCGTCTCCACCATCGCGACGAAACACCAGTGATCATCCTCCTCCTCGAGTTCTTTGACTTTGCTGTTGATGATTTTGTTCGGAATTCCAATGTCCGTCAGCATGCGACTTGTTTGGCCGCACAATTCAATTCGGTGGGTGAGGATGAGGACTCGTTTGCCGGTTTTGAGGATAAACTGCTTCGCGAGTTCCGAGAAAATCACTGTTTTTCCCCCGCCTGTCGGCAATTGAAACAACAAATTGTATCGCTCTGGAAACTTATCCATGCGTCCCAGCAAGGTTGCGATGGCACTCTCTTGGTATCCGTAAAGGTTTTTGCCTTTGTGGGATTCGAGTTGCTTTTTAAGGTGGGTGTCGGTCAAAGACAAGGTCTGCTGGCGTTTTTGGTAGGCCCTTTGCGAAGCATGAGGGATTCTTGCGAAACGACAAAAGTACCCCTTCCATTCCTTCCCTGAAAGAAAATGAATGAAGAGGTTTTCCACCGAAAGACGCGGAGCATTGGAAAACCTGCCTGAATCTTCGATGTTTGTTGTGTGAAACACGCCTCTGTCCCTGCTTTTTTAGATGACATTCCTCAGGAATGGGGGGACTTAATCAAGCATGTCACCTTCGATTGGGAACGTTTAAACCGTGCGGTTGAGCAGGAGCGACAAGTGCATCCTTGTTACCCGCCCCGAGGCAAGGAATTTGAAGCTCTGCTGTCTGTGCCTCCTTCGAGGGTTCGGGTTGTCATTTGCGGTCAAGATCCGTACCACGGCCCAGGACAAGCGCACGGCCTTGCCTTTTCCGTTTCTGCAGGTGTGCCGCATCCGCCCTCTCTTCGAAACATTATCAAGGAAGCACAGGTGGATTTGGAGTCTCCGTGGCCCTTGGAACAAGATTTTGATCCCGCGGGTGCATTGGGACATTGGGCCCGAGAAGGCGTGCTGTTGCTGAATGACGTTTTGACGGTGCGTGATGGGGCTCCAGGGTCCCACGCGTCATTCGGATGGCAGGAAGTTACTGGAGCCATCCTCGATGCCGTGGCCCAATTGGATGAGCCTATCGCAGTTTTACTTTGGGGCAAGCCTGCCCAGCGGCATGCTGTTCGATTTAAGCAAGATCAACACGCCGTGTTCGAGGCGCCGCACCCGAGCCCTTTATCTGCATACCGCGGATTCTTCGGTGCCAAGCCATTTTCAAAGGCGAATGCTTGGCTGGAGGCTCATGGGAAGCCTGGTGTGAATTGGATGGGCTGAAAACCGGCGACGGCGACATTCAATGGCGCCGCGTGTGGGTTTCACAAAAATGAGACCAACACAGATGTACTTATCGCTGTCATGGGTTGAAACTTCGGAGCGATGGTTCTATCGTGTGAACATGCGCCCAATGCGGTCGTCCCCTCCGAATACGAGCCGATCCAAAGGTCTTCCGCTTGCAGCCAAAGCATTGATCGATCGATTCGATCCTCCTTGTCGATGGGTCACCTTCTCCAAGGGCTCCAAATCATTCCATCCCCAAGCCTTCAAGGTTTTATCTCTGCTGGCTGTCCACAGCATGCCACTGAACTGGCACACTCTGTAAATCGCACTTTCATGAGCGGGTATGGACAACAAAGATGCGCCTGCTGCGTCCCATACACGCAAATGGCCATCGCGTCCACCCGAAATCCAAACGCGTTTTTGCGGATGCCACACGGCAGCATAGGTTCCCCCTGAATGACCTGCAATGGCAATCCCGCCCTTTAAACAACCGACCGCACCGAGAGGAGGGCTTATGATGGCTTCTCCTCCAGAGGTTCCGACAAAAACACCTGCGTCGGAGGGAACAATGCATCTTATTTTACGCGCGCCTTGGATGTGCCATTCGCTTTGTATTTCGTTTTCATTCCATCGAACTACCCGTTCGTCTCCTCCGCCCGTGACCAAGGTTCCGTCCTTCATCCAGGTCAATGCAAACAGGCCAGAGGTATGAGCTTTAATGCGTCTTGCACGATCTGATTCGCCTCTTTTCCATAGGAATAAGTCACCGTTTTCGGCGCCCGCGACCCGCATCTGTTGGTGGGCTGATACTGAATAAAAAGCCTGTTCATGGTGCAGCACGGCCCGGCCTTCACCGCTGCCGTCTTCGGCCCATTCCGCGATGATACCATCGCCTCCCGCTGTTAACCAGCAGGATTGGTCATCAGCCCAAGTCACATCGTAAATCGCACCTCGATGACCGGAAAGTTGTTGGATGGTTTCGTGGGTTCCCATGGATTGCCGAATTTAGCACCTCTAAAAGTCTCCTCCTCATGCAATATGTATTTCTCGCTATGGCCATTCTTACAGTTGTAGCTTTCATTCAATACCGCCGACAAAATAAGCGTTGAATCGCTTTACTAGCCGATTATGAGCAAACCTTCGATCCCAAAAGGAACCCGCGACTTTGGTCCAGCGGTCATGGCCCGACGCAATTGGATGTTCGGCGTCATGCGAAAAGCTTTTGAACGCTATGGTTTTCAGCCTATCGAAACTCCCGCGATGGAGAGTCTGCAGACGCTGACAGGAAAGTATGGAGAGGAAGGGGATCAATTGATATTCAAAATTTTAAACAACGGAGATTACCTCGCAAAGGCCGATGACCAAGCGCTGCAGCTCAAGGATTCCAAATCGGTTATCTCCAGCATTTCAAAAAAAGCACTGCGCTACGATCTGACTGTGCCATTTGCTCGGTTTGTGGTTATGGCACGAAACGATTTGGCATTTCCTTTTAGACGCTATCAAATGCAGACGGTTTGGCGAGGAGATCGCCCGGGTAAGGGCCGGTATCAAGAATTTACTCAATGCGATGCTGACATCATCGGTTCAGATAGCGTGCTGTGCGAGTTGGACTTAATCACTTTGTTTCACGAGGTCCTTCAAGAACTGGGAGTTCCCGGATATGAGATCGTTCTAAACGATCGAAGACTCTTGAATGGTTTGGCACGTTCCTGGGGCATCGAAGACCGTTTCGAAGACTTTACAGTCGCGTTGGATAAATGGGACAAAATTGGAAGCGAGGGTGTTCGCATCGAGCTCAATGATCGCGGGTTCACAGGCGCATCAGTCGATTCCATTATGGGCCTCTTTGAATTGCTTTCGCTTGACGATGTTCACCAAAGACTGGATGGAATGAGAGCGATGGTTAATCCCGATGATTCGGAGGTGCAGGAAGCTTTTGAAGAAGTCAGTGAATTGATCCGAATGGCCGGCGATGCCGGTGTTCGTTCTGAGTATATGGTGTTCGATCCTACGCTGGCCCGAGGATTAAATTATTACACCGGAGCGATTTTTGAGGTGCGGGTCCCTGACGCTCCTGTTGGCAGTATATGCGGGGGAGGGCGTTATGCGGATCTTACGGGCATTTTTGGCTGGGAGGGCATGAGCGGAGTCGGAATCAGTTTTGGAGCAGACCGCATTTACGATGTACTTGATCATTTTGACGCATTTCCCGCGTCGGCTTTGACCCAAGCTCAGGTATTGATTGTTCAGTTGGATGGTGAAGGACGTGAAGAGGGGTTGAGGGCGTTAAGAGGGTTAAGAGAAGCAGGAGTTCGATCCGTTCTCTATCCAGACATAGCCAAATTAAAAAAGCAAATGAAGTACGCTTCTGATTTGGGCGTTCAATTTGTCTTAATGGCCGGTGAAGAAGAACGAGCAAATGGAACCTGGACGGTGCGTAACATGAAAACGGGTGACCAGGTTCAAGTTCCATCCACAGCACTTGTCTCTTGGATGGAGGCAGCAATTATTGGCTAATCGCATCGATAATCTGGGCCTCCATAGACTTAGGCCAAGCCGAGGAATCCCCGAGTAACCGGAAAGTTTGACTGCTCATTTGCTCAGCAGATCCTTCGGGTAAGTACATCGAGTTTGGGGCTGAAAAGCAGGCGACCAGACTCTCGTTGACTTGTTCAAATTGCAGATTGGTATCTCCAATGTCTTCCAGGCTCCTTTCGGCCAAATTAAAATAGGGCCAAAGTGCCTCCTGCACCCAAGCACTGATGAGCAGTGGCTGTGTGTATCGCTTCAAAGTGAAATCATCTAACATCCCGTCATCCACTTCGCATCGAAACCGGTTGCCGGTCAAAAGTTGCATTAACGCCAGGTGGGTCTGTATGTGAACCATCGTCTCATGCAGAGGTAAAAAGGGAGTGGCCCCCTCGTACAGAACTTGCCTCAAATGCCGGGCAAAAAGAGTGATGATCTTTTCCGCTTTTTCATGGTCACCCATGAGCAGATGATTTTCAATCGTGAGCAGGATCAACTCAAACCGATCGCTGAATTGCCTCAACGCGTGCTGGGATAAATTGGTCTTGGTCAGTGCGGTATCCAATTGTTCTTTTTCTTTCAGCCGGTCTAGTTGGTGTTGGAGCGCTCGGAGTCGGTTGTGAAGCACATGAGGGCTTTCGGTATGCAAAGCAGGTTCAAATTGCCAAAAGCTTCGCATACTCAAGATGGCAATCATCGAGGCAATGCCCCACATGATTGGACCCCAATGAGAGGGGAGCAGGAGAACGCAGAGAACCGTGGCAGCAATCGAAACCAGAAAAACCCAATTCTCCTCAAAATTGAATAAACCCAGATTGGAATCTTTCTCAATCATGCCGATGCCAGGAGCGTACTGCAATTGCGCCCAAGCCAAAAGGAAAACAAACGCGCTGACGAAGAGCAAGAGGGCTATCATCGACCTTGAATCAATCGTTCACTCATCCATTCACGTGCAGCGCGGAACGGATGAACGGAGCCAGCTTCAAGGTCTTGCAGGAGCTTGCCCCATTTTTTTGACCCTTCATCGCCATCCATTCTTTGCATGAACAGCAATTGCTGCAGATGGTGTCGAAACTGGATAACCCGCTGGGTTGATCGCTGTTGATTCATCCAACCGTTCGTTATCCACTTGGACTTCAATGCTTCCAGTGCCACGCAGCATTCTTGGATTCCAAGGGCTTCAAGCGCACTGATCATCATGACATCCACTTCATGTCCCCCGGGATTAGGAGGAAATAAGTGAAGCGCTTTTCTGTATTGATTGGCCGTCTCTTCCGCCAGCATCTCTCGTCCGCTGTCGCATTTGTTGACGAGCAACAAATCGGCCATCTCCATGATGCCCCTCTTGATTCCTTGCAGTTCATCGCCGCCACCGGGTAGCATCAGTAAAATAAAAGCATCCGTTAATTCCCGCGCGGCTGTTTCGCTTTGACCCACACCGACTGTTTCGATGATGATGCGGTCATATCCCGCTGCTTCGCATAAAACAATTGCTTCGGAGGTGCCTCTCGTAACACCTCCCAAAGAAGAACCTGTTGGGCTAGGGCGAACAAAAGCGGCCTCATTTTGCGCGAGGCGCTCCATCCGAGTTTTATCCCCAAGAATGCTACCTCCAGTTCGGCTGCTCGAAGGGTCAATGGCCAATACGGCAACCCGGTGACCTTGTTCGATCAAGGCCTCACCGAACTGCTCAATAAAGGTGCTCTTTCCAACTCCAGGAACGCCGGTGATTCCAATGCGCAAACTTTCAGGATGTACTTGATCGCTTACCAGCGCATGAAGAAGTTTGTCCAAGATCTCCAAATCTGACATGCGATTACTTTCTGTCAGCGTGATGGCTTGTCCAAGCACTTCTCGGTTCCCTGCTCGAATTTGCGTGGCCCAATCATCCATGTTTGGCCGGAAACCTTGTGCAGCGCGAATCCGCTCAAGGGCACTCTTTCTTGCTTGAGCGCCTTTGGGGTTTTGGCCTTTTTTATCTGCTGAATCCAACGCCACGAGTCGAAGTTAACGCGAAGTACGGCCTATCTTGCAGCCGTGGAAAGGACTTTTTTACGAACGGCATGTTGGGTTTTTTGCATGTATCTGCCTTTTGCGTGCTCAGCTCAAAGCCAAGTCGAGCCTGCACGGTGCGATTCATTGATGTTTATTACGGGACGGGTAATTGATGAATCTGCTCATTTGGTGCCCGTTGCCATGGTGGTCAACCGCGGACTGGATGGAGGAGGGCAGTTTGTAGATCATCAGGGACAGTTCTTGCTGGCTGTTTGTCCAGGCGATACCATTGCCTTTGGTGCAATTGGGTTTCATACCATCGAGCGTGTGGCTCCTCTGGATGGCCGTCAATGGGATTGGGAAATCAGATTGCGCAGACTGCGCGTCGAAGTGGGGGTAGCTGAGGTTGTGGCACCAAGGGAGCTTCGAGAAATCGTGCGTGATATTGAAGCACTTGGATACAATGAAGACGATTTTAGGCTTACCCCAATTGATGCGCTGAGCAGCCCTATAACCTTCTTGTATCAGATGCTCAGTAGAGAAGAACAGAGCAAGCGGCTCGTGGCACAATTAGAGAACATAGATCAAAGGCACGACCTTCTTCGGGAGTTGTTTGTGAAGTATGTGAACTATGAAATCATTCGATTGAGACCAGACGAATTTGATGCGTTCATCGCATTCAGTGATCCGGGCGATGAATTGCTTCAGGCGTGGACACAATATGAGTTTATTCGCTATATCCAGCAGCGCTTTGAGTTATTTAGGACTCTCCCTTCTCGCCTGAATGATTCAGATTATCAGTATCATTTGGATGATTGATACGGCTTCAACCGCTGTTAACTCAATAGGGCGCTGTCTAAGTAATGGACAAAAAACTGACAGCACCAACCGATGGAGCAGAGGCCCACTCCGGCTACATGCCATGGTCTTCTGCTTGGAGCTAATTGGTCGAATCGAATGACCATATCCACGAACAGAACAACAGATCCGATGCCTTGAGCAAGCAGCCAACCTCCCCTATAATTCTGGAACGGCGCACCAAATTCAATTTCTGAGAATATTTCGAAAAGAAAAACCAATTGCAACAGTATCATGACGGCAAAAAGCAGATTCAATGATGTTAGGGTGGAAGAGTTGCTCATGTTTTGAAAAAGATATACTAAGTTTGACATCCCTGCGTTCTGAACCCACCAATTGAAATAGTGATGCTGACGAATAAACAGAACACCACAAAAATAGACTCATCTGACCTGGATGTGAAAGGAATTAACCATGCTCAATTGCAGCAGGTAATTGTCGTTGTTTTGGGCCTCCTGATGCTCGCTGTATTTGCGACCTCTTGCACTTCTCAAAAATCGTGCAGCGCATATCAATCCGTAGAGCAAGTTGACTGATGCGATGCGCATCAAAATTGGAAATAGATGAAAGGCTGGACGCCAGAAGCTAGTCCAGCGTAGGCCAATGCAATGACAGCGAGCGTTGCGGCCAATTGTACAAGGAATGGTGCGTGAGCAAAGGCCTTCCTGTAGTTTCTTTTGAATCTTTCTGGAATCAGATGAATTGCAAAACCAGCTGCCATTAGGCTCAGCACCGGTGCGTAACCGGTTGCAATTTCCAGGATGGGGCTGGACCAAAATGAGGACGTCAATCGGTTGATCATTTCATTGGCCGTGAACCATTCTTCCCAGATGTTGTGAGGTTGATCCAGGCCCTCCCAGCTGACATGGCTTCCTGATCGGAACCAAATACGGGTAAAGGTGATAAAATGAAACGTCAAAAAAATGCCGATGGCGCGTTTCCACCATTGGCGTCCTGTTTCCCATGGACTAATGCGCCTCCAGCCCTTATAAACAACCAACCCCAGCCCATTCAGTCCACCCCAAAGCACGAAATTCCAGCTCGCTCCGTGCCAAAGTCCGCCAAGGAGCATGGTCATCATTAAGTTGACGTTTGTACTAAGTCTTCTGCGAATTCCCGGTATGCCATATCCAATCGCCCCGAGAATTAAAAGGCTTCCCGCCAAAATGAGCCGGGAACCTGTATTGGGAAGCATCAGCATAACAAAGCCCCCTAAAATGCAGCCACTGATCAACGTAAACATAGAGCCTCCTCGGTTTCCGCCCATTGGGATGTAGAGGTAATCCTTTAGCCAGCTGGAAAGGCTTATGTGCCAGCGCTTCCAGAATTCGCCTACGTTGCGTGCTTTGTATGGCGAATTGAAATTCAAAGGCAACCGAAACCCCATGAGCAAGGCGATTCCGATGGCCATGTCGGTATACCCACTGAAATCAGCATAAACCTGCAAGCTGTATGCATAAAGCGCCAGCAAATTCTCGAACCCACTAAATGAACCGGGCATGGCAAATACGCGGTCGACTAGGTTTACGGCGAGGTAGTCAGCGAGCCAGATCTTTTTTATCAATCCGTTTAAAATCCAGAAGATTCCCATTCCGAATTCTGCTTGAGATAATGCGTAAGGCCGGTGCAGCTGCGGTATAAATTCCTTGGCACGCACGATAGGCCCCGCGACCAGCTGGGGAAAGAAACTCACGAAAAAGCCAAAATCAAGGAAGCGTTTAACCGGTTCAACGTGCCCTCGGTACACGTCGATGGCATAGGACATGGTTTGAAACGTGTAAAACGATATTCCGACGGGCAGCAGAATTTGATCCACTCGAAACGTGGTGCCTAAATGTGAATTCGCCCATTGTCCGAGCGCAGCGTGCGGTTGCGACCAATGCGCACCCAGCAGCGGTTGCATGGCATCGGCGATGAAATACGCGTACTTAAAGTAGAGGAGGACACCCAAATTGATGGCCAAACTGAGGGCGAGCCAACGTCGTTTCGCATGGCCGGTGCTTTTTCCAATGTGCGCTCCGATGAGCCAATCACAGCTTGTTGAAAAAATGAGCAGAGCGACGAACCAGCCACTTGTCTTCCAATAGAAAAACAGACTGACAGCGAACAGAAAAGCGTTTCGAGCCTGAATGCGTCTTTCCAACCGACTCAAGATGCTCAGCCCGACAATCACTCCCCACAAAAACAGCCAAAACGTTCCATTCAAGAAAGTGAACGGTGCACCCGAATTGGGGTCAAACCAGTCAAGGAACAGATCCATCATGGTCGAATTGAATTTGACCATGATGTATATCCGTTAGTCCACGCATCGAATAGAACTTCGCTTATGCGGGTGTACCCAAATTCGGTGAAATGAATGCCATCGGGTTTATACCATTGATCCAATCCCTCGGAAGCTTCATTGCGTGCTCGCTGCACGGCCATGCCCATATCCCAGAAACCCATATCGTGGGCACTTGCATGGTCACGGAGAAATTTCTTGATCGCCTTTGAAGCGCTCGTGACAGCCGGTTTATGTCGCAAAACTGGGGTGTTCGTCATGAGAACGATAGCAGCGTTACTTCGGCGAAGTACATGGGTCAATTTGGCGTAATTCGATTGGAATTGTTCCATGTTCAGGTGGCTCCCGTCCATGGCATCATTCAATCCCATGCCGATAAAAATAAGGTCAGGGCGCAAGGTCTTCAATAATTCTTCCCAGCCTTCTATTTCATTGATGTGGGAGGCTCGCAGCCCGTTATGTCCCCACTCATGAACAGTGTACGATGGGCCAGAGACTGGAGCGGATGCATCCATGCCCGCGTACCAGATGTTGCTGCCCAATTCCGGAATGAATTCAATAGAAAAGGTGTCTGCGGGTTGAGCAAGTTCGATGTGCCATCCCCCCATGTTTGGCAGAGGAGTGGCGGCTTTTAATTTGGAGTTCCCCGTCCATTTCCATTGATTTTTAGTTGCATTGGTCCAAAGGGTAAGTTCAGAGGACTTCACCCGGCTTGAATCAGGAAAGTAGCCAACATGTTGAATCCAATGTGTGTCCTGGTTCGAATCTGTTTCGGGTAGAACCGTGATGCCTGTGGCGATCGGAGATGGCTGAGTGAGCGGGGCTGTGTTACGGGTGCATATATGGCTTTGCCAAGCACCGGTAAATTCCGTTCTGAAGTGGGTGGGAGTATTGGTTTCAGCGATGCGATAGGGGAGCATCATGCCTCGCGATTGTTGTGCGTTTGGTGCCCAAGCAGCCAATTCCCGCCGAAGTCCATGGCCCATCCATCCGGCTTGTACGTGAGATCCACCAATGTAGAGCACAACCAAGGTTGCATCCTCTTCCTGATCAATGGCTTCCATCTTATGATACAACTTGTCAAAGGCGGCACATTGATCCGGTACTTCCCACGAAGCTGTGGATTGTGCAGAAGCGCAGAAAGGGGTCACCAAAACAGAAAGGACGAGGAGGCACGAGAAAGGGAGGGCGTGTCTATTTCGCATTTTCCTCAGCCTGTTCGAATTGATCAATTTGCCACATGGCCCATTCTGTTTGGATCGATTGCCGAAAAAGCTCAGAGATTTCTCTGGCTCCTTTTGGCGTAAAGTGTATATGGTCGGAACTGGCAAGTGGTGGCGAGGATTGAACCCATGCAGCCATGCTGCCCGCTCCACCCATTACTTCAAAAACGTCCCAATAAAGCGCGTCATTTTCCAATGCAGCTTGTTTCAAAGCATCTCGAATTGAGGGCAACTGTGCATAGGTTTCCATGCGGGTTTCGACTTTATGGGCCATGTCAGACGGTCCCATAACAATCACGGGTACCCCAGGAAGCAGTTGGTGAAACAATTGGATTTGAGAAGCAAACCATCCTCCAAAACGCTGTGTTGCCGGGGAATCAGTTAAGTAGGGTACCGCATTTCCGCCGTACTGAAGCAGAATTAAGCCCGTGCGAAAGCCTTTAAATTGCTCGGTGAGTTGAGTCCGGTCCAATGATCTAAAGAGCGTGCCAGAGCTTCCGCGCATGGCTATGTTATGCACCACAATGCCAGAATCACGCCACATGCCTACGCCATCTACTTCGGGGACCGGCCCCGAAAAGCAAAGCCGCAATGACTGGAATTCGGACGAGTCAAGGGAGGGAAGTGGGATGTCAATGCGCTGGGCGAAGCTGTCAGCTTCAAGCGGCATCGTGCGCTCGGCAAGTGCATTCAATTGATAATGCAATTGCGCCCCAGAATCCACCTGTCCAAACAAAACACTGACTTGGTTGAAGGAACGATTTCGAAGATAGCTTTTCAGATGAGGTTCAAAAGTCAAACAAGGTAAAATGCTATCGTTGCTATTGAGGCTTGGGTGCGTAGCGAAAGCGGCCATGATCCCAAAACGGTTATGAAGAATCGTTGTGTCCTTTCGTCCATAACGTGCGTGTCGAACCCAGCCTGAAGACCAGGAATGACGCATTGACAGGGAGGGGATGGGTTGCAAAGGTGAAATCAATCCAGGGCCGCTTCCTCCCCAAATGGATTGCCATTGATTGCGCAATGGACCGGTGATGCGGTCTCCTTCAATCTGTGAGTCCCCAAAGTGAAATACGTGAATGGGCGGGGATCGTTGGGGTTGATTCAGTTGGGCGAAAAAGCGAGCCAAGGAGGTGAATGCCGCATCGCTGCCATACAGTTTTAGGTTTTCGTGCAGATAGTCATCGACGCTCAATCGACTGTAGGCTTCTGTGGGAAGAACGAATTCCTTGGTCATCTCTTCAGCAAAAGCGGGTTGGACGGAATCCTCTTGGATGATAGCGGCCGGTGGTTGCTCGATGGAATCGCTGGAAGCATACTCCGCTAGAATGGCTTGTGCTTCTTCGGGTGACACCTGAGGTGATTCAACGGACCAAGTCGACCATCGAGGCCAATCATCTAGGTGCGTGACCAAATTCAGTGGTCTGGATAGAAAGGCGCAAACAGCAAGTAAAATAGCCGATAAAAAAATCGCTGTTCGACGAATGGAGTGCCGCTGGGTTTTTATGGGATTCTCGGAATGCATAGCACTTGGCCAATGCGAATGTAATCCTTGATTTCATTGATTTCAGCAATCCATTCGGGAGTTGTTCCGGGGTATCTTTTTGAAATATTCCACAGTGTATCGCCCTCTTTGACTTCGTGCAGGAGACATTTTATGCCTTCACTGTAAGCTTCTTCTTCGGCAATGGTCTGCAGCACAGCCTCGGTTTTTGCCACTTCAGGAGTGGGTTGGGTCACAGGGCTTGTTCCGGCGACCCGAAGTGGCAGTCGAACGTTTCGACTGTTCAATTCTTCACAACCGATTGAACTCCCTTTCCACCACGGAATGAGTTGCTGCAATTCGGCTTCCGTCATCGACAGCTGCCTACACAAATCACTCCTCCGAACATTGCCATCGCAGGGTACCGGTTTCCATTCGCCCATCAACTGAATCCAATCGAGCGAGCGATCTTCCAACTCGACATTGACCATCATGCGGCTGATTACTTTATAAAGGGCTAACCACTCATCCAATGCTGCATCGTAGCCTGGTTTTCCTGTCCATCTTGTGGCGAAGGCCATGCCTTTTACGTAAGCAACAAGCACACGATGAGGACTATCAGGAAACCTCCGCTGCAACTTCACAAGGGTTGCAACGGCCGCCTCTGTTGATTTATCGGGTATGTATCGTTCATCTAGGTTTGCATTGACATTGAGACCTCGGTCTATTGCATTTTCCACTTGGTTGCTCCAAAGTCCCGATTTTTGAGATGCATCCGAATGCGCATGATTGAATTGGTTAAGCAAAGCAGGCAGCCAAACAAAGGAGCGAGGCAAAGTCGAAGCAAGAAAGTGGTTCTGGACATCAGCTTTGTAAAGACCATAGAGGGCGTTAAGTTGCTGAAGTCGAAGCGCATCGTTTTCCATGAGCACGACCATGGCCATGTTTTCGATGGCTTTGTTCGCTCCCCACGCCTGCAAGGCTATTTCTAAGTCATCAAGAGACGGGACTTCTGCCTTTAACGTAGGGGAGGCCCCTGATGCTGTAAAGGGAAATCGGATTTCAAAACTTGCAAAGTCGATACAACGGGTGCGCTGGTCAAAAGAGCTCTTCCAAGAGTCAATAGGTTCTTGCGAGAATACGAAACGGGATGCCAAAAGCAGGTACAAAAACAACATGCTCGTGTTGCGAATGCACTGAAAGAAGGTCTGTGAAGGCATGTCCCAAAGGTATCTCAGATTGAGAAAGCTTTGAAGGAAGATTGTCCTCCGCGACTAACCGATAAAATAACAAGTCGAATAAATATAATAAAAAGACAGAACCTTTTATTTTGCTTATTAAGTTACTATATTTGAGAATAGGTCGGAGAGCAAATTGCTCTTGGAGGACCTAGTTGTGAATCGTAGTGAGGCATCTGCAACGGCGGGTGCTTCATTTTTTTTACTCTGTTCTTAAAGAACAATTGGTGCAGGAATACGTTTTTCATTCTATGAATTTGCATCGCCTGGAAAGCAGTCAATGGCTGCCACTATCGCTGAAAGACGCGTGGGAGTTTTTCAGTGTTCCTGAAAACCTGGATCGAATCACGCCTTCGGATATGTCATTCGAAATTTTATCCGGTGCCGAAGAGCGAACCTATGCGGGACAAATTATCAGGTACCGCATTCGACCCGTGTTGAACATCCCGATGAACTGGGTGACGGAAATAACGCACGTTGTTGAGGGAGAATACTTCATAGATGAGCAGCGGTTTGGGCCCTATAAGTTTTGGCATCACGTGCACAAGTTCAAAGAGGAAAATGGCGGCGTCCTCATGGAGGATACGCTCCATTATGCACTTCCTGGAGGATGGTTGGGTGAATTAGGCGGAGGCTTCGTTCACAAAAAGGTGCACGGAATTTTTGAGTTCAGAGAAGCTGAGTTGAATCGACTCTTCCCAGCCTAGTCATCACTGGCAGAGAGCGTTCGCCGCCCAAGCTGCCATTAGAAGGTCGGGCTTTGCTTGAGCTTTGAATCCCAGGGACGCAATGTATCCTGCGGAAGCGCTGATGAGCTTGTGCGAGGGATATTGAGGGTCGGAATTGAAGTCCAGGTCGATTTGCTTCACGCGGACATGGCATTCTTCCAAGATGAGGTTGGCAAGGTCCACAGATCGCTCGGTCTCCCCCCATAATTTGGTCCAAAGGTCCGTGATTTTGGGAACGCGTTCTCGCCGATAGATGACATGCGCACCGTTATCGGGATACCTGAAAACAACGGTAGTTACGTAGACCGTATATCTTTTGTAATTCTGGCTGTCGCAACCAACATGGATATCCAATGATCGTTCGGCATGCATGGAAGCGATGTAGTCGCACACATCATGTTGAATGTGTCCGCCCATGACTTTAAATTTCCGCTCACTCTGCAGCATAGCTCCAATTTAGGCATCATAAAAAAGGGCGGAACCTCTGATTAGGAGAAATTCCGCCATTTTCTTCACACCTTTTACACAAGGTATGCGGTCTGCAACTTAGCCCTCCAGTGTCTTTTCAATTAAGAAGAGAACGTGTGTGCGGTGCGCTTTGGTTAATCCATCTGGTGAACTGGCATTGCGCTGATCGCGCTGGATTTTTTTCAATGTGCTGAGCGCCATGGATCGGGTAACCGTATCGTATTTGTTTTTGGGGTCCAAGACTTTGATTAAACGCCCTACGTACTCTATTTGAAGTTGTTGGCGTGCCGTATTGACCGAGCTTCTTAAGTCTGCCCGGAAAATAGCGTCCGTTAAGTCACCCATGTATTCATCAAGCGTATAGGTGTTGCCATAGGTAGATGCATCCGTGATGCGCTGCAACACGTTTGCATTCAACAGATGATTGAGGGCATTCTTTTGAGCTGCAATGATCCGAGCATGAATCTTGGGGTCTTCCGGTGCAGCAAAGAAGCCAAACCCCCTGCGTTGGCTTTGCAAATAGCCATAGATCGATTTGGCCGCGTCAAAGGCGTCCGGGGCGAAGGCATATTTTTTCAACGCGGACATAGCAGCAGTTTGATCAGACTCGGATACCGGTTGCAACGGGGCTAAATTTTGCTGAGATGGGTGAGCACGGTTGTAGCGAATCCCTCCAATTTGTCGGGTCATCACACCGAGTTGAGTGATGTATTCGCCCGTCAACGTGAGGTAGGCTCGTCGCACTTCATAAAAGCTATTCTGATCATCTCCACCGTATTCGGTAACGATTTCTGGAAGCAACTCATTGACCAATTCACAGCGCTCACTCGCGTAGGCAACTGGATCACTTGAAAGGTCATAGATGTTGACATCGGGATTCATACCGCCTCCTGGACGTCGCATGTCATCCGCATCGTTTCCGAATTTTAAATCCGGCTCGATTGAGCGTCGCAACAGGGATTCAAGCCGAGCTGCTTCAGCTTCAGCGTCCGATAAGGCAGGGGAATATCCGTATTCAATGACCCACTTATCATAGGGGCCGGGAGCATCATCGAAGAATTTCGTTTGATCTTTTTTGTCCCGCGCAAAATTGATGGAGGGATAATCCATCACGCTGTTCGACATTCCCTCAGCATTCACAATTGCGGCATCCTTCAGCTCCTCCGGTGTTTGCATGGTCGATCCTGCCATGTTGTGGCTGAGGCCAAGGGTGTGTCCTACTTCATGGAGCACCAGCCGGTGCAACGTTTCTCTCGTGAATTTCTTTTGTTCATCCGCGTCAAACGAGCGTGCGCGCAATGCGGCCATTCCAAACAAGGTCTGCTGAGCATGGACATTGCCCGCATCACAGCGGTGCATCCATTCGGCGTAGAGTTCCCGGGCGGATACTTCCTCCTCCTTCATTTCTTCCATGCCATCAAAACCGGCGTTTTGGAAAACCTCTGATCGCCAGAGTCGTCCAGTCATTCCGCTCCATTCCAGCATGATGTCCGCACCCAAAATCTCTCCAGTTCTGGGGTTGACAAAACTCGGACCGTAGCCGCTGTATCGCGGACTCGGTGACGAAGTCCATCGCAGAACATTGTAACGGATGTCTCCGGCATCCCATTCAGCTGAATCTGGCTGGATTTTCACTTGAACTGCATTGATGAATCCCAAAGGTTCGAAGGCTTGATTCCATTTTTCAACGCCGGTTTGGATGTACTCTCGAAACTCATAAGGCGTCGTGTTTTCGATCCACCAAACAATGGGCTGCACAGGTTCAGACATAGCTGCGTCCGGGTCTTTTTTCTCCAAGCGCCATCGGTGAATCATATCTTTCCAAGGGGTGGAAGACTCCGTTGTCATGTGCTCGGTTTGAGTTGCAAAGAATCCTAACCTCGCATCATCTGCACGGGGAATAAATCCATCGTCCGGCATTTGCATCAGACTGTGCTGGTAACGCACCGTCACCGCGCGCGCATCTTCTAAGGCAGATCCGCCGCTACGGGGCGCTGGATTGTCATACACGTAATCCACAATAACCTCCGTGTTTTCTGGGTAATTGTTGATGTGGTGAATTTTGGTTTTTTCACGAGAAAGTTTGCCCAATACGGACTCGCCTGGTTTACGCGATGGTCGCTTGATCATCTCGAAATCTTCCTTCAAGAACAAAGCGTCGCCTGAGATGACATGCACCGTCTTCGTAGAATCTGCGCCTTCAATTTTCAAACTTGCGATGATGGGTGTATTGATGTTTGCACCTGCTGCACGCGCCAAAGGCGAGTCTGCATCGAAGTAATAGTTGGTGTTTTCGGTATGGACTTCAACGCGGTCGTAGTGCTTGTGAAACGTAATGACTTTGCTGTTTCGGTAGCTGCCTCTTGTGTATCCAGATTCAGCAACTCCATCGTCAACATGGGAGAAATAGATAAATTCACGTTCGAGCATGGAATCTGGTATGGCCATCCAACTTTTTCCATCCGTCGTGTCCGTGTAGAGAGTGAAGAGTCCATCGATTTGCTTGCACGCCTTCGTCAATTCTTCTATGCTCTTGATTTCTGATTTATCGGGCTTTCCCTTTTGAGCGCCAGTCGCATTGCTTTTGTTGCCTTTGCTTTTGCGGCCTCGCTGCGCGGTTGCTTCCGGAGTTGCGGTTAAGGAAATTACAGCTAAGAAGGTTAAGGCAATGGCCTTGAATGAGTGCTTCATGTTGTTGGTTTCAGGTGTGGTCAAACTTGGGTTTTAGGCTTATTTTGAATCGAATAAACTTACCAAAGGGACCCGAAGATAAGTCAAATGATTGCAATTCTCAGTCACTTGAATCCACGCTCATCTTTTATTTGTTCGTAGGCATTTTGGATGGCAATGAATCGCTCTTTTGCCTGAGCACGATGGGTCTCTCCAAGATCTAGCACCTTGTCTGGATGGTACTTGATTGCAAGCCTTCGATAGGCTTTCTTAATCTCCGCATCTGTTGCTTCCGAAGCTACTTCCAATACCGTGTAAGGATTTGCGCTCCCCGCTTGGAACATCTCTTCTATGCTGTTTAAGTCTCCGGCAGGAATGGCCATCCAAGCGGCAATTTGCCGAATCAAGGAGATTTCGTTTGTATGAATATGTCCATCCGCGCGTGCAATACCGTACAAGTATTGCAACAAGAGCAACCGCTTTGATACGTCCATGTGAAGACGTATCTGTTCTGAGACATCGCGCACGTGGATTTCTTGTTTCAAGATATCCCTGAGCATCAAGGTCAATTGTTCTCCCTGTTGCTGACCAAAATTTTTGCGCAAAAAGGACTTCACAAAATTCAACTCGGATTTCAAGATCCGATCGTCTGCCTTCATTACTGCAGCACTCAAAATGAGCAGCGACAGACTGAAATCACCTGGTCGTGTTCGGTTCGATTTGCCTGAGCGAGACGCAG
Source organism: uncultured Flavobacteriales bacterium (assembly GCA_905479115.1). Lineage (GTDB taxonomy): Bacteria > Bacteroidota > Bacteroidia > Flavobacteriales_D > Sanyastnellaceae > UA16. The sequence continues at coordinate 37,376 of CAJQLF010000057.1, forward strand.
CGCTTGCATCACTGTTGTCGGCAAACATTTTGCCCAAGGCATAGCCTAAAATGCCCCCAATGGGACCTCCTAGAGACCACCCGATAGCACCTCCAATCCAAGCCCCGTATCGACTCACGCGAGCTCGCTGTAACCCTTCTGAATGAAGGAGGTCAATTCCTCACCCTCGAGTAAGCCTTGAGATAATCGAGCCAGATCGCCTGCTTTTTTGGCCAACGCCTTCTTATTTTCTTCGTCTTTTTCACCTAGGATTTTTTGAACCAAAGGATGGTTGGCATTGACCGCAACATCATAGCTATCAGGCAGTGCGCCAAACATCTGGAACCCACCTCCGCCAACTGCTTGCTGCTCTTTCATTCGGCGCATAAACTCCGAACGGGTGATGGTAATTGGTGATGCCGTTGGCGCCATTGCAACAAATTTCACCTTGTAAGCATCGCCTGGGAAAGCGCCTTCTATGATCGGCTTAACCAGTTCTTCCTGCTTTTCATCCAACGCACTGGTAGCGGTTTCTTCCGTTTCAATGAGGTTTTCAATGACGTCAGAATCCACCCGTTTGAACTGCACATCCGGGTAAGCCTCTTCGAGCTTTTGAACCATGTGGGAGGCCAATGGGCCCTCCATGACGAGCACTTTATATCCGCGCTCTAGCGCTGGCGCGATAAAGCCGTGCTGGTTTTTTGCATCGGCCGTGTAGGGAAGGATAATCTTTCCGTTTTTGTCTTTTTGGGTTTCACCAACGGCAGCTATTAATTCCTCATAGGTGACGCAAGCGTCCGTTGTGTCCTTAAAGAGCATAAACTTCTTGGCTCGTTCAGCGAACTTTTCGTCCGTGAGCATGCCGTACTCAATAAAGATGCGGAGGTCATCCCATTGCGCTGCGAAAGCTTCCGGATCCTTCTTAAACATCGAAGAAAGTTTGTCTGAAACTTTTTTGGATATGTGGCCGCTAATTTTCTTCACGTTGGCGTCTTCCTGCAGGTATGATCGGGAGACGTTCAAGGGAATGTCGGGGGAATCGATGACCCCGTGCAGCAGCGTCAAAAAGTCCGGCACAATGCTTTCGACGTTGTCGGTAATGAAGACCTGGTTGGAGTACAAATGAATTTTGTCTCGGCGCAGTTCCATTTCCTTTTTCAATTGAGGGAAATACAGAATTCCAGTCAAATTAAAAGGAAAGTCAACGTTGAGATGAATGTGGAAGAGGGGATCTTCAAAATTCATCGGGTATAAATCCTTGTAAAATTTGGAGTAATCGTCATCTTGCAAGTCCGCAGGTGCTTTACTCCAAAGTGGGGTAGTGGCATTGACAACTCGAGGCACCTTGTTCTCGACCTTTTTTACGTTGCCTTCTTCATCTTTTTCACCACTGGGATCTTCGACCCACTCTGACGTCGTACCGTGGATGATTTCCACGGGCATGAATTTGCAATATTTCGTTAGGATGCCCTGAATACGGCTGTCCTCGAGGAATTCTTCACTGTCATCCGCGATATGCAGAACGATATCTGTTCCATGTTCGGCCTTTTCAGTGGCGTCCAAGGAATACTCAGGTGAGCCGTCACACGACCACTTCACAGGTGTTGCTCCTTCTCGCTGACTCCATGTGATGATGTCAACATGCTTAGCGACCATGAACGCCGAATAAAAACCGAGTCCAAAATGGCCTATAATGGCGGTCTTAGCATCCTCTCCTTGGTATTTGTCCAAGAATTCAGTTGCACCTGAAAAGGCGATTTGGTTGATGTATTTGTTCACCTCCTCCTCTGTCATGCCAATTCCACGATCTCTGATGGTCAAAGTTTTGGCCTCCTCATCTCGGATAATTTCAATGGCAACGTCGCCTTCAATGGCCTCAATTTCTCCAATCTTAGCGAGGGTTTTGCGTTTTTGAGTCGCATCTACAGCGTTTGAGACTAATTCACGAAGGAAGATTTCATGATCGCTATACAAGAATTTTTTGATGATCGGAAAAATGTTCTCCGTTTGGACGTTGATGTTACCAGTTGCCATGAGAATGAGTTTGATTTTTCTTGGAGGATGCAAATGTTACGCCAATGGTCATTCATGAACGAATTCCTGCCATTCTGACCCATTGAGGAATTCTTTGCGCCGGGATGGCAGTAAGCTGCCTTTCCTTACTGTAAATTGGTCACACAAACTGCCAATACTGTCACGATGATTCAGCGAATTCTGCTACTCTTTGTTTTTGGTTTTTTAGCGCCTTTTGCGACGCACGCTCAATCTGATGCAAGTCAAGATCCTGATTGGTCTGTGCTAATGCAAGCAGAAAACGCCGATCCGGTTGAAATCCGAAATCTTTTCGAAGCCCGGTGGGAAGGTCGTGAACGAATCAAAGGTTCTGGGTACAAGCAAGTCGAGCGCTGGTTGCATTTGATGGACGGGCGGACCGATGAAGCGGGCAAGGTCTTGGGTGTGGAGGCAATTATGGACGCTCACCGCGCCATACAACAATGGAATGATGCTGGAAGATCATTGAACGGTAATTGGCAAGTGTGCGGACCTACCCTCGATGATATCACTACGCGGGATAATATTCGGGGCGTTGGACGAATGAATGCGCTGGCATTCCACCCTTCAAATTCGGATGTCATTTTTGCAGGTGCTCCGGCCGGAGGCGTGTGGAGATCTTACGATGAAGGAGCAAGCTGGGAAACCAACACCGACGACTTTCCTACATTGGGCGTAAGTGCCATTGCTTTTGCCGCATCTGACCCTGCAATTGTTTATATCGGAACGGGAGACCGAGATGCTTCGGACAGTCCTGGCATGGGGGTGATGAAATCGTTGGATGGTGGGATCTCTTGGGAATTTTTCAATGCGGGCATTGAGGGGAAGGTTGTGGGCGATCTAGCGGTTTATCCAACAAACGCTGAGCAAGTCTTGGCTGCTACGAGCAGCGGAATCTTCAAAACAACAGATGGTGGGACGAGCTGGTTGCAGGTGTCTAATAACACTCAGAATTACAAGAATATCGCGGTTCATCCTACGAATCCAGATGTTGTTTATTGCACAGGACAGGGCCGCTTTTGGAGAAGCGCGGATGCAGGCGATACCTGGGAGTACATCAACGAGGGGATACTGCCTAGCACAAGAATGGTCATTGCAGTGACCCCTGCAGCGCCGGACAATGTGTATGTGCTCTCCACGGGAACGTATGAGTTCCGCGCATTCTACAAGTCAGAAGATGCCGGTTTGAATTTCGTTGAGATGAGTGATAGCCCCAATATTATGGGCTGGAATGCCGCAGGGGAGGACGATGGAGGACAAGCATGGTACGACCTGTGTCTGGAGGCAGATCCAGTTGTTGTCGACCGAGTGTATGTCGGAGGTATTCGGATGAAACGGTCGGACGACGGCGGTGCCACATGGTTGGATGTGCAGGACAGCTACTTGCATGTGGATCAGCATGCTTTGGAGGCCAATCCGCACACCGATGAAGTGTGGCTAGCCAACGACGGCGGAATTTATCGGTACGCCAATAACATTCAGTGGCAGGATATGAGCCATGGAATCATCACGGGAGAAATCTACAAAATTGGCCAAAGCCCTTTTGACGGAAATGACGCGATGAACGGGTATCAGGATAATGGAACATACTTGTTCAATGGAGTTCAATGGGAACGCGGCAGCGGCGGAGATGGGTTTGAGTGTATTTACGATCCAAATGACCCAGATTGGTTCTTTTCGAGTTCGCAATACGGTCGCGTATACCGCACGGGTCCGGGTATTCAGTCCCAGACCATTGTGGCCAATGGCCAATTGGGAATTGATGAGGGTGGAGCATGGTCCACGCCATTCACAGTTTCATCCGAAGACTCGCAAACGATGTTTGTTGGTTTGCAGAATGTTTGGCGCTCCATGAACATCAAGCATCCGGTGAAGGACAGCATTGTTTGGGAAAAGGTTTCCTCTGAATTGGGAGGCTCTGATGCGAATACCATGCGCGTTGTGCATCGCGACCGAAATGAAGAACAGCGGGTTTACGCCACGGAATCCAATCGAAAGTTCTTTCGGTGTGACAATGCTTTGGCAGATATGGACAGTGTTACGTGGTGGGACTTGTCTGACAACCTCCCATTGAGCTCTCAGCCGGTCTTGGCCATTGAGACGGTTCAGGGAGAAGACAGTACGGTTTACATTTCGTTCAACTATAAAGTCTGGAAATCAGAAGATATGGGCGGCGATTGGACAGAACTCGAAGGTGATTTGCCGGGGTTGCCAATCAATACGTTGGTTTACGATACCACAGGAACAGGAGGGATTTATGCGGGAACGGACATGGGAGTTTACTATTGGAATAATGCAGATAGCGCTTGGTTAGATTTCTCCCAAGGTCTTCCCATGGCGGTGCGCGTAACGGAGTTGGAACTGTATCCCGGCGCAGGAGCGAATGATCCAAAGCGTCTGCGTGCTGGGACGTACGGGCGTGGCATGTGGGAGAGTGATGCATATGGAGAGTCGGTCGGTTTCCCGCCCTTGGCTTACCTCGAGCCAGCAGCAGAGGAAACATCTATCTACGGAGAGGCAGATGTTCAATTGGCATTTCGACGGAATTTGTTGCCGGTTGAGATGACGGACTTGACCATAGCCGACCTGTATGTTACGAACGCCACCCTTGAAGGGTTAGAGGCGAACGAATCAGGCTACAGCTTCACGGTGGTCCCCAATGCATTCGGTCCAATTCAAATCGCAGTTCCAGATGGTGCGGCAGTGGAGCTTGGTGGTTTTGAGTTGCCTAACTTAGGATCAGATACGCTGCAATTGGTGTATCACCCAGTGCCCGATGATTTCGGTCCTTGGGGGCCAGGAGGGGTGGGAAGTCAAGAGGATATGGCCATTTGGCTCCGGGCTGACCACGGACTTTTTGATGCAGATGGTGCACCGGTAGGAGTTGGTGGGAATGTGGCGGAGTGGCGCGATGTGCTATCTGGCAACTTTTCGAGCGCATACCAAAACGATCCGGAAGCAACTCCATTGGCCACGGCTGATGGGTTAGATGGAAAACCGGCGTTAAAATTTGACGGAGAGAACGATTGCGTTATTGCATCTGCAGTTGAAATGAATCGAGATCTTTCCGCTTTTAGCATTGTGAAGGGAGCGGAAAGTGCTTGGAATGATCACGGGTGGATTGCCAGTGCACGAGAGGCGAATGGTTTCATTCTGCACCCTTGGAAGAATCAAAGTTCATATCAATCTGTCGTGATTGACGATGAGGAAAATTACGCGGAGGCCACACCGCTTTGGATTGTTGATGCATCCTTGCCCCAATTTTATGGTGTGATTTACGATCAATCGGATTGGGATCAGCAGTTCTATACCATTGTCAATGACACCCGACTTCCATTTCCTGGATCCAACATTGGTGCTCGGGACGAATCAGATTTCGTTGAAGTGCGGTATGGTTGGGATTACAATGACCGATTTGGCGAGGGCTTTATCTCAGAGCATTTCATCTACGGCCGCCGGTTGTTTGAATCGCACCGCACCATCGTGTCCAATTATGTTGCGGCGCGCTATGGGATCAACCTCGGAAATTTGCAGCACTACTTTAGAGATCAATACCCTGCAGATGTGGCTGGAATAGGCCGGGAGAGTGAATGGGATTATCATGATGATGCCCAAGGAATAGGAAGTATCCGAATAAGCAATGCGATGGACTTAGATGATGGAGAATACCTTTTTTGGGGCCACGACGAAGGCGCTTTAGCGGTGGTAACCGCATATCCTTTTATGTCGGAGCGATTGGAACGGATTTGGGCCTGTGAAGAGGTCGGAGATGCAGGAACAGTAAAAGTACAGGTGGCAGATGCAGGGGTTGCAGAGCTTTTCGCCTCAGCCTCCATCGGTTTAATCGTGTCGGAAGGGGATGAGTTTTCCATTTCGGATCAGCCTGACTTTTACCCCTTGCAAAATGAAGGGGGCTATTGGGTAGCAGAGATCGATTTACCATCCCATGGCGTGTTCACAATCGGATTCGAACCGGTCATGCGGTTAGAGGAGTCTGTCATTGAGGCGGAATGGAGCATTTATCCCAATCCAGCGCGAGACATTCTCAACATTGAGTCGCGGTACGTCGCACTCGCAGGTGCAGGGTGCCGTGCGCTAGATGTTTCGGGACGTCAAGTTGCCCGTTGGACATGGGACGAAGGCCAGCGCATGCGATTAGATATCTCGACCTGGCGAGCGGGATTGTACCTCATCGAGATCAACAAGAATGGCCAGCGTCAGTCTCTGCCATTTTTGAAACAGTAGCGAACAGAACGAAGGCGAGACTTCCATTCAAAGGAGCACTCCTCTTTGCCTTAGCGCATCAGCGGATAATCAGCCGCTGCATGTGCACGCTTCCATCTTTCTGAAGGGCTTGAACAGCGTAGAATCCAGATTCCCAGCTAGTGACATCAAGTGTCACGCGTTGTCCCTGATTCAGCTGAACTTCGCTTACCGAACGACCTTGCGCATCCCAAAGGGTTACTGTGAGCAGGTCGTTGTGCTGATTTTCCATCCAGCATTGACCATCCGCAGGGTTGGGGTAAAGGCTCAGGATCGCATGTTCATCGGAGGACGATTCTGCGATGTTCGTCGCGGGACCAAATCGATAAACGGTCCCGTTTTCAGGTACGCCATTTAACATTTGGTTGCCGTAGTACCAGGCGTAAAAGTCATCTGTCAGCGACCACTCAGGCACTGCCGGATCGCCGCTCGCTGTATAGAAGAGGCCGCTGTAGTAATCATAATCGAAGTCGAGTATCAATCCAGACGTCAAGAACTCGGAATCCAAAGAACCATCGCCCATGGTGTTGGGGCCGAAGCGGTATTCGATGATGTTTCCATTTTCATAGAGCCAGGTCTGAAAACTCAATCGCATCGTTGTCGTTCCAAGTTCGGAAATCTCCTCGTACAGACCGACCTCGTCCCATTCCACTTTGAGAATGCGATTGGGACTTGTGCCGGTAACCTCGTATTGAATGTGGCTTTCTTCTTCAATTTCTACAGCACCAATGTCCATGACATCCAAGCTGATGGGCCAAAGGATATTCAATGCTGCAGAAGCACTCAGTCCCATGAGCATTTCGCCCGTTCCCGAAATTTGGAGCACCGTTACAATATCGTCGTCCTCGCCGATGCTTACTTCGAAGGGCAAAGGTATTTCGACTTCGGGGTCATCCCAGCCTACGTCAATTCCCAATCCAACGGGGTTGGTCAATGGGGTGTAGGTCTCCTCAAAAACACTTGCAGAGTAGGGGAATTGGGCTGTTGCCAAGGTGCACATTCCCAATCCAAGGAGTAGAAAGAAACGGTTCATTAGATTGATTGGTTGCGGTTGGAAGATTAGAAATTTGGACGAAGAAGTGATTTGGCATAAAAGTCATCAATCACTTTCACTACCTCTTCTGGCGTATCCACTACGTGGAATAAATCCGGGTCACCGGCACTGATTGTTTTGTAAGAGTCTGCGAGTGTTGATTTCATCCAATCGACAAGGCCTGCCCAAAATTTGGAATCATACAAGATGATGGGAACGGGTTCGACTTTGGACGTTTGCACGAGCGTTAACGCTTCGAACAGCTCGTCAAGCGTGCCAAATCCTCCGGGCATGACCACGAATCCTTGAGAATATTTTACGAACATCACTTTTCGAACAAAGAAGTAATCAAAATCAATGCTCTTGTCAACGTCGATGTACGGATTGTTGTGCTGTTCAAAGGGGAGTTCGATGTTAAGTCCAACGGAAGTACCACCTACATCGTGTGCTCCGCGGTTTCCCGCTTCCATTACACCGGGACCGCCTCCAGTGATTACACCGTATCCGCGTTCGCTAAGCTGTTTCGCTACCTCTCGAGCTTCATTGTAGACAGGTGAGTCTTCCGGTACCCGCGCAGAACCGTAAATGCTGATGCACGGACCAATCCGCTGAAGGGTTTCAAAACCTTGAACAAATTCGCCCATGATTTTGAAGATGGACCAACTGTCATTCGTCTTGATTTCGTTCCAATCGCGCTGCTTCAATCCTTTCTTCATTCTTTTGACTTTTACAGTCGCAAAATACCACCTAAAAACGGACCCGTTGCGCTCTTTGGGTTTTTTGCCACCTCCTCCGGTGTGCCAGAAGCGATGATGAGGCCTCCGCGATGTCCTCCCTCAGGACCTAAGTCGATGAGGTGATCGGCGACTTTGAGCACATCGATGTTGTGTTCAATCACCAGGACCGTGTTCCCTTGATCTACTAATCGTTGAAGCACGTCGATGAGCATCTGGATGTCTTGGAAGTGAAGACCTGTGGTCGGTTCGTCGAGAACATAAAAAGTCTGTCCCGTGCTCACCCGTGCGAGCTCTGTGGCGAGTTTGACGCGCTGGGCTTCTCCTCCTGAGAGCGTGGTGGATTGTTGGCCGAGCGTGATATAGCCCAGGCCCACATCTTGGAGCGTTTTGGTGATTCGTTTCAATTTGGGAAAGGAATCAAAAAAGGCCACGGCGTCATCTACGGTCATTTCGAGGACATCTGAAATTGACTTTCCTCTGTATCGTACTTCCAATGTTTCGCGGTTGTAGCGCCGCCCTTTGCACGTTTCGCATTCCACGTGTACGTCAGGCAAAAAGTTCATCTCAATGGTTCGGACTCCGGCCCCTTTGCATTCTTCGCAGCGTCCTCCCGCGACGTTGAAGCTGAAACGTCCCGGTTTATATCCGCGGATTGCGGCTTCTGGGAGCTTGGTAAAAAGCGCTCGGATTTCATTGAAAATCCCGGTGTATGTCGCTGGATTGGAGCGAGGCGTTCTTCCTATGGGACTTTGATTGATGGCAATAACCTTGTCCAAATGCTCGAGTCCCTTGAGGCTCTTGTAGGGCAAGGGGTCCTTCGTGTCTTCGTAAAAGTGGTTGTGAAGGGCAGGGTAAAGGGTTTGGTTGATGAGGCTACTCTTTCCACTTCCACTTATTCCGCTCACACACGTAAAGGATCCCAATGGAATGGTGACATCTACGTTTTGAAGGTTGTGCCCTGTGGCTCCTGTGAGTTTGAGTTTTTTGCTTCGACCGAGTTTGCGTCTTTTTGGGACTTCAATTCGGAGTTCCCCGTTCAAGTACTTGGCAGTTGTGCTCTGGCTATTCAAATGGGAGTTTGGAGGTCCTTGAGCGACAATGTTACCTCCGTGCACGCCTGCTCCCGGTCCAATATCAATCAAGTAATCAGACTGCAACATCATCTCTTCGTCGTGCTCGATTACGATGACCGAGTTACCTGCATCGCGCAGGGCTTGGAGACTTTTGATGAGTCGCTCATTGTCGCGCTGATGCAATCCAATGCTGGGCTCATCCAAGATATAAAGCACCTCAGTCAATCGGCTTCCTATTTGCGTGGCCAGTCGGATGCGCTGCGCCTCGCCTCCGGAAAGCGTGCGTGAAGAACGATCCAATGCGAGGTAGTCCAGCCCCACATCCACCAAAAATCCGAGCCGTGCATTGATTTCTTTCAAGGGCTCTCGAAGAATGCGCTGCTGTTTTTCATTCAGCCTTTCATTCAATCCCAGGAACCATTGCGATAATTGCTTCAGATCCATCCCGCTCAGCTCTGCGATGTTTTTGTCAGCGAGTTTAAATTGTAGGCTGATGGGCTGGAGTCGAGCGCCCTCGCATGAAGGGCAGTGCTTTTTCTTCATGAATCGCCTAGCCCAGCGACGAAGCGGAATAGAGTTGCTGCGCTCAGCTGCAGATTCAACTGTAGCAATCACGCCGTCCCAAGTCACATGGCTTCCTTTGGTTCCGGCTTTACCCGTAACCCAAACGCTTTCCTTGGAGCCGTATAGGATTTCGCCAAGCACTTCTGGGGACAATTGCTCAATGGGCGTCTTGAGGGTATCGCCAGACGCATCAAGCAAGGCTTGAATGATTTGCATCGTCCGGTTGCCCTTGATGTCACCTAGCGGTGCAATCCCTCCCTTTTGAATGGATTTTTGGCCGTCGGGAATGATCAGCTCTATTTCAGCTTCCGCCACTTCACCGAGGCCGTTGCATTGCGAACAAGCGCCGTACGGTGAATTGAAGGAGAAGAGGTTGGGCTCAGGATCGGGATAAGCGTCCCCTGTGGTAGGGCACATAAGATTTCTGCTGAAATGCCTTAAATCTTTTTGTTCGTGAACCAGCAATCCCATGGTGCCTTTTCCCAAGTTCAGCGATGTCTTGATGGAACGCAGCATGCGCTGTTCATCATCGAGTCGGACCTCAAGTCGGTCCACAACGACCTCAATATCATGCACTTTGTACCGGTCCAATTTCATTCCGCTCTCGAGTTCCATCAATTGACCGTCGACGCGCGCTCGGACGTATCCTTGCTTCATAATGGACTCGAACAATTCGCGGTAGTGCCCCTTTCGTCCTTTGACCAAGGGAGCCAAAAACAACACCCGCTGACCATGATAGTCTGCAAGAACCCTGTTCAGGATTTCCTCGTCCGTGAATCGCACCATTGCCTCTCCCGTCGTGATGCTGAACGCATCGGCGGCTCGGGCATACACCAACCGAAGGAAGTCATTGACTTCCGTAATGGTGCCAACAGTAGAGCGCGGGTTTTTGGAAATGGTCTTTTGCTCGATGCTGATGACAGGACTTAGTCCGGTGATTTGATCGACCTTGGGTCGTTCCAGTCCTCCTAAGAACTGACGGGCATAAGCCGAGAAAGTTTCGAGGTACCGCCGCTGTCCTTCCGCATATAGCGTATCAAAAGCAAGGCTGGATTTCCCACTGCCACTGACGCCAGTGATGACGACAAGTTGATTCCTAGGAATTGTCAAGGACACGTCTTTGAGGTTGTGTTCTTGCGCTCCTATGATCTCAATCAGATCTTCGGTTATGTTCCTGCCGCTAGAAGGGTCGCTGTTTTTGCCCATGGAATGCCAACAATTGGCGCGTTCGCGTGTTCAGTTAATCAGGCTGGGAATTAGGATGCATGCTTCTTCTTGATGCGAAATCCCAATGCAGCGATGGTCAACGTCATGAGAGGACTGACCCAGTTAAAAATGCAATAAGGGAGGTAAGCCCAGGTCGCTACCCCCAGAATGCCACTTTGCGCGACGCCGCAAGTGTTCCATGGAATCAATACGCTCGTAACTGTCCCCGAATCTTCCAGTGTCCGGCTCAGGTTTTCGGGAGCCAAATCCCGGTCGCTGTAGGCATCTTTGAGCATGTTGCCTGGAACCACAATGGCGAGGTATTGGTCTGAAGCCAAAATGTTAAAGGCCAGGCATGTTCCAACGGTGCGAGAGACGAGCCCAAACGTGGATTGAACACCACTCAGGATTGCGAGGGTGATTCGCTCCAACATACCGGTCGCTTGCATTGCTGCCCCAAAGACCATGGCACAAAGGATGAGCCAGACGGTGTTGAGCATGCCCGCCATGCCGCTGGACGCAAGCAGATCATTGGCCATGCTATTGTTGGTGGTGATGGAGCTGTCCAAGGCCATAGATTGAATGGTGGCCTTGAACGCTGCCATGCCATACCCTTCACCATTCGTCATGCCAGCGACACTGCGGACCACATCTGGCTGAAAAACGATCGCGGTGAAGGCACCGAGCAAGGTGCCGATCATCAAGGCAGCGGCGGCAGGGACTTTTTTTGCAATCAGGAAGATGACAATAACGGGAGCGAAAAAAAGGCCCCAATGAATGTCAAATGCGGAAAAGACAGCGGCTCCAAAGTCATCAGCAAATGAAGCAGAAAGGCCTTCAATAGCTGCACTGCCGCCAAATCCTGCGATTAAAAATACAAGGAGAGCCACCACCAAACTGGGCACAGTGGTGTATGTCATGTACCGGATGTGCGAGAATAAATCCGTTCCGCCAACGGCAGCAGCAATGTTCGTTGTATCGCTTAAGGGCGACATTTTGTCACCGAAATAAGCCCCAGAGATGATTGCTCCAGCAACCCAACCCTCGCTCAACCCCAATGCCGAACCGATGCCAACTAAAGCCACGCCAACTGTTCCCACGGTTCCCCAAGAACTGCCGGTGGCCAATGAAAGCACACCGCAGATGATGCATGCGGCAAACAGGAAAATACCGGGTTCGAGAATTTGCAGGCCATAATGAATAAACGCGGGAATGATTCCAGCAATAAGCCACGTCCCTGAGAGCGCCCCAATCATCAAAAGAATCAAAATGGCCTCCGTCGTCTGCGACACAGAATGTGCCATCGCATCGCTAATGGCCTTCCACCGGGTGCCTCTCACCATGCCAATTCCACCAGCTACCATCGCTGCAAGGAGCATCGCTATTTGGTTCGCTCCGTATGAGCTGTCCTCGCCAAAGGCAACCACATCGGCAGCCAACAACCCGATTAATGCGGCAACAGGAATCAGCGACAATCCCAAAGAGGGGAGCGATTGAGCGGAGGACTTCGGGTCCATCATGCGTTGGCTTTGATATCCTCTTCCGATGCTTCTCCAGCAGGATTCAGCGCAGATTTTTCGACGCGTATTTTGGCACCATCTACTTGAATAAGAACAGTTCGCTCGTTCATGTCGGCGACTTTCCCATGGATGCCACCGATCGTGACGACTTTGTCGCCCTTTTTCAATTCTGCACGAAATGATTTGGCCTCCTTTTGTTTTTTGACCTGTGGCCGAATCATGAACAAGTACATGATAAGGAACATGCCACCAATGAGCAGGAAGAAACTCATGCCTCCTTCTCCTGTTGCTGGACTTTGGAATAAAATGTAGTGCATCATAGCATTAGATTTGAAATAAGTTAATTTTTTAAATCACTGTGGACCAATAACTTCAGCTGTTATGGTTAATGTAGTTGTTGAAGGAGTGGCATTCGTCACAACGAAGATTTCTTTGCGGTTTTCTCCCACGCGCCCGCGGCTGTCGAACCGAATTGCAATCGTCCCTGTCTCACCGGGATGAATCGGCGAACGGGGCCATTTTTCAGCGAGTGCACAGCCACACGATGTGCTCACATCTGATATGATGAGGGGTGCTTTCCCTTCGTTCGAGAAGGAAAAAGCACGCTCTACTTGCGTGCCTTCTGCAACAATGCCCAAAGCGGCTATCGTATCTGAGAAGGCTATTACGGGTACAAGAATTTTAGGTGTGCCTTCTGAGCGAGCCGTTGCAGGAATGTGAATGAGGTCGGTGGAGATTTGTTCTTCTCCTGGAAGTTGGCAGCCTCCTGATAGCAGCAGCGCCAATCCGATCAGACCAATCCTAAAGCTCCTCGTATGATTCATTCCTTTCGTTCGCTTCATTCGATGAGTCCTCGGCCGCTTTTTTTGATTTTGCCGTCCTCTTTCAACTTACCAAAGAGCTCGTCTAAGATACCGTTGATGAAGCCGTGGCTTTTCGGCGTGCTATAATACTTTGAAAGTTCGATGTACTCATTCAACGTCACTTTTAATGGAATTGACGGAAACGTTCGGGCTTCAGCCAAGGCCATTTTCATCAAAATTCGATCCATCAGCGCTATCCGTTCTAAATCCCAAT
>CAJQLF010000058.1 GCA_905479115.1 uncultured Flavobacteriales bacterium
CGCACCTGTTGAAGATGCGAGGATTTTGAAAGTAGCCCGTAGGGGAATCGAACCCCTGTTTCCAGGATGAAAACCTGGCGTCCTAACCCCTGGACGAACGGGCCAATTGGGGCGCAAATATACTACATCGATTGCAACCAACAAGATGGGAGGCGATTTTTTCAATGCGACAAGGAGCAAGCCTGCGCAGGGAGCATCATCCCAGATATGCCCGGTACATCCAGACGGTCTTTTCTTGCTGACGGATGTAGTCGCTCATGAGGGCATGGGTTCCTTCGTCGCCGGCTTGGGCAGACAACTGAAGCAAAGCCCGCTCCCGCAGCAACAAGACACTGAACGCAGCAACGCAATGCTTCATGGCTTCGGGACCGCTCGAAATGTCCTTGACCGCATGGATGTCGGTGGTTTTCAAGTACGCCTCGTACGAGTGCATTGGGCGACCGCCCAAGGTCAAAATTCGCTCGGCGACTTCGTCAATTTTGAGTTGCAGGTCGGTGTACAACTCTTCGAATTTGGCATGCAGTTCAAAGAACTCCGCACCGCGGATGTTCCAATGGAAGCCGCGCACGTTTTGGTAAAAAATCTGCAAGTCCGCCAGCAGGCTATTCAAACCGGTGATCGTTTCTGCAGTGACTTCAGGATTAAGTCCGATGGGGGTGTTGTCCATGACGAAAAGGAATTAGTATGCACGAGCAAAAACGACTCGCTGCTTGGAGGGCGCACCCGTTCGGATGCACGCACCCGGCTCGTCCTTCGCATCCAGCGGGATACAGCGAATGGTCGCTTTGGTTTCTTTTTTGATGAGCTCCTCTGTTTCGGAGGTGCCGTCCCAGTGAGCTTCGATGAAGCCACCGGTTTCGAGGGCGGCATTGAATTCGTCCCAGGTCTCGACCCGGGTCGTGGTTTCTTGCGTGCGTTGAGCGGCACGATCAAAGAGCGATTGCTGAATTTCATCAAGCAAGGATTTCACGTGCGCAGTAATGCCAGCAGCTTCCACCACAGATTTTGTTTGCGTATCCCTGCGGGCCACTTCGATGGTGCCGCCAGCTAGGTCACGAGGCCCCATGGCTAATCGCACGGGAACGCCCTTCAACTCGTGCTCGGCGAACTTCCATCCTGACCGCTTTGAATCGTCGTCATCGACCTTCACGCGCAGTCCTGCAGCTTTCAGCTCATCGGCAATGCCTTTCAATGCCCCAACAATCTCCGCCATCTGCTCCTCTCCCTTGTAAATCGGAACCAAAACCACTTCGATAGGCGCCAACTTCGGAGGCAGGACCAAACCTGCGTCGTCCGAATGTGTCATGATCAGCGCTCCCATGAGCCGGGTCGAAACTCCCCATGAAGTCGCCCATACCAATTCCTGACCTCCGTCACGCGTGGCGAATTTGACATCAAATGCCTTGGCGAAATTCTGTCCTAAGAAGTGCGAAGTTCCAGCCTGCAGCGCTTTTCCATCTTGCATCATGGCCTCAATACAATACGTATCCAAGGCACCGGCAAACCGTTCATTCGCACTCTTCACCCCTTTCAAAACGGGCATGGCCATCCACTGCTCCGCAAAGTCCGCATAGACGTCGAGCATGCGGCGGGCTTCTTCCACCGCCTCGTCGGAAGTCTCGTGTGCCGTATGGCCCTCTTGCCACAAAAATTCACTGGTGCGCAAAAACAACCGCGTCCGCATTTCCCAGCGCACCACGTTGGCCCATTGATTAATTAAGAGCGGCAAATCGCGGTAGCTCTGAATCCAATTCTTGTAGGTATTCCAGATAATCGTCTCCGATGTCGGGCGAACGATCAACTCTTCCTCCAACTTGGCCGAAGGGTCCACGACCACGCCATTTCCATCCGGGTCATTCATCAACCGGTAGTGGGTAACCACGGCACATTCCTTGGCAAACCCTTCCACGTGACTCGCCTCCTTGGAAAAATAGCTCTTGGGAATAAACAAAGGGAAGTACGCATTCACGTGCCCCGTCTCTTTGAACATTTCGTCGAGGACGGCCTTCATCCGTTCCCAAATGGCAAAACCGTATGGCTTGATCACCATGCACCCTTTTACATCGCTGTGTTGGGCCAGGTCAGCTTGCACCACCAATTCGTTGTACCACTTGCTGTAATCCGCCTCGCGGGAAGTCAATTTAGAAGCCATGGGGTTGCACTGGGAGTTTGGTATGATTTGTGCAGTTATCCGAACGTGGACAATCCGCATCGCAAAAGTACCAATTTCGTACCTTTCCCAAGATTATAACATTCCCATGGCTACATTCCCGCTCTCCCGCCTTGATCATCCTGCACATTGGCTCTTTACCGTGCTTGGCATCGTCGTTTTTTCTGGGTGTGCGACCACCCCCAACTTCTCGGCCCTCGAAGATGACGAAATGTACTTGCGCCGCGGAGAGGAGTTCATCACCGACGCGCAGTACTTGAACTTCGCGTTAGAACAGAGCGCAGAAGAACCCTTGGAGGACGATTACTACGATCCGAGTCGAAGCCTTTACAGTCCAGGTTATGCAGGAGGCTACGGTTACGGCATGCCCAGGTACCAATCAAGCATCAACAATCCTTACCGTCCCTTCGGCAACGGGATGGGCAACGGCTGGGGGCTTTCTTCCTACTTGAATCCTTTTGGTGCAGGCGGCATGGGCTATGGAATGGGGTACGGCATGGGCTATGGCGGGATGGATCCATACGGAAGCGGGTGGGGCAACCCCTACGGAATGGGATACGGCTCAGGATATGGATACGGGTATAGCCCCTTTGCGGCCAACAACTGGAACAACGGCTACGGCGGCTACAACGGATGGAACAACGGCTATGGCGGTTGGAACAACAGCAACGGCGGTTGGTCCGGAACGGGAAGCAACGACAGCTTCAACGGCGTGACAGGACGCACACGCACTCCAATCATGAGCTACACCGGCAGCGGAAGCAACTACGACTCGAACGGCGTCTTGGTGCGTCCCAAAGTGGAAGAGACCCCAGCCGATCAATCGCCCACAGCAAGCCCAAGAGGCGGCGATACCAGCGCACCCACATACGTAGCACCGGCCTCCAACTCCCGCATGAATCGCTGGATGGAAAAAATCGGAAATCAGCGGGATACAACCTCCCCTCGACCGAATCGATCTTGGAGCACCCCTGAGCCATCGAACAATTCGTCACGCAGCCGCACTTCCCCTGCGAATACACCGAGCAGAAGTTCAGGAAGTTCAGGAGGTTCGCGACCTAGTGGATCTTCTCGCTCTAGCCGAGGAGGTGGCCGATGAAGCAGCGTCAATCTACTTCGGCTTGGATTCTGAGCCTCTTCTTGGGGTCGATTGCATGGCAGGCAAACGCTCAAAACGAAATTGACATCCTGCGTTACAGCTACCAGGAGTCCCTTGGTACGGCGCGCTCCATGTCCATGGGCGGAGCTTTTGGAGCATTAGGCGCTGACCTCGCTTGCCTAAGCGGAAACCCCGCAGGAATTGGCATGTACCGCAGAGGAGATGCGGGCATCTCTACTGGACTTGCTTCGCAAAAGACAAAAGTGAACATCGCCGGTCAATTTGGCAACGCCAACCAACTCAGCGGTTCAACAACCAACCTCGGCATCGCATTGAGTTACCCCTCCGTGAATCCAGATTGGCCCGTCACGACCCTCGCAGTTACCAATACGCGGCGGGCAAACTACAACGAGCGCGTCCGGATCGATGACGCACCGCTGGACGGAACGTTGCTCGACGTCTTTTTGGGAGAGGCCATGGGCGCAAATCCCGATGAACTCTATAACCTTTCACCCTTTACCAGCAGCCTCGCTTGGGAGACTTACCTCCTCAACCCCCACCCCAACAACAATCCGACGGATTACATTTCAGAAATCCCATCAGGTGGCGCCTACGCCACCAAGATTATTGAGCGTTCCGGCCATCTCAATGAAACCAACATCGGTCTGGGATCTGGGTTTCAAGAACGCCTCTACATCGGTGCGAGCATCGGCATTGTCAGCGTCGAATTCGACGAAAAAGCCATTCACAACGAGCGCCCGCGAATCGATTCCTTGGAACTCGCTGAATGGGAGTATCAAGAACTACTAACTGTGGAGGGCAGTGGAGTCAATTTCAAAGTCGGCATCAACTTGGCTCTAACGAATTGGCTTCGCGCGGGAGTCGCATACCACACCCGCAGCCGCATTGGGTTCACGGACGAATACTCCACAAAAATCCGCAGTGACTTCAAGGACGGTGAATCTTTCGATTCAAGCTCTCCTTTTAACCGTTTGGAGTACGTAGTACTTACGCCTTCCCGGCTCATTGCGTCCGGAGCATTTATCCTGGGAAAGATGGGCATCATCACAGCGGATTATGAGCGAGTAGATTATGGAAGTGGCATGCTCAAACCTCAAGCCCTCTCAGGGCCAGACCCGTACAATTTCGAGACAGAAAACGAAGCCGCATCCCAGCTGTACAATCTATCCCATGCAGCCCGCGTTGGCTGTGAATTCCGTATCCAACAGAATTGGCGCCTTCGCGCTGGTGCGGGAATGGAGACTTCCCCCTTCTCCCCTGCAGCCGAAATTGACACGGATGCAAGTCGCTATACGGGAAGCATGGGCTTTGGTTATCGAACAAACGCTTGGTATGCTTCAGCGACCTACCGACGCAGTTGGCACGACCGGGATATTTACCTGTACTCGCCCGATTTAATTGAGGCAGGTCGATTGCGGAAAACGCACGGAATGGTCGTCGCTTCCTTAGGCTTTCGCATGTAAAACCGGATAAGCCCGTGTTATTCATGCGGATCAGCCCTACCTTGCGGCCTCTATCTGCAAGACCCGCACCCCTTTTGGAATCATTTGAACGTCTTGGGCTTTCCGCCCCGCTTCTCAAAGCAATCGCCACACTTGGCTTTGAGAACCCCACCGAAATTCAGCAAGAAGCCATCCCTCACCTGCTCGCAGGGGATCGGGATTTCATTGGCTTGGCACAAACGGGAACGGGCAAAACAGCTGCATTTGGGCTGCCCATGCTCGAACACCTGGACCCCAAAGCCTCGCATGTCCAAGCCTTGATCCTCGCACCAACCCGCGAACTGGGTCAACAAATCGCCCAGCAAATTGAGCTTTTTGCCAAACAACTCGACGGCATTCAGACCGTTGCGGTTTACGGAGGTGCAAACATCATGACGCAAATCCAACAGCTGAGGCGACCGTGCCATGTGGTCATTGCCACGCCAGGCCGTTTGATTGATTTAGCCAAGCGCAAAGCCGTCAAGCTCGATCAACTGGAATTCGTCATCCTGGACGAAGCCGACGAAATGCTCAACATGGGGTTCAAAGAAGAACTCGACACCATTTTGGACATGACGCCCGCATCCAAGCGGACTTGGCTGTTTTCAGCCACCATGCCGAAGGAAATTCGCCGCATGGTCAAGCAGTACATGGAGGACCCCATGGAGGTGCGCATCGACCCGCAAACAGCGGTCAATGACCACATCGACCACCAGTATGCTACGGTGCGTCATACAGACAAAGCGGAAGCTCTGGCGCGGTTCATGGACATGGATCCGGAACTGTTCGGCGTCGTTTTCTGTCGCACCAAGCGCGACACGCAGGACTTGGCGGAAACACTGATGAAAAAAGGATACCGAGCTGACGCGCTTCACGGGGACCTTTCCCAACCCCAGCGAGACCGTGTCATGCGCCGTTTCAAGATGCGGGAGCTGCAGGTGCTCATCGCAACGGATGTGGCGGCAAGGGGCATCGACGTCAACGATTTGACCCACGTTTTTCATCACTCACTACCGAATGACCAAGCCTATTACACGCACCGATCAGGCCGTACGGCACGAGCGGGCAAAACAGGCATTTCTATGGCGTTCATCAACACCCGAGAAAAGGCCGTCGTCAATCGACTCTCTAAGGGATTGGGCATCGAATTCACAGAGGCTCAAATTCCAGATGCCAAGTCCATCTCGGCCGCACGGTTGGAGCGATGGGCAGCAGAAGTCTTGAAGCGTGAAGAAAACCAAGGACTGCCCGCAGACTTGTGGTTTTCCACCCTGGAGCGATTTGAAAGCATGTCGAAAGAAGAAGTGCTCAACCGCATTGTCAGCCTGGAACTATCCAAGTTGAACATCACGCATGGTAAGGATCTTAACCTCAAGGGAGGAGACGACCGAAGCGGTGGTCAACGCAGCTATGGTGGAAGAGGCGGCAGCCATGGAGGATCGCGAGGACGCGACACCCAGCGAACACGCACGGACCGCAGTGGTCAAGGAAGCCGAAGTGGCGGAAGGCCGTCATCTAGCGGAAGGCCGTCATCCGGCGGAAGACCATCATCCGGCGGTAGACCCGAAAGTGGTAAGCGGAAATTCACGGGAGGGGACGACAGCTGGAAAAGCAAACCCAAAAAGAAATTTGGCGACAACGGCGCTTTCGGACGGGACACTCCTCCAGACGATCGCTACTCCCGTCGAAGTAATTCTGCTAATTCCGACAATGGAGGTGCTCGCAAGAAGCCCGCATCCGCCAAGTTCAAGCCTTCAAGCACGCCCAAAAAGAAGCGGTACTGACTCGGTATGCGGGTGATGAAATTCACTTGAGGATTTACAGCAACCAAAAACGGCACCCCATGAGGTGCCGTTTTTACGTTGAGGATTTGCAGCAACTTACTTCTTGGCCTTCGCCAACGCCTTGCTAATCTGCGTATCCATGCGGCTGTTTTCCTCCTCAGCCAACTCCTTATCAACCAGGATTCGACCGCTGTGCTCGTCCACAATGATTCGCTTTCGTTGCGCGATATCAATTTGACGCTGTGGTGGAATCTTGATGTACGATCCAGCAGAAGCCTCGCGCTCAATTGGAACAACGGCCAAACCGTTCTTGGCGGCTCCGCGAATGCGCTGATAGCTCGCTAGCAAACGATCATCAATGCTCTTTGCCATCTTGTCACTCAAACCGTTTAACACATCCTCCTCTTGCTGCGTCTCGGCGATGATCTCGGACAGCTCCGTTTTCTTGCTCACCAAATCAGCATCCCGCATCTCCAACTTTTCTTTGCTGGTATTGACGACTTCAGATTTTTGCTCGACTTGAGCCAGGCACTCTCTAATCCTCTTTTCGCACAGCTCTATCTCGAGTGTTTGGTATTCCACTTCCTTGTTCAAGGATTCAAACTCTCGGTTGTTCCGAACGTTATTTTGCTGTTCGGTGTACTTGGCAATTAGAGCCTTGCTGTCTTCGATTTGATTCTTGTAAGCGGAGATCCGCTGGTTCACCAAATCAAGGTCTTCCTCCAACCGCTCCAAGCGGGTGCGCAATCCAGCGATTTCGTCTTCCAAGTCTTCGACTTCCAACGGCAATTCTCCTCGAACAACGCGAATGCGGTCAATTCGAGAATCGATTAGTTGCAAATCATACAACGCACGCAGTTTGTCTTCTGCAGTCGAGGCGGTGGTTTTTTTAGCCATGTTGTGGTCAGCGATAGTGAATAGGATTCGGATTGGCCTTTGCCAAATGGACGGCAAAATTAGGGAATTTTTCGTTTAGCCTGTTGACAATCAGGTCCGTTGTTTGCCATTCGCTTTCATAATGGCCTACATCGGCGATGATGATGCGTCCATCGGCGTCAAAAAATTCATGGTATTTGAAGTCAGAGGTCACGAAAACATCGGCGCCAGACCGGATCGCATCGCTCAGCAGAAAACTCCCAGAGCCCCCACAAACAGCGACTTTTCGAACCTCTCGATTCAGCAGTTTGGTGTGCTTCAATGCCGCACAACCCAAGGCGGATTTAACGGAATCCAAGAACGCTTCCTCACTCATGGAAGTCGGCAAATTTCCCACCATGCCACTTCCCACATTGGTCAAAACATTCTCCAACGTCCAAACACCATGAGCCACTTCTTCATATGGATGAGCCGCCTTCATGGCCTGCAATACAGCGCTTAATAGCTCGGGCGTTGTAACAACTTCAACTCGGCGCTCGTGGGCTCGCTCACGCACCCCGACCTGCCCGGCAAAGGG
The DNA here is from genome assembly GCA_905479115.1 of uncultured Flavobacteriales bacterium. Classification (GTDB taxonomy): domain Bacteria; phylum Bacteroidota; class Bacteroidia; order Flavobacteriales_D; family Sanyastnellaceae; genus UA16. Next base: position 8,009 of record CAJQLF010000058.1, read on the forward strand.
CTCTGCACCGCCGAGGGGCCGAAACGTTCCTTGACCTTCTACCGACCAGCCACATTCATCGTAGTTTCCAACGCGACCTGCCCCTGCATCAAACATCGCCTGTTGCACCGCATCGGAATGGTCCGCAGGCACATAGACCACCACTTGCTTGAGCAGGTCGTTTTTAGGTCGCAAAATGCGAAGAGACTCCCGCGTGCACCCCACTAGTTCTGCCAACCGCTGGTTCACGCCGTCCGCCACATTGTCCAAATTCGTGTGGATGGCATACAGCTGCACCCCTTGGCGAATCGCGGCCATCACCGTCCGCTCGACATACGTCGTTCCTGTGAACCGTTTGAGCCCTTTAAAAACAATGGGATGGTGTGAGACAATGACATTTGCTCCGAGCGCCACCGCCTCAGCGACGACTTCCTCTGTGCAATCCAACGAAACTAGAACACCCGTGACATCCGCGTCCAAGTCGCCCACCAAAAGACCCGAATTATCATACGATTCTTGGAGAGAAGGGGGCGCCCAGCGCTCCAATTCGTAAACCACGTCCCGAACTTTCATGATTTGTCCATCTTGCATGAACCAAATGTAAGGGACGTCCCGAACAACCCGTATTTTTAGCGCATGATTCCCCGCATCGTTCGGATGATATTCCTCGGACCACTGGCCGCCATGCATGCAGCAATACTGACGTGCAGACACGCGCTGTACGACCATGGAGTCCTCGCCTCAAGCGAGGGGGCAATCCCAACCTTGGCCTTAGGCAACCTCACAGTCGGTGGAACAGGTAAAACGCCCATGACCGAGCGGTTTGTGCGCGACATGGAATCGATCTTGGGCACCGGAACAGTCGGCATCCTCAGCCGAGGATACGGTCGAGAAACGAAAGGGTTTCTCTGGGTCGACAGCGATGCAGACGCCAAAGACGTTGGAGATGAGCCGCTCATGCTCGCGCGGAAGCTCCCAAGTGCACCCGTGGCCGTATGCGAAGACCGTCTACAAGGGTTAAACGTTATGAAAGCCGCTCATCCTCATCTCCAATGGGTCGTGTGCGACGATGCCCTCCAGCACAGGCGGCTCAAGCCCACCTTGAGCATCTTGCTCATCGACAGCACCCAGCCCATTCAATCAGATGCTTTGCTCCCGCTGGGGCGCCTGCGCGACTTGCATAGCCGTTTGAAAATAGCCGATGCGGTCGTGGTGACAAGGCTGAGCGATGAGTCTTCAGAAATCCGGGATGCATTTGCTCAAGGACTGCCCGCGGACCGGCCTGTTTTTGGAAGCCGGATGCAATCGGAGCCGCTCCGGTGTTGGCCCGATGATGCACCATGCAATAACGGCAATCCCGAAGAATCCCCAGACCGACGTGAACGCATCATAGCAGTGGCAGGTATCGCCCGACCAGAGCGTTTCATGGATCGCTTAGCAGAGCGTTTTCAGGTGGTCCGACGCGAGGCATTTTCCGATCACAAATCGTTTTCGGCAGCGGATTTCAAGCGATGGAATCGCATCATCGAATCAGATCGCTTGCACGCGCTGATTACCACCGAAAAAGACGCCATGCGCCTACCCAAAACGGTCATCGACGGTGTCCCTATTCGCTACGAACCGATGAAAGCCGAGTGGGTGAATTCAGTTCAATTAAACGGATGGCTCACAGAACAATTGAAAGACCGGACCCCTGCTACCGTCTAAAACCGATAAAAATTCAAGATATTTGAATCATGAAGGAATTTGTGAAGCGTAAGAAACGAGGCTACTTGGGTGCGATAATCGTCGCTGCGGCTACCATGGGAATCTTAGCCGGGTGTGGTCCACAGACCAACGGACCCCGCAATGCCGTATCGGGCGTTTTATCAGGTGAAGGCTTGGGAGTTGTCTTGGAATTGCGTCAATGGATGCCCGGAAAGCCTGGACAAGGTGGAACGTTCGTCCCGATCGGAACTGCTACATCCGATATGCAAGGTCATTTTGAAATCATTCCAGATCGGCCATTGGTAATGGATTACTATCAGCTCATGGTCAGTAAAACGTCCCCGATGGTCATCATCATGGACAGCACGATGCACGTCCACATCCAAGCTGAAATTCCAGACGGAGGCTTCATCCAGAATGCGACTATTACAGGCTCTCAGGCCTCTGCAGAAGTACATGAATACTATGCGAAGGCGATGCCCCTCCAAACCACGTTGAGCATGCTGCGAGGCACGATGCAACGCACCAAGGACAGAGAGAAGATGCAAGAGCTTTCCGATAAATCGGCCCAAAAGAAAAACGAAGCCGATACGTGGGCAAAGGACTTTATTAAAGACCACCCAGGATCGTTGGCTCTGCTGGGCCCGCTCGAGCATTTGGAACCCCGTTCTAATGGACAGCTTTTTCAAGACATTTTAAAAGAGACCGAAGGGCCTTTGCGCAATGGCTCCTTTCATCAAGCGTTGACGATGGCCACAAAAGCAAATGCGACCCAACGTCAAGATGCCAAAGAACGTGTGGTGCGCAAAGGAAACGGTGCGAACCAACCGAGGCAGGCCAAAAACTCCCGCTACGGCGTTGGCGATGAAGCGCCTGACATCGTCATGGCCGATCCTGATGGCACAGAACGCCGCTTAAGCGACTTGCGCGGCAAGGTGGTGCTCATCGATTTTTGGGCCTCCTGGTGCGGCCCCTGTCGGCGTGAGAACCCGAACGTGGTGCGCGCCTACGGCGAATACCAGCAAAAAGGATTCGAAGTGTTTTCGGTTTCCTTGGACAAGGATGCCGCTCGATGGAAATCGGCCATCGCCCAAGACGGCTTGATCTGGCCCAATCACGTAAGCGATCTCAACGGTTGGCAAAACGCCGCGGCCCGATCCTATGGGGTAAGCAGCATTCCTCATGTTGTTTTGGTGGATCAGGACGGCATCATCGCCGCGACACATTTGCGCGGTCCTGCCCTCTCTGCCAAGCTGAACGAATTGCTCCGGTAATTGCGAAGGTCATCAATGAATCCCACCAGTTGAACCGCGTCCACCTCGCCTCTGATTTGCACCTCGGTGTGCCGAATCCGGTGAACAGCCGCGAGCGAGAATTGCGCTTCATTCGGTGGCTGGAAGATTCCGCTGCCGGCCAAGGCCATGCCAGCAATGGCGCCGCGACAGAAATTCACCTGGTCGGCGACATCTTCGACTTTTGGTACGAATACCGACGCGCCGTTCCCAAAGGAGGTGTGCGCCTGCTGGGGGCCATCGCCCGCATTTCAGATGCTGGAATTCCCGTCCATTATCATACAGGCAACCACGACATGTGGACCTTTGGCTACCTTGAAGAAGAGTTGGGAGTCGAATTGCATCGCACGCCCATCATCCGGGAATATGACGGGCTTCGCTGCATGATCGGACACGGTGATGGCCTGGGACCGGGAGATTACGGTTACAAGCGCATTAAGAAGGTATTTACCGCTCCGCTCCTCCAGTGGGCGTACCGGTGGGTACATCCGGATGTCGGCGTCGCTTTGGCGTCGAGGTTATCGCGCAACAGCAGAGCAAACGGGGGCAAGGAAGATATCGTGTTCGAAACGCCTGAAAATGAATGGCTGTGGCATCACTGTCGTTCCGTTTTGGCCCAGCAGCCACTGGACTGCTTCATCTTTGGCCACCGTCACCTGCCCCTTGATTTGGAAGTGCCGCACCCTGAGCCCGGTCAACCTTCGGCACGCTACATCAATCTCGGCGATTGGATCCATCACTTTACGGCGGCCAAAATTGAAGAAGGCCAGGCGGAGTTGCTCCATCTTTAGGGGCTAAACAACATGTCTTGCGGCCTTCAGGACAAAAAAAATCCCCAGCCTTGAATAGCTGGGGATTTTTTTATCCCATTGGATGGAGCAAGTAGCTCATCTGGTGTTCGCTATCAGTGGCGCACGAGCAGCTTCGCCGTCTCCTGGAATTGGCCATTAACCAATCGCACGATGTATTGCCCATTCGGAAGGTTCGAAGCATCCACCGTCAAGGGACCACCGACGTAGCCTCGGATCGAATGATCAACATTCAATCGGCCGGTGAGATCGAATACCTGCAACTGGAAATCGCCTTTCATTGCTTGCGACTGAAGGGTGAAGTTGGCATCCGTAACAGGGTTGGGATACACCAACAAACCCTGTGCTTGTGCTACATCCTCTGAATCGAGGTCTTCTACCCCTAGGAACAAGTCCGAACGGAAAATTCCACGGCCGTGTGTCGCTGCGTAAATTGCCCCTTGATTGGATGGATTGATCCAAGGAGAAGCACCACGCCATTGCTGCTTCAAATCAAAGACCGGTGCGGTAGGTTGATTCGGGGCAGACGCCATGTTTTGGTTCGCCATCACCCACTCATCTCCTCCGTTGTCTGTCGCGAAAATACCGTACTCGGTACCGACCAAAATAGTCTCACCAGAAGGATCCATTGCATCGATAACTACATCGTAGCACGGCATCTTCTCGAGTCCATCTGCGTTCCAAATGTTCGTCCAATCTACATCTTCATCGAGGGCGTTAAAGGTCTCTTGCACCTTTCCTGATGAAACGACACCGTATCCCCCCACAGAAATCACAACGTGGTTGGGATTGTTGGGGTCAACAGCGATACCCGTAATGGCCGCACCTACCGTTTGAATTTGCTTTCGCATGTTCGCAGGCACATCGTCCTGGGTGTAGATGGACTCCATTCCGTCAAATCGGTACAACTTTCCGTCCCAACCGCTTACGAACATGTGATTTCCTGCTTCGGGCTCAACATTGACCGTGAATTCTACCGCCTTTGTTCCCGTTCCTGCTGGAGCGTTGTCCAATCGAATCCAAGATGGGGTGGTATTGAAATTCAACCCATCGCGTGTCATCCAAATGCCGTTGCCGCCATTGAAGCCCGCAATGGTCATCGTCGTGTAGGGGTCACGCACCTGCAAACGACCGGGAACATCGGTTAAGGTATCAGAGGCATGGAAATACATGGTATCACATGTTTCTGTGACATCATATACGTCAACTTCAACATACGTCGTATCGTATCCAACGGTGTTGTAGACCCAGTCATCCCACTCCTCAACATACAGTGAATCCACAATGGGAGTGATGTCAGTAATCACAGATTCTACACCTACGACCGTGCTATCCGTCACACATTCCAATTGCTCAACCGCTGGTTGCGGGTCAAGCCAAAAGTAATCGGGATCTTCTGCCAAAGGTGCCTCTAGCAGACGCTCAGGTCGCACCAGAACATCATAATAAGGAAGCTCTGTGCCTTCAGGCAATGTGTAATCGAAATCAAGGTTTTGATTCGAGGTCGACAGAACAAACGAACTGTCAGTAACTGTTTCCCCGTAAGGATTCACGAGAATGATATTACGCTCGGTATCAGGATCATCTGTGTTTTCATACAAGCGAACAACGGAATAAAATTGGCCAATCTCGCCCATGTCATTCGCCAGGTCAATGATGTTTGCATCCCAAAAATCGCCATAATTATTGCTCTCTCCGGGTGCGACCGTACCACGGGACAATCCTCCGTTTTGGGAGCTAGCATACCACGCATAATCGTACCCCTCAACTTCGGTCACTTGGGAAATTGAGCAGTCAAAACCGTCACCACCTTGAACTTCAAATGCTTCTTGATCGCTCAAAAAGTATCCACTGGCCGGAATGAAAAGGGAACCATTGTCCTGCGTTCCACCCAAGACCGCACTGCGCGCACTGTGATCCATTCCGTAGAACTGGGTAACAGATAAATCTCGGTTGATGTCAACATAGTTGTTTCCTCCATCCGTGCTCTTATAAATTCCACCGTCTCCAGCAACGTACATGTTGCCATATGGAGTGAAGATGACCTCGTGGATGTCCGCGTGCACATCAAAGGTGGTTCCTGCAAAGTCAAAGGAATATGCAGCCAATTCAGCCTGTTGGTTTGGGCCTGAACGCCACAACTCAATCCCGCCGACGTAAGCTAAATCAGGCTGACCTTGTGCAATGCCCAACGCCAAGTCATAGATGCCTTGGTTACGAGGAAGTGGAGTCGCCTCCAAAATATCATTGGGCCACACATTGCTCCAAGTCTCTCCGGCATTTCCAGTGTGGTACAAACCACCGAATGAACCGCCGCTCGTCGCAAATACAGCAAATGCATGGTTCGGGTCATCAATTGAGATGTCCACCCGAACCCGTCCATTTCCGCTTTGAGGAAGGACCGTATCATCGTTGTTCGAGCCAGACACAGAGTTGAACGAAGTGAAGTCCGAACCTTCGCTCAAGAAAACTCGGCAATTGTTCATTCCGATGAGCATGTATGAACCATCGGCCGCAATCGCCAAATCAGAAACGGCACCGTTGATATCGCTGCTAGGGCTCATGGTCATGACACCGTCTTCAATAAATCCAAAACCGGCATTCGATCCGAACCACACCCGGTTGTCATCGTTCGGGTCTGCAACCATGGCATCCACCGCCGAGAAATTCCCTGAGCCAAATTCTCCCGGATCTGTTCCTTCCACTAACGAGAAATTCTCGCCGTCTGCGGACCAATAGATTCCGCGTCCTCGAAAGGAGCTACCTCCCTCTCCACCTCCGCCTTCAAACAACGAGCCTGACCCTACATAAACGTGACCTGCTTTGGTCACACCAATGGAGCCAATCATCATTTGATCCAAGCCAAACATTTGGTTCCAATCATTGCCGCCGTTATCACTTTTCCACAGGCCACCAGAAACAGATCCAGCATAGAGCACAGACTCTTCGCTGCCATCCTCTGGAATCACTGCAGCAATGGCACGAATCCGACCTCCGATGTTATCCGGACCCATTTCATTCCAATAATGCTCTGTTGAACGACCGTCGGCCGCCTGATTCGCTGCGAATCGCTCCACCTCATTGCGCAGGTCGCGCAAACCACTTTCATTCACTTCGCCCGTTTCGATATCACCGCGAAGCATTTTTTGCACTTCCCATGCTCCTTCGGGAGACTGGGCTTGTTCGGATTGGGCTCGAGGAGAATAGGCCTCTGCATCCACTCCATTGGAAACATTTGTGCTGATTTGCCAGCCTACCAGGGCAAGGGCAATTGCTGCTGAAGCAACAAACAAGGATTTCAATTGCATGGTCTGAATTTTGTCAATCTGGAATTCGAAAGTTACAACAAAGCAATCGCTCACCAAGCATTTGTGTTCAAGACTTCCTCGTCAAAACACATCTCAGGGGGATAAGCAGCGGAAAACCGCGCCAGAGTTACAAAAAGAGATTGGAGTTCTTTCGTCTCTTTCCAGTTAAAACAGGTGCTTTTCAGCATGGTAACTGGAGCGGACGAGTGGTCCACTTTCCACAAATCGGAACCCTTTTTGCAAGCCAATTTCTTTCAATTCCGAAAAAACGTCGGGATGAATAAATTCGACCACGGGCAAATGTTTTGGCGTGGGTTGCAAATACTGGCCCAGGGTCAAAACTTGGCAACCCACACTGCGCAGATCGTCCATCGTTTCAACGACCTCATCGAACGTTTCACCCAGCCCAAGCATCACCCCTGACTTGGTCTTCATGCCTCCTTGGCGCAGGCGTCGGAGCACTTCAAGACTGCGATCGTATTTCGCCTGAATGCGGACTTCCTTTGTTAATCTTCGTACCGTTTCAAGGTTATGAGAGACGATTTCTGGAGCAACCTGAATGATCCGCGCGAGGTTTTCCCATTTGCCTGCAAAATCTGGAATCAACGTTTCCAGCGTCGTTTCCGGGCTCTGGTGCCGAATGGCGCGCACGGTTTGGGCCCATATTTCGCTGCCTCCGTCAGCCAAATCATCCCGATCCACTGAGGTCAAGACGGCGTGCTTCACTTTCATGAGTTTGACCGACTGTGCCACACGCCCGGGTTCAAATGGATCTGCCTCCAAGGGTTTACCGGTCGCAACATTGCAGAATCCACATGAACGTGTACAAATGTTACCAAGGATCATGAAGGTTGCGGTCCCCGCGCCCCAGCACTCGCCCATATTGGGGCAATGACCGCTTTCACAAATCGTGTGCAACTTGTGCTCAGAGACAATGTCTCGAACTTCTTTGTAAGCCTGACCTGTCGGGAGCTTGACCCGGAGCCATTTTGGCTTAGGTACGCGCTGAGTTGCAGGTTTTGTGGAGGGGTTCGTAGGCGTAGTCATGGTGTATCGTCCGATTCAACGGGTCCAATTTCTTCCAAATTCAATCGTCGCAAATAAGGTGACAAACAGGCGGTTGTTCTGTTCAAATCGGTCCGCAAATATCTCAGGTGCGGTCAAGAAAGCATCCGCTGCAACGCCAGCCGTCAATGATTTGGGTATAAACCGTTCGTTGCCGTACTCAAATTCCAGCGCATAACTGGCATGCACCCCCGGTGTCAAGCTCAACTCATCCAACCCATTGCTCCATGGCGCCTGTCCATAAATGTTGTCCGAATAGTGCTCCTGAGGATTGTAACGTTCGGTAGCCACATAGTCATAGGGAATATCCGGATAGCCAATTTCCAAGTAGACCGGCTTCATCAATCCGATTGAAAAACCGGCTTTCCAGGCCGTACTAAATCGCACGGCATCTTTTCGAAGCTTCTCCGTTTTGAGCGAATGGCCACCAAACCAGAGCCGCAGAACTTGCAAGGTGTTCTGTTTTCCATAGATGTATGGGCGACCATTTTCGTAGACTGGATTCGACGTTTTAATTTCTTTCGGATGCCTGAAAAAACTGAGGTCTGCGCCAAAACTCCGAACAGAAAAAGCGTTCCGGTAGAATCCCCGTCGCATGGTCACACCAATCCCTTGGGTATGAAACAAGGCCCCTAGATGGATTTCGTCGGTTAGAGGTGTGTTCACTTTACCATCCCGATACACCGCTTGATCTCCAGTCAAAACCTCCCCGTTAGTTTGTCCCCAGCTGAAAGGCGTATAGCACATCAGGGCCAGCCATAGCGTTCCGAGGAACATCCTGTATTGTGAGGATCTTGGGGACAACATGTCCCAAATTTAGCGCGGAAACGTGAAATTGAAATGCACCTTTGCAACTCTTAAGAATGACCAGACCATGAACCCTACTTCACCCGACTACCAGTGCGTCTACGAAGGAAACCTCCGGACTCGAATGACCCACGAGCGGTCTAAATCTGAGGTCATCACCGATGCGCCGATCGACAATCAAGGCAATGGCGAAGCGTTTTCACCCACCGATTTGGTGAGTTCTGCGTTGTGCAGTTGTGTCATGACCATCATGGGAATCAAAGCACGGGATATGGGGCTCGACTCCGTTGAAATGAGCGCGAAAGTCTGGAAAAAAATGGCTTCGAATCCCCGGCGAATAGCGAAAATCGAAATCGAATTGGAGCTGCGCATTCCCGGAGCTACGGATCAACAGAAAATAATCCTTGAGCGCACGACAAAGGCGTGCCCCGTGGCGCGCTCACTGCACCCGGACACGCAAAAAGACATCACGTTTAAATGGCTTTGATTAGTCACACACTTCCACCTCTGCATATGCTGCACACGCTGAATAGCTTGTTGCACACGAAGCGAAGAGGGAAGCGACGAGAATCAGCCCGATGGCATATTGAAAAAACCGTTGCATGTTGCGCTTGTTAAAAGTTCTGGTATCCCTACGTACGTATCGTAGCGAAGGTTACGTTTAGATGTATATTTTGCGCATGGAGTCTTCACAACTTATCACCATCCTATTTTTAATTCTAGGAGCGCTCGCAGCAGGAATTTTTTGGTTGGCCCGACAATTGGGCAAAACGAGCACCGGTCATCCATCGCAAAACCAAGACCATGAGCGGGTGCAATTTGAGCGCGACCAGATGGAATTAGACCTGGTTCAAGCCAGAACAGAAATCACCGGGTTGCGGAACGATTTGCAACAGGCCATCGCTGATAAAAGCAAAGCCGAACAGAAATTTGAGGATCATTCCCAAGAAGAAGAAAACCGTCGGCGCGAGATGACCCAAGAGTTTGACCTGCTCGCTCGCAAGATCATTGAAGAAAACGCCAAGCGCCATCAGCAGCAGCTGTCCGAAGGTGGAAAGGAGACACTTTCGGCCGTTGTGAAGCCCATCCAAGAGAAATTCGTCGAGCTCCAGAATCAGATGAATAAATTCTATGGCGATGAGCGCGAGCAACTGGGGCAGCTCGACAAAGAACTTGAGAAACTTTTTGCCCTAAATCAAAACCTCCAAACTGAGGCGAAGCACCTAACCAATGCTCTCAAAGGAGAAAGCAAGGTGCAAGGTGATTGGGGCGAATACCAATTGGAACGGATTTTAGAACAAGTGGGACTTGTAGAAGGCATCCACTTCTCAAAGCAATCCTCTCAGCGGGACGAGGAAGGTCGGCTCTTCCGACCTGACTTCCTCATTTATTTGCCGGATGACAAAGTTTTGGTCATCGACAGCAAGGTGAGCATTACGGCCTACGAGCGCATGACCCAATCCGATGATCCCGAAGAAGTGGAGCGAGAAAGAGGGCTTCACGCAGGGAGTGTCAAAGCGCACATCAAGGAATTAAGCCACAAAGATTACGCTCAACTTTACGGAAAGAGCACCGACTACACCTTGATGTTTATGCCTGTCGAAGCCTCTTGGGTGGCCCTGGGACCACACCTGTTAACGTTGCAAGAGGAAGCGTTGCGAAAAAATGTATTGCTGGTTTCCACCAGTACGCTCATCGCTACGCTTCGCACAATCAGCTATGTCTGGCAGCAAGAAGAACAAAAGGCCAACATCCAAAAAATCGCTGAGCGCGGCAGCAAATTGTATCATCAAATCAACCTCTTCCTCGAGGAATTTGTCAAAATCAAAACCCGCCTTAACCAAGCACAGTCCTCGTATGATGATGCGTTGATCAAATTGCAAGGAAGGCAAGGAGCGATTTTTCAAGCAGAGCAAATGCGGGAGTTAGGGGTGAACGTAAAATCCAAAATTTCTGAGGACCTGCTCATCGAGCCCTCCTCTGCCGAATCCAAGCCGCTCGAACCGTCCAATGAATAAACCTGCTTCCAATATTGGAGTCCGAATCACGATGCTTTCCGCAGCGATAGCGCTGCTTTGGATGGGGTGCAGCGTGTCCAATTCCTTAATGAGCAAGGCCAATCAACGACCGTATGATTTCGAGGCGAGCATTTTACACCCCCAATGCACTGCATTGCCTCTCGGCATTGATTCCGTGGAAATTTTCTTAGAATGGAGCCGAGAAGAGAGTTTGTTTTTGAGAGATTCCCCGCAATCACCCTTCACCGCCAATTTGAGGCTCCAGGCAGGCACCTTTGAGGTGACATGGCGGGATACGCTGATCGATTTTACTCCTCCTGTAGCGCGTCGGATTTGGCGTGTATCGTTGGCCGAGTTTGCCGCAAATTGGAACCAAGGCACCAATTTAGTCCCAATGACGCTGGAGGACCTGCATCGAAACACCGCCACGACTTGGACCATACCCCTTCCTCAACCCGGGATTCCTCGAACCCCATTTCAAAGTGATGGCTGGCCGGTCTACAACGAACAAGCAGCGATTGGTGACACCCTTTATTTCTCGAGCCCACCCGATGCAACGTGGCAGCATGCGAGTGTTGAGGTTCCCAAGACCATGCCATCGCCACCGTTCTCCAATAACCGAGATAAGTCAGACACCCTTCAACCAGCGATTCAATCGGAGTGGTTGACCGATGAAACCGGATGGAGCGGATACATCGTCCAACCGGGCATCAATGTGGTAGGACAGCGAACCGCAAACAATACGCTCCGCGTCGCGCATCGGGTGCACGGAATGCCCGCAGACCATCCCCGTGTTCGTGATTTGAATCTCATGATTGAATCAAGCCGCTACATTACGACCCGAGCAGAGTTTGACCGTATGAAAAACGCTACCGATCCCAAAGCCTCACTGGATGCATTTTGGCTGAGTTGCGGGAACGAGAAAGGTGCTTCTGCAGCATTGATAAAGTCGTATTATGGACGAGTTGAAGAAGCAAACCGGTATTTCTCAGGGGTACACCCGGGATGGCGCACTGACCGCGGCATGGTCCACATCGTGTTTGGAGTACCTGATAAAATTCGCAACAGCAACGACAGTGAATGGTGGGTTTACGGGGAAGAAGGGTCTGCCAATGCTATCACATTTCGCTTTTTGCATGTTGAGCATCCATGGGATGAAAACTTTTACGTGCTCAACCGATCCATTCAATTTCGACCGCCATGGGACCGCATGGTCACCAATTGGCGCAACGGTCGAATCAAACCAGACTGATTTGCCGGTACCTTTACCGCACTGATTCTCGCGCACCATGCCATTTGATCTCCCCCCATCACCCCGTTCTTCTCGATCCGAAAATTCTTTTCATTCAGAAGGGGATAGAGCCGGCAAAAAACCACCCTATACGGGTCCCAAACGTCCACCAAAAGGCAGTTACGTGATGGGTTGGCATCCGGTACAAGAGGCCCTGGAGTCCGGAAAGGAATTTCAAAAAGTCTTGATTCAACGGGACGAAAAAGGAGAACGAACGTCTGCATTACTCAGCCAACTCAAACGGCAGAACATTCCTGTTCAGCGCGTCCCAAAGGAAAAGCTGAATCGGATTACGGTCAAAAACCACCAAGGTATTGTCGCCTTTCTGTCCCCCATCGTCTACCACCCTTTAGATGAATTGGTTGCGCAGACGTATGAAGCGGGCGATATTCCGTTCTTTTTGGCTCTCGATGGCGTGACGGATGTTCGGAACATTGGGGCCATAGCGCGAAGTGCCGAGTGCTTTGGAGCAACTGCACTTATCGTCCCCTCTTTTGGTGTAGCACCCATTCAAGAGGATGCCATCAAGTCTTCTTCGGGCGCACTCTTGCGGCTACCTGTTGCCCGGGTGCCTGATATGGCACGGGCGCTCCAAGACCTCGCTGCCAATGGAATCACCGCTGTTGCTTTGAGCGAAAGCGCAGAAACTTCCATCCATCAAACGTCTATTTCTGGACCCGTCTGCCTGGTAATGGGAGATGAAGAGACGGGGATTTCAGCCGGAGTCGAGCGCAATTGCCCAGTGCACCTGCGTTTACCGATGGTTGGAAAAACAGGGAGCTTGAATGTTTCCGTTGCGGCGGGAATCGCATTATCCCACCTTGCGTTGTGGAAAGACGCATCGGAAGCATCGTAAAGCCCCTAAGCAAATCGGCTATCATTGCTTAAGAAGGTTCCACGTACCGGAACCTAAAAAGCTTTGACTCCATGAACATCCTTCGGTCGACTCGATTCTTTACCGGACCTGCACTTGCTCTTTCTGCCCTCCTGCTACTCAACTCGTGCGGCTCTCGTTTTTTCTGGAAAGGACTGCGCATGTATGAACGTGAGCGCTACGCTGATGCTGCTGCTGGATTCGAAAAAGCATTGGCCCAATGGCCAAACGACACCATGAGCTGGCGACTGCTCGGCAAAACCCAAATGCTCATGGTGGATTATGTTGCTGCCGAGAAGACCTTTGAGGAACTGGGGTACCGCACAGCTTTGAATATGGAAGACCGGGTGAATTGGGCCAAGTGCATGATGAACCAAGAGAAGTACGCCGAAGCCTCGGATGTATTGGAATCCATCATGCTGAATGAATCGACTCCTCCATACGCTCAAAAAATCTGGAGCCAGTGCCAGAATCAGCTTTACGTGGAACAAGACGATCGACATTGGGAGATTAGCCCCTTGAGATTTCCAGGGCTGGAAACGGCTTCCGCTCCTCACATTACGGGAGATAAACTTTACTTTTCCAGCGAGCCCTTCAGATGGGGCCAGACAGATCACACGGCGAGGTTGGATCGGAATCAAATGTGGGCCTTGGACTTGAAACCCGGACATTTGCATACCATGAAAGCACGGGATGTCGTTGAATGGAATTTACCGGAACACGATGGCATGGTATGCCTCTCCCCCGACGGAAAAGCCATTGCCTATTCAAAGAAAAATGGCAATGGCATCGGATGGTTCGGGGATGCCCAAGAAGGCGGCTATCAGCTGATGGTAGCGCAACGACTTTCAACGGGCGACTGGGGTGAGGCGCGGCCTTTTCCATTTGTGGAAAAAGGCTATGTCTTTGCTCACCCAACGTTTTCGGCCGATGGGAAGCGCATGTACTTTTCGACTGACCTCCCATCGCCTGAGGCACAAGGTGGCATGGACCTCTGGGTCTCTGAGCGCAACGGAACATTTTGGGAAGAGCCCCTGAATCTGGGACCCGAAGTGAACTCCCCGGGAGATGACGTTTTTCCAGCCTTTGATGGCAACGGTCGCTTATATTTTGCCTCTGATGGCCACCCTACCTTGGGCGGACTGGACGTCTTCTGGACCGAAATCGATACGGAAGTACTTCCTGAAAGCCGTCATTGGCGTGACGGTGACGCTTGGACTGAGCCTGTTCGACTTCGTTTTCCAATCAATACCATGGCAGACGATTTTGGCCTGGTCATGGAGCCCGATGCGGTGCATGGGTTTGTCTGCTCCAATCGTTCAGGTGTCGATGAGATCTTCCGAATAGAATCCACACCGTCCAACGTCCCGTTTGCCATACATATTACCGATTACTCAACCGGATCCGCCATTCCCCGCGTGCCCATTCGTTGGATTGATCTGCGAGATGGATCAGCTTGGCAAACCCGAACTGAGCTCGATGGCACGCTCTTACTGGATCTCCCGCCCAATCGAGCCTATTCCGTCATCTGTGAAATGCCCGGATACATCACCGAGCGCACCGTGCTAACAACAGAAACCTCACAACCCGTGTGGGAAGTTCAATTGGCCAAAATCAAAACCCTCAACGACGAGCGGTACGCAGCCAAATGGATGGGCGGAACACCCTTTGAATTGGCCGGAATCGAATGGGACCCATCCAACGCTCTCGACCGCAAGTCACAATTTACATTGTACGATTTGGCCGACTTCTTGAAGCTAAATCCCGATGTTTTTCTGGAAGTTCGCACCCATGAAGACGCCTCTAGCTGGGATCTTTTTGATCAGCCAAACAACCGCGTTTCCAAAAATCGAGCCATTGAAATCGAGAGCTTTCTCCTGAAAGTCGGGGTATCCTCGAAGCAACTCATCTGCGTCGGAAAAGGAATTGATGAATTGCGCAACAAGTGCCTTCCGGGCCAGCCATGCGCCTCCTACAACCATGCTGAAAATGACCGCACGGAATTCCGAATCTACGGGCTCTTGCAACAGACACCGGGCCAAATTGACCCCGAGCCGTTCACTAAAACCTTCAGAGAAGAACGATAAGTGGAGCGCGGTGAACCGCTGCTTTCACGCAGTATTCAACTGACCTATCCGCGGAATGCATTGCCACGGTAAATCGCGGCTGATCCTAATTCTTCCTCGATGCGAAGCAGCTGATTGTATTTTGCAACGCGATCCGAACGGCTCGCAGAGCCAGTCTTGATTTGACCCGTATTTAATGCAACAGCTAAGTCAGCAATCGTCGTATCCTCCGTTTCTCCGCTTCGGTGGCTCATTACGCTGGTGTATCGATTCCTATGCGCCATGCTCACGGCATCAATCGTCTCCGTAAGGGTTCCGATTTGATTGACCTTAACCAAAATCGAGTTAGCGATGTTGTTCTCAATGCCGCGCGCCAATCGGTGCGTATTGGTGACGAACAAATCGTCTCCCACCAACTGAACTTGGTCACCCATCTTCTCGGTCATGAGCTTCCAAGCATCCCAGTCATCCTCGGCCAAGCCGTCTTCAATGCTTACAATGGGGTACTTATCTGCCCATCCTTTCCAGAAATCGACTAACTCGGAACCGGACATGCGATCACCGGTTGATTCGAAGACGTATTGGTTGGATTCTGAATCGTAAAATTCAGAGGCCGCAGCATCCAACGAAATCAACAAATCGTCACCGGGCCGGTAGCCCGCCTTTTCGATCGCTTCAATGACCACTTCAATGGCTTCTTGGTTGGATCCCAAATTGGGCGCAAACCCACCCTCATCGCCAACATTGGTGGCAT
>CAJQLF010000059.1 GCA_905479115.1 uncultured Flavobacteriales bacterium
GGCTGAAATTGTGCTTACTTCTCATGACCCTATAAATAAAGGCATAGGGCATTGCACACAGAATAATTTCATCTATCTTTGCCCCCGCTTACAGCGCTCGGGGCGTGGCCTAGTCCGGTTACGGCGCCTGTTTTGGGAACAGGAGATCGCAGGTTCGAATCCTGCCGCCCCGACGAAATAAAGTGAACGCCCGGTCTCAATGAGGTCGGGCGTTTTTTGTAATGGTCGTCATGATCGGGAGCGCTTAAAACTGCCGTTCAATACGGGTAAACTCCCATCCAGTTGCCCGGCGGGTTGTATCGAGCGACCACGTAGGTTTGACCACTTGGTGTAATTGCATAGCCAATGCCGACGTGCGTTGTTGTGCTCCAGATCATTTGAGTGTAATGGCCAGTTTGTGAGAATTGGGTCCCACAGCAGCGCTCTCTGCGATAATCCTCGATTTCACTTGCCCAAGACGTGCTGGCTTCAAACAAAGGATTCGCATGGGTGCCGCTGTACCAATAGAGGTTTTCTCCCTCATCGGTATCGGAGTGCACAAGTCGTCCTTTTCGAACCAATTCAGCTGCATAGGCCGTTGCTTCCTTCGCCAATTGGCTGGACCAGCTGAGTGGCGGCGTACCAACTGCTTTTCTTGCATCATTGTGGACGGCAATCGCTTTTTGAACGTCTCCTTGCGTGCCAGTAGATGAAGATGAATGCTGAGCCAATGCCCAAGAGCTGAGGCTCAGGACGCCAATCAGGATAAGGCTGTATTTCTTGCAGATTTTCATATGGTTTACTTTCTCGTGGAGAACGCGCGAATCACCGGGTTTGTTGTCTGATTGCCATCCACTGAATTGCCCAAGCGGAGTGAGGGAGACAAAAGGGGGTTACTTCAACGTCGTAGGACAGACGTAATTCGTTTTGGGAATGGTCGTTTTTTCGATGGCAGCCCATCCACCTTGCACGTCGATGATGTTATGGATGCCTCGCGACTTCAAAATGGAAGAGGCCACCATGGAGCGATAGCCCCCTGCGCAGTGCACGTAAAAAGGCGCGTCTTGCGGAAATTCTGCCAGATGTTCATTGAGGCTGTTCAATGGCGTGTGATGCGAACTTTCGATATGTTCGCTTCTGTATTCGCCGGCCTTGCGCACGTCGAAAATCCGATCGGAAACATTCGGATATGCGGCGGCTAGTTCTGTCGCTGGAACAGAGGTAACCCGATCAACTTCTTTGCCGGCGTCTTTCCAAGCTTGGATGCCTCCTTCTAGGTAGCCTAAGGTGTTATCAAAACCAACCCGCGAAAGCCGCGTCACGACCTCTTCTTCTCTGCCTTTGGGTGCAATCAAGATGATGTTGGTCTTGACGTCCACAATCAATTCACCCACCCACGGAGCGAAGTTGCCGTTGATGCCAATGAAGATGCTATTGGGGATGTGTCCGGCAGCAAATTCCTGCGGGTCACGAACGTCCAGCATCAACGCTTCAGTTTCATTGGCCACGGCCTCAAACGCATCAGGGGAGAGGGCTTTCAGACCTTGTTCCAGGACTTCGTCAATGGGCCTATAGCCCTCCTTGTTCAATTGCACATTCAGTGGAAAATAGGCGGGGGGTGGCATCAGCCCATCGGTGACTTCCGCGATAAATTCCTCGCGTGTCATATCCGCTCGCAACGCGTAATTCATAGCCTTTTGATTACCCAACGTGTCCACGGTTTCCTTCATCATGTTTTTGCCGCAGGCAGATCCCGCGCCGTGCCCAGGATAAACGATCACGTCGTCCGCCAAGGGCATGATTTTGGTGCGGAGGCTATCGAATGAAATTCCGGCCAGTTCCTCCTGGGTCATGGTCGCGGATTTTTGAGCCAAGTCCGGCCTTCCAACATCACCCAAGAACAACGTGTCGCCGGTGAAAATTGCGGTGTCTTTGCCATGCTCGTCACGCAACAAGTACGTGGTGCTTTCCATGGTATGCCCCGGAGTATGTAAGACTTTGATGGTCACGTCCCCGACACGCAACTCCTCGCCGTCCTCGGCAATGTGCACATCGAACGTTGGGTTGGCATGCGGTCCGTACACAATGGTCGCCCCCGATTGCTCAGCGAGCGTGACGTGACCACTGACGAAGTCTGCATGAAAATGTGTTTCGAGTACGTACTTGATTCGCACCCCGTCCTCTTTTGCGCGCTCGAGGTAAGACGAGACTTCGCGCAGCGGATCGATGATGACTGCCTCACCGTTGCTTTGAATGTAATAGGCGCCCTGTGCCAGGCAACCGGTATAGATTTGTTCGATTTTCATGATCGAATTAATTGATTAGCTGTGGAGGAGAAATTCCATGGTGAAAATGAATCCGGCCATCAAAATAATGAAATAGCCGAATCCCTTTTTGAGTTTCTTTCCGTCGATGAAGTTGCCGAGGTAGACGCCGCCGAAGATGCCAACGATGGCCAGTCCCGTGAATTGGAGCAAGAAGGTCCAGTCGACGTTGGTGGTAAGTGCGTCGCCCAAAAAAAAGCCCACGAGGGATTTGAAGGCGATAATCATCAGCGACGTGCCAATGGCCTTTTTGATTTCCAAATTTGCTAAGATGACGAGCGCGGGAATGATGAGGAATCCTCCGCCGGCTCCCACGAACCCTGTGACGCCTCCGACGATCAGCCCCTCAACAAGAATCAGGGGATAATTGAAGGTTACATCGCCTGTGCCTCCGCGTCGCTCTTTGCTCGACAGCATGGACCATGCCGCTAAAACCATCAGCACCGAAAACAACCCGAACATGCCCATGCGCCGGGTAAACTCAAATCCGTCCACAGCAAAGAGCACATCCGGAAGCGTCGGAACGACATAATGGCGCACCAGCCAAACGCCGGCGAGGGCAGGAACGCCAAAGACGACAGCGGTGCGCCAATCGACATTCTTGTTTTTGCTCTGTCGCAGCCCTCCTACAAAGGCCGCAGCGCCGACTATGAATAAGGAATAGGCCGTAGCGACTTTTTCGTCGAGTCCAAAAAGGTAGGCCAGCACGGGTACAGCGAGGATGGATCCACCCCCTCCAATGAGTCCCAATGAGATGCCTATGCCGACAGCTAAAACGTATCCGATAATTTCCATGCGTTGATTCTAAAGTGCTTCGTCCATCGGCTCAATGCACTTGAACAGGTTGAGCAAGGTGCGGTCTGCGATCCGATAAAAAACTTGCTTGCCTCTTTTTTCAGAGAGCAAGACCCCGTTGTCTTTCATTTTGGACAAGTGATGCGACATCATGGAAATCTGGCATTCCATGCCGACATGGGCGCATAAACTGGAAACATCGAGAGGTTCTTTTTCGGCCAAAATGGATAGGATTTCCAATTTGACGGGGTGCGCAATGGCCTTCAATACCTTGGCGGTATGCGACAATTGCATGCGCGTGGGGGCTGTTTGCGTGGTTTTCACGTTGCAAACATACTAACATTTTAATAAATGTTGAAATATTAAATTATTTACACTTGATGCTTGGACTCGGATGAGGTTCAAAAATTGAGGTTCATCGTGTACGCTTCTTCGCAATCGATGGTGAACGATCGAGATATGGCCCCTTCTTCCAATCCACAGAGTGTATTGTCCCACGCATCATTGCCACAATAGGCGCCAAATTCATACGTGCCCCGCTGGAATTCGTAAGTGCGGCTTTCTCCCGCCTCAATGACGTACTCGTCGCCGTTGGGCCATGTTACTTCACAATTGCACCAGAGGCGCTCGGTGTTGTCAAATGTGACCGTGCCTTTGGTTTCACAGTAGTCGCAAGCACTGAATAAGATGGCGATTACAAAGCCTCCGAGAAATGGTGTTGTGCATCGAGTCATGGAATCTGAATTTTTGTATTTGACCTCTTTTTTATTCACAGATTGACCCAAAATAGGAGAGCATGAGGAGCAAGTCTTCGACATTGGTTTGTCCGTCTCCGTTGCTGTCGCCAACGCACGGGTCAACTGCGCATCCGAAATCGCTCAAAAAGAGCAGAACGTCCGTAACGGCAACTTGCCCATCTCCATCCAGGTCACCCGGACAGACGCAGCTGGTGAACTCGCATGAACCGTCATCGTTGGTGGCGGTTGCATCGTAATTGCACGCCGCTGCATCGGTGCAGCCCACGCAGGAGCTGAACTCGCACGAACCGTTGTCGTTAGTGGCGGTTGCATCGTAATTGCACGCAGCTGCATCGGTGCAGCCCGCGCAGGAGCTGAACTCGCATGAACCGTCATCGTTGGTGGCAGTGGAATCGTAATTGCACGCCGCAGAATCGGTGCAGCCCGGAACGCCGGCAGCACCTTCACACAGCCCATCAAAGGTGAGAGTGGTTTCGTAGGACGCTCCGATGGAGGATGCCCAGGAATTCATAATGGTGATGACCCAATCTCCGGTTCCTTGCATGGGTTCATTGAAAACCGCTGTTGCTGTGTAAGTCCCTGCAGCACTGGTGTTCCAACCACCAGGCCACAATCCCGCGCTGGGACAACCCAACGTTAGGTTGTATCCTCCGTATTGCAGGCAGGTGCCATCGGGTGCTGTGAGGCCAACCATCATTTCATTCGCCCACGATTGATCTGGAGGAGTGTCTTGGAAGACCAGAACAGCAGAAAATCCCGTCACGTATCCAACGGCTTCAATCGTTTCACTTGCCGTTTCGCCTGCACTCAGGTTGACATCAAAGGAAGCGGCGTATTCACAATCGCAGGAACTTCCTGCGGGAGGGAAAAAGCACGACCCATCGTCCAAGGTCGCAGCGGCGTCGTAATTGCATGCATTCTCATCCATGCAGCCGGAGCAGCTGGAATCGTCACCACCACACACACCGCATTCATCTTCTGTGAAAGCGCACGTCCCGTCATCCTCTACCGCATTGGGGTCAAAATTGCACGCAGTGGCATCGGTGCATCCAAAGTACTGGCAACTGGTAGTCATGTCTACGCATGTAGTGAAGCAGCTTCCGTCGGAAGCAATGGTCGGTGTCAAGGCTTCACTGATGACGGTTGGATGGAATTCGAGGTTCACAGATCCACCGGCTACGGCGTGGCAATAACTCATCATGGTCCCAACCTGAGGTTGAGGGTTGTTGGTGCACGACCCTTCAGCCTCGTAACAATCGTCTATGGGCCCCGTCGACCATCCGCACCAATGGGTGTGGTTTGAACCAAAATTGTGGCCCAACTCATGACCTACCACGTTCAAGTTCCAACTGTAATTGTTCAAGTTGTAGGTCGTTCCTGCTTCGAGGTACGAGCTGAAACCTGACGCGTATTGCGGAAAGCAAACGACATCGAGGTAAGCGATGCCTCCGGTGCCGGTGTTTTGACGACGGGTCAACAAGTGCACAAGATCCCGCTGAATGTCCGCGAAATTGGGGTTTGACAACCACTCCAAACGAAAATTGTCCAGCATCCCACCGGCATCATTTTCAAAACTCGCATACGGATCAGTCGACTCCCATACGTGGATATAGGAAGCTTGGATATTAATCAAGGCGTCGAGATCATTTGTGTAAATGGTGTTCACTCCCGCCATGATGGCCAACGCCCATTCTACAGCGGGATAGCAATCGTTTCCAAAAGTTCCATACGTATGGTAATCGATGTCAAACGCGATTTCCACACAATCGGTCACTTGAGCACTGGAAGAGGATGGTTGAACCCCCATCGGCATGACTTCTCGTCGCGGACCAAACTCATCCACGCCGCATTCAAATTCCATGGGGTTCGCTGCGTCCTCCAACAAAAAGAGGACGTGCTTGCCGCCTGCTCCGTTTCGGATTGCACTCAAGTCGTACTGGCGACCTTGCCATTGAATGGTCCCTACTACAAAGTCTTCCATGATGACAATGGAGCCGCGCATGTCGGGTGAGATCACGCGGTAAGAAAGTAATTTCGGGCGGTAAATTTCTTCCAAAAACTTGCCGTCCTCCTGCGTTCGACCGATCCGAAAAGCATCTGAAAAGGGCAGGAAAGATTCCAATTCTACCTGCAATGTTTTTCCATTGAGGAAGGGCAAAAGGAGCGTCCATTCGTTGTACTTATGGTCACGGACATCGGAAAATGCATCCATTGATAGCTGCAATCCAACATGATTGTCCGGATGAATTGTGGGGATTTCCGCTTCTTCCAATGCCTCTACTTCGAAGAGGGATATAGGGCCTTCCGCCTGCGTGCATTGGGCAGAAAGGCCAATAGAAAAAGACAAAAGCACAAGGGCGTTTGCGAGGTGGGTGAGGACAATTCGCATCGAAAATGGTTTTCCCTAAAGTTAATGCATTTCAATTTGCATCTTTGCACTCAGGTTTACACCCCATTCGCGAACGCGTGAAACAGGTCCCGTAGCTCAACTGGATAGAGCATCTGCCTTCTAAGCAGACGGTTTTGGGTTCGAGTCCCAACGGGATCACTTTTAAGCCCTGTTAAGTAGT
>CAJQLF010000060.1 GCA_905479115.1 uncultured Flavobacteriales bacterium
ACAGGACGAATGGCCGAACGGGATGTTTCGTGCGCTTCGATGTCCTCCCTGTCCATGCGCTGCTTGCGGAATTGACCCGAATGATACAGCGGTGTCTGGTTGCTGTAAAATGGACTGAAGACATTGCCCGATTGACCGGTAGGTAGAATACTCTCCGACCCTGCTACGTCAGCAAAGTCCATACCGATGCGCATGGAAGGGCCTGAAAACACCTCGTAATTAACCGCCTCTTTGAGCTTGAATTCATACTTGTTCAGCGCGTCTTTGGCGGCGGGTAGCTCCATGGGCCCAACATCCAGCCAATCGCCCAACAAGGGTACATCCGTCATCGCGTGGCGGTGGGTCACGGTATGCAATCGTCCATAGCGCCACTGCGCAGGGTCTTCGCCAAGCGTCTCTGCAAGGTCCTCTCGCGCGGCCACCCATGCTGCAGCGACAACATCAGCCGCCGTCTCAATCCCCTCGGTATTCACATCATCCCACCAAGGAGAATCGATGTTTGCAAGCAGCCGCGGGAACGTGTTCTCGCTGACGATGGTTTTGTGCCACGATTCAAATTTCTCAACCGCTGATCCATCGGGAGCGGCTCGCTGGAATTCGTCGAGCATTGCGCCGCAAATCGTTCGGTACATCCAGCGGTAGTAAATCGTCGGTTCGATGTCCCGCACGCCATGCGATCCGTCCCAGTTTTCCAACTCCGTCGCGTCCACCCCGCCAATCCGCGCCAAGGCAACCATCGCCTCGGCATTGGACTTGTACACCAAAGAGCGGTCGTCCAGCTGCACTTGTTGGCTCTTCTTCACGGTCCAATCGTTCTTGGGCTCGGAGAGGGCATTGAAAATGCCGGCTGCACGGGTATTGCCCGAATAATAATGACCGGGATACCGAATGCTATCCGAAACGGGTTCAG
The DNA here is from genome assembly GCA_905479115.1 of uncultured Flavobacteriales bacterium. Lineage (GTDB taxonomy): Bacteria > Bacteroidota > Bacteroidia > Flavobacteriales_D > Sanyastnellaceae > UA16. The sequence goes on from CAJQLF010000060.1 coordinate 911, forward strand.
GCGCGTTGTTGGCGGAATAAACAAAACCACGGTCCGGATTAACGAGCTGCGGATTCATCTCAAAGGAATGCCATCCCATCACCTCATTGGCCGGGTCTGTTCCATCAATGAAGGTTTTGGTGTCCACGTGATCCGGACGAACGGGAAGCTTCGCACAGGCCCACCAGCCGATGTTGCCCCTCGCATCACCGTACATGAGGTTCACGCCGGGTGCATGCATCATGGCCGCATGGCGTTGAAATTCATCGATGCCCGAGCTCCGTGAAAATCCATAAAACGCCTCATGAAGCCGGTTTTCTGGGTGCTGCGTATACGTCCACCACATCGACAGTCCTTCCTCAATTAAAGGACCGTGGTGGGTTTTGCGTACTACGAACGTTACCGGATGCCCTCCGGCGACTTCAATCGTTTCTTCAACTATCTCGAGCGGCAGCCATTCTCCGCCGTGCAAGTAACGGTCTCCTTCGATGGTCTCCCGATAGAAATCGATGTCGTCGTTGACGAACATGGTAATGCCCCACGCATGGTCTCGCGTATGGCCAATGGCCGGAAAAGGCAGTCCTGCAAGGTGGTTGCCATAGTATTCAACTTCAGGAGTCACAATGTGGGCTTCATACCAAACGGAAGGCGAGGCGTACGCCATGTGCGCATCGTTGCAGAATACCACGTGTCCTGAAGCAGTTCGATCCGGGCTGATGACCCACGCGTTGGAGCCCAACCACTGCGGAACCGGGCGCAGCGCATCGAGTGCGTGCACCCGCGAGGACAAACCTGAAATATCGGAAACCTCGGAAATCGCAGCTTCGTTGGCCGTGGGAATGCGGGTAAATCCAGTTTGATCAACCGCCAAATCCTTCCAATACGGCGCACCAAGTTGGTACTTCATCCAATCCAAGATGGGCTCGGTCTTCAAATGAACGGCAAACGAATACGCCATGTATCCCGTCGAACAAAAGACATCCTGCACCGTAAAAGGCCGTGGATCTGACCCCACCAAGCGGTACTCCAGTGGACGACGATCCTCTGCGATGAACGCATTAATTCCATCGAGGTAGCCCTTCATGGACCATTGAATGTGTTCCGGCGCGGACGCCTCAAACTCCGTGGCTGTGCGAATGGCCGACTCGCGCATGCCCAACGTGCGCAGGTAGGTATCATTTTCGACCATATCGGCGCCTAACAGCGCAGACAATTCGCCAGCCCCAGCGCGGCGCAGCAAGTCCATTTGCCACAAGCGTTCTGAAGCGTGGACATATCCCAAGGCATACATCGCATCCGATTCTGAATCCGCATAAATGTGTGGAACTGCCATGTCGTCGAATACAATTTCCACTTCACCCTCTACCAAATCCGTCCATTGCTCGAATGCATAGTCTGGCCAGCACTGACGTGCAATCATTGCCATGAAAACAGCTACTGATAGAAGCAAAATCGCTGTACCGATCCATATCTTTTTCATGACCCACTGTGTTTGCGCGAAAGATACGATAACACGCTACCTCTCATGGCAATCAGTGAACCCTTTAAAGGCTTGTGAGTCCTTTGAGAAAACCGCTAAATTCACAGGAAAAATCTCTTCCATGAAAAAGTTGATATTCATTGTTGGAGCCATCGCATTGGCCGCATTCGGTTATCTCACATCCCAGGGACTATTGCAATCAGCTCAAGTGCAAAAAGGCACTCAGGGCGGATTTATTCTGCTTGGCGTAGACCATACCGGATCCTATTACACCATTGGTGATGCCTTCGAAGAGCTCAAAGAAATATATCCCACGGGTCAATTTACAGGGGTCTATTTCGACAACCCCGACAGCATTCCATCAGAGGACCTGCGCTCTTTTGCCGGCCTGAAAGTTTCAGCGGCAGAAGGCTTGCGAGAAATGGGCAAAAACCACCACTTGCGCATGCACAACATCGAGCAACGTCCAGCGCACTTCGTCGACTGGGACTGCGGAGAAACCACCGTTGGTATTATTCTCGGCTCTATGAAGGCGTATCCAGCATTGGGCCTTGCGAGTGAGGCCACAGGCTGGACCGGAGATGCGGTGATTGCCTACGAAGAATACACCGACACTGGCGTCCGGTTTGTGATGCAACATTGATCCCTGAGCCGCAGTTTAGGGCAACTCAACCCCCTCTATTCTGCTACTGAATCAAGACCTGGGCCACTCCGCGTTGGTCGGCATTGAGCACGACCAATTGGTAGAGACCCGGTGCCAATCCACTGACGTTAATCGGCATGGCTTCCTGAATGTTGTATACCTCGGATGCAATTTGACGACCGGCTGCATCATACAGCGCTAAGGTGGTCAATCCACTCCACCCGGATGCATTAATCCAGAGCGTTTCATCGGCCGGATTTGGATACAACGAGAACTGCAATTCAGAAATCTCCGCCAAATCGGTCGTGGCACCAACCTCCACCTGCAGCTCTTGGGCACATCCATTCTCATCCGTCACAGTGATGGTGTAAAGGCCCGCGAACAAATCCGTTAAGTCCTCTTGATCCGATGTGAAATTGTCTGGACCAGTCCAGGCAATCGTCAACGATCCTGTACCACCCGTTATCGTCACATCAATTGACCCGGTCGCAGCGCCATCGATTTCATCCGTGGTCGCATCCTCTGCAATCTCGATGTCGCAGTAATAACAGCTGCCATCATCTTCGGTCGCATCGGCGTTGTAGTTCTCCGCTTCTGGGTCTGTGCAGCCCTCGACTTCCAGCTCGTCGCAAAC
>CAJQLF010000061.1 GCA_905479115.1 uncultured Flavobacteriales bacterium
TGCGATGACCGTTGAAAGAAGAAGGAATATAGCCATAGCCCGCCTGGGAAGGCGATAACCTGCAAACGCAGAAAGGGAATTTGGAAAATGCACCATTCGCGTTGGATCAGGCCGTGACGGTCAGTTGTTTCACTTCATGTGACCGACGGAATATTTTGCTGCTCAATTCCCGACTCAAGGTGAGGCCGTCGACGCGTTCGGTGCGCCCATCGGTCAGGGTAATTTCAATTGCTGCTTGGTCCCCACGCTTGTGTACGATTGGGACCTGGCACACGGTATAGACCAAACTTTCCGCGGTCAATTCGATGGTTTGCCATTGTTGTTTGACGTCCACGTAATCGAAGGTCGCCCCCTCGGTCAAAAATTCCTCGCGGTGCATCAGAGCGCGATCAAAATGAAGTTGACCGGAGGAAACGCGAACCCCCAATTCCCCAAAACGGCAGAGCAAATCTTCTTTCACTTGGCCGGTCATACCCGGTTGCTGCGCCCCTTTTCCGCCTGGCGTGTGGGAGTAGGGATCGGTTGGGAATGCGCCATATAATTCGGGCGACTTATGCGCGCCGATGCCAGCATTGATTTCGAAATAGTGATTGAAAAGCTGCCCAACCAACTCAGGGGCGTTGGCTTGTTCCACAGCAGACTTGGTGACTTCGAATGCAGCCAAACGGAGTTTGGAAACCATGTGCCAATAAATGGATCCCAATCCTTCATAGCCAAAGAAGGTGCCCGAACGTCCGGTGAAGGACTTGTGGTTGAAGATGCCTTCGTAAATCGCTTCAATTTGCTTTTGCTCCGAGGTTACCAGGGATTCATAGGCATCGGGCAGAGCGCTAAGAGCTGCGCGCAAAGCGTTCACGTTGTGGAGGTTGCCATTGAAGTGAAAACCACCCAAGCAATCCTGGGTCACGATGTCACCATGCTTTTCTTCAACCAACTGGGTCAAAAGCTTTGATCCGGCCAACGCTTTGGGGTCGATGTTGTTCTTATCGAGGAACCGGGGCAGGGATTTATTGGGATACAGCACGTAGCTGTATTGATCATCCCGAAAGAGTGCGCTTGCCTTCAGCGCATCCAAAACTTCGAGGCTTTCTGCCGAATTCAGAAGTCCGGAGCTGAGGACGGCGACCTGGCCTTCCAGCATTTCAGGTAATTCCGTGATCTCGATGCCCCCATTGGGTTCAACCGTCATGAGGTTGTACGCATGGTAGAGTCCGTCGCTTCGCTTATTCGCTTTGATGGAGTGCTCCAAGTGCTCCAAAGCCACGTCGACGAACGCCGAGAGGTCTTTTAATTTCAGGGGCGATTTATGGCCCGAAAAGTTCTCTTGGTAAATTTTCTGACGGAACTCGCTTGCTGCGATGCCCAAGCCGTCCAGAATGGATCTTCGCTGGGCGTTGGAGATGCGACCTGAAGTCATGGAGCGGGACTCGCTGAGCGTTGCATTCATGCGATTGAAGCAGTTGAGCAATTCGTCTGAAATCAGCACTTCTTGGTGTTCTGTTGAGGCCAAAACGTCCTGGAAGTAGACCATGAAACGGCGCAAGTAATAGAGGGTCACCATGGACACCCCGTTTCCGACAAGGGCGTTGTTGGCATCGTTCCACTCGGGTCGCTGCGTGTTCATCCAAATTCCACCTTCGGGGATGAAATTTGCCACCTTGGCGAGCATGGTCGCCATGATTTTCTCGATAAAATTGACCTTGTAGATGAACACGTGTGCCTCGCGAAGAAGGGCGCCATCGCCGCCGATTTCGTTTTTCTTAAACTCAATTTTTCCTTCTCGCTCGTGATCGAAGTCAATCGTATTCTTGGGATCTTCTAGCAGCGCATCATAAGGCTTGATCCGGTAGGGAACGTTGGCGTAGACAAAAGAGTCGTTCTGGAAATATTCCTCTAGCTTCTCCGGGTAGTAGGCGCGCAGAAATTCAAGAAATTTCAGCAAATAGATGATTTGATGATCGCCCCAATAGCCGATGTATGACCAAGGGTTATCCGGTTCAATGGTCTCCCATTCAAACCCGTCTTTGAAGACGCGATAGGGGTTGTACCCATCAAAGGTGGTGGCGTTGAGAAACTTGAAAATCATGCCCTCAATGAACTCAGGATACGCGTGGACCAAAGCTTCCCAATTTTGGAAGATGTCGCGCCAGTTGCCCTGATAATCGAGGATTTTTGATCCGTCGTCTTCATTGCGAAGGTTGATCGAAAAGCGATTCCAAGGACGGCTGGGATCACCGTGACGCCGGCTGAATTTCAAGGGCAAATACTCAGCAGACAGCCGCTTGAAATTGAGGTCGTCTTCTTGTTTGGTTTGTTCTTGGAGGAAAGACAAATCAAACTTTTCGGGCCAAGTAGCCATGGTTTCCGCCTTCTTGAAGAACACTTTGTGGTTCGCACGGTCGATGTAGGCCATGAAATCTTCGCGCTCAATCGCATAATTTTCATCGAAAATTCCGCCGCGCATGATGTTGAACATGGTGTTGGCGAAATGCCGGATGTTTCGGCGACGATCGGCCGTAAGCTGCAGTCCATCACTGCCTGCAACAAGCGCCATGAGTCGTTTGGATCCTTCCTCAACGTCCTGCAGCACTTCTTTCTTCAGGGTGTCAGGCGACTGAAGATCCTGTTTCAATTGAATAACGCCTCGAATGGACTGTCCCAGGTTCGCAACGATCATCCAGTCTTTGCTTTCGTTGGCCGCGAGTTCAAAAGAACTTTGAATGAAGTAGGCCCCACGTTCGGCTTTGATGTCGGTCTCGGTGACGAGGGAGGCACCTGTCTTAAAGGCTTGCAGCTGTTTCGAAGACAAGAGCACCTTGGGGGAATCAAAACCGATTGACCAGACAACGTTTGCTTTCAACGATTCGCTGGGCTCAGCCTTGTCGGAAATGATGGCGCTGAGCGCATAAATCCCAAGATTTCCCTGCTCTAACTCACATTTTTTGTACGCGTCTACCAAGTTGCTGCTTCCGCGTTGCAGCCCTTCGGGCACGCCGTGTGGCAGCACATTCTGAATCCCATCGAGCACGCTTACTTTCGTGGCGGTTGAGGCTGAAGACGTGAGTCGGGCATGCCGCAGGAAACCGAACCGCTCACTTGCAGCCCACTGGTAGCTGAAGGTCAACGCAAGATCATGGTTTATTTCTTCAAAAATCACTTTGTTTCCGCATGCATTCTTGTACAGATTGCGCTCGATAGTGTAAACCCCCACATTTTGGTCTGAAAAGGGCTGCCAAAGCATGCGCCGCCCGTCAGACTCCACCAACAGGATGGTTTTGCTGCCCGTTGTTTCGGCAGATTCCGTGATCTTGTCGTCTGTGTAATAAGGGAACAAGGCGTGATCGCTGTTGACTCTTCCTGCGGACAGCCCCCCGTTGCTGGCCAAAAACATCCAGTGGTCCGAATGGCTGACGATGCTCATGAAGAAGGGACGCATTCGATCAACGAACCTAATTTTGTAGTACGTCTCGCCGTC
>CAJQLF010000062.1 GCA_905479115.1 uncultured Flavobacteriales bacterium
GTACTCATCGCGGGAACCCAGCCCGTGCCGGCTGTTCTGCGATTAGCAAGCGAACAGGTCGAAATCACAGGATGGATTCCGGACATTCGCCAAGCCTATGGGCAAGCCGATGTATTCGTTGCGCCACTTAGAATTGGTACAGGACAGCAAAACAAAATACTCGAGGCGATGGCAATGGAACTGCCATGCGTGACAACCAAACACGTTCTCAATGGATTTTTATGGAAAGAAGAAGATCCTGTGCCCTTGTGCATTGGTGATTCCCCCCTTCAACTGGCCAGAGAAATTGATTTATTGCTCAAGGAAGGACAAACACGGGTTGAAACAGGAGTTTTATCACGAAAATGGGTGGAAAAACACTGTGATTGGTCACGGTCAACCACTATTCTCTCTCATACATTCGTATCTTCAATGAACATTCAAACGGAAGAATCGCCATGGATCATCGACAAGTCAGCCTCGTAGCAGGCATTCCTACCTTGGACATCCGGACCTTCACACAAGGAACGGATGCCGAAAAAAGCGCCTTCGTAAAAGACCTGGGCAACGCGTACGAAAGCATCGGGTTCGCTGCTATTCATGGACATGGTATTCCCGATGACCTCATCTCCAAACTATACGCTGAATCAGCGTCATTCTTTGCGCTTCCTTACGAAGTCAAATCCCAATATGCTCGACCTGAAGCGAACAACCAGCGTGGATTTGTATCCATGGGGGTCGAGCATGCAAAAGGCAGTCAAGCAGCAGACTTGAAGGAGTTTTGGCAAGTTGGCCAACCTACTCCGCCTGAAGGATACGAACCCAGCCACTTCCCAACCAATGAAACGGTCTCCGAGCGTCCTGAATTTCAAGCCACAGCCGTTCAGGCATTTGAGGCATTAGAAGACTTAGGGAGGAGCATCCTCCAAGCCATTGCTCTTCACTTGGAAATCGAAGAGTCCTATTTTGATGAATGGGTGCGTGGAGGGAACTCCATTTTGAGGGCCATTCATTATCCGGCTATCCAGCAAGAGCCAGAATCAGCTGTGCGAGCGGGCCAGCATGAGGATATCAACTTGATTACCTTGCTCGTTGGCGCTTCAGCTGCAGGATTGGAAGTCTTGCGTCATGACAACCAGTGGATACCCATCACTGCCTTGCCAGAGCACATCGTCGTCAATGTGGGCGATATGCTTCAGCGATTGACCAATCATCGGCTAAAGTCAACGACCCACCGGGTCGTCAATCCCCCACGATCCGAATGGGGAAAGCCACGTTTTTCCATGCCCTTTTTCTGTCACCCCCAACCCGCAATGCGGCTGGATGCTCTGCCGCATCTCGTGCCCGAAGGCACAGAGCCCGTGGACGCGCCTATTAGCGCAGGCGAATACCTCAATGAGCGGCTGAAAGAGATTGGTCTCGCGAAGTAGCCCTCACCGTTTTAACGCCTCTTGGCGATTGCTTTACAGTTTCTTTTGAATTGATGGATGTGAATTGAGCAGTTTGATCTGTTTTTTTGGATAAATCGAATTCAAATGAACAGACTCCATTTCATTGCCATCGGTCTCCTCTCTGGCACCGTTGGAGCGGCTCTGATGTTTTACATGCTCAAGCCTGGATCAAGCACTCAGCCCATTGCTCTCAAGGAAGAGCCCGCAAGGCTCATTCATACAGCACACACACCCCCTTCATCGGGTGGGTTAGATGCACCTTCGTTTGCAAATGCGGCGGCGGTCTCTGTAGATGCTGTTGTTCATGTCAAAACCATTCAACGGTCCACGGCTTCTGCAAGTCCGTGGTATGAGTTGTTTGGATATGAGTCCCCAAGCAGAGTGGCTCAAGGGTCTGGTTCAGGCGTGATCATCGACCCGTCGGGTTACATTATCACCAATCATCACGTGATACAATCCGCAGACCAAATTCAAGTTTCATTGAATAATAACCGGACGTACGTTGCGACCGTCATGGGCACAGATCCCGCGACTGATTTAGCCGTCTTGAAAATTGATGTCGAACATGACATTTCAGCTTTGACGTTCGGGGCTTCATCTGATGTTGAAATTGGTGAATGGGTCCTGGCGGTTGGCAACCCTTTTGATTTAACCTCTACTGTCACAGCGGGAATCGTCTCGGCCAAGGCGCGAAGCATCAACATCCTCAGAGGAGATCCCCGAACGATGGAATACCCCGTCGAATCTTTCATTCAAACAGACGCAGCAGTAAATCCAGGAAATAGCGGAGGAGCATTGGTTAATACGGCGGGAGAATTGATTGGAATCAATACGGCTATTGCCTCTAGAACGGGGAGCTTCAGCGGCTACTCTTTTGCTGTACCGTCGAGCATCGCACAAAAAGTTGCCCATGACCTCATCACATTTGGGGAAGTACGAAGGGCCTATCTCGGGGTACACCTTGAACCCGTGGATGAAGAATTGGCTGCCGAACTTGGATTGGCTGAAGTAGCTGGTTGCGCTATTGTTAGGGTGGTTCCCAACAGCGGTGCATCCGAAGCAGACCTTGAGATTCAAGATGTCATACTCGCCGTCGAAGAAATTCCGATTTCAAATTTTCCTGCCTTGCAAGAATGCATTGCCCAATACCACCCAGGGGACTATGTCAACGTTGACATCGTTCGGAATGGCCAGAAAGAGCGGATTCAAGTGCAATTGAAAAGCCGGGATGGCTCAATCACCCATACCACAAGCGCTGGTGCTTCTGAGGCCAATCCAACCGATTGGATCGCTTCCTGCAATGCGGGGTTCTCCTCCCCTTCAGCGAGCATTCGCAATTCACTCAATCAACCGCATGGCATCCAAGTCATCTCCTTGAGCGAAGGACCGCTGAAAGACGCGGGAATTCGCAAAGGTTACATCATCACCCGCATCAATGGAGAAGACATCACGGAAACAGAACAGATCAGAAACGCGTTTGAAAGTGGAGAAGGAGGCTTGCTGGTTGAAGGCATCTACCCGAATGGAAAAACAGCCTATTACGGAGTGGCAATTCCGAATTGAACCTAAGAGGGTCGGAAGTGTTCCTTTTGCGTGCGCACATCTCATTCGTCGTTTCCCTTGTTTCCCTTGCCCATGTTTCCTCTCCCGGGAGAAACTATTGCGCTTCACATATTCGAGCCTCGATATCAGGAGCTATTTCGGCGCCTCGAGCTTGGAGACTTGGAAGAGTTTGGCATCGCCTTTCAGACTGCTCAGCAGGATACGTCAGAGCAGAAAGCGGAATGGGGCAGCATTATGCGATTGATTTTCGTCACCCCAACAGACGCGAAAGGTCCCCGAGATGTCGTGGTCAAATGTGTCGGACTCTTTCGCATTGAATCCCTTCACCACGCTCCACCGTTTTCACCAGAGCCTTTTCCTACAGGGCGAATTGAAAGCTTGACATCTTGGAAACGCTGGCGCACTTCCGCATATTCCCAAAAAGAGCTAGCTTCCATCAAACGAATCATGGCATCGAGATCTGGAAAATCAGACAACCAAAAGTCCGAAATGACGCTGATCACAGATGCTATGATTCAGTTGCAGTTCAATCCGTTGGAACGTGCTGAAGTGCTTTCGAGCGGGCAAGGTATGCAAGTGGAAAAGCAGTTTGCGCAGGTCGTCCGGTTCAAACGGATGATCTTAGAACAGGAAGCCCTTCGAAAAGGAGAGCACTTTCCCAATTAAGCCCGTATTTTTGTTCCATGAAACAAACACGAACATGGAGCTTCATTGCATTGGTTTTTGTTCTTGTTGTCGGGTCTTTCGGCTGCACAGAAGCAAATACCGCGGTTTCACGACCACAGACTTCCCCTGAAGTTGAACCTTCACAATTCCTCACTGAAGTCACCATTTCAGAGACGGAACTGAACGCGTATCTGGCGATGGATACGCTCGAGATCATTACAGAAAACTTAACCGAATACTTCAAAGCCACCAATGAAGCGCGTTGGGGTGATCTAATGCACTATTTTCCTCTGCACAAGAAGCAAGGAGACACAGCGTTTGTCAACGGAAGCATGCGCGCGCTCGATCATTGGACAGAGCGAGGCGTCCGAAACCGCACCGCATCGGCAGAGATTCTTTATGCCAGCCCTGTCTTGCACGACAACGATCAGAATGTCGTTTTGTTGAACATGCGGCTTTCTCATTTTGTTGAATTTTTCGCTCAGTACGATGGTCCTCCAGCCGACGGCATGAAGGGAATGGTCGAGTCAAACTATGGCAAAGGAAATGCCACGTATAAAGAGACTCCACTTCAACCGGGGGATTCTGTTCCCGAGATCAGGTACTGGGAGATCAATGGCCTGAATCGCATTTGGGCCGTGAATCATGTCGACTCCTCTCATTGGTGTTTCTTACCCCCCAATTTCAATGAAACTGGCGCAGCAGGAATGATGGGAGCCAATGCCATGGTCGAAGCGCTTCGTCACCGACGAGCCAATGATCCTACGGCAAAGAAATAGTCGCCATTTGCGCGCGCGTCCCGAAACCTGAAGCACAGCATGAAGCCCATCGACTGGAACATCATAGATGAATGGCAGCCCCTCGAAGCAGTCATGGTGGGCATTGGCGCGGGTATGGGTGAAGCTCCGGCGTTAAACGAAACCTACGATCCTCTCTCCCGCCGCCATGTTTTGGCAGGCACTTACCCCAAGGAGGAAGACGTAAAAAAGGAATTGAATGCGTTCGCCCAGACCCTTGAAGGGAGAGGAATTCGCGTGTTACGTCCAGATTCATTGGGCATCAATCAGGTCTTCACCCGGGACATTGGAGTCATCATCGATAACACGTTCATTATGACGCACATGGTCGAAGATCGGGTGCTAGAACAAAAGGGGTTGCATTCAATGCTTGATCGGAATCCAGGGCTTGTGAAGCATCCACCCGATCATGTCCTGATGGAAGGAGGCGACATCATGCCCATGCAAGATGAAATTTGGGTCGGGTATGCCGATGAGCCTGATTTTTCAACCTTCACAACTGCCCGCACAAACCAAGCTGCAGTTGAATGGCTCGAAGCGACCTTTCCCCATCGCAGAGTTCGGAGATTTGAATTGAATAAATCTGACTCAAATCCCGGAGAAAACGCCTTGCATTTGGACTGCTGCATCGCTCCTCTTGGTCTTGGACACCTTATGATCCACAAAGCCGGATTCAAAAATGAAGAGGAGGTTGAAACCTTATGTGCTAGCTATGACCACGACCGCATTTTAGAAATGACGTCGGAGGAGATGAAGGACATGCAGTGCAACGTATTGAGTCTCGCTCCAAATGTCGTCGTTTCCGGATCCAATTTTCATCGAACCAATGCGCAAATGCGCTCGTGGGGGTATGAGGTCATTGAAGTAAACTTGAGCGAAACCTCCAAAATGGGAGGTCTCTTAAGGTGTTCCACCTTGCCTTTACGAAGAACTCCGACGCCATGAAACAAGCAAGTTCATCCGTCTTTATGGTTCGGCCCCACTCCTTCCGAATGAACGAGGAAACAGCCGAAAACAACCACTATCAGCAAGAGCTGAAAGGGGCCAGCGCCG
>CAJQLF010000063.1 GCA_905479115.1 uncultured Flavobacteriales bacterium
ATTGCACTTGATTTCGGTGATATAAAATGTTTATTCTGCACATCCAAATCTCTTACGCTCAGAGTTTAGCGAAAAGATTGCGCATCATTTCGAAGCGCTCAGGATGTGCTTTTGCCTACCGCATTTGATAGAAAGGTCCCAGGTCAATCCGTGATTCCATGTGAATATGCGGATTCAGCTAAATCTGACTTCAACCTTTCAACTTCATGCGCGATGAAATTGCAATACATTGATTTGGTGGACCAAACATTTGAATGGCCACAAAACGAGTTTAACCTTCAGCAGAACCAACTTTCATTCCACGGAATTCCCATGATGGATTTGGTGGAACAATTCGGTTCTCCACTGCGAATCACTTATCTACCTAAAATTGGCGAAAACATTCGGCTGGCTCATGGCTGGTTTCGGGAAGCCATTAAAAAACTGGACTACCCGGGAGCCTACCACTATTGTTATGTAACCAAGAGCTCGCATTTCCGGCACGTAACAGAGGAAGTGATAAAGCACGGCGCTCACCTTGAAACATCCTCTGCTTTTGATCTCGATATCGTTGAATCGTTGCTCCAAACAGGGGTCCTTGATAATGATGCAACGGTGATCTGTAATGGATTCAAAACAGACGAGTACATCGATCGAATTGTTCGTCTGAAGGAACTGGGGTTTAACCAATTGCTTCCAGTCATTGACAACGAAGACGAATATTTTCGGCTGACCTCCCGCTTGAACGCTCCTACACCGGTTGGGCTCAGGATTGCTACCGAGGAAGAGCCCAAATTCGCATTCTACACTTCCCGATTGGGAATTGGATACCAGCGCATTAAGACATTTTGCGAAAGTAAAATGGTCGGAGATCCGAACGTCGAATTGAAGATGCTGCATTTTTTCTGTAATACAGGCATTCGAGATACCGCCTATTACTGGAATGAACTTCGGAAAGCGATGGGCGTGTACATCGAGCTCAAGCGTATTTGTCCGAGTTTATCAGCCTTGAACATCGGTGGCGGATTGCCAACCAAAAACTCCTTGGCATTCGAATACGATTACGCCTATATGATTGAAGCCATTTTGGAGCAAATCAAGGTGTCATGCGAAGAGTTCGGCATTGAACCACCGGACATTTACACCGAATTTGGCTCGTTTACCGTGGCCGAGGCGGGGGCTACGATTTTCAAAGTCATACATCAGAAAAGACAGAATGATCGTGAAAAATGGAACCTCATCGATTCCTCATTCATGACCACGTTGCCGGATTCCTGGGCCATCAACAAAAGGTTTTTGATGCTGCCGTTGAATCGTTGGGAAGATTCTTACGAACGCGTGTTCTTGGGCGGATTGACGTGCGATAGCGATGATTACTACAATTCCGAACAACACCTGAACGCCATTTATCTCCCGAAGTTTGATGCTGAAAAACCGTTATACATCGGATTTTTCAATACCGGAGCCTACCAAGATAACATCAGTGGTCACGGAGGGGTTCATCATTGCTTGATTCCGGGATTAAAGCACGTTTTGATTGATCGAAACGAAAAAGATGAGCTGACCTATCAAGTGTTTAGCGACTCACAGAGCGCGGCTCAGGTGCTCAACTTATTGGGGTATGCAACGCCTTCAGGTCCTCCAGCTCGTTCAGCGCCCTCATCTGATGAAGAGCGTATTTCATTTTCAGAAGCAGTCACACAGGTTAGTCGCCGATGAGGTCGGTTTTAAGTATTTCAAAAGAATTGAACATCATGAATCGCGTTTACGCCGGTATCGAACCAGAATGGGGCCTCTGGGAAAGGGCCAAAGTCGGAATTATTCCTGTCCCGTACGACGGTACAAGCACGTGGGGGAAAGGCGCGGATGCAGGTCCCTCCGCGCTGCTCGATGCCACGGACAACATGGAGTTGTATGACATCGAGACGGGAACAGAAGTGGTCTATGAAGGCATTCATGTGTGCGAAGCCGTGACGGAAAACAGGAGCCCCGAGGCGATGACACGAGCGGTCAAAAAGGCGGTCACATCCGTGCTCGATGCTCAAAAAATACCCGTACTCCTGGGGGGCGAGCACTCAATCAGCATCGGTGCCATTCAGGCCTGTGCGGAAAAACATCCCGACTTGGTGGTATTGCATATCGACGCACACGCCGACTTGCGACCAAGTTTTCACGGTTCTGAATGCAATCATGCGTGTGCGGTTCATTGGGCATCCCGAAACTGTCGCCTAGTGCAGGTTGGCATCAGAAGCATGGACATCTCGGAAAAAGAATTCATTCAACCGGGAAGTTTTTTTAGTGGAGACCATTGTCATTCCGCCGCCGATGACGTCTGGATGCGGGAAGTAATAGCGGCATGCGGCGATTCAAAAACACCCATGTACATCACCGTTGACCTCGATGCATTTGATCCTGCTTTCGTTCCGGACACAGGTACACCCGAGCCAGGCGGACTGGATTGGTTCCAAGTAACTAGATTAATTCGCCTAGCGTGTTCCAAATTCAATATCGTTGGATTCGACGTGGTTGAATTGGCTGCACATGACAAGAGCAAGCCCAGTGATTTTCTTGCTGCCAAACTGGTCTACAAAATGCTCACTTATACACTGCTTCCTCAAATTCCAGCCCATGAATGATCAAAAAGGATTCTTGCGAAAATTTATCGCCGAACACTACAATCACTTCAATGCTGCAGTAGTTGAAGATGCTGCTCAAGGCTATGATGCACATTTATCCAAAGGAGGAAAGATGATGGTCACCCTCGCCGGTGCTATGAGTACCGCGGAGTTGGGAAAAAGCTTGGCGGAGATGATTCGACAGGATAAAGTTGCCATCATCAGCTGCACCGGTGCGAATCTCGAGGAGGACGTCATGAATTTGGTGGCCCATTCGCATTACGAACGCGTGCCTCAGTATCGTGATTTGACGGCTCATGAAGAACAAGCGTTGTTGGATCGAGGATTGAATCGAGTTACGGACACTTGCATTCCTGAAGATGAAGCATTTCGCAGACTTGAACATCACATGGTCGACTTGTGGATTCGAGCGGAATCTGAAGGAAAGCGATATTTCCCTCATGAGTTTTTCTACCAAGCCTTGAACGCAGGAACCTTGGAGTCCCATTACGAAATCGACCCAAAAAACAGCTGGATGTTGGCCGCCGCTGAGAAAAATCTCCCCATCGTCTGTCCGGGTTGGGAAGACAGCACGTTAGGGAACATCTTCGCTGCGCACTGCATGCTCGGGGAAGTAAAACCGCAAACTGTTAGGAGTGGCATCGAATACATGATCTGGCTGGCGGATTGGTACACCCAAACGACGCAGGATGGAACGACCATTGGCTTCTTTCAAATCGGGGGTGGAATTGCCGGCGACTTCCCCATTTGCGTTGTACCCCTGCTGCACCAGGATCTAAGACGAACAGAGGTTCCGTTATGGGGTTATTTCTGTCAAATTTCAGACAGTACAACGAGCTACGGCTCTTATTCCGGCGCAGTTCCGAACGAAAAAATTACGTGGGGTAAATTGGGAATAGACACGCCAAAATATATCATTGAAAGTGATGCAACAATTGTGGCTCCTTTGATATTTGGTTGGCTCTTGAATTGGTAATCAAAAAACAGATGAATCGGGTCATTAAAAATTACGCGAACATTTCCAAAGTTCACATAGATTTAATCACGAAAGCATATCCGGAGGGATTTAGTGACGAGGATCTAAAAGCCTTCTCCATGCCCAATGGGAAATTTCTCAGGTGCCTGGAGGTAAGAACGTTAGATACCGTATATCTGTTCAAAATTGATGAAGAGATGGTTGAAATCTTGGAAGAAGCTACCGATT
>CAJQLF010000064.1 GCA_905479115.1 uncultured Flavobacteriales bacterium
GACTGCCGAACGTAGGTAAATCCACTTTATTCAACTGCCTTTCCAATGCGAAAGCTCAGAGTGCGAATTTCCCTTTTTGCACAATTGAACCCAACGTGGGAATCATCACGGTTCCAGATCCCCGGCTGCAAAAGCTAGCAGAATTGGTGAATCCACAAAATGTCATTCCTACAACGGTCGAAATTGTCGACATCGCGGGCTTGGTCAAGGGAGCCAGCCAAGGAGAGGGGCTTGGCAACAAGTTCTTGGGGAACATTCGAGAAACCGATGCCATACTCCATGTCCTCCGGTGCTTTGACGATGGAAATGTCGTTCACGTAGACGGGAGTGTCGACCCTATTCGAGATAAGGAAGTGATCGACATGGAGCTTCAATTGAAGGATTTGGAAACTCTTCAAGCGCGTGCGACCAAAATTAAAAAAGCGGCCAGAACTGGCGACAAAGATGCCGCGAAGTCCCTCGGGTTTTATGAAAAAATCATCACCGCACTGGAAGCTGGTCATTCCGCTCGTTCTGTTGAATTAGAAGAGTCAGAAGTCGGCCTCTTAAAGGAGCTTCAGCTCATTACCGCCAAACCCGTCATGTATGTCTGCAACGTGGATGAAGCGTCCGTGATTTCTGGTAATGCATATGTCGAAAATGTCCAAGAAATTGCTGCTGCTGAAGGCGCGTCTTTGATGATTATTGGAGCTGCAATCGAGGCTGACATTGCGGAGTTAGATGATCCGGAGGAGCGCAGCATGTTCTTAGAGGATATGGGCCTAAAAGAAGCCGGCGTGGCCCAGTTAATTCGCAAAGCATACGAGCTCCTCAATTTGCAAACCTATTTTACAGCAGGCGAAAAGGAAGTCCGGGCCTGGACCTATCGCCGAGGATACAAAGCACCACAAGCAGCAGGCGTTATCCATACTGACTTTCAGAAGGGATTCATCCGTGCTGAAGTCATTGCGTATGAGGATTACATCACATACGGCTCCGAAGCTGCGGTTAAAGAAGCAGGGAAGCTCGGCGTCGAAGGAAAGGAATACCTTGTGAAGGATGGAGACATCATGCATTTCCGATTCAATGTCTAATCGATTCTTTCTAGCCCTTTTCATCGCTGTACTGGCAGGTTGCGGATTCATTGAATCTGATCAAGTCCACTCCGCACCGAATGAAATACCCCCCTCCATTGCATTCAAATTGGCTGCGCAAGAAGATGCCTGGAACCAAGGTGACATCAAGGCCTTCATGCATTTGGCCTATTGGCAAAGTGACTCCCTCATTTTTATAGGAAGCAAGGGTCCGACATATGGATTTGAGTCTACACTGACCAATTATCTCCAATCATATCCCGACCCAGACGCCATGGGTGAGTTATCGTTTGATTTGTTAGACTGGCGTCCTCTAGGCCGCGAAAATGGACTGTTGATTGGCGGCTGGCGGTTACATCGATTGGACTCACTAGGGGATTTATCAGGCCACTTTAGCCTTGTTTGGGAAGAACGGGGAGAGGGCTGGGTCATCATCGCAGATCACAGCAGCTGAATCGCTATGATCCTAGATCCTCTGCTCATCGTTCTTGCCGCGACTGCCCTGATTTCTTGGCAAGCGAATCAACGTCCACAGCTAAAAGAGGCTCTCCTGTACCAACCATATCGGGTGCTGCATCACCACGAGTGGTACCGGCTTGTTTCCCATTCATTGGTGCACGGGGACTCCATGCACCTTTTCATAAACTTATTCGTGCTTTGGCAATTTGGCGCACCATTGCAAATCTTGCTAAATAATGGAATCGCTGAACCGCTGATCCCATTGCCTGGCATGTATTCTTTTTCCATGCTGTACTTGGGCGGGGTTTTATTCGCTGCCATTCCCGGGATGATTCGACACAGCGAGAATCCGAACTACCGAAGTTTAGGAGCCAGTGGCGCTGTTAGCGCGGTGCTCATCGCCTATATACTCAACTTTCCCACAGCTCAATTGCTTCTCTTCTTTGTGATTCCCTTACCCGCCTTTCTCGCGGGCGCACTTTTTTTCATTTATGAGCGCCAAATGGATCGAAGAGGACAAGGCCGTATAGCCCATGATGCACACCTGTGGGGCGGGCTTTTCGGGCTCATCTTCGCCTTGGCTTCAGACAACCAAATAATCGGAAACTTTATCTCCGCTGTTTCAAATTATTTCACTGGTTGATCAGCAACTGACGCTACAATTCGAAACAAGTCCTCGTTATCGCGCTTCATGAAGTATTGCTCCCGAGCAAATCGCTCCAAAAGAGCTGGCTCAGATGATAATGCACGGAGCTGTTCGCCTGTTTCACTAATTTTTAGGTCGTAATGATTCACTTGAGTTTTCAATTCATTCAACTCTTGCTGGCTCTTTATCAGGTAAATCAGGTCAATTTCTGAGACAAAGGAAACCCAAACCAATCCGAAGATACCCGTCAAGACAAAGCGGTTCTTCAGAACGCCGATTAGACCTCCTCTGAAATCATTTTTCATCTTCATCAGAAGCCGACTTCTCCGAAGTTAAATCTTCTTTTAACGCCTCATTGGCACCCTCAGGCATGGAGAGGAAACCACCTTTCACAATGCTGATTTTCAGGTCTTTCGCATCCTTGCTATAGTCAGCCTTGAGCAAGTCTCCTTCTTCAATTTGAGCGTTGATGATTTCCTCTGCAAAAGGATCCT
>CAJQLF010000065.1 GCA_905479115.1 uncultured Flavobacteriales bacterium
ATGGTTTCGGCCCATTCCGTTGGGTGTGCGCAAGTGGCAAAGCCGCAGATTTGGAGTTGACAGACGCCATTGCTTGCCAAGTCTTGGAAGAATTGAAAAAAGAGGCGCCAGCTGAAATCCAGCAGCAGATGGACGACAACATTCGTTGGATCAAGGGCGCTCAAGCCAACCGATTGGTGGTGGGCTCGCAGGCGCGAATCCTGTACGCTGATGCGCTGGGTCGAATGAAAATCGCTAAGGCCTTCAACGATGCGATTGCCGAAGGTCGTTTGGCTGGACCGGTGGTGTTGGGCAGGGACCATCATGATGTTTCAGGCACGGACTCCCCTTTCCGCGAGACCTCCAACATTTATGACGGATCGGCATTCACTGCGGACATGGCCGTTCAGAATTTTGCGGGTGATGCCTTTCGAGGGGCGACTTGGATTTCGCTGCACAATGGCGGCGGAGTTGGCTGGGGCGAGGTGGTCAACGGTGGTTTTGGGATGCTGATTGATGGCAGCGCCGATGCAGAACGACGCCTCACCTCCATGCTGCATTGGGACGTCAACAACGGCATTGCGCGCAGGAGTTGGGCTCGAAACGAAGGAGCTGAATGGGCGATTCAACGGGCAATGGACCAAGAACCATTGCTCAAAGTGACATTGCCGGCGCACGCAGCCGATGATGTTATTGCCGAAGCACTCAAATAATGGATGCTTACGAGCTTGAATTTGACGGGAAGACGGAGTGGCCGAAATTCTGTAAGAATGAGCTCTCAGGTCTGTTGGAAACCTGGTGCTTGAACATTCAATAGACATTCGTTAAAAACAGCGGAAACGTTTTAACGTTGTTTTCGTTTCCTAAAACCGTTTCAGGGGCTATTTTTGCACTCCAAAATGGACCAAGCGCACCCCGATACCAGCCTCTTACAAGCCAAGGCTACTATTGTCCAGCGTGCGGCAGAGACCTTCATGCGATTGGGAATCCGTGCCATGAATATGGCTGATCTAGCTTCGGAGCTGGGGATTTCCAAGAAGACGCTGTACAAGCACGTCCAGGACAAAACGGAGCTGGTCAATGAATGCATGGCCTGGCATTGCGATCAAATGCAAGAGGTTATTGACTCAGCACGTGACTCAAGTGAGAATACGATTGACGCGGAGCTTCAATTGATCCAGTTTATTCACCATACCACTGCTCAAATGCATCCGAGCATTTTATTTGATTTGCGCAAATACCATCCCGATGCCTTTGAATTGGTGAATGAGCGGCGCAACCAAATTTTGCAAGGAACGGTGGTAGAAAACATCGAACGCGGCCAACGAGAGGGGTTGTATCGGCTGGATGTACTGCCGGAAGTGGCCGCGCAATTTCTACTGAGACTCAGTGAACACGTGCGTGCACTGGCTGAAAGCAGTGAGAATACAATACCGCTTTCGCAATTGTACCTGCAGTCGGCTATGTATCACATTCGGGCTATCTCAGCAGCGAGAGGACTCGAGTATTTGGAGGATAAAATCCAAAACGAAAACCTGTTTAAATGAAGAATTCGGCGATCCTAATTATCGTTTTAGTTGCAGGCGTAATCGCGCCGCTAGACGCGCAAGGCCAAAACTACGTGGTGACCTTAGCGGAGGCGCAAGCGGTTGCATTGGAGAAAGCGTTTGCTATGCAATACGCGGCTTTGGACCGTTCCAAAGCGGAGCGTGATGTCAAAGGGGTTCTGGCATCGGGATTGCCTCAGGTGAACCTGATCGCCGACTACAGCCAGTACATTGACATTCCCACCCAAGTGGCCGCGGGAGATGTCTTTGGGTTTCCGGAGTACCTCACATCGTTCTTGGGTGGGGTTTCTCAAGCTACAGGAGTTTCACTGAATCAACCACCTGCTGATCCGGACGCCCTCTCGGAATTTCAATTTGGTCAGGCCCATACGGCTAATGTGGGGATACAAGCAAGTCAACTGGTGTTCAGCGGTTCGTATTTTGTGGGATTGCGTGCTGCTCAGCTTTACGTGGATGTGCAGGATAGGGCCGCGGAAAGGACAGCCGATGAGGTGCTGACGCAAGTGGCAGAAGCATATCATTTAGCACTCGGTGCGGAAGAGGCGTTGAGTCTGGCGCAGGAATCGGTAAAGTTGATTGAACAAAGCCGCTCAGAGGTGAGCGCCTTGCAATCAGAGGGGTTTGCTGACGCGCTCAGTGTCGACCGGTTGAACTTGGCGAAAACGGAATTGGAAGCGCAGGTAATGAATGCAGAGCGGCAAGTTGCTTTGACCAAAGGGCTGCTGGCCTTTCAAATGGGCATTGGCCTGCAGGATGAGCTGACACTAGCGGATGATTTGGAGACCCTTCTGGCCAATGGCCAAGAGTTGGAATGGATGAGCCGTTCGTTTGACCCAAGCGCAGTACCCGCTATTCAGGAACAGCAGATGTATTTCGAGCTCGCTGGATTGGATGTCATGAATCAAAAAGCGAAGGGATGGCCGCAGATTGGTGCGTTTTACACCAACCAAGGGAATGCCCAACGGGATGCCTTTAATTTCTTAGATGGAGATGAAAAATGGTATCCTGTACAGTTGTGGGGACTCAACATGTCGATGCCCCTCTGGACGAGTTTTGGAGGCAAACAACTGGTTGAAAAGAAGAAGATTGAACAGGAGCGCGCGCGCATTGGCTTGGGTCAACTGACCCAAGCAGCTGAAATGGAGTTCGGTAATGCACGAGCGGGTTTTGCCAATGCCACGGCGGTATTGAACAATGCGCGGACTGCAGAAGCGATCGCCGGAAAGATTTACTCCCAAACAGAAATTGGTTTCAACGAAGGGGTGGTTTCCTCGTTTGAATGGACGGAATCCCGGAACGAATTGCTTCAAGCGCGCAGCAACCGACTTGCGGCTTCTTTGAACTGGTTGAATGCGCGCGTGGCATTGCAAGCGACCCTCTCGGCTTTTTGAATTCAAGATTGATAGAAATAGAACGATGAATAAGACAATGACATTCTCTGTCCGTTTGATGGCTGCAGCCGTTGGATGTATGACTTTTTTGGTGTGGACGGGATGCGGCAGCGGTGGTGATCCTGTCGATGAGGCGGCTGCTTCGCCAGAAGGCCGATCAGGAATCAATGTAGCTGTTATGGAGGTGGTTCCACAGCCCTTTACGCACCGGTTTTCTGTGCAAGGCAATGTGGAAACAGACCGCAACGCCTTATTAACTTCTGAATTCGGCGGGCGCATTGAATCGGTTTTGGTGCGTGAAGGCGCGCAGGTCCAAGCCGGTGATGCGTTGGTCAAGGTGGACACCGATGTGCTCGATCGATCGATGGCAGAATTGCAGACCCAACTGGATTTGGCACAGGTTGTATTTGAGCGGCAGAACCGTTTGTGGAAACAGAACATCGGCTCAGAAATTGAGTTCTTGCAAGCGAAAGCGCAACTGGAGTCCCTTGAGCGTTCGATGTCGACCGTTAACGAGCAAAAAGACATGGCGGTGATCCGCGCTCCGTTTGCGGGAGTCGTAGATCGATGCTTGGCGAAGGCAGGAGAATTTGCCGTGCCTGGCGCTCCGCTCGTGCGCATTGTGAATTTGCGAGAGATGAAGGTTCGGGCCATGGTGTCCGATCACTATGCTGGACGAATTTCCAAGGGCATGCCGGCCCAGGTCATTGTGAGTGGGGTCGATACCATCGCCACCAAAGTGGGACGTATAGGCCAATTCATCAACCCATCAAACCGTTCCCTGGAGATCACCCTGCCGTTGCCAGAGGGCACGTCGTTTTTACCCAACATGTATGCGAGCGTATGGCTGGAAGACGTGAAGCTGGACAGTGCAATCGTCTTGCCGAGTTCATTGATTCAGCAGGACATCGAAGGGAAGGAATTTGTTTTTGTCGCAGAAGGCAGTGGTCCGACCCGAATCGCTGTTAAGCAGCTGCTGGAAATAGGCTTAGGCTCGGGAGATAACCTGCTAGTTGAACGCGGTTTGTCTTTTGGACAGAACGTCATTTCGAAAGGGGGATCGCGCATCGTAGCTGGCCAGGAAGTGAACATCATCGCGGAATAACCCAACGCTGAACCCTCCATGGAAACCCCTACCCCCCCCAACGGCGTCCGCGAATTTGGATTGAGTTCGTGGAGCGTGATGAACCGGACCACGGTCTTTGTGCTCATTGCGATTATTACGATCAGCGGCCTTTACAGCTACATCACGGTACCGAAAGAGAGCTTCCCCGAGGTCGTCATCCCTGAGATCTTCATCGGGACAACGTACCCGGGCAACAGCCCCATCAACATAGAAAAGCTCATCACGCGTCCGCTTGAAAAGGAAATCAATACAATCACAGGCATAGATGAAATCTCATCGACGTCCATTCAAGGATACAGTGCCATTGACGTGAAATTCGATTTCGACGTCACGCCGGACGAAGCGTTGCGCAAAGTGAAGGACGCTGTTGACAAGGCCAAGTCCGACCCTGATTTTCCGGACGATCTGCCCGCTGACCCCAACGTGTTTGAACTGAATTTCTCTGAGTTGTTGCCGGTGATGAACGTCAACCTATCGGGGGATTACAGCCTCGATGAGCTCAAGCGGTATGCCGAGCAGCTGGAGGAGGACATCGAAGAGTTGCCTGAAATCTCCAAGGTTGATATCCGAGGGGTGATGGACAAAGAGGTTGAGATCGTGGTCGACCACTTGCGCGCGGAGGCGATGCAAGTGAGCTTCAACGATATTTCGGGTGCAATTGCCCAGGAAAACGTAACGATTTCGGGAGGAGACTTACTCGTAGATCACTACCGCCGAACGGTTCAGGTAGTGGGAGACTTTCAGTCAATGGAAGACATTGAAAATGTCATCATCAAGAGCGAAAAAAATGCGCCGGTGTACCTCCGTGACGTGGCGACAGTTCACTTTGTTGAACAGGACAAAACAAGCTATGCTCGAGAATACACGCAGCCGGTTGTTTCGTTGGACATCATCAAGCGCGCTGGCGAAAACTTGATAGCAGCGTCTGATGGGATCAATGCCATCATCGAAGATGCTCAATCGACTTACCTGCCTTCGAATTTGAATGTTAGTATCACCAATGACCAATCAGATCAGACCCGAACCCAGGTCGACGAGTTGCAGAATTCGATCATTTTTGGGGTGTTGCTGGTGGTCGGCGTATTGCTGTTTTTCTTAGGCCTGAGGAACGCCTTGTTTGTGGGCGTGGCGATTCCGTTATCCATGTTCATGTCCTTCATGATTCTGAGCGCCATGGGCATTACGTTCAATGTAATGGTCTTGTTCTCGCTCGTTCTTGCATTGGGAATGCTCGTGGACAACGGCATTGTGGTGGTGGAGAATATTTACCGATTAATGGATGAAGGGCATTCCGCTGTGCTGGCCGCAAAACGGGGCGTCGGTGAGGTGGCGTGGCCCATTATTGCCTCCACGGCGACAACATTAGCGGCCTTTTTGCCACTGGCTATTTGGCCGGGATTGATTGGGGAATTTATGAAGTACTTGCCCATCACGTTGATGATTGTTTTGAGTTCTTCCTTGTTCGTGGCCTTGGTGATTAATCCGGTTTTGACATCCGTTTTCATGCGGGTTGGAGAGGACGGTGTGAACAAGCGGAAGTCGATGCGGGTGTTTCTTTCGCTTACAGCATTTGGAGCGCTGTTTTTGGTGCTAGGTTCCACTGCCCTCGGCAACATCTTGATCATCGCCGGTACCCTCACGGTTCTCAATAGCTATGTTTTGAATCCGGCCACGAAGGTGTTTCAAAACCGGTTTTTGCCCCGATTGGAGTCCGCGTATGAGCGGTTTTTACGGTTCACTCTGGCGGAGCGCCGACCTTGGTTTTTCTTCTTTGGAACGGCGAGTTTGATGGTCTTGGCTTTTGTATTGTTGGCTGCTTTCCCGCCCAAGGTGGAATTTTTCCCGAGCAACGAACCGCAATACTTGAACATCTTCATTTCCAAACCCATCGGAACGGATATTGAAGAAACCAACCGCGTGACCAAGGAAATCGAGGGGATGGTGCTGGAAGTCTTGAACGAAGAGCGATTCAAGCGCCCCAATTCAGAAACGGGAGAGTTGGAATCCTACATGGCCAATTCGGTCATCGGGCAGGTGGGCAACGGAACGAGCGATCCACAAGAAGGTCCTTCGCTGGGCAACACCCCCCAGAAGGCTCGAATCGTAGTGAATTTCGTAAAATTTCAAGACCGACAAGGTCAATCCACTCGCGACTTGCTTCGCGCCGTGCGCGAGCGATTGAGCGGATACCCTGAGGCCGAAATCGTGGTGACCAAAAACTCGGACGGGCCGCCGCAAGGACCACCCATCAATTTGGAGGTTCGAGGCGAGGATTACGATGAGGTGTTGGCGGCGGCCACGGCCATCCGGCAGCACTTGCGCGGCCTAGATTTCCCCGGTGTCGAAGAACTGAAGATTGACGTGGACAAACGCAAACCGGAATTGCCCATTACCATCGATCGGGAGAAGGCGAGACGCTATGGGCTATCCACGCAGAATATTGGCTACACGATTCGAACAGCCTTGTTCGGCCGAGAAGTCAGTTCATACAAGGATGGCGAGGATGAATATCCGATCAATGTGCGATTTGAAGAATCGGCTCGAAACAACGTGGACGCCCTGATGAACCAAAAAGTGATTTTCCGCAGTGCATCGGATGGTCAAATCAAGGAAGTGCCCATCAGTGCTGTCGCTACTGCCGCTCGCAGCACGACCTTTAGTAGCGTGAAGCGGAAGGATTTGGATCGAATCATCACGCTGAGTTCCAACGTGCTGGAGGGTGCAAATGCCAATGAAATCGTTCAAAACATGAAGGGCGCGTTAGAGGGGTTGGAGATTCCAGGGGATGTCCGGTATGCCTTTACGGGTCAGCAAGAGGAACAAGAGAAGGAGCTGGCCTTCTTGTCCCGGGCGTTGTTGCTGGCGTTGTTCTTGATTATCCTGATCATCGTAGCGCAATTCAATTCCATTACGACTCCGTTTATCATCGGGTTCAGCGTGTTCTTTAGCTTAATCGGCGTGTTGCTGGGGCTGGTAATTTTCCAAATGGATTTCGTGATTATCATGACCATGATCGGGATTATTTCCTTGGCTGGGGTCGTCGTGAACAACGCGATTGTTCTCATTGATTACACGGATTTGATTCGGGAGCGCAAACGCAAAGAACAGGAGGTGGCGACTCAGCTACCCTTCTCGGAAGTGTTGGAATCCATTGTCATTGGAGGCCGGACCCGACTGCGCCCCGTTCTTCTCACCGCGATCACGACGGTTTTAGGCCTTCTCCCGTTGGCCATAGGATTGAACATCGACTTCGTGTCCTTGGTGACGGAGTACAATCCTCGCATCTACATCGGAGGGGACAACAACGTGTTCTGGAAACCCATGAGCTGGGCGATTATTTATGGATTGACCTTCGCGACGTTCCTGACCCTCATCATCGTTCCGGTGATGTACTGGTGGATTAACCGCATGCAGTACAAGTACTTCTTCAAGGAGTCCGTTTAATTGCCGTGCTGTTCGCGTGCGACCCGGCTGGGGATGCGCGTGAGGATTTCATAGGGGATGGTCTGGGCATCCGCCGCAAAGGACTCAATGCGTTGACTGAGGCCAAACAGCTCAACGGCGTCTCCTACTTGCGTCTTGGGAAGGGAGGTAACGTCGACCATGACCATGTCCATGCAGACTTTTCCCACGACCGGCACGAGCGTCTCATGAATAACCACAGAGCCGACACCGTTGGATAAGTTGCGCGGAAACCCGTCGGCGTATCCTACCGGCAGGGTAGCCAAAATGCGCTCGTGGTCGGCTGCGTCTTCAAGTCCGTACCCTACCCCCTCGTGCGCGGGAACTTTGTGGAGCGACGAGATGACCGTTTCGAATCGAACGACCGGCTGTAAATCAAGGGACTCAGCGGCATCGGGCTGGATACCCATTAACCCAATCCCAACACGCACATAGTCGCCAGCGGCCTCTGGAAAGCGCAGCAGGCCTGCGGTATTGAGGATGTGAGAACGCAAGTCGGGTTGGTGGATTTTTAAGGCATTAAATACACCGGCGAAAGCCGATAGTTGAGCTTGGGTTTTGGCATCTTGCTCAGGGCGGTCCGCACTGGCAAGGTGGCTGAACAGCGTTTTGACACGTGTTGCAGGGTGATCCAAAATGCTGAGCAGCGCGGTCATTTGAGTCGGCTCAAAGCCCAAACGATGCATGCCGCTGTCAATTTTGAGGTGAATGGGCCACGGAGCATCTTTGTTCGCTTCCCTTAATGCTTGGCAGAGGGCGTCAAACTGTTGGGTCGTGTGAATGGTGGGTTCTAAGCGGTTAGCTATGAGTGCCGGAAGCGTCGGGGTGGTGGGGTTCAATACGAGAATTCGCAGGGTGATGCCATGCTTGCGCAGCGCGATGCCTTCTTCGGTGCAGGCAACGGCAACGATTGGAATTCGATGAAATTCAAAAACCCGGGCCAAGGCGGTGGCATTGGTTCCATACCCTGAAGCTTTGATGACCGCAATCAAATCCGCCTGGGTTTTGCAGCGATTCCGGACCTGTGTGCGGAGGGTACGCAGGTTATGCGTGAGCGCCTCCAAGTCGACCACCAGCCGGGTGGCATTTCCTGTTTCGCTGAGCAAGGAAACGACGCGCTCAAAGCGCTCTAAACGAGGGCCTTTTACCAGAACATGGGCACCATCGAGCGCGCGCGGATCAGCCTTTAAAGCGGTGAGTACATCTTCGGTTTGATCAAAAAAGCGCCATCCTGTTTGAGGCTGGAGCTTCTTCCACTCGCTCCCAACCGCCCAAACGAGGTCGGTTCCAGCTGCTTCGACGAGTGTCATTAACCGGTGTGCATCTCTTGCGTCCATGCCGGGAATAGGGCCGACGATGGCGGCTTTTTTGGCCGGTTCGGGAATGCGATTGAGATCAAGCAACGCGAGCTGAAGCGCGTCCCAGTCATTGGTGTATGCGTCAGAAAGCACCCAAAGCCCATCGGACTTCCGAATGCGCTGCATGCGGTGGTCGAGGTTTTGAAATTCGAGGAGCGACTTACCCACCTCAAGAGGATCCATGCCCCATACCAAAGCCGTGAGCGCAGCCGTCATCGCATTGCGAAAGCCAATTTCGTCGGTAAACTGAACGGACCACACATACCGATTTTGGTTCCAAACAGCTTCGATGGTGCGCCCATTGACATGGACAAAACTGTTAACTTTCAGCGCGTGCTCTGCACCTGCCCCCCACGTGTGCACGGTGACCCCCATGAGCTCCAGTGATTTGCGAGCTTGATGCAGCCCTTCGGGCACAACGACCCATTGGCAATGAGCAAAGAGCTTGAGTTTTTCAGCCCTTAAGTCCGAAGGAGAAGAAAAGTTTTCAGCGTGTGCATCTCCCAAATGAGTCAACACGCCATAACGCGGTCGGATGCATTGTTCGAGTCGCTCCATTTCCCCGGGCTCTGAAATGCCGGCTTCAATTACGGCGCATTCATGCTGAGGTTGCAAGGCCCCTAAAGCCAAAGGCACACCGACTTGGCTGTTGAAACTGCGGGGGCTTCCGTATGCATCAATGTGTTTGGAGAGCAACTGAATCAACCATTCCTTCACGGTGGTCTTGCCATTGCTTCCTGTAATGGCAATGACAGGAGGGTCACAAGCATCGCGCCAATGCCGAGCAAGGCTTTGCCAACTCTCTAAGGGATCGGCGGTGTACACCACGTCGGCATCTTCCCAATCAGGAATGGAGGCGTCCTCAGAAACAATGAAATAACGGGCACCCTCCGCGTAGGCATCGTTCACGTAATCATGTCCGTCGTGCCACAGGCCTGCAATCGCTACAAAGGCATTTGCCGCCGCTGGAGCATGCGCGAATTGCCTAGAATCTTGGGTAATGAACAACGGTTGATCCTGCTCGAGTAGCGCAGCGCGTTCGACCAGTCTATGGTCCAACGTGTTGGGGTTTTGCAACCAAGATTTCCAGGCACCGACCGTCATGAGGCGGAAGGTTCTTCTCCTGGATTTTGCTTCCGGGCCTCGACAAACGCTTGGCGGGTGAGGGGAATGTACCGGTCTTTTTCACCGATTTCGACGGTGTTATCGCCTCCTGCAATTCGGTGCGAAAAGTGAGCAGGTCGGCCTGTTTCCATGCAGACGGCATGCAATTTGGTGACCTCCTCGGCCAAGGCTAGTAATTCAGGCATGCATCCGAAGGGAATGCCTTTAAAGTCCAAATCAAGCCCTGCGGCGATGACGCGAACACCTTGGTCTGCAAGATGGGCGCAAGTGCGAGGTAAATCGGCATCGAAAAACTGCGCTTCATCGATTGCAACGACCGTGATGGGTTTGGTTTGCGCCCGCAGATAAGCAACGATGGCCTCGCTGGATTGGACGGTTACAGACGGCAGGGCATTGGCATCGTGTGAGGTGACCTGATCCTTGTTATACCGAGTATCTTTTGAGGGCTTGAAGATGATGGTTGGCTGGTGAGCAATTTGTGCCCGCCTAACGCGTCGCAATAACTCTTCAGTTTTTCCAGAAAACATGGGGCCGCATATGACTTCAATTCGGCCTTCGCCGAGGCCAGTGTGTTGGAGTGGAGAATGTTCTTCGTGCGGAACCATGAGATTCGTCATTTGATTGGGTTCGAAATTAATTCAGTCCCTACTTTGCAGCCGTAAGAAGTGGAAGCATTTTTAAAAAGAACGGATTTATGTCAAAATTAGCCTTGGTTATGTTGGCCAGCGTTGTCATCGTTGGGTGCACGCGAACGGCGGGAGAAGGCGGAGTTGCCGTCGTTACAGGTGCGGTGGAAGTGGAACAACGCGTGGTTATCACCAATCCAGCGGGCGCTGTAGTGGCTCCGGCAGCGGATGAAGATGTTTTTATCATTTATGGAGATCGGGTGGGTCCCGATGACCGGGTTCAAACCAATTTCGACGGAGAGTTCGTGTTTTACGGGCTTCGTCCAGGGGATTACACGGTTTACGTTTACAGTGAAGATACGATGCCGATGTTCAATAATGCGCCTGACATTGCCATTGTCCAGTCCTTTACCATTGAAAAAGGAGAAGAGGAGATAGACTTGGGGACGATGCGTATTTTTAAAGATATCTAAAAGCGGTGCGCAGTTTTTTTCTCCTCGTGCTTGCTGGTTTGCTGGCGGTGATGGTTACTTCATCCGCTCGTGCGCAATACGTGGATGAAGAATTATGGCTTGGATCGGGGCTTAAGCAAGCCATTAACAAGGACCTTTCTTGGTCATTGCAGTGGGAAAATCGGTGGACGCAAGGCATGCGCTGGCATGACCAAGGACTTTTGGACGTGGCAATCGAATACCAATGGGACAAGCACTGGAGCATGAATGCGCAATGGCGTTTTTCTGAGCGCCAGCAAAAAGAAGGGGGGTACGTACCTCGGCGAAGGGGCGCTTTGCGTTTGCTTGGGGACTGGAAGGCTGGTCGAGGTAAAGTGAAGGGGCGTTTGATGTGGACAGAGGACTGGAATCCGCTCTTGGCATGGCGCGACCTAGGAACGACACGCTGGGAACCAACAACGCGGATGCGCTTAGGATACGAACGCCCACTTCCAATGCGAACGAAAGTTGGCGCGAGCTGGGAGGTGTTTTACCGCGGAGAGGGCAAATGGAGCGAACGGTGGCAGACGTCGGCGTCGTGGGACGTTTCTAAGAATTGGGCAGTGGGCTTGTCGTATTTATTTGGGAATGAGTGGCGAGCTGATGACCCATGGCGGTCGCATGTCGTTCGGGTCAAAACCACCTGGACATTGCCTGATGCCACTATAAAAAGGAACGATGCTCCGGCCGCACGCATGTATGCAGGTGGGACAGCGGTCAAACGTATGAGGGCGGTTTCATGCGAGCCGTGCACGGTCAATCAGCTGCGAATCACGGAGGTGAACGGCAAGGGGGTGCCGGCTGATTTTATCGAATTGTTCAACCAAGGAGATACTCCGTGCGATTTGGAGGGATGGCGAATTACAGATGCACTGGATCGTCCTGGCTGGACCTTTTCATCGGTTCTCCTTCCCAATGGCGCCTGTTGGCTGGGCTACCAAGGAGGTCGAAACTCATTTGATTTTGGCATTTCAGCCGAGGGAGAAAGGCTTTTTTTGGTGGCTCCAGATGGGGTGAATTTTCAAAAGCACGATGTCCAAGAATCCATCGAAGGACGCTCTCAAGGGGTTGATAAATCAGGCAATTGGGCCATTTTTGACCCTTCCCCTGGGACCGTTGATCACTATAAATAAGTGAAGTTGAAATTTTTGTCCACAGGTTGGCTTGGGTTGTAAACATCCGTTTGCTATCTTCGCACCCCCAATTTCGGGGAGAATCTGAACTATCAAAACACAGAGCTGTGGATACTTTGAGCTACAAAACCCGCTCCATCAACAAGGAGAACGCAGAAAAAAAGTGGTTGCTTGTTGATGCCGAAGGCCAGACATTGGGCCGTTTGGCATCCGAAGTCGCAAAGCGCCTTCGTGGAAAGCACAAGCCCAACTTCACCCCACACGCTGATTGCGGAGACTTCGTTATCGTGGTCAATGCAGAGAAGATTGTTTTGACCGGGAACAAGTGGGATAGCAAGGAATACATTCGCTACACAGGCTATCCAGGTGGACAGCGTAAGCGAACTGCAAGGGAGCAAATGAAGCGAAAGCCTTTTGCTATGGTAGAGGATGCTGTACGCGGAATGCTCCCCAAGAATTCTTTGGGACGCGAGATTTTCCGAAACCTGCACGTTGTTGTAGGGCCGGACCACAAACACGAAGCTCAGCAACCTGAGACATTCACACTGAACGCTTGAATCGAACGCTTGATCATCACATCGCATGGAAGTAATTAATACATCTGGTCGTCGCAAAACAGCAGTTGCTCGTTTGTACATGAAGCCTGGTAAAGGCAGCGTCACCGTCAACAAGAAGGAGGCGAACGCTTATTTCACGACGTCTGTGTTGCAATACAAGGTCAACCAACCCTTTATGCTCACGGAGACCATCGGACAGTACGATGTTCAAGTGAACGTCGATGGAGGTGGCATCACCGGTCAAGCGGAAGCCGTGCGATTGGCGATCTCCAAGGCGCTGATCGAAATCAACCCCGATTGGAAGCCCACGCTGAAGCAAGTAGGATTGACAACGCGTGACCCCCGTATGGTGGAACGCAAGAAGTTTGGTCAGAAGAAAGCGCGTAAGAAGAGTCAGTTCTCTAAGCGTTAATGGCCCCCCTCTATTAGGAATCTTTTTATTGAAATATTGTTTAGCATCCAAACCCTTTGGACTCGCCGGATGAAATCCGAACCGACTACCAAGGAGTTGCTTAAACCAGGAAAGTAAACATGGAAAACACAACATTCGAGCAAATGCTCCAAGCCGGAGTTCACTTCGGCCACCTCAAGCGCAAGTGGAATCCCCACATGGCGCCGTACATCTTCACAGAGAAGAAAGGAATTCACATCATTGATCTGCATAAGACGGGCGTTAAGCTTGACGAAGCAGCATCAGCGATGAAGCAAATTGCGAAAAGCGGAAAGAAAATCCTTTTCGTCGCAACAAAAAAGCAAGCTAAAGCCATCGTCGCAGAACGCGTCAAGGCCATCGGCATGCCTTATGTAACGGAGCGATGGTCTGGCGGTATGTTGACCAATTTTGCCACGATTCGGAAGGCAGTGCGCAAGATGTCCCAGATTGACAAAATGGAGCAGGACGGTACGCTCACTACCATGTCAAAGCGAGAGCGTTTGCAGGTGAGTCGACAGCGTGCGAAGTTGGAAAAAAACTTAGGGTCTATCTCTGATTTGACGAGAATTCCAGCAGCCATTTTCATTGTTGATGTGGTCAAGGAGCACATCGCATTGGCCGAAGCAAGAAAGCTGGGCATTCCAGTTTTTGCCATGGTGGACACCAACTCGGACCCCCGTCCGGTGGATTTCCCCATTCCTTCTAACGATGATGCGGGACGTTCCATTGCTTTGGTGATGGATGTGCTGGCTCAAGCGATTGCGGAAGGATTGCAGGACCGAAAGGCAGACAAGGACCAAGCGGATGCTCAGGCAGCCGCAAAGAAGGCAAAATCAGAAGCTCCAGCTGAAGAAGCTGCTGCCCCTGCTGAAGAAGCTGCTACCCCTGCTGAAGAAGCTGCCGCCCCTGCAGAAGAGGCTGCTGCCCCAGTTGCAGAAGCTGCCGCCCCTGCAGAAGAGGCTGCTGCCCCTGCTGAAGAGGTCGGGGAGGATGACTCGAAAGAGAAAGAAGCGTAAAAACACCCAATAGAAATGAGCATTACAGCTGCAGAAGTAAATCAGCTCCGCAAGCAAACAGGTGCGGGCATGATGGATTGCAAAAAAGCCTTGCAAGAGGCTGAAGGTGATTTCGACAAGGCCATTGAGATTTTGCGACTGAAGGGTCAAAAAGTCGCTGCCAAGCGCGGAGATCGTGAGACTGGTGAAGGCGCCGTCATTGCATCCGTGAATGGTGCAGGTGACTTTGGCGTGTTGTTGTCGCTGAACTGTGAAACGGACTTTGTTGCCAAGAACGATGAGTTCGTAGGAGTAGCTACGAGCATCATGAACGTGGCATTGGAAGGCGGCATCACGGACAAAGCGGCCTTGATGGCATCTGGTTTTCCTGGCGAAGGCATCACGATTGAAGAGAAGATCACCGAGCAAATCGGTAAGATTGGTGAGAAAATTGAAGTGGGTTCATTCCACACGTTGAATGCTACACAGGTGGCAGCATACGTCCATCCGGGCAATCGCCTTGCGACGATTGTGGGATTCAGCGCGAATGTTGGAGACGGTGGACGAGACGTTGCCATGCAAGCTGCTGCGATGGCGCCGGTAGCACTCGATGAAACGAGCATTCCTGCGGATTTGATTGACAAAGAGCGTTCGATCGGAAAAGAGTTAGCGATCCAAGAAGGAAAGCCAGAGGAAATGGCCGAGAAAATTGCAGAGGGCCGCTTGAAGAAGTGGTTCAAAGAAGCTACGCTAGTTAATCAGGCATTCATCAAGGATGGGAAAATGAACGTTGCGCAGTATGTCGATTCACTCGGCAGCGGAACCAAAGTGACCGGCTTCTGCCGCTCAGCACTGGACTAAATCAGGGCTGTTCATTTTTGAAAAAAGGGCTTCCGTTTTGGTGGCCCTTTTTTGATGTCTGACCTTTGCGGAATATTCGGATATTTACCGCTACGATGAAATACAAGAGAATCCTTCTGAAGCTGAGTGGAGAGGCATTAATGGGCCAAAAGCAGTTCGGCATAGACAATGACCGGTTGAAGCAGTATGCGGAGGAGATTAGATCCGTGGTGAACACGGGGATGGAAGTTGCGATTGTGATCGGTGGGGGCAATATCTTCAGGGGAGTGCAGGCCGAGGAGGGTGGTATGGAGCGCACGCAGGGGGATTACATGGGAATGCTGGCAACCGTTATCAACTCCATGGCGCTGCAAAGTGCGTTAGAGATTGCGGGTGTGGATACCCGTTTACAATCCGCCATCGAATTGAAGCAAATAGCAGAGCCCTTTATTCGTCGCCGTGCCGTTCGTCACTTAGAGAAAGGACGCGTGGTCATATTTGGCGGCGGAACGGGCAACCCATTCTTCACAACCGACTCTGCTGCTTCGCTTCGAGCCATTGAAATCGATGCAGATGTCATCCTCAAAGGAACGCGCGTAGACGGTATTTATACAGCTGACCCAGAAAAGGATCCAACCGCCGTGAAATTCGACACCATTACCTTCGATGAGGTCTACAAAAAGGGGCTGAAGGTCATGGACTTGACGGCCATTACGCTCTGCAATGAAAACAACCTGCCCATTGTTGTTTTTGACATGAATAAAAAAGGTAACCTCGGGCGATTGATTTCTGGAGAGGATGTGGGTACTTTAGTGAACGTTTAACTGAATTAGAACGGATGTCAGAGGAAATTCAAATGGCGCTCGATACAGCGCATGAGGCCATGGAAAAGGCCATTGCTCATATGGAAGCTGAATTGACGAAAATCCGCGCCGGGAAGGCTCACCCTGCGATGCTAGATAGCGTCATGGTGGAGTACTATGGTTCCATGACCCCGCTCAGCCAAGTGTCCAATGTAAACACCTCCGATGCCCGCACGTTGACAGTCCAAGCTTGGGAGAAATCGATGCTTGACCCCATCGCTACAGCGATTATCAATGCAAATTTGGGCTTGAACCCCATGAACAACGGGGAGTCTATTTTGATCAATATCCCTCCGTTGACGGAGGAACGACGAAAGGACCTGACGAAAAGAGTACGAGGCGAAGGCGAACATGCGCGTGTGTCCGTTCGCAATGGGCGCAAGGATGCGAACGATTTCATTAAATCCGCTAAAGCCGATGGGTTGAGTGAAGACTTAGCCAAGGACGGGGAGATCGAGGTTCAAAAGTTGACCGACGGCTACATCAAGAAAATTGATGAGATCCTCGCCAAGAAGGAGTCGGATATCATGACCGTCTAACCAAAGCCTATCGGTTGAACGCCTGAGCAGCGGCGCGAGCTGCTTCGTCTGAGGCGAGCAAATCAGATAAGTCGGGCCGGCTCTCCCAATCGACTTGGTTCAAGGCATGTTCAATCGCATCGGTCATACCGATGAAACTCAACTCGTCTTGTAAGAACCGGGCAACAGCGACTTCATTGGCTGCGTTCAAAACTGCGGGTGCATTTCCCCCCTTGTTTCCCGCATCGAATGCGAGCTGAAGGTTGCGAAAGGCCGTCAAATCAGGTTTTTCAAAAGTCAGGTGCGGGTGATCAAAAAAGCTGAACCGTTCGAATGAATTTGCCAGCCTGCGCGGGTAGCCCAAGGCATATTGGATGGGCAGTTTCATGTCAGGTAATCCCAATTGGGCCTTGATTGAACCGTCTTCAAACTGCACGCAACTGTGCACGATGCTTTGGGGGTGTACCACGACTTCGATTTGGTCCATGCGAACGTCAAAGAGCCATTTGGCTTCAATGACTTCGAGCCCTTTGTTCATCATGGAGGCGCTGTCAATGGTAATTTTCGCGCCCATGTCCCAATTGGGATGTTTCAGCGCTTGTGCTTTGGTGACACGCATCAATTCTTCACGGGATTGCCCGCGGAATGGTCCTCCAGAGGCCGTCAAGATGACCTTTTCGATGGGATTGAGAATTTCCCCTGCGAGGCACTGGTAAATCGCGCTGTGCTCCGAATCGACCGGGTGGATGTCTACACCTGCAGCTTGTGCCTCTTGCATGACCAATTCTCCCGCCACGACTAAGGTTTCTTTGTTGGCGAGTGCGATGGTTTTTTTGGCCCGAATAGCTCGAAGAGTCGGTCTTAGGCCTGCGGCGCCAACCAAAGCGGTGAGCACAACTTGGATCCCTTCCATCTCGACCACTTGTTCTAAAGCTTCAGGACCGCCGTAAACTTTGATTCCGTGCTCCCACAGGGCGTCTTTAACCTCGCCAAGTCGGGAGAGATCTCCGATGACAACGGTGTTGGGTTTGAATTCAAGTGCCTGCTGAATCAACAACTCGGCATTGCGATGGGCGGTTAAAACCTCAGCGTGGAGTATTTCGGGCTGTTCGCGGATGACTTCGAGCGCCTGGGTTCCAATGGAACCCGTGCTACCCAGAATGGCAATGCCTCTTGTCGGTTGTGATGAATCGCTCAAAGGAAACCCAGTTCAAGTTTAGCCTCCTCACTCATCATATCTTGCGTCCATGGCGGATCGAAAACAATGTTCACTTTTGCCCCCGTCGCCCCTTCAATGTTGCCGACTTTTTCTTCCACTTCCGCGGGCAAACTTTCTGCCACGGGACAATTGGGCGAAGTGAGGGTCATTTCGATATGAACGAAGCTATCACCGCTAATCTTGACTTCATAAATCAACCCTAATTCGTAAATATCAACGGGGATTTCAGGGTCGTGTACCGTTTTGAGAACGGAGACGACAGTTGCTTGAGTAAATGATGCAGGCATGGTTAGTTTGCTTGAGGGGAAAGCCAGGTTTCCACCTCCTCCAAGGTAAGCGCGGGCACATCCAGTTTGTTCTTTTTACGGTATCCATTCAGCTTTTCACGCAATCCGCCGGGGCTCAACCCTTCGAATGCAGCGGGAGAGTCGTACCCGGCGGCAGCGACATGTTCCACCCATGATACAGGCACGCCCAAGGCTTGCAATCCAGAGAGGTCAGGTCCCGAGGCAAAGACTTCGGGCCTCATCTGTGGGAAGAGCAGAACCTCTTGAATGGAAGTTTGATTGGTCAACATCATGACCAACCGGTCGATTCCGATTCCGATGCCACTGGTCGGTGGCATCCCGTATTCTAATGCGCGCAGGAAGTCCTGATCAATGAACATGGCCTCGTCATCTCCTCGTTCGCCAAGTTTAAGCTGTTCCTCAAATCGTTCGCGCTGGTCGTCGGGATCATTCAGCTCGCTGTACGCATTCGCCACCTCTGTGCCATTGATGAACAATTCGAAACGTTCCGTGTAAGCGGGGTCATTCCGATGAACCTTCGTCAACGGGGACATTTCCACCGGATAGTCCATGATGAAGGTCGGTTGGATGTAGTGTTGCTCGCATTTTTCGCCGAAGAGCTCATCGATTAATTTGCCCTTGCCCATGGATTCATCCGTCTCCAATCCGACGCTGGCGCAATCCGCGCGGAGCTCGGCTTCAGTTTTCCCATCAATATCAATACCGGTGTGCTCCAAGATGGCATCGCGCATGGTGATGCGCTGGTACGGGGGAGCGAAGTTGATTTCTGCGCCGCCAAGGGTGGCTTGGGTCGTGCCGTGGACAGCCTGGCAAATGTCGGACAGCAGGTTTTCCGTCGTCTCCATCATCCAATGGTAGTCTTTGTACGCAACATACAACTCCAAGACGGTGAACTCAGGATTGTGTGTGCGGTCCATGCCCTCATTGCGGAAGTTCCGCGAAAATTCAAACACCCCCTCGAAGCCCCCCACAATTAATCGCTTCAAATACAATTCATTCGCGATGCGGAGGTACAAGGGCGTATCGAGCGCATTGTGGTGCGTGACGAACGGGCGTGCCGCTGCTCCTCCCGGAATGGGCTGCAGAACCGGCGTGTCCACTTCCAACCACCCATCGCGGTCAAAGGACGTTCGGATGGTCTGAATGACCTTGGATCGCGCTTCAAATGTCTGTTTCACACTCGGGTTGACGACCAGATCGACGTACCGCATTCGGTACCGCAATTCTGGATCGTTGAAGGCGTCATGGACCGTTCCGTCCTCTTCGACTTTAACCGCCGGCAGGGGCTTGAGCGATTTGGAAAGAACGATGAGGGACTGGACTTTAACGCTTTGTTCACCTGTTTTTGTGGTAAACGTCTCACCGGAAACACCAATAAAATCTCCCCGATCCAGCAATTTCTTAAACACGGTATTGTACAGCTCCTTATCCTCTCCAGGACAGAGCTCGTCCCGGTTCAGATACAATTGAAACGTCCCTTCACTATCCTGGATTTCTGCAAAGGATGCCTTTCCCATGATGCGCCGGCTCATCAGCCGACCAGCGAGGGTCACTTGCAGACCATCTTCGAATGATGCCGTCAAAGTCTTAGAGCGATGGCTTGCAGTAAAAGCGGCCGCGGGGTATGGCTCGATGCCCATGGCACGGAGCGAGGCAAGTGACTCACGCCGAACGCGTTCTTGTTCCGATCGTTGCATGCCACAAAGGTAATCCGATGTCGGAATGTCACTGTAGCTTTGGGCCGAATAAACACGGTTCATTTTTTACCATGAAAACATACTTGTTGCCCGTCGTTAGCTTAGCGACCATTGGCCAATTGGCATTCTCCAATGTGTCGGCCCAATCCACGGATTCACTCTTGATTCAGGTTGCCTTGGAAGAGGCCACCGTTCAGGGGGTGGATTTTGTCGCCCGCAAAAAGTTGAATTCCCCCAAAGCGGTGACCGTATTGGAGCCTTCTGAATGGTCTACATCAGCTTCGATTTCAGAGGCCTTGGAATTTGTGCCCGGCGTGGACGTTCAGTCACGCGGAGCATGGGGCATCCAAACAGATATTAGCATCCGTGGAGGATCGTTTGAGCAGGTCGCCCTGCGTGTCAATGGCATGCGTTGGAGTGCACCGCATACGGGCCACCATTTGATGAACATTCCAATGGACCCAGAAGATTTGGGCCACGTTGAAGTGGTCCGATCTGGCGCAGGCCCTTGGGCGGGCGTAGGGGCGTTTTCGGGTGCGATCAACATGGAAACAAATTCAGGAGGAGACGGCAACCGAGCGACGTTTACGGCAGAACTTGGGAGCTTTGATTGGCAGCGATTGCGCGGACACGTGGATTGGAGAACGGGTCAAGTCATTCATCATGTGAGTTTGTCCAGGGCATCGACATTGGGCCATATTGAAAATGCAGATGCCACAATCGAACGGCTGTATTACGGGATGGATTGGGCACAGGGTAACCACCGTTTGAAGGGGCTCTTAGCAGCAGAATCCAAGGCGTTCGGCGCTCAGAATTTTTACACCTCTGTGTATCCGGATCAGTATGAAGAAACGGGTTCTGCCGTTGCTCAGCTGAGTTGGGAAATGGAAAAAGATCGGTTGCGGGTGCAGGCGGGACTTCACGGACGATACCATGCGGATCGGTTTGAACTTTACCGGGAAGGCGCGGGGTGGTATAACCTGACCGACGATGGGTTTTACGTTGCCCAGTGGTTCCAACCCGATACCGCGGGGCTTTATGCACCGGGAGCATCATGGTATCCCGGAGCCAACCAGCATCGGTCCTTTGTCACAGCAGCTAATGCCTTGGCGCAGTGGGAATCGGAGGGCTGGACCTTTTCAGCAGCGGCTGATGTGCGAAACGAGGTTATTCGGTCCAATCGTCTTGGCGCTGTCTTGGAGGGAGAAAATGAGGCGGATGTCTATACCCGAGGAGATGATCGTCAGAATTTAGACGGCTATGTTTCAGCCCACCGCGAGGGGAAGGGTTGGGACGCGACGTTGACTTACGGAGTCAATGCCAATTCTCGTTTTGGGATGTTTGGGTTGCCAGCAGTTCAATTAACCAAGTCGGTCGGATCCAATGGCCGCTTCTTCGGTTCGGCTGGTCGTTCGGTTCGCCACCCGTCGTTTACAGACCTGTACTACAACCTCGGAGGCGCAGTCGGGAGCGAAAACCTCCAGCCTGAGCAGTCCGATCAACTCGAGGCGGGCGCTCGCTGGAAGTTAGCCTCTCCCGCTAAAGGGGCGATGTTCATCGAGTCCACTCGGTTTTTTCGTCGGGGAACCAACCTCATCGACTGGGTGCGATTCGATGGCAGCGACGTCTTTGAAGCGACGAACTTATCTGCCGTAGATTTTTGGGGTGGCGACATTGCGATTCAATACCAGCAGCCATCCACCGATCGGATTCACATTCAACACGCACGGGTATCGTCTACGTGGATGGATGCGAGCCGCACATCACAGGGTTTTACATCCAACTATGTGCTGGATTTTGTCCGATTGAAATACGATGCCTTGGTCCGAGTGGCTGGCAAGGGGCCGATTGCTTGGACGGTGCGGGGTAGCGTGCAAGATCGAACCGGTGTGGCCTTGCAGTGGTCGGATGCAGCGTTGCTTCAGTTGTGGGGTGCGGAAATTTCGTTCCGCGGCGGCGACGGGAATCAATTGTCGTGGAAGGGCCATGTGCGATTGGACAACGCCTTCGACGTGCAATATGCAGATCGCGGAAGCGTATTGCAGCCCGGGCGGATGGTACGGTTTGGCCTTACCTTTGAATGGAAAGAATAAACCCAATTGAAATGGAGCAGATGAGGGCATTGATTACAGCGTTTCCGGGTCAAATGCAGCGCGCATGGGAAATCGTTCAAGGAACGCCCATCGATTTCGGGGGCTGGACCCCGAAGCAGGCACTGATATTGGGCATGGGAGGGAGCGGCATAAGCGGCGTTATTGCGTCCAAGATGCTTGCGGATGCGAGTCCCATTCCCATTCAAGCGAATTCCGATTACGGCGTTCCGGCATGGACGGGCGAGGAGACATTGGTGGTGGCGTGCAGTTATTCGGGCAACACCGAGGAGACGTTGATGGCATTGAACTCGGCCCGGGAGCGAGGGGCCCGGGTGGTTGCAATCACTTCAGGAGGGCAACTCGGGGAATGGTGCGACCAGTATGATTGGCCTTCGGTTCGCATCCCTGGTGGCGAGCCACCGCGGTCGCAATTTGGATATGCTTTTACATCGGTCATGCATGTATTGTATGCGGCAGGGCTGGTACCCGAAGCAACATATGAGAGCTTTGGTCATGTTGCCGAACACCTTTTATCCAATCAAACCAATGCCATGGAGCGTGCCGAGGCATTGGCCAACTTGGTGGAAGGTCGGAGCGTTTTGCTGTATGCTGACGCGGCGCAAGAAGGCTTAATAATACGGTGGCGTCAACAGCTCAATGAAAACAGCAAATTGCTGTGCAGTCATCATGTATTTCCAGAGATGAACCACAACGAATTGGTGGGCTGGGAAGGCGGGGACGAGACCTACGTGGCGCTCATGCTTCAAACGCCAGAGGATCATCCGCGAACCAGGATCCGAATGGACGTATGCATGGAGATTTTTCAAGCCCAAGGGGCCGATGTTGTTGTGGTTGAAGGCGATGGGGAGAACGGCATTTTGCGCTTTTTTGATTTGGTACACGTCGGGGATTGGTTGAGCTTGTTGTTGGCAGAACGGTCTCAAGTGGATCCGGTGGATATCAAAAACATTGATCACCTCAAAGACGCGCTTTCCAAAATTCCATGAACAGTGAAACCACTTGTCACGTTTCATGATTTAGGCCGTCAGCCGTACGAGCCTATTTGGCGTCATCAAGAAGTGCTGATGAAGGAAATCATAGCGCAAAAGATTGCCCGACGCAACGCAGGACTGGAAGGATTAGAAGAAGGAGATTCGGCGGCATTGAAGGTGCCGAAAAGCCATTTGATTTTTGTTGAGCATCCTCATGTGTTGACATTGGGCAAATCAGGGGACGCCAAGCACGTGGTAGCTTCACCTGAGCGGTTGAAGGCCCTTGGTGTCGAGTACTTTCCCATCAACCGGGGGGGCGACATTACCTACCACGGCCCTGGGCAATTGGTGGGCTACCCCATCTTAGATTTGGATCAGTACTTCAACGACATCGGGAAGTACATGCGGTATTTGGAGGAAGCCATCATGCGGACGTGTGCAGATTATGGGGTCGCAGCAGGACGGATTGAAGGACTTACC
This sequence comes from uncultured Flavobacteriales bacterium, assembly GCA_905479115.1. Lineage (GTDB taxonomy): Bacteria > Bacteroidota > Bacteroidia > Flavobacteriales_D > Sanyastnellaceae > UA16. Next base: position 23,255 of record CAJQLF010000065.1, read on the forward strand.
GGGGTCTGGGTGGACGTTGAGAAGGGAATGGGCGCGAGGAAGATTGCGGCACTCGGTGTGAAATGCTCGCGTTGGGTAACGATGCACGGGTTTGCGTTCAACCTGAATACAGATTTACAGTTTTTTGACCTCATCGTGCCCTGTGGAATTGGGGATCGCGGCGTGACTTCTTTGGCCCAGGAATGCGGCAGGGAGATCGATGTAAAGGAAGTGAAAGCGAAGATTTTAGATCACTTGACGAACCTGTTCGGGTGGCACGTAGGTTTGGCCGAACTTCGTAAAAATTCTGAATCATGAAAGCGCTAAAAATTACGGGCCTTGTAATTCTCCTTGCTGTGATCGGAACACAGGTTACTGGTTACGGATACATCTGGGGCGGAATCCAAGAAACGTATTTGCGCGGGTGGAAAAACTCCAACATCGATGACATAGAATTCCGCGATTTGAGGACGATTGAATCCGCCGATTCAGCGCATGCATGGATTTC
>CAJQLF010000066.1 GCA_905479115.1 uncultured Flavobacteriales bacterium
TACGGCTACGGCTACGGCTACGGCTACGGCTACGGCTACGGTGGGGCGAAATACGGGGAGGATCCCGAACCACAAGCCTAAAAAACAGGCGCATATGCAACGAATGGGCTGTTCGTAACGTCTATTCGTAAGAAACAAACGTGCTTTTGCGTTTGTATTTTTGCTATGATGCTGATTCAAGCCCTCTGCAATTCAACACGCCCTCCATTTCCTATGCGAAATGCAATGGGGGCAATGCTCCTCCTTGGGGGGCTGCAACTTCCCGCAGCAGCGCAGTTGGAGATTGATATGCAGTGCGTCCAGGTCAATGATCAGGGCTATGCCACGGTCACCTGGTCAGAGGCTGTGGATCCGGGAGATGTCTTCCAGCAATACGTGCTGCACTTGTTCGAGCCTTCAAGCGGGCTGGTCTTGGAAACGTTCAACATCCCCGACCCCACCGACCCGACCAATCCTTCATTCGTTAACACCACTTACAATGCGAGTGCCACTGAATTGTGCTACTTCATCGTCACCGAAGGACCCGCCGGGACGTTCGGGCCTTCATCGGATACGTTGTGCAGCATTCACCTGACGGCCGATGCTTCGCTCACTCCGGGCATCGTGGACTTGAATTTTAATAGTCCACGCATCGGATCAAGCGATTTCGTCGCCGTTGATCCTATTTCTGTTGAATTACTGGATGAAGATGGCTACTGGCAGGAAATAGGGCTGATTGAAGACAACGGGGGCATGATGACCCTGCCGTATGAATTGCAAGAATGCGAAGGTGACCTTTCCTTCCGTGCCACCCAGTTTGTCGCCATTCAAGATTGCGCGCACCTTTCCAACGAGGCCGGATCCCAATTGTCCGATGAACTCGACCCCGACCCTCCCACCATAACAGCGGTTCAAGTGGACTATCTCCAGCAAGAAGCCGTCGTCGAATGGGAGCCGAGCGAAGCCGATGACCTGGCCGGATACATCATTTACCTCTGCAATGGGGGATTCCAAATGGCCATTGACACGGTGTACGATCCACTGGCCACCTCGTACATCGACCTCAACTCGAATGTCCAATCTTACATCGAATCCTACAATGTAGCGGCCTTTGACTCCTGTTTCATTGGCGGAGAGCCGGACCCTGGAGCAGCCAGTGCTTACTGTGCTTCAAGCCTCCTTTTGAATGCCAGTACGAGCGTATGCTCCACGACGGCGCAGCTCGCTTGGGCAGGCGCGTACAATTTGGATTCAGAAGTCGTTAACTACCACGTTTGGATCAATGAAGAATCGCCTTCGGGGAGTGGCAACTGGCAGGGTTTGCAGGAGATCGGTACGGTAGACGCCTCCACTTACACCTGGCAGCACACGAACGCCGAATTTGGATCAAGTTATCAGTACCATGTTGTCGCTGAGACGAATTCCGGCATCGAGATCTTATCGAATTTGGAAACCCTTGAATTTAGTTATCCAGGGGTGCCCGATTTCACCTCTTTGCGACGGGCATCTGTGACCGATAGCGGGGCCGTTGAGATCATCGTAGACATCGACCCCAATTCCAACGATGTCCACGCCTACACCCTGCAGAGAAGGCGCTCAAACGAAACAGCATTCACCGATTTCGAAACGCAGGAAGGCGTGGGCGGCATGACCCTGCAATTCATGGATTATACCGCACAGACCAGCGACATGAGTTACGCTTACCGCGTTCAGGTAGAGAATGACTGTGGTGATTCTGTAGGAGCCTCCAATACCGCCGAAACCATATGGCTGCGAGGGATATCGGACTTCACCTTGCTCAAAAACACCCTGCATTGGACGCCCTATGCCTATTTTCCTGGCGCGACAGCCGGCTACCGCATTTACCGAAAGTCCAATCTCGGCAGTGCCACCGAACTCCTCACCACCTTGCCCAACACCGTTTATACGTGGGAAGATGATGTCAGCGGCTTGCTTTTCAGTCCAGGGGATTTTTGCTATTTGGTGGAAGCTACCGATGCCCTCCCTGGACCGTCAGGTGGCATCAATTATGCATTTTCAAATGCGTTGTGCCTGACCCAAGAACCGGTTATTTGGATTCCCAATGCCTTCCTGGTGGGTGGCGTCAATGAAGTCTTCAAACCCGTGGTAAGTTTCGCTGATTTCACCAATTTTCGCATGGAAATCCAGAACCGATGGGGCGATGTGCTCTTCTCTACCGACGACATCGAAACGGGGTGGGACGGCATGCACAATGGCGCCATCGCACCGGAAGGCACGTACGGTTACTTCATGACCATTCAAGATGGAGCCGGACGCATCTATGATCGGCAAGGATTGGTGCATTTGCTCAATGGAGAATAAGTTGGTCAAGAGGGCATTGTGCAAGCCTCTTTATTCATTAATTTTGCCCGAATCGTGATTCGTAGCTCCTTGTGCTTTACGGATTTCGGCCCCGATTCAATTGACCAATATGGCCACCCATTCACACAAACCAAAAATCGTCGGCGAAGGCTTGACCTACGACGATGTCCTCTTGATTCCCGCTTATTCAGAGGTGCTGCCACGTGACGTGCAGCTTTCAAGCCAATTCTCGCGCAACATCACCTTGAAAACCCCGGTCATATCGGCCGCGATGGACACTGTGACGGGCAGTGCGATGGCCATTGCGATGGCACGGCAAGGCGGCATCGGCGTCATCCACAAAAACATGACGATCGAGCAACAGGCAGCGGAAGTCAAACGCGTCAAGCGATCGGAAAGCGGCATGATTCAAGATCCTGTTACCCTCGCACGGGAAGCCACCGTGGGAGACGCTCTGGCCATCATGAAAGAACATCAAATCGGAGGGATTCCCGTGGTGGATGCTTCGAACGTATTGGTGGGCATCGTCACCAACCGGGACTTGCGGTTTGAAAAAAACTACGGCAGGCCGGTTTCCGAGGTCATGACCGATTCCAACCTCATTGTCACCCAGGACGGTTCCGATTTTGAAAAAGCCGAGCAATTACTGCGCGAACACCGCATCGAAAAACTGCCGGTAGTGGACAATGCCGGGAAACTCGTTGGTCTCATTACCTACCGCGACATCATCAAGCTCACGGAATTCCCCCTTTCATGCAAGGACAAGTGGGGGCGACTATGCGTTGCAGCAGCTGTAGGAGTCACGCACGACACCCTGGAGCGAACGGAGGCGCTGGTTCAATCAGGCGTGGACGCCGTCATCATTGATACTGCACACGGGCACAGCAAGGGTGTTTTGGCTACTCTTCAACAAGTGAAAAAAGCATTCCCTCACATCGATGTCGTCTGTGGCAACATCGCCACTGCGGATGCCGCGAAAGCCTTGGTCGAAGCAGGAGCAGATGCCGTCAAAGTAGGCATCGGACCCGGCTCCATTTGCACCACACGCATTATTGCCGGTGTCGGTGTACCTCAACTCGGTGCAGTTATGGACGTCGCCGAGGCGCTGCGAGGCACGGGGGTACCCGTTATCGCCGACGGAGGAATTCGATTTACCGGTGACATCGTCAAAGGCCTGGCGGGTGGCGCAGATACCGTAATGATCGGATCCATGCTCGCCGGAACCGAAGAAAGCCCGGGTGAAACCGTTATCTACGAGGGGCGTCGCTTCAAGACTTACCGCGGAATGGGCTCCTTGGAAGCCATGCAAAAAGGATCAAAGGACCGTTATTTTCAAGATGCGGAGGACGATTTGAACAAGCTCGTTCCGGAAGGAATCAGCGGTCGCGTGCCGTATCGCGGTTCGGTGCTGGAAGTGATGCACCAGGTCGTCGGCGGCCTGCGCGCCGGCATGGGCTATTGTGGAGCAAAGAACATCACCGATTTACAGAGCGCCCAGTTTGTTCGGATGACTGGAGCAGGCATCAAAGAAAGCCATCCGCACGATGTGACCATTACCCGAGAAGCACCGAATTACAGCTTGAGATAATCGAATAAGAACATGAACCATCTTTATACCTGTGCAGTAGCCATGACCGTTTTGTTGGCATGGACTGGAATGGCCTCTCCTTGTCAGGCCCAAACTGATGTCAACACGACCGGTGTCAACACGACCGATGTCAACACAACCGAATCCGTTCTAACGGTTGGAGAAGAGGCAGTCTCGCTTGCCGATTTCAAACACATCTTCCTCAAGAACAACCGCGATAGTTCAATCACCGCAGCGGCGCTGGACGAGTACATGGAATTGTTCATCAATTTCAAACTCAAGGTCCAGGCAGCAGAATCGCTCGGAATGGATACCGTAGAGACCTTCCAAAAGGAATTAGCGGGGTACCGTACTCAACTCGCACGCCCCTACCTCACCAACAACGAACTATTGGAAGAATTGGTCCAGCAAGCCTATGACCGCAAGCAAGAGGAAGTGCGTGCCCGGCACATTTTGGTGTCCTGCAGTGCGGACGCAACTCCAGCAGATACGCTCAAAGCTTGGAAGCGAGCGGATGCGATGCGAAAGCGCTTGAGGAACGGTGAAGACTTTGAGGCTGTCGCCCGCTCCAAGGCAGGCTCCGATGACCCCAGTGTTCGGGAAAATGGCGGAGACTTAGGTTGGTTTACTGCTTTTCAAATGGTTTATCCGTTTGAGGAAGCGGCCTTCACAACTCCGGTAGGCGATTTGAGCAACATTGTTCGAACACGATACGGATACCATTTTTTGGAAGTCACCGATCGTCGCCCCGCACGCGGTGAGATTCGAGCGGCGCACATCATGATTCGTACCAAAGAGGGCGCGGATGAAACAGCGCTCGCTGCTGCGGAAACACGCATCGGCCAAATTTACGATTTGCTCGGTCAGGGTATTCCCTGGGAAGAATTGGCCATGAAGATGTCCGAAGATGCCTCCACATCGAGCAAAGCAGGAGAGCTTCCTTGGTTTGGAACGGGAAAAATGGTAGAAGCATTCGAGAATGCGGCGTTCGCACTTTCCGAAGACCAACAGATTTCCGCACCCTTTCAGACATCTTATGGCTGGCACATTGTGAAGCGACTCGAATACCGCGCTCCGGCTACATTTGAAGCCTCCAAGCGGGATTTGCAGAAAAAAGTCAGCCGCGACAGCCGATCCGAGCTCACCCGCTCTTCTTTTCTCGCAAACCTCAAAACGGAATATGGCTATGAGGCGAACTCTTCGGCCCTTAAGACCCTCAAACGCATTGCAGCCAAGCAAGATAGCGTCCTGTATCCCGGCCATCCAATTGACGGCCTAAGGGACCAAGATGCGGCCAAGATCGTCCTGAAGATAGCGGAAGAGACCGCGACACTTGGCGATTTCGTTGCTTACTTGAACATCGTAAAAGTCCGCAACCTGAAGGCCGGCACCAATGACATCATCGACGCCCAATTCGCTGCGTGGTCTGACAAGCTACTCCTGGACTACGAAGACGCCAGACTGGAAGCCAAGCACGATGATTTTCGGTTACTGATGGAAGAGTACCACGACGGTATCCTTTTGTTTGAGCTAACGGATGAAAAAGTGTGGAGCAAGGCGGTGAAGGATACATTGGGCCTTGAAGCCTTCCATGCGGCACATACAATGGATTTCATGTGGGGAACCCGAGTGGAAATGGATGTGTTCACATGTGCCAGCCCCAAAGCATTGAAGGCCGCTCAAAAGGCCGTGAAGAAAAACAAAGACCTCCTCTCCTTCCAACGCGATTACAATGCAGAAGGCAATTTCCTCACGTGGAATGAAGGTGTCTTTAGCGAAGGAGACAATACCTGGGCGGACCGCGTACTGGAAGATGCAGCCGCGGGTTCTCTCCCAACTAAGTCACCCGTATTTGTTGCATACGAAGGAGGCGGTGAAGAGACCATTCTGGTTCACGTCAAAAGCATTCGTTCCCCAGAACCAAAGGCGTTAAGTGAAGCACGAGGCCAGGTTATTGCAGCCTACCAGGATTACCTGGAAGCCACCTGGATCGAGGCGCTGCGCAGCTTGACACCTGTTGAAGTCAACCGTGGATTGCTCCACTCCTTGGCCAACTAGATGCCGTTGGTTCCCGCACGATGGACTCAAGGCTGCAAAACAGCATGCGCTTTGCTAACCGTTGGTTTAACAGCCTGCTCGGAATCTCCCCCGCCTGCTTCGTCTGCCGCTGCTCGTGTGGGAGAAGCACTGCTCTCCTTGGAAGCTGTAAGCGAACACGTTCCTTCGGGGTTGGCACCAGAAGACTCCGTGATCATTGCCCATCGGTACGTTGATCAATGGATTCGCGAGCAGATTCTGGTCAATCAAGCAGAAAAAGCACTGGCTGATCAAGATGTGCGCTTTGATGCGGAATTGACCGCCTACCGCAATGCGTTGGTATTGCACACGTATAAGGAACGCTACGTCAACGACCGACTTTCAGCAGTTGTATCCGAAGAAGAAGCCCTGGCGTACTACGAGGAAAATCTACAGTCCTTTATCTTGACCGATTACGGCCTGCGCGCCCTGTTCATTAACGCGCCGAATACCGCGCGTTTGGAGGAAGTTCGCGCTGCCCTTTCTACGCTCGACTCAACGCAGGTTTTGGACATTGAGCGCTGGTGCGTGGACAATGGCGCCATTTATGCGTTGGACGGTGAGACTTGGTGGAACTTGAACAACTTTACAAAGGAGGTTCCGATGAGTTTTTACCGAACTGCGTCTCAACTTTCAAGTCGTCGCCTTGTAGAGTTCGAAGCCGATGGCCGGGTATACCTCGTTCGTTTTCTTGAACATGCCCTAAAAGACCAGGTGGCCCCTTTTTCTGCTGTGCGCAAAGAGGTGGAAGAAATGATTGTTCATCAACGCCGAAAGGCACTCCTGTTAGAAATGGAGGAACAAATTGTCGTTAAGGCATGGTCGGAAGGCGACGTAGAACGCTACACCCCTTCGTTCTGATCTAGAACGTTACTCAGGACAATCTGTCGCGAAAACCGTAAGGAACGTCAACATATCGTTGATGGTGACTACCCCATCACAATCACAATCCGCTTCCTCAGAGAAAGCACTTGCCGAACCTTGACCAGGCAAACCGGCAAGGATGACAAGCAAATCCACAATGTCCCGTTCACCATTGGCATTAAAGTCCCCGAGGCATGTCGTTTCCACGACCACTGACAAAGTCTGAACGCAGCCCGCAGAAGGCAATGCAAATTCGAAGGTGTACTCACCATCGGCCAATTCGTAGGGCAATCCTGAGCCCTCTGCAGAACCGTCGTTGGCTGTCCATGTCATACCCCACGTTTCCCAAGCCTCGCCCATGAGTTCAATTTCTAAACCGTCACATGCCGTCGTCTCCAGCGTGATCGAGGGCATCGCTGTAAAGGACACTACAAAGCGGTCATCAATTTGCATGTTGGCCGGAAGGTCCACTTCCAAAGCTTCGAAGCCGAGCTGCGCCCGTTCACCTGTTTCCGTGTCTTCAATGACCGCACAAACATTCGCTGGCGCATCCTCCATAGCGTAACCAGAAAAACTCACCAAACCGCCTTCTCCGGTTGTAACGTGAAGAGGAATTGCAGGTGTCTCTGCCAAAGATCCCATGGATTGAATGCTCAGCTTTTCACCCGACTCTGCCACTGTCCATACGCGCAATTCCGATGTAGACGGATTGTTGTAAAACACGGCATCTTCTTCAGCATCAAATGCTGCCGTCGCTCCTTCAACAAATTGAACGAACGTGCGGCCCCATTGCGATGCTGCATTGGTGATTTCGAGGCCCAAGGAACCACCAAACCCCGCATCCCTTGTCCGCATAAATGAAGCGGTATTGGACGTAATCTTATCCGCCTCCGTGAATGTCAAAGTTTGATCAGACGAAACCTTGACCCAAAAAGACTGTCCAACAGCCAATACTTCCGAAGCATCTCCGACGCCTTGATCATTCCGCGTGGTATATGAACCCGCCGAAGAATTATCATAGACATAGTATGCCTCAACGCCGTCAACACGGGAGAGCACCTCTACCAAATCAACGGGAGCAGGGTAGGGATTGGACACCAAATTCCATCCATCTACCGTCTCATTGCTTTGGTTCAAGTCATCCGTGAACGTTAATGGGATGGCTACGTCTCCAATCTGAAATTTCCCTGTCACTTGAATCAATGCCGACTCATTCTGAGCCAACATGGCCATATATCCAGTACCCGGCTCAAGCACAGCAGTCGGGTCCCACATGAAACTCCATCCAGCACCAAGGCTTCCGTAATTGGACTCGACATACTTAAAGAGGAGCATGGTAGGATTGGAGGACGTCCAATCGGCAACGGTCGTTCCCGTGACATAAGCGCCTATGTTCACCCATGACGAAGCATTGGGGTCTGCAGGTATGTATCGCTCAAACGTAAATTCTTGGTCCGTGCCTTGGCTGAAGTTTGAAGCTGCACAAGGTCCAATGATTGCAGTTCCTTCACTTCCTGAAGACAGCGTTATCGAGGATGATCCGGAGCCATCATCCAGTGGGTTTTCGTCCAGTTCGATTGACGTACCGCTCGTAAATTTCATTACACCCCCCTGCTTCAGTTTTGCATGACCTAATACCTTGAGTCCGTCGGGGTTTTCCAAAACCAGGTCATTGATTTCCACATTCGATGCACCCGGATTTGCTGCGTTCCCCGCATTCAAAGTTTGTTGTCCATTCGTACCGGATAATTTCAACATTCCCTGCCCGCCTTTGAAATTTCCATTGGGCCCAATAGAAATATTGCCTTGAATTCTCGCTGTTTTTCCACCGCCATCACACGACTCAAATGTGCCACTAAGAACAGTCAAATTGTGCACCGTAACCGAATCAACACCCGTGCCTGAAACGGAGAACTTTGCATCCTCCGCATTCATGGTGATGTCCAGCGTTGCATTTCCCAAGTCTGCGACGACCTCATTCCAAGCGAAATCTCCTGCGTAATCCGCCAAATTTCCATTGGGCTCGATCAAGAGAAATTCACTGCCAATTCCCAGCGAATCAACGCCGTTCGTGTAATTTCCGTAATCCACCGAGCCGCTGTTTCCGCCTCCGCTATTCCCATTGCCATTCCCGTTGCCGTTGCCGTTGCCGTTGCCGTTGCTATTCCCGTTGCTGCTATCGTCTTCTGAATCTTCAGACTCACCTGTTCCGACGTCATTGAGACGCGACAAAAACCCAGCGGATAATCCATCTTGAATTAGCCCCGAAGGATCAGCCGTTTTCGGACCGTTGTAGTGCCATTGAGATGTTTGGAAAACATGAGATTCCACGCTGTACAGAGGGCTGAAGCCATCGACACCTGCTGCATCATAAATCAGTGTTCCCGAGGCTGTATTGGGTTGACCGTTTGTTCCATTTAAATCGCTGCCAATGCACATCAAGTGTCGAGGGTTTTCTATCAGAGAACCATCCTCAGGCTGGTAAGCCCAGATATGCGACCCTTTCATGTCGGTTACATTGTCCCCCGTGCTTTCCCAAGCACCACACATCTCGCCGCCCATGATGGAGCGATTGTCGGCTGATCGGTACAATGCTGCATCATCCGTCTCTCGACCTGCTGGTCCAGACTCTCCGTCCTTTATGTCGCATAAGACAATCTCAGTTCCTTCACTCACTCCGCCTTCAGGCGCAGTCCACACCAATCCTTTGAAATTCTCTACCTCTACTGACCACGACCCACCCGAGTTAGAAGTCCATCGCGCCGAAGATGTGAAGCCGATCCGCGTCCCAGCTTCGATATCCCGAAGGATAACAAAAGCCATATGCGATTCAGCGACGTCTTGGTCTTGGGCCTCGCCTGAATTCCCGAAGGTCATCCAGACGTCTCCAGGACTAAGGGTCGTTCCTGAATAGGTTTGTGCTTCTATCGTGGCTATCCCACAGAACATCAAGAAGAAACTCAACAAGAACGAGGTCGGGCTCAAAAAACCCCGCCTCATTGCTGACATGTTTGTATCACTCATAGAATCCTGCAATTTGGTGCCTCGGGTAAGAATCACCCTGAGTAACATGCGAATGTAAACTAACGTGATGACTATCACAAACTTAAATGCAAAAAAACCGCCTCCCAGCGACTCTTTTTCACAAACAATTCACTCACAATCCATGGCAAAAACAGTCAAGAATGTGAGCATGTCGTTGATGGTTACTAAACCGTCGCAATCGCAGTCTGCCTGTTCAGCATAGTCACTCTCCAACAGCCCTCCCGGCAACCCAGACAAAATGAACAAGAGATCCACCACATCCCGCTCACCGTTGAGGTTGAAATCTCCAAGACAGGCTGTTTGGATCGTAACCGCAACGTCCTGCATGCACCCGCTTTCAGGAGAATCATAAACGAATGTGTACGCACCATCTTCCAGCTCATAAGGAAGCCCTTCGCCCGACTGAGAGCCATCTTCCGCTTCCCAACTTACATTCCATGTCTCCCAATTCGCACCTTCGACGTCTATGATTAATCCATCGCACGTAGAGCTTACCCAGGTCATGGACGGTGTGCCATTGAAATGGAGCACGAACCGATCATCAAGAAGCGTATTTCCTGGCAACCCTTCTACGACGAGGGAATCCACCCCCATCTGGGCCATCTCTCCTGTTTCTGTATCCAACACCGTGACACAGAGGTTTTCAGGCTGTTCGGGATGTGGAAATTCTGTGAACACCAGTGTTCCGCCGGAACCTGTTGTCACTGTCAACGGCACACTCACCGCCTCCTCCAACCTTCCAGCAGCCTGCCGAGACAACTTCTCACCGGACTCCGATGCCATCCAGACGCGCAGCTCATTGGAGCCCGTTGTGTTGAACATCAGCGCATCATGTTCGGCATCAAACGCCTCCGATGTCCCTTCCTGAAACTTCACAAAAGCGCGCGCTTTGGAGTAGCCTCCATTGGCGATTTCAATGCCAACAGTGCCTTGATAATCGTCCGTCAAATCCCGCACAAACGTGTTGTTATCCGAAATTATTTTGTCCGCTTCCGTGAATGTCAGGGTAGTGTTGGTGCTGACCTTAACCCAAAAAGACTGCCCTACACCCAGCGTGCTCGGCGCATCACTTCCGCCCGCCACGTATCCGTCCGTGGTCACGTTGTCGAAAATGTACCACGTGCTAATTCCCGTGCCCGAAAGAACCTGAGCCAAATTAACTGGGGCGGGATAGGGATTGGAAACGAGGTTCCAGCCATCCACATCCGTATTGCTTTGATTCGGGTCGTCGGTAAATGTTAAATCCACATTGACATCCCCTATTTGAAACGCTCCAGTAACGCTAATCAACGCATCTTCCCCGGCGGGCAACATGGCCATGTAACCTGAGCCTGGGCTGAGCGAAGTTGTTCCATCCCACAGGAAGGTCCAACCCGATCCAAGTGACCCGTAATTGGATTCTTCATACTTGAAAATGAGCATGTTTGAATTTGCAGAAGTCCAATCCGCTACCGTCGTTCCGGTCACATAGGCGCCGATGTTGACCCAAGTCGATCCGTTGGGGTCAGCCGGGATGTAACGCTGGAATGTGAATTCTTGCGAGGTACCGTTGGCGTAATTCGAGGCGGCGCACGGTCCGATGGCTGAAGTACCTGACGTACCATCCGACTCGAACGTTATACTCGAAGCATTCTCCGTATCGAGGGCGAGTTCGTCATTTACAGCGAGGTCATCGAAGGTCATCGCACCCCCTGGCTTCATGCGCACGTGACCCGAAACCTTGGTGACTTTGTTCTTCAGTACCTGCAAGTTATTCAGCTGGACCTTCGTGCTCGTCGGATCGCTGTAGTTGTTCGCATCCAAAGTTTGCAAGGTCAAGCCCGCCATTTTCAGCGTGCCTGCGCCTCCGTCAAAGGTGGCGGTAGCGCCGAGGGCGATGTCACCGTTCACCGACAATTCACGGCCCATGCCGTCGCACGCGGCGAATGCTCCGGTAGTGACGTTGATGTCGTTGCAAGCCACCGCGTCGGCCACATCCACGGACAAGCTGATGCCGTTGTCCACGGTGATGTTCAAGGTGGCGCTCCCCCCGGGGCTTCCGATTGGGGCCCCCGGTCCCGTCGTGAGTGCGTCCCATCCGATGGACTGGGGAAGCGAGATGCAACCGTTGGGGTTGAAGTCAAGGTCGGCGTAGGCTGCGCTATAGTCTGTGATCGACACCGCCACAGTGCTCGTATAGCTCGGGGTGGAACCACCGGCAGCTGAAAACGAAACAGTTTGTTTCAAAGTAACAGGGGACAATTCATCAGCAACATTTGTAAACGGAATCGGGCTGCTACCTCCAGAGTACGACCATTGCGAGGAGATGTAGAATAAGTTATCCTCAAAACTAAATTCAGGGTCCATAGATGCGCCCCACGAAGAGCCAGCGATTAAGGTACCAGTACCTGTATTTGAACCTGGATATACTGATCCCGATGCCAATCCATTGGGATTCGCGTATTCCAAATCGAATCCGAGGCATGTGAGATGACGGCATTGTCCGTCATTATCCGAGTTTCCGACCTGCGAAATGTCCCAAGCTGTATCTGGCTGAAAGATCCAGCTTGCCGGAGTAACCCAAGTAAAGAAATCCAAGGTCGTCGTCAGACTCCTGTAGGTCCCACATTGAACACCACCTTCCAAGTTTGTATTGCCCGTATTGCGACGAACGAGGTTACCGGTGGTGTCGCATTTTGCCTCAGCGGAACTGCCATCGGTCCGTCCGGTATTTTGGATGTCATACAAGATGACTTCCGTGCCCTCTGCAACGCCGTCAGCAGGAGCCGTCCACTCATAGGCCGTAGTTCCGCTTCCTGTAATCCAATTGTCACCAGCCCACTGCAGGGATGGGGAAAGTACCAGCTTCGTACCCGCAACCACGTCTTTCAATAGAGTGAAGGCAATATGTGATGCGCCAATGCCACTATATCCCTCTGCTGCATAGGAGAAGTAAACATCCCCGGGATATAACACAGTACCCGCATATAAGCCCGGATTTAAGGTAGGATCGTCATCGGTGTTGTTGTCGACATAGCCTGCAGGCTGCGAACAGGCCGTTTGTGAAACCGCTGGATCACCCAATCCGTCGCCGTCGGCATCTTCGTACCATGTGACCGCATCAAAAGAACACGCTGCCGTGGGGTTGGCCGTGTAATTGCAGGCAGAAGTGTCCGTGCAACTATCAACATCGTCGCATACACCATCGGAATCCACATCCACACCGGTCCCTCCGCAAACACCGCAAGCGTCGTTTGTTTGGCATGACGCGTTTGCGTTGCTGTTCGCATCGTAGTTGCAGGCTGAAGTATCATCGCAGAGATCGGTTGAATCGGCCACGTATCCATCTGGTTGACTGCATGCAGATGTTGTCGAGCTCGAAGCGCCCAAACCATCACCGTCGGCATCGGCATACCAGATAGAAGGAGTACATGTGCCGGAAAGCTCGATGGAATCGATGATTCGAGACTTCTTGTTTGGCATTACGATAGTAATCGTAATGGTCGCAGAATTCCCCGTTATTGCCACATTATGACTAAAATTAGGGCTCCCACCAGATCCCGACACGACATAAGTGACCGAGCTTGCGTTCGCACCTGAAGATACAGTATAGCCCGTAATGTCGATGGCTTCGCTGGTCCAAGTGCACGTGTGCGTAGCATTGGGCGTGTTATCAAATTCAAAGCCCAGCCCGTAAGGGCCATTCAGAATGGACATTGTACCACTGCCCGTTGAGGTGGCCGACCAATTATTACCTGCAAAGGAAGAAGTGGCAGAAGAGGTAGTCTCATCCTCAAAATTTTCCTCCCAAATCGTCTGACCCGTCACGCTCGAGACGAGCAATAAACTCATCACGAAAGTTGAAAATGCAAAGAAAGCTGGGAGAATCGAAACTTTTGGCGAAGACAGAGCAACCGACCTGAGAGGTCTTGTACTGCGCTCGCAGCCGAACAAGGAATTAAGCATAACAAAAAGGTCCTTTGGTGGTTTGCAGACATTACTGCAGCCTCAAGATAAAACATTCGCTAGAAAATCAAAACTAAAGCAAACATTTGCTTCGCAGAAGTCGAGTTCTTGGGGTTCAGCAAAGCTAAAGACAAAATCAGCTCAAAAATGTTCTCTTAAGATTTGATTAAATGTTGGTCTCAACCACAAAACGTTCAATTCAGACACAACTCGGTTTTGGTCGATGAGTCCGGGTGCGCATTTTCAACGCATCCATTAACCTTTCTTACGGATAATCCCGCTCATGCCTTGGGGGTCTCTCACAATTCCACTTAACTTCGTCGGCTCATCCACGAACCCAATGCGAACTTCCGTTTTCTTCGCCTTTGCTTGCACACTTTTCAGCGCTTCCAGTTTCGCGCAAGGGGATCATCCCATGGGACATGAAAGCACCACGACGTTTACAACCATTGACGCCATTGTCGCAGTTGTGGGTGACGGCATTGTTTTGGAGAGCGAGGTGGAAGCACAGGCTTTTGCCATGAAGGCGCAAATGGCGCAAATGGGCAAAAACACGGACTTATCTGATGCGCAACGCTGCAACTTACTGGAGGAGCTTTTGTTCCAAAAACTTCTCGTGCACCATGCCAAATTGGATAGCCTTGAGGTCTCCGAAGGGGAGGTCATGGATGAAATTGACCGCCGCTTAGCGTATTACATCCAAATGTTTGGCAGCGTTGAAGCATTTGAAGCCGAGTACGGACAGAGCGTAAGCGAATGGAAGGCAGAATTTGAGGACCCCGTGCGGGAGCAGCTGCTCGCGGGCCGCATGCAGGCTTCAATCAACCAGCAGGTTCGCGCAACTCCAGCCGAGGTTCAACTGCTTTTCGCTGAAACTCCGGCAGACAGTTTGCCTCTGATTCCAGAGGCCTTGCGCTACCGAGAACTCGTACTGCAACCCGATATCACAGAGGGACAAAAAGCCGAGGTGCGAAATTTCCTCGACAGTGTGCGAACGCAAGTGGCTACCGGCAAGCTGAGCATGACCCTCGCTGCGTCGCGCTATTCTGAAGACCCCGGAAGCAAATACAAGGGCGGATGTTACCAAAACATCGGGCGCGGCCAGTTCGTCCCCGAATTCGAAGCGACCGTGTTTGACACGCCCATTGGAGACTTGTCGCCTGTATTTGAAACCGACTTCGGCTATCATTTTTTGCGCGTAACTGACCGGCGAGGGCAGGTATTCAGCGCATGCCACGTCTTGGTTTCACCGAAAGTGGATCCATTGGCTCTGGCAGAAATGGGGACGGAAATGGATTCCATTGCCGCCCAAATCAACAGCGGCGACTTGGAATTTGCAGACGCTGTGCTCCGGTATTCTACCCGGGAAGTGACCAAAAACCAAGGTGGCGTTGTTGTCAATCCCCGCGACGGCGGCACGCTGTTCGGTTCGGATGAAATTGACCCCAATTTATTTTTCCTGCTCAACACCTTGGAACCCAATGCGGTCTCAGAACCCATTCAGTTGACGGACGAAGACGATCAAGGCTATTGGATCGCGGTGCAACTGATGGAGCGTGTCGCAGCGCACCGCGCCAACCCCACCCAAGATTTTGGATACTTCCAAACCATTGTGGAAGATGGGTTACGTTCCGAGCAACTTGACGGCTGGATTCTCGATGCCATTCAGGACACGTACATTCGAGTCGACGCGCCTTACACCCAATGCGCCTTTGACCAAAACTGGACTGCCGGGTCCTCAACCGGAGCGGTGGACTAAGCCGTGAGCGCACATGAAAATTAGCATCGTTACCATCGCCTTCAATGCGGAAGCGACCATTGCCGATGCCGCTCGTTCGGTCACCGAACAAGAACGCGATGGCTTTGAATTGGAGTACATCATTGTCGATGGCGCATCCACCGACGGCACCCTCGCCGGGCTCGAGCCCTACCGCCACGCCATAGACCGGATTGTTTCCGAACCGGACAGCGGTCTGTACGACGCGATGAATAAGGGCGTTGCCGCTGCTACCGGCGATTTTGTAGGCATCCTCAATGCCGATGATGCGTACGCGCATCCGCGGGTGCTGGCTCTCGTCGCCGCAGCGCTGAAAGCCGCCGGTTCAGACGCCTTGTACGGCGACTTGCATTACGTCGCGGCCGATGGATCCAATCGAATTGTGCGAAAGTGGAAAAGCGGTGCGTTCAACCGAAGAGCCTTTCTCCATGGCTGGATGCCACCGCATCCGACATTTTTCTTGCGCCGATCCGTGTACAATCGACATGGTCTCTTTTCACTCGAGCTGAAGTCTGCAGCAGATTATGAATTGATGCTCCGCATGCTCTTCAAACACCAAACGAGTGTGACATATGTGCCCGAGGTCTTGGTCCACATGCGCACCGGAGGTGTGAGCAACGCAAGCTGGAAGAATCGATGGCGAGCCAACCGGGAAGACTTGATGGCATGGCGCATGAACAGCCTGCGGCCCCGGCCCTGGACGATGGTGCTGAAGCCCTTGAGAAAAGTGGTCCAATGGTTGTATTAATCGTGTATTTTTTACGTAGATTAAAGGACAGAATGTAAATCAGAAATTAAGAAGAAGCCCTTCATAACTTTATTGCGATTAACGGCTCTATAACTACAAATTAGGCGAATCTAAACCTATTATTTCATTAGCTTTGTTGGGTGAAATCACCCTCAACAATGCGATTAAAAAGCAGCTCTGACACCCCTCATCACTCCTCGCGCTCTCAGGACAATAAAAAACGAAAGCCCGGTCGCACAGAACGCTTGATCGAGTGGTGGTTTACGTTTTTTCCTCCCAAAAATTGACACCCAAAAATGGATAAGTCGATCCGGACGGAGTCCAGACCTGCATTCGTGAAGTATCTTTACGGGTAGCCGCGAAACGGGGTGAGCTCATAGTGAACAAACGACAAGACCAACCATGTACGGATCGGATAAGGAAGCCTTGGAGGCATTGAATGGAAAGCACCAAGCCTTGCTGGCAGAAATCAGCAAGGTCATTGTCGGACAAGAGCACGTCATTAGAGAAGTCACCACCGCGGTATTTGCCGGTGGCCACGTGTTGCTCGTCGGGGTGCCAGGACTCGCAAAGACGCTGCTTGTCAACACCATCGCTCAAGCCTTGGGCCTGAGCTTCAACCGCGTTCAGTTTACACCCGACCTCATGCCATCCGATATCGTGGGGTCTGAAATCCTCGACGAAGCACGGCACTTCAAATTCATGAAGGGACCGCTGTTTGCCAACATCGTCCTCGCCGATGAGATCAACCGAACGCCGCCCAAAACACAATCTGCACTGCTCGAGGCGATGCAAGAGCGTGCCGTGACCGTCGCCGGTCAGACCTACCCCCTGCCTGCTCCGTTTTTCGTGCTCGCGACCCAAAACCCGATTGAACAAGAAGGCACCTACCCCCTTCCCGAAGCGCAACTCGATCGATTCATGTTCAACACCTGGGTGGATTACCCAACGTATGAGGAGGAGCTGAGCGTTGTCAAGGCCACCACAGCGGATGCTGTAGCTGAAGTCAATCCGGTCATCTCGGGCGAGGAAATCCTGTTCTTCCAACAATTGATTCGGCGCATGCCCATTGCGGACAACGTGCTGGAATACGCGGTCGGTCTCGCCGGCAAAACACGCCCCGGGCGAGAGCGTGCCACGGATACGGTGAACGCCTACCTCTCCTGGGGTGCCGGACCGAGGGCCTCGCAGTACTTAGTCGTGGGCGCCAAAGTCAATGCGGCGCTGAACGGCAAATTCAGTCCCGACATCGAGGATGTGAAGGCCGTGGCGACGCCGATCTTGCGGCACCGCATCGTCCGCAATTACAAGGCCGAGGCCGAGGGGCACACGGTGGAATCCAT
>CAJQLF010000067.1 GCA_905479115.1 uncultured Flavobacteriales bacterium
AATTTCTCATGCTTGCAGGAGAAATGGCATTTGACAATCCCGACCTGATCGGGAACGCAGGGACGCGCCTTGGAGCCACAGCCGTTATTTCGCCCGTTCGCTTTATCAGGATTGATCTGGGTTTGAGTAAATGGGGCAATGAAACATATCGCATTCCTGCTGGTTTTACCATAAGGAGCGGAAATAAAGGTTTTGAATGTGGACTTCAAGCAACGGATATTCAAGTTTTATGGAAGGAAAGTCAATCCGAAATTGGTTTCAGAGCAATTGTCATGAGATGGGTGTGGTAAAGCCTATGGCTGCTCTTCTTTCTTTTATTTTCCTCTTTTCCGGATGCACCGGACAATCCCAACCCAATTTATCATCAATGGAAACCACCGCGGAAGAAACCATTACACTCGGAGCTGGATGTTTTTGGTGCGTAGAAGCTGTTTTTGAAAGCATACAAGGAGTCAGCTCGGCAACTTCAGGGTACATGGGGGGACACATCAAAAACCCGGGATACCGAGAGGTATGCACCGGCCGAACAGGCCATGCCGAAGTGGTGCAAGTAAAATACAACCCGTTGGAAGTAGGGCTTGATGTCCTGCTGGATGTTTTCTTTACCACACACGACCCGACAACATTAAACCGTCAAGGTGCTGACGTTGGATCCCAATACCGATCAGCTATCTTCTTCCATGCCCCTGAACAAGGCCCAATAGCCCAGCGGGCACTGGACAGAAATCAGGCAGCTTATACTCAACCCATTGTTACGGAAATCACGGAAGCGAGTGACTTTTATAAAGCTGAAGATTATCACCAAGCCTATTTTGAGCTCAACGGTGAAGCTCCCTATTGTCAGGCGATCATCGTACCCAAAATTCAGAAGTTTCGAAGCACCTTTGAAGGAATCCTAAAGCACTAAATCTCAAGTAGGACCCTACTGTTCTGAATCTGCCTCTTCAATCAACTGATCTAACATACTCTCGATCACCTGGAGTTGGTCAGAAGAAATCTCTTCAGAAAGCCTTGCTTGTTTCTTAAGATGACGATACATCGAGCTTTTCCGGATTTCCATTGCCACATAAACCGTAAAAGATCCATCATCAGTCCGGCATTTTTCAGAGCCAATGATGCGAATGTCTGCAAGTTTCGTTCTAGTAATTTCCCTAGCAAGGGTTTCGAAGCGAGTCATCGCATCATCCACCACCTGGCCCGTTGTGCTCTTTTGATAATCATCTGTCACCACTTCAAAATAACTTTGAACTTGCTGAGCTAATTGCTGGCGAGCCCTCATTTCTGCTTGACTTTGGGCCACGGCATCCATTTTACTTGACCCCTTTCCCGTACTGCGGTAAAAACGGTTATTGGACTCATACTTTGACCCAGAGAATGGTTCTTTTACCGTCTTGCCCATTGGATTGCCCGCACATGACAAAAACAAGGCACACATGAAGAATCCAAGAACGTTAGAAAAGCGAAGGCTGGAATACAACATCATTTTCGAAGATTGATTTATTGCTAAGATGCGAATGTCGTGCCAAACTTCGCATTAAATTTGTTCGGACCCTCGTACCCATGAAATGGATTCCTCAATCACTGCAACATAAGATTGCGAAGCGCATGCTTCGGAGTGCGAAGGGGCATGCCCGTGAAAAGAAGGGAGTGAACCTCAAGAATGCGACACAAATCATCTTAGTTTACGGAGAGACCGATGAGTCCAAGTTCAAATTAGTGAAAGACATTGCCTTATACCTCAAGAGTGAATTTGAGATCAAACGCATCATGCGCCTAGCTTACATCAACGCCGATGAAAAAGCGATCCCTGCATGGCACATGCGGAAACTTGAATCCGATTTCTTTTGTCTGTCTGACCTTAATTGGTATCAGAAGCCTGTGAAAAATGTTCAACGTATTCTCGAAGAGCCCTACGATATTTTGATTCATTTAGACCCCGACGAACATACGGCACTTGACTTTTTTGTAGCTGAGTCTAGAGCCAAAATGAAGGTTGCAAATTACGCGTCAACTCGTGCGATAGATTTTGATATTTTATTGCCGGCGCAAGAGGGTGACACGTGGAAGCAACGAAATCACCGCATCATAGAATTTCTTTCCGATTCTCCACTTTCATGAATACGTCACCTTTGATATCTGGATTGGCCGTCAACTTGGTCACCCCGTTCAATGCCAATGGCGACATTGACTTTCCTGCATTGGAAAAACTGGTGCGTCGAATACGTGCATCGAATATTCAATCGATCTTCATCAACGCAAGTTCATCCGAAGCTTCCATGCTCGATGAAGATGAGCAAGACCGAGTAGCAGGATTCGTCTCTGAGATCAATGACAACCACAAAACACTCGTTGGGGGGATACCAGGGATGTCCACTCGATCGTGTGTTCAGCGAATTTCATCCTTTGTTGAGCTTGGTTTTACAGCCATTTATTGCGACGAGCCCTTGCCTCAGGCATCTTCACCTTCAGGCTATATCGGTCATTTTCGTTCCATCGCTCAATCCGCCCCGTTACCGATTTTATTTGAGCACAAAACGGGACTCTTGGGCCGGGGTGCTGAAGAAGCAATTCTTTCCTTAGCAGAAGAGCAGAACATAATCGGCATGGTCGAATCAACCGGCGATGTTGCGCTCAATGGAGCCATTATCCGACGCAAGCCTGCTTCATTTTCAGTGTTGAGTGGACGCGATGTGATGGTCCTTCCACTCATGGCATTGGGAATCGATGGAGCAATTTCTACCGTTGCCAATGCATTTCCAGTGGAGTGTGCTCGAATGATGGATCAAATGGCATTTGGGAATTTCCACGATGCACGGGAAACGCATCATCTATTGGCTCCGATATTGCGCATTTTGGAAACCGAGGGAGCTCCTACCGGGATAAAAGCGCTACTCAATCACTTCCAAATGATGGAGCACCTCGTGCGCTTGCCCAATACACCGGTATCGGATGAAATGCGCACTGACCTGTATCGAGCGCTCGCAGAACTGCCACATACGATGGTCGACTCCGCGCTTGATCTAGCTTAAAAACGAACGGTAATCAAGTTAGGTGTGTCGCCGAAAATCGCATAACTTCTTCGACCCGTGCTTCGATGCACTTCGCATTCAATCCATATTTCTCCATCAACTGGGCTGGCGTTCCACTTTCCCCAAAGGAATCCTCAACTGCCACTTGAGCCATAGGAGTGGGGTGCTGAGCGGCCAACAGTTGGGCGACCATGGACCCCAACCCCCCAGTGCGTTGATGTTCCTCGGCCACCACAACACACCCCGTTCGTCGAGCTGATTCAACGATGGTCTTACCGTCAAGTGGCTTGATGGTGTGCACATTGATCACCTCGGCACGCGTGCCGCGCGCTTCCAATGCTTGCGATGCGAGCAATGCCTCCCAAACCAAATGACCCGTAGCTACAATAGTTACGTCATTTCCTTCCGTTAAAACTTGAGCCTTCCCAATTTCAAAGGGGGAGTCTGCCTTCATGAATACCGGGACCTTGGGGCGGCCGAACCTGAGGTAAACAGGTCCTTGAATCTTAGAAATGGCCTGAGTCGCTTGCCGAGTTTGTTCAAAGTCTGCGGTGCAAATCACGGTCATATGCGGCAGCATGGACATCATTCCAATGTCTTCCAGGATTTGATGTGTTGCGCCATCTTCACCCAGCGTTAAGCCTGCATGTGATGCACAGATTTTGACGTTTTTTTCGGAGTAGGCTATGGATTGACGGATTTGATCATACACGCGGCCTGTCGAAAAATTAGCAAAGGTTCCGGTGTAAGGAATTTTGCCGCCTATGGTCATTCCAGCGGCAACACTCATCATGTTCGCTTCAGCGATGCCCACTTGAAAGAATCGATCTGGATACGCCTCTTTAAAAGCTCCCATTTTTAGTGATCCCGTTAAGTCGGCGCACAATGCGACTACGTCTTGATTTGCCTGTCCTGCAAGTAATAAACCTGCTCCAAAACCACTCCGGGTGTCTTTGAATTCAGTGGGCGAGAGTGATTGGATGTATCGAGAATTAACCATTGAGAGAGAGGTGAGTTGTGAAACCTGAGCGGATGGAAATCGTTTTTTCGAATGAATACTCGATGGACCTTGATCCACGTGAGCGGTATACAACGGAATAATCACCCGGTTGTAAAAGATATCTGCCTGTGGGGTTTTGGCTGCCATTGCCCCATTGATAAACCACCGAACCAGCTGAGTCCAAAATTGCGCCATAACCAGCCGACGGCGCTTCCAATTGCAGGTAGCCGGGCTGGGGTATGATCACAGGCGATAAACCCATTTCTTTCACCAAAACATCTTCAATCAGAACCGGCGGATAAGTTGGGAAATAAACATCGTACACACCACCTAGCATGCGCACAGATTCATTTAAACTCGCTGTAAGAAGAGGCAAGGACTCATTGGCCTTGTAAATTGTCACAGGTAGATCGCCATAAGGATTGCGGTCACCTCGAGCGAATTGCGGCGTTAAATCGCCTTGTCCTGCATTTTCAAAACGCACATGGTTATGCTTCCGTGGCGTAAACCGCACATCTTCGCGTGTCATTGGAGGGATCGTATGCACAACAAGCTTGTACGTAGGCACAGGGTCCACAGGAATGGTGTCTGCCTTGCCTTGGGAGTTGATCGTATGAACAAACCGATCAAGGAGCATATTCGTTCCATTGTCGAAGAGGCTAACGGGCACGTTGCTTACGCTGGGCTGTCCACTATCATCAATCAAATCAACTTGAAAGGAGGTGTCTAGCATGGCCTGTTCAATGACAATATCCAACACCACTTTGAACGTCTCTGGATCTGTCGCATCGAAGAAATTCCCGACACACCTGAACGTATCCTTGTATTCCTCTTCTAAACCAATGCCGATGATAAACGGCTTAACAACGATTCCTTGCTCTTGCAACATCCGCGAAACAGCGCATGGATCCTCATCACAAGCCTCAATTCCATCGGTAATGAGCACGATGACTTTGCGGGCTGGCTCATTGGTGAAGTCGCCTGCAGTTCTCTCCAAAGAGCGCGCGATAGGCGTTGTACCCCTTGCTTGAATACGCCCCAGAGCCTTTTTTATGATCAAGTTATTCCCCTCTGTGATCGGAACCACCAATTCCGTGTCATCACAATCTTGTTCGCCTTGAACAAATTTCGTCTGATGCCCATAAACGCGCAATCCTAATTTTAACCCGGGTATGCCGTACAAGCCAGAAAGCGACTCAGATAAGAGTTGTGTGGCGACGTCAATTTTTCGTTTTCCACCCCAAAACGCATTCATGCTATTCGAAGCATCGAAAACAAATAGAATATGCGTTTGATTCAGTGAGTCAGCCTGAGGGTTCACCCCTTGAGACAAGCCCAAAGGCACTGCCGAGAAAAAAGCAATGATGAGCCAACAAGCCGGCCAACCAATTGACAACCTGAACTCCTTGTTTGACCTACGTGTCCAACCCTGGTTGACCATCATCCAGTCAGATTCAATAATCGGTTAGTCCTTCTGTCAACTGCGCCAATGCCCGCTCTAATTGAGCATCATTGGGAGCGATCCCGTGCCATTCGTGGGTTCCTTCCATGAAATCCACTCCCTTGCCCATTTCCGTTTTCATCAAAATAACCGTGGGTCTTCCGCTTCCACGATTTGATTTAGCTTCAGCAATAGCCTTGCGCAATGCCTCGAAGTCGTGTCCGTCGCACGTTAAGACATGCCATCCAAAAGCCTTCCATTTTCCAGCTAAATCGCCCAAATTCATTACGTCATCCGTAGAACCATCTATTTGTTGACCATTGCAGTCAACAAAACTGATCAGGTTATCCACGCGGTGATGCGGCGCATACATCGCGGCCTCCCAAATCTGCCCCTCTTGAAGTTCACCGTCACCGTGCAAAGAGAATACCCAAGTAGATTCCCCATTCATGGTCTTGGATTGCGCTGCTCCAATGGCTGCACTCAACCCTTGGCCCAACGAGCCGGATGCAATCCGAATACCCGGCAAACCCTCTTCTGTAGCCGGATGGCCTTGCAATCGGGTGTTTAGCTTTCTAAACGTGGCAAGTTCAGAAACCGGAAAATACCCTCGTCGTGCAAGCACGGAATACCAAACTGGACTGATGTGTCCATTGGATAAGAAAAACAAATCTTCTCCTGTGCCGTTCATGTCAAATTCATCCGAATTCAAGTGCATTACCTCGAAGTAAAGCAAGGTGAGCAGATCTGCACATCCTAAGCTTCCTCCTGGGTGTCCAGAAGAGGCTCCATGAACCATTCGAACAATGTCGCGGCGAACTTGCGTGGCTACTTGGGAGAGGGTGGGGTGTTCCATTGGAGTGTTTAACGGTAAACGGTCACAAATCGTGTCCAAAAATACCCCACTTCAGCGCATCACGTGCCGATTGTTGAGAAACTGTTAAAACCAATTGAGCCTGCCACCGTACCTTCGTCTTTCTGAAATTATTCGATCTCTATGGCACTTAAATGCGGAATTGTCGGACTGCCGAACGTAGGTAAATCCACTTTATTCAACTGCCTTTCCAATGCGAAAGCTCAGAGTGCGAATTTCCCTTTTTGCACAATTGAACCCAACGTGGGAATCATCACGGTTCCAGATCCCCGGCT
>CAJQLF010000068.1 GCA_905479115.1 uncultured Flavobacteriales bacterium
ATCATGTCGTTTAGGTGTCTATTGCGGTGCGGTCCACCTCTTCCCATTCCGAACAGAGAAGTTAAGCCCACCAGCGCAGATGGTACTGCTACTGCGGGAGAGTATGTCGACGCCATTCTTAGGGCCCTCGAAAGAGGGCCCTTTTTTTATGCCTTATGTCGAATAGT
The DNA here is from genome assembly GCA_905479115.1 of uncultured Flavobacteriales bacterium. Classification (GTDB taxonomy): domain Bacteria; phylum Bacteroidota; class Bacteroidia; order Flavobacteriales_D; family Sanyastnellaceae; genus UA16. The sequence goes on from CAJQLF010000068.1 coordinate 168, forward strand.
CTTTGCTTTGATTAACGAACTTCGCTGCTCTTCAAGTCATCATCCATGAACAACCTTATCGCAATCGTCGGTCGTCCCAATGTGGGAAAGTCAACCATGTTCAATCGTTTGACTGAGACCAAGGACGCTATTATTGATCCCACCAGTGGCACGACACGCGACCGAAAGTATGGGCGTGCGGAATGGTCTGGACGAACGTTTACAGTCATCGATACTGGCGGGTGGATTACGAAGAGCGATGACGCCTTTGAATCGGCGATACGGGCGCAAGTTCAAATTAGTTTGGAGGAGGCCGCAGTAATTCTGTTCATGGTGGACGGCCAAACGGGTCTAACAGATTTAGATGAGGACATCGCCCGGATAATTCGTCGAAGTGACAAGCCGGTAATCTTGGCATGCAATAAGGTCGATACCAGCGCACATGATTTGTTGACTGGTGAGTTTTATCGTTTAGGATTGGACAGTGAGGTCTGGCCTGTGAGTGGATCAAGCGGATATGGAACAGGTGATTTCCTGGATGCAGTGATTGCATTGCTTCCGAGTGTGGGTGACAACGAGGACAGCGGTCTGCCTAAATTTTCTGTCGTGGGCCGGCCCAATGTTGGCAAGAGTACGCTCATCAACACGTTGGTCGGGAAGCAGCGCAATATTGTGACCGACATAGCGGGTACAACGCGTGACAGCGTTCATACCCATTTTAATTTGTACGGTTTTGATTTTGAATTAATCGATACAGCGGGACTGCGCCGAAAAAAGCAGATTGAAGATCAGCTTGAGTTTTACAGCACAGTCCGAACGATTCGTTCCATTGAGCAAAGCGATGTTTGCTTGTTGTTGCTTGACGCGCAAAACGGCATGGAGCGTCAGGACCAGTCCATTTTTTGGCAAATTGTGAACAGCTACCGAGGTGTGGTCATTTTGGTCAATAAATGGGATCTAATCGACAAGGATCACCAAACAATGGGTGAGTTTGAGGCAGCGATCCGCGAACGAATAGAACCGTTTACGGATGTGCCTATTTTGTTTACTTCGAATTTGACAAAGCAGCGCATTTTGAAGGCATTCGAATCCGCAATGGAGGTGTATGAAAATCGAAGTCATAGGATTCCGACCAGTCAGTTGAATGACTTCCTGTTGCCGATAATGAAGAACCAGCCTCCTCCCATGTACAAAGGGAAAATGGTTCGGATAAAGTATGTCACCCAGATCACGTCGCAAACACCCACATTTGCGTTTTACTGTAATTTGCCCCAATACGTGAAGGAGCCATACAAGCGGTTTCTTGAAAACCACATACGCTCGGAATGGAATTTGACGGGGGTGACGATTCGACTATTCTTCCGAGAGAAGTAGAATCACGAGACCACGCCGTTAGCCAGGATACGTAGAGAAATCTACTTCGCCAGTGGCCACGTCGTACACGCCTCCTACAATTCGGATCGCACCTGATTCTGCCAGTTCTGCTAGGATTTGGCTTTCTCTTTTGATTCGCTCGCAAACGAGCTGAACGTTGTTTGCAACAGAGAGGCCAATTGCTTCATCCGTGGCCTCTGACCCATGAGTTTCTCGCACGGGAGCAACCGCGGGTTCGATGCGTTCCAACAACCCTGTTAAATTCCCATCTTTTAGCGAGGCATATGCTCCCTTGACCGCACCGCACTGCGTATGACCGAGAACGAGGACCAATTTGGAGCCCGCATACTTGCATGCATATTCGATTGAGCCGAGGATGTCACCGTTCACGGTGTTTCCAGCAACGCGTGCAACGAACAAGTCACCGATTTCTGCATCGAAGATTTCTTCAATTGGAGCGCGACTGTCAATGCACCCCAAGACGGCTGCAAAAGGAGCTTGTCCCTGTGCGGCACCCTTGAGTAAATTGGTTCGGCTGCGTCGCTTGGCACCTTTTTCTTCGATAAATCGCTGATTTCCAGATTGAAGCAATTCGAGTGCATCGTTGGGGCTTAAGGAAGATTGAAAGTCTGCTTGAACAGAGGATTCGAGGGCGAGGTATGCTTGAGTTTTGGACATGGACGTATTTTTCTTGGAAGTGAAATTAATCCGTAAAACTCGCTTTATTCTCTAACGAATGTCAAATTTTGGATCGGTTGTGTCAGAAGATCTCACGCGCGATTTTCGCCGTAGGCTGCGCACGGCCCATCGTATAGAAATGAAGACCCGGAACATTGGCAGCTTTGAGCTCACGGGCTTGTTCGATGCACCATTCCAAACCGATGGCTCGCACATCTTCTTTCGATTTGGCTTTTTCAACCTGCTCTACAAGCTCATCGGGAAGATTGACGTGAAAGTTTTGAGCCAATGAAGTAAGCTGTCCTTTGGTCGTTAGGGGCTTTAGGCCGGGAAAGATTGGGATGTCGATTCCTGATTTTCGGCAGTTTTTGACAAAATTAAAATAGGCTTGGTTGTCGAAAAACATTTGGGTAATGATGTATTCAGCGCCGTCCTCCACTTTACGCTTGAGCCAACGCAGGTCGCTGGCCATGTTGGGAGCTTCAAAATGCTTTTCAGGATAGCCCGCAACGCCAATGCAAAACTGTGTGCAGTTGGTATTTTTTAAGTTGACATCGAGGTAGCGGCCTTGATTCATATCGGCCACTTGGTTTAGCAGGTCAATGGCATAGCTGTGCCCGTCGGCTTCTCCTTTGAACCGGCCTTCACTGCGAATGGGATCTCCTCTCAGGACGAGGACGTTTTCCACGCCGACGAAGTCGAGGTCTATCAGTGCATTTTCCGTTTCCTCTTTGGAAAAACCACCGCAAATGATATGCGGTACCGTATCTAAATTGTACTTGTGGCTGATAGCCGCACAGATGCCAACCGTTCCAGGACGTTTGCGCACCGTGCGTTTTTGAAGCAATCCACTTTGCACTTCCTGATAAACGTATTCTTCCCGATGGTACGTCACATCGACAAAAGCTGGATTGAACTCCAACAAAGCTTCGACCGTTTGGTTGATTTGATGGATGTTTTCTCCCTTGAGCGGAGGCAGCAATTCAAAGCTAAAAAGCGTGTCTTTCGCTTCCGAAATGTGTTGTGTGATTTTCATGCGTCAAGCAGATTGGCGGACAACCAACGCTTCATGCTGTCGAGCGAAATGCCGCGACGTTGAGCGAGGTTCTGGACTTGGTCGTCCGCGATGAGTCCAACCCCTAAGTATCGGGATTGAGGGTGGGCAAAATAGTATCCGGAAACTGCTGATGCTGGCTGCATGGCCAGTGTTTCTGTCAGCGTGGCAGCAATCGTATCCTCGGCATTCAACAAGGTCCAAATGTGCGTTTTATCCAGATGGTCTGGGCAAGCGGGGTATCCTGGGGCAGGTCGGATGCCTTGGTATTGTTCTTTGATCAAAGCGTCGTTGCTGAGCTGTTCATCGGGGGCATATGCCCACGTTTCACGGCGCACTTTCTGATGCAGCCACTCCGCCAATGCTTCTGCGAGTCGGTCACCTACCGCCTTGATTAGGATGGCCTCGTAATCATCCCCTTGATCGACTTGCGCATCGGCGAGCGGGTCGATGCCGTGCACGGCCACGGCGAAACAACCGATGAAATCGCTGGCGGATTGACCTGGGGCGATGAAGTCCGCCAAGGAACGTTGCACGCCGTCTCTTTGGTCAATCTGTTGCCTCAAAAACTCAAATTGACCGCATGCATGAGTTTCATCGTTGAGATCAAATAAGGTGATGGTTTCACTTCCCGTGCGCGCTGCTGGAAAAATGCCGTGGATGGCCTTCATCTCAACGCCCGAGGGATTGAGGCTCCATGTGTCGAGCACGCGGATGGCATCGTCGAAGAGTTTTTGGGCTTCCACTCCAACGATTGCATCATGCAAGATGCGAGGGAAAGCCCCCGCCAATCCCCAGGATCGGAAGAATGGAGACCAATCGATGAAGGAACGAACCTCAGCGATGGTTGGTTCATCCAAGGGCTGGATGCCGAGTTCTTTGGGAACCGCGACGTTGCTGAAGTCCAGCTGGGCAGCGCGGGCTTGGGACTCTTCCAGAGTGACTAACTTTTTCCTTGCGCGGTCCCGCTGGTATTGGATGCGTACCTTGGAGTAATCAGCAGCCACGGATTCTGCGAATGCGGCTTGACGTTCTGTGGAAATCAAGGCAGATGCGGCTGGAACCGCCCTTGAGGCATCGTTAACATGGACGACCGGAGAATCGAGGTGAGGTGCAATTTTCACGGCCGTGTGCACCCGCGATGTTGTCGCCCCTCCAATCAACAAGGGCGTTTGAATGTTGCGGCGCTTCATTTCCGTGGCTACGTCGATCATTTCTTCCAAAGAAGGCGTGATGAGGCCACTGAGTCCGATGATGTCCACCTCTTGCCGCACGGCTTCGTCCAATATTTGTTCCTTCGGAATCATCACGCCCATGTCGATGACCTCGTAGCCATTGCAAGCGAGCACGACGCTCACAATGTTTTTTCCGATGTCATGCACATCTCCCTTGACAGTGGCCAGCAACACCTTGCCGGCTCCTTTTCGGGCACCCGATTTTGCTTTTTCAGCCTCGAGATAAGGGGTCAAATATGCAACCGCTCGTTTCATGACCCGGGCGCTTTTGACCACTTGGGGTAAGAACATTTTACCCGATCCGAACAGATCTCCAACGACGTTCATGCCATCCATCAGAGGTCCTTCAATCACCCGAAGGGGCGAACCAATGGCAAGTCTTGCTTCTTCAGTGTCGTCTTCGATGTAGTCGGTGATGCCTTTTACAAGGGCGTGCTCCAGCCGTTTTTCAAGGGGCAGCTCGCGCCATGCATCCGTTGTTTTTTCACGCTCATTTCCCTTGGATTCTACAGTCGCAGCAAAGGCAAGAAGCCTTTCGGTGGCATCCTCTCGACGGTCGAGCAGAACGTCTTCGACACGTTCGAGTAGGTCGTTTGGAATGCTGTCGTAAACCTCCAGCATGCTGGGGTTGACAATGCCCATATCCATTCCAGCTTGAATTCCATGATAAAGAAAGGCAGAGTGCATGGCTTCCCGCACGCCCGGATTCCCGCGAAAAGAGAAGCTAACATTGGAGATGCCTCCACTGACGTGGGAACCGGGCAGATTTTTACGGATCCACCGTGTCGCTTCGAAGAAATCAATGGCATTGCGTCGATGCTCATCCATTCCCGTGGCCACAGGGAAAACATTGGGGTCGAAGATGATGTCTTCAGGCGGGAATCCAACATGTTCGGTGAGCAACGTATAGGCGCGGTGGCAAATTTCAACCCGACGCTCATAATTGTCGGCTTGCCCTTGTTCGTCAAACGCCATGACGATGGTTGCGGCACCATATCGCCGAATTAAGCGAGCTTGGCGGAGAAATTCAGCCTCGCCCTCTTTCATGGAAATGGAGTTTACCACGCATTTTCCTTGTGCCACTTTGAGGCCCGCTTCGATGATGGACCACTTGGAGGAGTCTATCATGATGGGCACCCGAGCGATGTCGGGTTCTGCGGCAATCAAATTCAGAAACGTGGTCATGGCGAGTTCCCCATCGATGAGGCCTTCGTCCATATTGATATCAATAATTTGGGCGCCGCCCTCCACCTGCTCCCGTGCAATGGCAAGGGCCTCATCGTATTGCTCTTCTCGGATGAGGCGGGCAAACCGACGACTGCCCGTCACATTGGTGCGTTCGCCAATGTTGACGAAGTTGGATTCGGGCGTCACAATCAACGGCTCAAGGCCGGAGAGTTTCAGCGGTCGATGGGCTTTTGATGTGCTCATATCGCGTCGCTTAATGAGGAATTCAGGCTTCGAGGCGTGAACGACTGTGCTACTTCCGAGATGGCTCGGATGTGCTCCGGCGTTGTGCCGCAGCATCCGCCAATGATGTTGATCCAGCCGCGCTCCAAGAATGGAAGCACAGCATGGGCCATGGCCTGGGGATCTTGATCGTATTCGCCCATTTCATTCGGAAGTCCTGCATTGGGATAGGCACTTACCCGAAAAGGGGCCTTGTTCGCCAACACTTCCAGGTAAGGAGTCAATTGTTCGGCTCCAAGTGCACAATTCAGGCCAATGCTGAACAAAGGCATGTGCTCCATGGAAATTAGAAAGGCCTCGGTGGTTTGTCCGCTCAAGGTTCGCCCCGATGCATCGGTGATTGTACCAGAAATCATGATCGGCAGTTCGCTTCCTACTTCGTCGAAGGCCTCGTGCACGGCGAACAGTGCTGCTTTTGCATTGAGCGTGTCAAAGATGGTTTCAATGAGCAGCAGATCCACTCCGCCGGCAATCAACCCCAATGCTTGTTCACGGTAAGCCGCTACCAATTCGTCAAATGTGATGGCTCGGAAACCAGGATTATTGACGTCGGGAGAGAGAGAAGCGGTCTTGTTGGTGGGTCCAAGGGCACCAGCGACGAAGCGCATGCGCTCGGAGGTGGAAATGGCATCTGCAGCTTTTCGAGCAGCTCGAGCGGATGCTTCATTCAATTCAAAGGCCAGTGCTTGAAGTCCGTAATCGGCTTGTGCAATGGAGGTAGAGCTGAAGGTGTTGGTTTCCACAATGTCGGCGCCGGCCTCGAGGTAGGCTCTGTGAATGCCCTCGATTACATCGGGCTGCGTAATGGATAACAGGTCGTTGTTTCCTTTGAGCGGATCGGAATGCTGGGAGAAGCGCTCACCCCGAAAATCTTCTTCGGTTAGGCGATGCTGCTGAATCATGGTGCCCATGGCGCCATCCAAAACGAGGATGCGATTGGACGCCGCAGCATGAAGCAGCGAGGTGCGTTGAGCAATGGATGCTGCAGAAGGGAAAGCGGTGGTTGATTCCGAGGAGGCCATGTGCATTTTAATTACAGGATGCTTGCACAAAAGCCGGACGGCACGCCGTCTAGTTAGCTCATCTTTCCTTCGGACTGCGCCTCAGGTAGGATGTGGCACCCGGCCTTATTCCCGGGTTGCCAAGACATCATAGGGCCTAATTCCCTCCGTCTTTCGCGATAAGCAATGCAAAGTTACAGCGAAACATTGACCAAACGGCTTTCGCATGGTTACTTTTGCATTCATTACCATGAGCTACTTCTTTACTTCCGAGTCCGTTTCTGAAGGACACCCAGACAAGGTCGCAGATCAAATCAGCGATGCCTTGATTGATCAATTTTTGGCCTTTGACCCCACCTCAAAAGTGGCTTGCGAAACGCTAGTCACCACGGGACAAGTCATCTTGGCGGGCGAGGTCAAGAGCAGTGCGTACCTCGATGTACAATCCATCGCTCGGCAGGTAATCAGCCGAATCGGCTATACCAAAAGCGATTACATGTTCGAGGCGCAATCGTGTGGTGTACTGAGCGCGATTCACGAGCAATCCAAAGACATCAACCAAGGAGTTGAACGGGCCAATCCCGAGGACCAAGGCGCCGGTGACCAAGGCATGATGTTCGGTTATGCGTGCCGTGAAACGGAGAATTTCATGCCGCTGCCTTTGGATTTGTCGCATCGCTTGTTGAAGGAATTGGCGGACATTCGCCGCGAGTCTCCCAGTCCAATGCCTTACCTGCGGCCCGATTCCAAATCGCAGGTGACCATCCAATATGCGGATGACAATACGCCTGAACGCATTGAGGCCATTGTCGTTTCCACCCAACACGATGATTTTGATAGCGAAGCAGCGATGCTCAGCAAGATCCGTGAGGATGTGAAGAATATTTTGATTCCACGGGTCAAAGCGCAAATGGGATCGAATGTACAAGCGTTGTTTGGCGATGACATTGAGCTGCACGTGAACCCCACCGGAATCTTTGTGATCGGCGGTCCACATGGCGACACGGGGCTGACGGGCCGGAAGATTATTGTTGATACCTACGGCGGTCGCGGTGCCCATGGTGGCGGTGCGTTTAGCGGAAAGGATCCTTCGAAGGTGGACCGTTCAGCAGCTTATGCCGCGCGCTACATCGCCAAAAACTTGGTGGCTGCAGACGTATGCGACGAGGTGTTGGTGCAATTGGCGTATGCCATTGGTGTTGCAGAACCTGTCGGTTTTTATGTCAATACTTACGGCACGAGTCGCGCGGGCATGACCGACGGTGAATTGGCGGACAAGATTCAAGCCATCTTCCCGACCAAGCCTTATGACATCGAGCAACATTTTAAGCTTCGCACCCCAATTTATGAGGAAACAGCAGCCTATGGGCACATGGGGCGTCAACCCGAGACCAAGACCAAGAAATTTATTAGTCCCGAGGGCAATGAAGTCGAGGTAACCGTCGAGTTGTTCCCGTGGGAGAAGCTCGACGCGGTGGACCGGGTGCAGGCAGCGTTGGGATAGTGCGCTGAAACTGCCTCAAATGGCGATGAGCCGGCTGCTTCTTCAAGTCCTGAAAGCCAAGTTTGCATGCAGTTGACGGGAATGCCCGCGGAAGTTGGTGTTTTCTACCCTGTCCTTTCAGGCGAAATGTTCATCTCCCTTTTCGGCCAGCCTTTTTCCATCGGCACGCAAGAGTTCTCATTTGAATTGACCATCGTAGCAGGAGAGGATCCAATCACTGGCTGCACGTACCTGACGGCTGCGAATTTCAACCCGTTCGCAACCGTTGACAATGGCTCTTGTTCTTTCCCCGGTTGCTTAGATCCAGAAGCCCTGAACTTTAGCCCCCACTTCAATGTGGATGGCGGTGGGTGTATCTACGACAGTGGCAATCCCGATTGTCCGTCCGACATCACCGGCGATGGGGTCGTCACCGTGGGGGACTTGCTCGAGCTCCTTTCCAGTTTTGGCGAGGAGTGCGAATAGCCGTTCCTCAGAACAAAAAGTCGTAGCCCTGGATCTTCATCTTCTGGTACTTGTCCTTGTTGAAGGAGAAGAGCTGTGAGCCCTTGTGCTGGCCGGGTGCCTTCCCGTCGGCTTTCTTTTCGAGGTCGATGAGAAGGGTGGTCTTGAACAGCTTTTTGCGAAAATTTCGTTTGTCAAAGGTCTTGCCCAAGGCCGTTTCGTACAGGTTTTGGAGTTGACCCAAGGTGAATTCGTCGGGTAGCAATCGGAAACCTACCGGCCGCCGTTTTACGCGGCGCTTAAGCCGCTCTTTGGCGTATTCTACAATTTCATTGTGGTCAAAGGCCAGGTCGGGAACTTGTCGGAAAGGGACCCACTGCATATCATGTTGATCCCAATTGCTCGCCATAAAATCTTCCTTGCGGACCAAGGCGTAATGAGCAATGTTGATGACGCGGCCACCGGGGTGCCTAAAAACCTTACCGAACGCTTGCAGTTGCTCGATCATCGTCGGGTCGTCATACCCAAACAATTGCTCAAACATTTTGCGTGCAGACAGCATCAATTCATCCCCGGTATTCAAGTAGCGACTTGGCAGAAACAGGGCACCGCTGTGCGGCTCGCGCGTACTGCGCGCCAACAAAATTTGAAGATCAGTTCCGTCAAAACCGAACAAAACTAAACTGGTAGAGAGGGCAACGCTAAAATCGGGTTCTGCCTGGGGATACTGCAACATGTGAAAGGAATATATTGGAGTGGGTAGGGGGCATTGCCGCTACGACGTAAAATTAGCCCTCTTTTGGGCGAGAAATTGGGCTTTCTTATTCATTAACAAGCAGCACATCCATTGTGTTCAATGGCAAGCCTGACAGAATAGACATCGGGGCTTCTTCCGCTTCTGTCCATTCCCAGAATTCTGCACCTGTCGCCGACGATAGAATGAACTGGACGGAGCCATTTGTGGAAGTACGCATGCCCAAGAGCTCACCTGTCTGCGGCCATAGAGCGCCGGAAGTGACGGGTGAGACAGCCTGGCGGCACAAAAATCCACCTCGGCTGAAGAGCGCGTGCTGGCCGCCCAAACCCGTCGCTCCATGGGGCGATGCTTCGTAAGCACCTTCTCCCAAAAGACTGCACATGTCGTTCATCGATCCGTCGGATGTCTGGCAGAGGGTTAAGAGGCCCGTTTCAGAGAGAAAGAACACGTTGCCTTCGGTTCCCGAGTCTTGGTCGCTGACAATACCCCAACCAGCGGCCTCTCCAGCCAAGCCGATAATGGGACCTGTCGCCCCTGTTATAAAATCCCATGAACGCAGACGTTGGCTTCCAGTGGCAGCGTTTTCTTCCCAAACGATGCAATTGCTTCCATCGAATTGCACGTCGATGGGGGTCCACGGCGCTTCCGAAAACCGCTCGAACAGAAGGGCGCTGCTGGGGTCAATGGCAACCACGCCGCCTGCGTGTGCGATAACAAAGCCCGCCTGCAAACCCAGTGAGCGGAGATTCCGGATGAGCGGCGCGGACCCCGAGCTCGTGTTGTCCTCCCAGGCTCCCACTACCTCACCGGTCGACCAATCGACGAAGTGCACCGTGGCCTCGGAGGCATCGGCCAAGGCTATGACCCCATCGGAATAAGCCATTTTGTGCGCGTCAGGAAGCTCCGTCCAAGTACCGATGGATTCGCCATCTGCCGTGACCTGTTGCAAGGAGGAACTCCCGTCCTCAGCCGCCGATAGGATGGCGAATGTTTCAGGTACGTCTGCAGCAGCCGTGTAATTAAAAACTCGGAAGTCCGCTGCTCGGTTGCCCGCGGCGTCGTCTGCGAGAACCGCGAGGGTCATGTTGTCGCTGGGCCAAGACTCTGCATTAAGGGAGAACCCGGTAACTAAGCTCCCGGTGGTCGTTCCTTCCCACAGCCCCACTTGGGCGGTTTTGACAGTCGCCCCGTCTCCCGCGCGCAACTCGACGCGCCAAAGCCCACCGTCTTCGCGGTCATCTGTGGCTTCGAACTGCACAATAAACACATCGCCATATTGGATGTCTTTCCCGTCGTAGGCGGGTTCTGTGATGCTCACATCAGGGGCCGTTTTGTCTCGATCGCAGCTGGAGAGTATGACCAGGGTCAAGGGCAAAAAAATAAAAATGGGCGTGCGCATTAGGTCAGAGGAAGTGCGGGGTTAATTGCAGGTTCTTTCGGCGGTGGGACATCACAAAGTTAATGGGTTCTCGGGACCGTGGATAACCTTGTCAATTCGTTGTGAATTATCCATGGCCATCGGGCCGATCCTAAGTCCTATCTTCACATCCCCGTTCACATGAAAGACTCCTTCTCCTCCGACGCCTCAGTAGCTCGTGTTCGTTCACGAGGCAACCAATCTCCTTCGCTAACACCCGAGGTTTTGGGTAAAATTCAGCCGCAAGCATTGGACCTGGAAGAGGCGGTTTTAGGATCCATGATGATGGAGCAATCGGCGGTGAACTCCGTGATTGATGTGCTGAAGCCCGAGAGTTTTTACCGCGATGCCCATCGTCGAATTTATGCGGCGATCATGGACCTGTTTCATGCATCGGAACCCATCGATATATTGACTGTGACGGAAGCGCTGCGGAAACTCGGTGATTTGCAACAAGTCGGTGGAGCCCAAGCGGTGGCTGCGCTCACGTCCCGAATTGCGAGCACAGCGAACATCGAAGCGCACGCGAAAATTATCTCCCAGAAATACATCCAGCGCGAACTGATTCGCGTCTCGAGTGTAATTACGCAGAAAGCATTTGAGGAGACGACGGATGTCCTCGATTTGCTCGATGAGGCCGAGTCTCAGTTGTTTGAAGTTGCGCAAGGGAATATCCGCAAGAGCTATGAATCCATGAGCAGCATTATGCGGCAAGCCCTGGAGGACATCGACAATGCCCGGAATCAAGAAGGCGGTGTGAGTGGAGTGGCGACGGGGTTCACAGATTTAGACCGCATCACGGGAGGTTTTCAGCGTTCAGATATGATTGTTCTGGCGGCCCGACCCGGTATGGGTAAGACGGCTTTTGTTTTGACCATGGCGCGGAATGTTTCTGTTGAATTCAATATTCCGATTGCGGTTTTTTCATTGGAGATGTCCGCTGTTCAGTTGGTGCAACGATTGATTTCGGCAGAAACAGAAATTAGCTCGGATAAATTTCGGAAGGGTACGCTGAAACCGCATGAATACACTCAATTGCATGAGCGTATTGGGAAGCTTTCTGAAGCGCCCTTGTACATCGATGATACCCCGGCGTTGAGCGTGTTCGAACTCCGAGCCAAATGCCGTCGATTGAAGTCTACGGCGGGCATCGAGATGGTCGTCATCGATTACTTGCAGCTGATGACAGCGGGTTCTACGTCGGGCAACCGTGAACAGGAAATATCCACGATTTCTCGATCGATCAAGAGCATTGCAAAAGAGCTCGACATCCCAATCATCGCCCTGTCCCAATTGTCGCGGATGGTAGAAACGAGGGGTGGGGACAAGCGGCCAATCTTGTCCGATTTACGGGAGTCAGGTGCGATCGAGCAAGACGCTGATATGGTGGCCTTCATCTACCGCGCCGAGTATTACGGCTTGACTGAGCATCCGGATGGCATTGATACGAATGGCTTAGGCGAGTTGATTATTGCGAAACATCGAAATGGTGCTTTGGGAACAGTCAAGTTGCGGTTCATTCAGCGATTGGCCAAGTTTACCAATTACGATACGTTCGCAAATCCGGTATTTGATCGAGGTGAATTCCAAGATGGCCTCCGACCCAACGATGATTTCGTGAATCAGTCGACGGTCACGGTGCAATCCAAAATGAACGATGAACCTAGCGGGGGAGATGGACAAAAGGAGGATTCACCGTTTTAAGGGGAGCTTAGTCCGTAAATTGCAGACATGAAAACTTGGAAGGCGGCCATGCGGTGTTCGGCATTGTGGATGGGGTTGATGATCGGAGCAATAGGAGCTCAAGCATCTCAATTGTTGATCCCGATGGACGACAGTCAATCGAATCACTTGAAAGCATATGGATTGGCATTTTGGTTATTGGAACAGGAGGTGGAGGTAGAATGGCTGCTCAATTACCGCGGGGGCAGTTTCTTGCTGCCCAATTTGACTTCTGCGGTGGAGGAGTGTGTCATTCGGGGCATTAGTCACCAAGTCATTGCCGATGTGCAGGCCCAACAAATTTTATTGGAAATCGCGAATCCCGAATCCAATACAGAGCGGGTTAAACTGGAGGTCGCGCCGCAAATTGCCGTTTACAGCCCCGACGGCAAGCAACCGTGGGATGATGCGGTAACCCTGGTATTGACCTATGCGGAAATTCCCTATGACATCATTTACGATGCGGAAATCATGGCGGGTGCGTTGCCGGTGTATGATTGGTTGCATCTGCACCATGAGGATTTTACAGGACAATACGGTAAGTTTTATCGCTCTTACCGAAGTGCGGCTTGGTACCAGAATGAAGTCGCACGACAAGAGGGAATGGCGCGAACGTTAGGGTTCAATAAGGTGAGCGTCATGAAGCGAAATGTCGCTCTGCAGATTCGGGACTTTGTTCTGGGGGGTGGATTCCTGTTCACCATGTGTTCTGGCACGGATTCGTTTGATATTGCTCTGGCTGCGGAGGAAGTGGATATTTGCGAATCCGTCTTTGATGGAGACGCGACAGCGCCGGGGGCTGCAAAGAAATTGGATTACAATCGCGGACTCGCCTTCCAAGATTACCAAATCATCACGGACCCCATGGTCTATGAATTTTCAGACATTGATGCCTCGGAGGAGCACACCAAAACGAAGCAGCTAAACGATTTTTTCACGCTCTTTGATTTCAGTGCGAAATGGGACATCATCCCAACGATGTTGACCCAGAGTCACGAACGGGTCATTCCAGGTTTTATGGGGCAAACAACATCGTTCCGAAAGCAGTTCGTCCGTTCCGATGTGACGATTATGGGCGAGACCAAAAGCACGCGATCAGCAAAGTACATTCACGGTACGCTGGGCCAAGGTCAATGGACCTACTATGGAGGCCATGATCCGGAGGATTACCGGCACTTGGTGAATGATCCCCCAACGGATCTCAATTTGCACCCTAATTCGGCAGGATATCGGCTCATCTTGAATAATATCTTGTTTCCGGCTGCGCGCAAAAAAGAACGAAAGACGTAGTTGATTGAAAAGGACTCGGGTCAGGATTTGACCATGATGGCCAATGTAAATAAATACATGCCATTGCTGAGTTCTTTGAATTGATAGTCGAGTGGGCCATTTGACTTTTTGGCCATGCTCAGCAGCCCCAATCCAGCGCCTCCTTTCTCGGACCAATCATTATTGCACAGGCCTTCTACATATTTTACTCGGAGCTCTTGGTGGCTGAGTCCATTGACTTCAGATAAATTGGCCCGCAAATCGGCAGCCATGTCAAAGTCCACAAAATTCCCAGATTGAATCTGGTAACCAAGTGGCGTTTGTTCTAAGGTCAGGTAAAGTTGAATGTTGCCCCCGTCATCAATCCAGCCGTGCCGACTAACGTTTTGCAAGCACTCAACGAGTGTCGTTGAAATGCGATTCAATAATTTTCGTTTGACAGCAGCGCCTTTGAGGGCACTTTCTAAGAGAAGCAAAAGGGAATCTTGAACTTCGGCGCTCAAGTGACCAGTAAAGCTTAACAATACGCCCCCCTCATCTTCTCCCGATCGGGAATGCAAGGTTTCTTGCAAGTCAGTAAAGAGTCGTTGTGGTTGGGCAGTTCTCATCGTAATTCACCAAATCTACTTATTTTTTCGTTGAAAATGGTATTTTTAACGATTAAACTATAGATTAAGCTGACGAAATATAACTCACAGCCCTCGACTTCAGTCGATTAAAACATCAATCTTTTCCACGATAGAGGGAAAGTTTTGAGCGTACCCCGGGTCTTTTCATCTGATTTTGAGGGTTTAACAAGGCGTGCCCGATAGTCGGCGTAAGCGCGATTCATGCAGTAAGCTAATGCCCGCAGGGGTGCGGATCATTTCATAAAAGCGGGGATGCAAAAAGTTCAGTGTCCGATGAAATGGGCGGTTTTCGAGGTGACATTTCCACACAAGCATGGCCAGGCGTTTGGTTGTTTGCCACGCGTGCGGATTAAATTGAGATGGCCGGGGGAATTGGTCAATCCACGCTTGTGCTTCGGCGAGGGATTGAATCGGAGTGGGACCTTGGAAGGCGAGGGGGTTCAATGGAATCGACATGAGGTGGTGGTTAGAATGTTTGACTAAGCAAACCACGCGGTCCACTCCGTAACAGATTTACGGAGCGAAAAAAACATCAAAATTTTCTTGAAGATTGCCTTCAGTTGTACTTCTTCAGCGAATCGGAGAGTGCCGTTTTCATTTGATCGCGCAAGTCGGATGGCGCAAGCACTTCAATGGCCGGTCCTAGGCCAAGCAGAAATTGGATGAGCTCAAAGGTGATGAGGACATGCAAACTCAATTCGAAGGTGCCATCATTGACTTGTATCAATTGCTGACTGGCATGAACAGGTGAAGCGAGTAAATACTCATATTCAAGCCGATTGCATCGCACGCGCACATCCCGCGGTGCATCGGTCATTTTGGAAATGCCAAAACTGTGTTCAAAAAACTGAGCGGCGTCAAAGTCTGACCTTACCTCGAAGGCCTCACCCGTGGGTTCCGTATGCTCCATGCGATCCAAGCCATACGTGCGGTACCCTTCGCGTTCTGGATTCCAGGCGATGACGTACCACCGGTTGCGGTATTCTTTGAGTAAATGAGGATGAATGTCAAAAACAGACGGCCCATCAGACTGAAACTTCCGGTAGTGGATGCGTTGTGCTTTTCGCTCTTGAATGGCGGTGAGCAGGGGGGTGAGAAATTCTGAACCCCTCATCGCGGGGGCGGATTCGAATTGAACGATCGCGTCTAGTTCTTTTGTTTCCAACGTCGGAGCCATGCGCAATCGGTCGTCGATTTTGCCGATGGCCTGACCAAATTGAGAAAACACGGGTACGTTCTTAAACTGCACCAAGGTCCGTGCAGCAAAACGGATGGATTCCAACTCTTCGTCGTTGAGTTGTAGGTTGTCGATGGAGAAGTCTTCTTCTTCGTAATGGTAGCCTCGCTCGTCCCGGTGGTAAGCAATCGGGGCGTGATACCCCAGGGCTCCATCGTACCGCATGGTATTCAAGTCCTTTTCAATGGTCGAGGTGCTGATGCGGTCGCCTTCGCTTCCATACAGCGCTTCTTCGCATGCCAATCGCAGTTCTTCTTTGGAAGGAAATGGACGTGCCGCATTGCGCAAGCAACGGTCGATGGTACGGTACCGGATGAGGGCGTATTTATTCGCTGGCATCGTCTGTGAAATTAAGCATATAGCGCATGCCGCGAACTACGTAGTCGGGGTGAAACGTGGTCGGGGGACCCGACTTGGGGTAAGCTTTTCCTGTGTTGTGCATATGAAAAGCGTCTTCAAACCGCCCTTCGCGCAAAGCCTCACCGTACGTTTGGTCAATCCAAGTTACTCCTGCTTGGACGGCGTCTTTGCCCCGGATATCACGAATTTGCAGGTCGAGCAGGATGCACTTGTACCCCATGAGTTGGAAGGGCCCCCAGGAAGTTGCGAGATTGTGAAGGGCTTCGTCGCTGGCGCCCTCTAAATCCGCTGTTCGGATGTTTTCATACCGGGTTCGTTTGCCATCCCGGACAGCCTGCAAGCGCTTGTAGACGTGCGATTCAAATCGTTTTCCGGCCGGCTTTCGACCGCCGGACTCGAGTTGAATCAATGCCAGCAGGTACGCAGCAGGTAAGTCGAATTTCTCCGCCCATAGGCTCACGTCGTCGCCGTAATTTTTGAGGGTCGCGCGCTTTCCCCACCATTCACCTGGAGCACTCCAAGTTCCTTCAATGCGTCGATCAAACTCATTCCACAGGAGAATGACACTTAACAGAACCAGACCTCCGACAAGCCCTGTGGTAATTTTTTTGCGAAAAGTGGTAGGGTGTGACATCAGGAAAGAAGCAGATAGGGCAGGGCCGTTTGGATCCAATCTGCTAGGGGTTGGAAGAGCCCAATCAATGCGAAGGCAGGCACGAAATTGATCAAAGGAAACGCACGGATTTTAAGTAGATCGAGGCCGAGTGCCAGCAGCAAGATGCCTCCGATGCCGGTCAAATCAGCAATGAATGCCTCAGACCAGGCTGCGCCCCACAGCATGAACGCCCAGGTCAACCCCCCTTGAATAATCAGTACAGCCGGTGCCGCCAGCAGCACGCCACGACCGAGTGCCGCTGCAAGAAAGGCGGCGCTTACAAAGTCCATGGATCCCTTGATGAATAAAACGGTGGCATCCCCGCTGAGTCCATCCTGCATGCAACCAATCAACGTCATGGCGCCGGCGCAAAACAAGACCACAGATTGAACCAAGGCGTTTCCGGTGCCTTTGCCCAGTCGGCCTGTTCCAGATTTGATTCGCCGGTCTAATTGCAAGAGATGTCCAAGGATTGCACCGGCAATGAGAGCGAGAAAGATCGCGAACGGCCTTTCCATTTCAAGGGACATTTGGATTCCCAGGGCCAGAGTGAATAGGCCAAGGCATTGGAAGACAATGTCTCGGACTCCATCTCCAAGCCGTTTGCCGAGCAGCAAGCCCAATCCTGCTCCCGCGGCAACGGTTACTGCATTGAAGAGTGTTCCTACCATGCTCCGAAGTTACATTTGCACCCAGAACAATCCTTCATGGCAGCCTTGAACTTTCATATCGACGCACAAGATGCAGGGTCAAAAGCCCGTGCAGGCCACATCACCACCGACCACGGTGTGATTGAAACCCCTATTTTCATGCCGGTTGGAACGGCCGGGACCGTCAAGGCAGTGCCCCAAAGCGACTTGGTTGAAGACATTCGCGCACAGATTATTCTCGGCAATACCTATCATTTGTATTTGCGGCCGGGGACGGAAGTGCTCGAAGGGGCAGGAGGCTTGCATCGTTTTATGAACTGGGATCGACCGATCTTAACAGACAGTGGCGGCTATCAGGTGTTCAGTTTGTCTGAGCGGCGTAAAATCACCGAAGAGGGCGTGATGTTTAGGAGCCACATTGATGGAAGCAAGCATTTGTTCAGCCCTGAATCGTCCATGGACATTCAACGAAGCATCGGTGCGGACATCATCATGGCATTTGATGAATGTCCTCCTTATCCCAGTGAATACGGATATGCCCGGGAATCGATGGAGCGCACCCACCGGTGGTTGGACCGGTGCATCGCTCACCTCGAGGTGGCTCCGGCGAAGTATGGTTTTGATCAGCATTTATTTCCCATCGTTCAAGGGTCGACCTTCTCGGATTTGCGCGCAGCATCAGCCCATGCCATTGCGGAACGCGGCGCCGTGGGGAACGCCATCGGTGGATTAAGCGTTGGTGAGCCGCATGAAGACATGTATGCGATGACCGAATTGGTGTGCGGGATTTTGCCAGAAGACAAGCCCCGGTACTTGATGGGGGTGGGGACTCCTGAAAATTTATTAGAAAATATGGCGTTGGGAGTAGATATGTTTGATTGTGTGATGCCCACTCGAAATGCCCGACACGGATTCCTTTTCACGTGGAAAGGGACGTTGAATATGAAGAACGAAAAATGGGCCCAGGATCATTCTCCACTGGACCCTGACGGCACGTCACCGGTAGATCAATTTTACTCGAAGGCATATGTTCGGCACTTGCTCAAAGCCAATGAGTACCTGGCCTTGTACATTTGCAGCGTGCACAACCTCGCCTTTTATCTTGAGCTTGCAAGGCAAGCACGACAGCACATTGTCGCGGGCGACTTCAGCGCGTGGAAGGCATCGGTCATTCCGCATTTAAACCAACGCCTCTGAGCCAGCCCATGGGTCGATTTTCACTCAAGCGCCTCGATCGCTACATCGCAAAAAAATTCCTCACCACGTTCTTTTTCATGGTGGCGGTGTTTTGCGTGATCGCTGTGGTGTTTGATTTGATGGAAAACATCGGGAGGTTGATTGACAACGAAGCGCCGCTGGTTGGGACCATCCTGTATTACCTGAGTTTTTGTTTTCATTTTGGGAATTTACTCAGTGGGTTCATCGTCTTTTTGACCATCATTTGGTTCACGAGCCGATTGGCGCAGCAGACGGAGATTGTTGCCATGCTCAGCGCGGGCATGAGCTTTACCCGGCTGATGCGTCCGTATTTTCTCGCGTCAACGGTGCTGGTACTCATCTCATTGGCTGTTTCGCATTTTATTTTGCCTCAGGCCAATGAGGGAAAGGTGGATTTTGAAGTGCAATACGTTCACGTCAACTTTCACATTTCTGACCAGCATATGTACCGGGAAATTCAACCTGGAGTCATTGCTTACTTTCGATCGATTACCGTCGATCGCAACACGGGTTATCGTTTTCAATTGGAACGATGGAGTGATGAGAACATACTTGAGCAACGCATCCTGGCAGCCAAAGCGACATGGTTGGAATCGGATAGCACGTGGAGATTGGTCAATGCGCGCATCCGCGATATCGCACCGGATGGAACGGAAAATCTTCGGTACGTGACCCGGTTGGATACCACCTTGGATATGCGCATCAGTGATTTTGGTCAGCGGTCAGTCTTGACGTCTGCCTTGATCACGCCCGAACTCGACCAACACATTGAACGCGAGATGCGCCGAGGAGCTCCCGTCGAAATGTTAAAACTGGCACGGTATGGTCGCACGGCAAATCCGTTTTCAATCTACGTCTTGATGTTGATTGGGGTTGGAATAGCGGCGCGGAAATTGCGCGGCGGAATGGGGTATCACTTGTTTTTGGCGGTGATCACCGGTTTTCTGTTTGTGTTCGCCTCCAAAATCATCACCGTGTATGCCGCATCCGTAGCCTTGCCGCCCGACGCTTGGATTTCAACGGACAACTGGCTGCGCTTGGCAGCTTGGCTGCCCAACATCCTGTTCACGGGACTGGGCGCATGGATTTGTTGGAAGGCCCCGAAGTAAAAAGTGCGGAGAAGGATGTCCAGCCTCGTCCTTCTGACATCGCATGAGCGGCCAAAGCTTCTTCTTCGTTCGTGAAAATCCCGTAACACGCACTTCCTGTTCCAGTCATCTGAACGTACGCTGCACCGGAGGATTTCAATGCCATCAGAACGTCCCCGACGACGGGTTCCTTCTGTGTTATTCCCGACTCAAAATCATTGCGCAGGATGTGCTGCCATTCCTCGATAGGGCGATGAAATAACCCGTTCCAATCCATGTCGGAGAGTTGGGGTTGGATGGCGGAGAATGCGGTCTTGGTGGCTATATGAATGCCCGGATGGATAATTGTGACATACAACGGTCCCGGAAATCCAACCTCCATTTTGGAAAGATGTTCACCGCGGCCCGTCACCAAGGAAGGCTGGCTGAACCAAAAGAACGGGCAATCGGATCCGAGTTGTGCCGCGAGTTCCAGCCCTTCTTCGTCGGTGAGGTTTAAATTCCACAGGACGTTCATCAGCTTCAGCATGCACACGGCATCGCTGCTTCCACCTCCCAATCCCGCTCCCATGGGCAAGGCTTTGAATAGGTGGGCATCAACGCCGCCAATTGGATAGCGATCGTGGAGCAGGGTATACGCGCGATGGATTAAATTATCATCCGCTGCTCCGGGGATGGGAATGCCAGAAACTCGAAGCGCCAGTCCTGGTTCCGGTCGCTTGTGTACCTCGAGGACGTCCTGCCACTGGACAGGCCAAAAACAACTCTCGAGGGCGTGAAATCCGTCGGGGCGCTTGCCGGTGATGAACAGGCCAAGATTAATTTTAGCAGGGGCAAATCCGATCATGTTGAGCCATCATTCGAGGTATCCGAGGCGTTTGAGTTTGCGCTCATCGTCTCGCCAATCTTTGTCGACCTTCACATACAAGTCCAAGAACACCCGTTGACCGATGAACCGTTCGATTTCTTTGCGGGCGTCCATGCCCACGCGTTTGATCATGTTTCCAGCCCGGCCGATGACGATTTGCTTTTGGCTTTCTCGTGCTACCCGAATTTCCGCCCGGATCTTGACAATGTTCTCCTCTTCCTGATATGCATCAACCACCACTTCACATGAATAGGGGATTTCTTGCTTGAAGTGAGTTAATATTTTTTCACGGATAATCTCTGAGATGAAAAAGCGCAGGGGCTTGTTGGTTAATTCATCCTTTGGAAAATAGGGCGGGCTAACGGGCAGGTGCTCCACGATGCGTTCCAGCAACTGATCGATGTTGTATCCGTGCAAGGCGCTAATGGGAGCCACGGTCGCTCTGGGAATGCGCTTTTGCCAATAATCGATGCGTTCCATGGCGATGGTTTGATCCGCGAGGTCCACCTTGTTAATCAAAATGAAGACTGGAATGTCCATGTCCGCAATTTTGGCAAACGTTTCGGGATGAGCCAAATCGCCTTCGTTGACGTCGGTTACCAGGAGGATGAGGTCCGCATCTTGCAAAGCAGATCGGACAAACTTCATCATGCCTTCTTGCAATTTGTAAGCGGGGTCCAGCACGCCCGGGGTATCGCTGTACACGATTTGCCAGTCCGGTTCGTTGACGATGCCCATGATCCGATGCCGGGTCGTTTGAGCCTTTTTGTTGATGATGCTCAATCGTTCACCCACCAATTGATTCATCAGGGTGCTTTTCCCCACATTGGGTGATCCGATGATGTTAACGAATCCCGCGCGGTGCTGGGGTTTGGTGGAGTCAGGCATGGATTAATTTCCGTTTGAACGGCGAAGGTACGCCGACTGCCGATATGTTGCATCAGCATTTGGTGGAATGGAACTTAAGTGTATCTTTGTCGTCCCGCTGGCGATTCGTCACCGGGTGGATATCGCGGGGTGGAGCAGTTGGTAGCTCGTCGGGCTCATAACCCGAAGGTCGTCAGTTCGAGTCTGGCCCCCGCAACTCAGTAAAAGAAGAAAGAGCAATCAGCAATGGTTGCTCTTTTTTGGTTTTATACTTACTCACAGCTCTCGCCAAACAGCGTGAGGAACACCAGAAGGTCAGATGATCCGATTACAGCGTTTCCATCAAAGTCATAGGCTCCAGCCCACTCGTTGCTGAACGCAGAAAGGAACAATAGAAAATCGGCGACATTCACGACGGAATCTGCATTGAAATCACCGGGACAGAGCCCGCCAGCAATGAACCCATTTCCCCCGCATCCTTCAGCCCACTCCGGGAATGCATATCCTTCTGCACAATGAAAGGCTTGGATTCCGACCTCGATTCCGATTTGCCGGGCACGTCCGTCATCCATGGGTGGGTGAATGCCTCCCCACATGCGCGATAAAGCACTTTCATTCGCGGCATCATAATACGTAGCCCATTGCAATTCAAAATTGACGGAGGGTCCGTCTTCAAAGACCAAAAACTGGTTCATGGTCACTGGCCAAGATCCGAGACCTCCAGGGAAGTACTCACTGCCGGTCAATAAGGTCATGACTTCAGCCGCTGCTCGCGAAAACGTCGAGTGTCCGCTGACGTAGCCAGCAAAAGGCGGAGAGACAAACGTGGGTCGTTGATACGGCCACCAGTTCTTGGCCAAAATCCACCCAACGCCAGCCTCATCGATGAAAGGGACTTCTACATAATCGGGACCGCGCCACGCAAAAACCTTCATTTCCCCCACCGCGTCGGGGTTGAACTGTGCTAGGGGGTCACCTTCTTCCACGACTTCGATATAGCCGGGGATGAGAGGCAGGCCTGCTGGATGATAATTCGCGAGTGTCGTATCGGAAGATTGCCCTCGCTCGGCCATGTAGCGAATCGCGGACAAAGGGCGGACATAATCATAGTATCCCTTTATGCTCCAGGTCGCCAAAGCTGAATCGTGCATGGCTCCTGCCAAGGCCAAATACGCTTTGACCGTGTATTCCAACTTATCGATGATTGGACCTTGTCCCCGCCATCGGAATACGAATTCGGGATATTCC
>CAJQLF010000069.1 GCA_905479115.1 uncultured Flavobacteriales bacterium
CATGCCCTACGTGCGATGATGGCATCCAGAATGGCAACGAGACGGGCATAGACTGCGGCGGCGACTGTGCGGCATGCCCTACGTGTGACGACGGCCTTCAGAACGGTAACGAGACGGGCGTGGACTGCGGCGGCGACTGTGCGGCATGCCCTACGTGCGATGATGGCATCCAGAATGGAGAAGAGACAGGGATTGATTGCGGAGGACCTGATTGTGAACCGTGTGAGACAGGCCCTTGTTCGTATGGAGATATCGACGTTGAGGACTTCGAGAGTGGATGGGGAATTTGGAACGACGGTGGATCGGATTGCAGAAGGAATCGAAGAGACCGAAATTATGCCAACGGAACGTATTGTGTGCGCATACGCGACAACACCTCTACGTCCGTGACGTACACAGATGACCTTGATTTGTCGGGCTATGAAGAATTGACGGTTGGTTTTGGCTTTGTAGCCAAAAGCATGGAAAACGGCGAGGATTTTGTGCTCGAGTATTCCACGAATGGAGGGGGAAGCTTCACTACCGTCGCGTCTTACATTGCGGGATCCAACTTCACGAATGGCCCAAGCTATTCTGATGAGGTAGTCATTGCGGGTCCGTTTACGGCAAATACAGTTGTTCAATTCCGTTGCGATGCTTCCGGCAATAACGATCAGATCTACTTGGATGATGTTGCGATTTCAGGTTGTACTTCCGGCGGACGATGGAGCGCACCTGTGACACCATTGATTGAAGCTGATTTGTCGGCTGCTCCTTCACCGTTTGGCATGCTCAATTTGTATCCCAACCCGGCAAGTGAGTCCATACAACTCGATTTTGAATTGTACCAGGACGTTCGCTTCCAGTGGATGGTTACAGATATGCAAGGGCGGTTCCTGATGAAGCAAGAAAGCGAAGGAATTCGAGGTGAACAGCACATCAACATCGATGTGAGCGGCTGGCCTGCTGGCACCTACTTGTTGTTCCTGCGATCAACAAATGGTGCTCACACGAAGCGATTCATGATCCAACGATAACGGCTCCGACTTCAAACGAAAAGGACCATGCGCAAGCATGGTCCTTTTTTTATTTCAATCAGCGAAGTACCCGTTCGCTCCGACGCTGAGAAGTCGCCTGAGGGAGGAGAAGGGGCTAAAAACCCTCCTTTTACCCAGGGATCTTTCTAACGCGCAATGCCTTTGGAGTCACCTCCAGGTATTCATCATCGCCAATCCACTCCATGTATTCCTCCAAGGAAAGTTTTCGAGGGGGGGCAATACGGAGGCTTTTGTCAGCACCGGATGAACGCATGTTGTTGAGTTGCTTTCCTCGGACGAGGTTGAGTTCCATGTCGTTGTCGCGTGAACTTTCGCCGATGACTTGGCCTGCGTAAATGTCCTGTCCGGAATCGATGAAGAAGGTTCCGCGGTCCTGCAGGCGGTCGATTTCGAACGCACGGGATTGACCAGCTTCCTTGCATACCAAGGAACCCAATGAGCGCGAAGTGAGTTCGCCCGCGTGCGGCTCGTATCCATCAAATCGGTGGGTCATCACCGCTTCTCCAGACGTGGCGGTTAAGATTTGGTTTCTCAAACCGATGAGCCCGCGGGATGGAATGCGGTATTCCATATGCTGCAGGTTGCCTTTGGCTTCCATGACCTGGAGCATACCCTTTCTCTTCATCACCAATTCGGTGGCCTTGCTGGCCACTTCAGAGGGAACGTCGATGACAAGGTGTTCGAATGGCTCATGGGTTTTTCCGTCAATTTCTTTGAAGAGCACCTGCGGCTTACCAATTTGCATTTCGTAGCCTTCACGGCGCATGGTTTCGATCAGGACGGATAGGTGCAGAATGCCACGGCCGAAGACGTTCCATTTATCTTCACTGTCGGTAGGTTCGACACGCAACGCCAGGTTCTTTTGCAATTCGGCATCCAAGCGCTCACGGATGTGCCGGCTGGTCAAAAACTCACCGTCGCGCCCCAAGAATGGCGAGGTGTTGATGGTGAAGAGCAAAGACATGGTGGGTTCATCCACCGCAATTCGCTCCATGACCTCTGGGTTTTCCAGGTCGCTGACCGTGTCTCCGATTTCAAAGCCGTCCATGCCGGTGATTGCGCAAAGGTCGCCGCTTCGAACATGGTCGACCTTTTGCTTTCCCAAGCCTTCGAACACAAATAACTCCTTGGCCCGCGCTTTTCGAATGCCGTGCTCCGTGCAGAGAGCATAATCTTGGTTGGCGTGCAGGTCTCCACGAAACAACCGTCCGATCGCAATACGTCCAGTGTATTTGGAGTAGTCCAGCGAAGTGATTTGAAGCAACGGCGTTCCTTCCCGGTATGGAGCCTCAGGCACGTGTTCAAGGATTACGTCCAGCAGGTGGGTAATGTCCGTTGTCGGATTCTCCCAATCAGGGCCCATCCATCCCATCTTGGCGGATCCATAAACCGTCGGAAAGTCCAACTGCTCCTCGGTAGCATCCAAGGTGAACATCAGATCGAAGACTTGTTCTTGGGCGATGTCCGGCGTGCAATTTTCTTTGTCCACCTTGTTGACCACCAAAATCGGCTTCAAACCGAGCTCGATGGCTTTTCCGAGTACAAATCGCGTTTGGGGCATTGGCCCCTCAAAGGCATCAACCACCAACAAGACTGCATCCGCCATTTTCAAAACGCGCTCCACCTCTCCTCCAAAATCTGCGTGACCGGGTGTGTCGAGGATGTTGATCTTAACGTCTTTCCAAGTAGCTGAGACGTTTTTGGATAAAATCGTGATACCGCGCTCGCGCTCCAGGTCGTTGTTATCGAGAATCAGAACACCGTTGTCCTTCCGTGAGTCAACGGCTTGGCATTGGTAAATGATGTTATCAACGAGGGTGGTTTTGCCGTGATCGACGTGGGCAATGATGGCGATGTTTCGGATGCCGCTCATGAATGTGTGCGAAGGGAAATTTGTTTCGCGGCGCGAAGAACGTGCAGATAATTGCAGATTGCTACTAATCCTTTGCTATTTTTGCCGTCCACTTGCCCGGATGGCGGAACTGGTAGACGCGCACGACTCAAACTCGTGTTCCGCAAGGAGTGTGGGTTCGATTCCCACTCCGGGTACTTAGAGCAAGGAAACTTGCAAGAAAACGCCTCTCTTTTGGGGGCGTTTTTTGTTTGCCCTTACTTTAGCCTCTCTATTCTAGATCATCCTCAATCTCATCTCTTAGAAATGAAATCTTTTTACGCTCTCCTTGTGGCTGTTCTCTTAGCAGCAGGTGCCCAAGCCCAACTCCAGTCGCCCAGCCCAGAGATTGGAGAGTCCTTCGTTCAAAAAGTTGTGGAGGCCTTTGAGCCTTTGGGAGAGGATTCTAGCACGACTGGACAAGTTTGGGACTTGAGTTACTTAGCTGCAACCGGCGGTGTGGAATCTGTGCCAGCAGCCATCCTTTCTGTAGCGGCGACTCCAAACGGTAAGGTGTTTGCTGGATCAGATGTGGCCATGGAAGGGGGGGGGCAGACGACGTACTATTCTTATGGAGATTCCTACGAATACCACGGGGGTGTCCAAAACAACCTTATTGTAGCGTACGACGATACCGAGGTCTATTTTCCCTTCCCTTTTGCTTTGGGGGAATCGCATGAAGACACATTCAGCTGCGAATATGGTACAGCCGGAATTACCGTTTACCGCACAGGTCAGGTGTTGGCTGAATGCCTCTCTGAAGGAATGTTGACACTTCCAGGAGAAGTGACTTATGACAATGTTTACCGGCTGCACCTCAGTGAGGTTTTGGTTGACTCAACTTTCTTAGGCACCTATGAAGTCCAAGTTGAAGGGGATTATTTTTTCTCCTCGGCGTATCCGCTGACTTTGGCAGCATTAATCCAGTATTCGACGGTCGACACGCCCATCTCAGGTGACCCTGTCTTCACTGAAACAAGCTACAGTGTATGGATGGACTCATACACGGTGGGAGTGGATGAGCCCGGAGCACAAGCTTGGGCTATGTTGCCGAATCCAGCCCGCAATCAGGTAACGCTGGTTGGAGCTCAAAGTGCTTCCGAAGTGGTGATTTACGGATTGGACGGGCGAGAGTGGAAGCGCTCAGTACTTCGCCCCGGGCTTCAGGCCCAAACCATCGACGTATCGGAATTGCCTGTGGGAACCTACGTGGTTCACACCTCCGATGGTACTGCGAAAAAACTTGTAATCGAGCGCTGATCTAGTACGCTCGATCCTTCCGGCCCTCCACGTAGTAGACAAATGCGCGGTTGACGACCTTGTTACCGCCAGGGGTTGGAAAGTTGCCGGTGAAATACCAATCCCCCGTGTTGTTGGGACAGGCAGCGTGCAGGCCCTCAATGGACTGGAACACCACTTTGACTTCAGACTTCATGTCCTTGGGTGTGAGAAGCGTTGAAATGCGATCGCTGACCTCTTCCGTCGTGAAGGGTTCGTAAATGGCTTTTACCTGATTGACATTCTCTTCTTTTGGGAGCTGAATTTGCGTTTTGCACCGTTCATACGTTTCATCGATGATGTGCTGAAGGCCTCGTTCTTGGATGAGGCTAATAGCGGCCTGAAAAGCAATGAAGTCGCCGAGCCGCGCCATGTCGATCCCGTAGCAATCAGGATAGCGAATTTGAGGAGCACTGGAGGCGACGACGATGCGCTTGGGACCGAGGCGGTCGAGTATGCGCAGAATGGAACGCTTGAGTGTGGTGCCCCGGACGATGCTGTCGTCAATCACAACGAGGTTGTCCTCACCGCGCTCGACAGTGCCGTAAGCGATATCGTAGACGTGCGCAACAAGATCATCCCGACCTGCATCTTCCGTAATAAACGTCCGCAATTTCGCGTCTTTGATGGCAATTTTTTCAATGCGCGCTCGCTCGTCGAGAATTCGCTTCACTTCAGCCGGATCGGGATTAGGTCCCATGCCAATAATCCGAGCGATTTTGGCTTGATTTTGATAGTCCTCTAAACCTTTGATCAATCCATAAAAACAAACTTCGGCCGTGTTGGGAATGAAACTGGACACTGTTTTGTCCAGGTCGTGCTCTACGGCCTCAAGAATCTTGGGGACCAATTGCCGTCCCAACTCTTTGCGCTCACGGTAAATGTCTTGGTCGTTTCCGCGACTGAAATAAATGCGCTCAAAGCTGCAGGCTTTTCGCTCACCGGGGGACTTTACTTCAGGCATGCTAACAGTACCGTCGCGCTTAATGATCAGAGCGTGCCCAGGTGCGAGCTCCTGGACGGCATCGGTTTCGACGTTGAAAGCAGTCTGAATAACCGGCCGCTCGCTCGTGACTACAACGACCTCGTCGTCCTCGTACCAGAAGCACGGTCGGATTCCATTGGGGTCGCGCATGACGAAGGCATCTCCGTGCCCAATGAGTCCGCACATCACATAGCCTCCGTCGAGCGAGTTGGCCGCTTGATGCAAAACAGTCTGGACGTTTAATTCTTGTGCGATTTGCTCAGAGATGGCTTCGTTGGCGAGCCCTTCCTCTTTGAATTGGTCGAACAGCCGTTGGTTTTCCACATCCAGAAAGTGCCCGATGCGCTCCAGAAGCGTCACCGTATCTGCCTTTTCCTTCGGGTGCTGTCCCAGACTTACCAATTTATCGAATAACTCGTCCGTGTTGGTCATGTTGAAGTTACCGGCAACTACGAGGTTGCGCGTTCGCCAATTATTTTGGCGCAAAAACGGATGGCAGTTTTCGACTTCATTTTTGCCGTAGGTGCCGTAGCGCAGGTGGGCCAAGAACAGCTCTCCGGTGAATGCCAACTCTTCTTGCAGAAAGGAGGCGTCGCTCAACTGTTCGCTGGAGAGCCCTTCAAATCGAGGCATGATGCGGGAAAAGAGGTCCTGAATGGGCCTTGAATCCACGGATCTTACGCGCGAAATGTACCGCTTGCCGGGATCTACATCCAATTTGATGTTGGCAAGCCCAGCACCGTCTTGGCCGCGGTTGTGCTGCTTTTCCATCAGCAGGTACATTTTGTTCAATCCGTAAAATGCACTGCCGTATTTGTCGATGTAATATTGCAGGGGTTGCTTCAATCGAAGCATTGCAATACCGCATTCATGTTGGAGGAAATCGCTCATTCGGGCCGGGAAATACGCTTGTTGAGTGTCAAAGTTACGCCCGCGATGTATGTGCTTCACACCCTATGGACAAATTGTCAATAAGCCTCAACGCCAGGATCGGTTGCCTTGCAATCCCCCCGTATGCAAGAACAAAATTCGTTTCCCGCGAAGTTGGGCATCCGTCTCAATATGACGCTGCAACCGCAAAAGGGTTTTGGCGGTGTAGACCCCGTCTAAAGGAATGGAAGTTTCAGCTTCCCAAGTCTCGATAAAGCACTTGACTTGCGGGGTGATGGTGCCAAATCCTCCCGTGTGTGCATCATTCCAAACCTCTACGGACGTCATCAACTCGGAAGCCCATGATGCATCATAAAGTGTTCGTTCCAACAAAGCCTCCATCTGTTGTTCCATCTGCACACCTTTGAGGGCACTTCCTACATACAAGGAGGCTGATTCTTGGAGGCCGAGCAATACACCGGCTGCGGTGGCACCGGTTCCGGCGCTAACAATCACCGCATCCCACGGGTTGGACAAGTCAGACGCGGTGATGAGGTGTTTGCACCCCATGACTCCGAGCGCGTCTCCCGCGCCTTCGGGGACGATCCATGGATTGTTGAAGCGATCTCTCAGCCACGCCCGAAAGAAGGGGAGGTCTTTTTCGCGGTATTCTGCCCGAGAAACTGGAAAGAGCTCCATGCCCAAATCCTTGCAGTCCTGAAGGGTAGCTGTCGGGTTTTGCGCGATTTCTTCCGCCGTAGCTCGCACCACGCCGATGGTTCGCAACCCCAAATCTGCTCCAATGGCGGCTGCGGCGTGCAGGTGATTGGACCACGCTCCCCCAAAGGTGAGTAGCGCAGGGGTCGGTTGCCGCTGTGCTCGCTCCACAT
Source organism: uncultured Flavobacteriales bacterium (assembly GCA_905479115.1). Classification (GTDB taxonomy): domain Bacteria; phylum Bacteroidota; class Bacteroidia; order Flavobacteriales_D; family Sanyastnellaceae; genus UA16. Next base: position 6,952 of record CAJQLF010000069.1, read on the forward strand.
GGTACATCAGTTTCCAGGCCTTGTTGCCGGGAGCTAAGGGGTGTGCCAGGTCCAGTCGACGCACCCACAATGCTGTGCCATGCGCCTCCGTTGCGGACCAACGGACGCGTTGCGTTTGAAATTCTGCGGTCGGATTCATACGTGGTAAATTTGCAACATGCGGAGCGATTTGGAACCTGAAGATTTTTATTACAGCCCTGAAGGCTTCATCGTCTTTACGGAACAATATCACCTCAAGCGGGGTCATTGTTGTCAGAGCGGCTGTAAACATTGTCCTTATGGGTTTGATCGTCGCACCGGAAAAATTCGAAAACCATGACAACTGCTATGAATCCCGATGAGCTGAAAGCCTTTCAATTGGAAATTTCAGAAGGAATTCCTGCTGAACTGCCTGCGGCGTTTCCGCGTTCTGAGGAGGTGAGCCACGCACCCGTCAGGAAAGACATTCTGACGCCTGCAGAAAAGGAACTGGCACTGCGCAACGCGCTGCGTTATTTTCCTGTAGAAACACATCCGGTTTTGGCCCCGGAGTTCGCACAAGAGCTCAAGGATTATGGCCGCATATACATGTACCGATTGCGCCCAAAGCACCCTGTTTTTGCTCGTCCCATTGAGCAATACCCTGCCAAGTGCCAGCAAGCGGCTTCCATCATGTTGATGATTCAAAACAACCTAGATCCGGCTGTGGCGCAGCACCCCGAGGAGCTCATCACTTATGGCGGAAACGGTGGTGTTTTTCAAAACTGGGCGCAGTACCGGTTGACGATGCAGTACCTCTGTCAAATGACCGAAGACCAGACGTTGGCCATGTACAGCGGCCATCCCATGGGATTGTTTCCATCGCACAAAGACGCACCCCGTGTGGTCGTGACCAATGGAATGGTGATACCGAATTATTCGAAACCAGACGATTGGGAGCGGATGAATGCGATGGGCGTTTCTCAATACGGGCAAATGACAGCGGGCTCGTACATGTACATTGGCCCTCAAGGCATCGTGCATGGAACCACCATTACGGTTTTGAATGCCGTGCGCATGAACGATAAAACGGGAACAGGTCCAGCCGGAAAGCTATTTGTCACGGCCGGGCTTGGCGGGATGAGTGGGGCGCAACCCAAAGCGGGAAACATCGCTGGCGTGGTGAGTGTTACGGCGGAGGTAAATCCAGACGCGGCGTATAAGCGCCATGAGCAAGGATGGGTGGATCACGTGGTTACGGATGTGGAAGAATTGTCGCGACG